>NZ_JBEOVA010000003.1:0-542381 GCF_040295225.1 Streptomyces sp. NPDC002896 | reverse complement strand
TTGATAGGCCAGATATGGAAGCCCAGTAATGGGTGGAGTTGACTGGTACTAATAGGCCGAGGGCTTGTCCTCAGTTGCTCGCGTCCACTGTGTTGTTCCCAGACAACGAACAGGTTGTGCTGGCTGAACAGTTTCACTACTTAATTGAAGAGTGTGCTTGTTCGCTGCCCTGTTCAAGACCCCGTTTCATTGCGGGGTATCTGAAAGGGTTTCGGTGGTCATAGCGTAAGGGAAACGCCCGGTTACATTCCGAACCCGGAAGCTAAGCCTTTCAGCGCCGATGGTACTGCAGGGGGGACCCTGTGGGAGAGTAGGACGCCGCCGAACAATCTTTGGAGGACCTCTGGTCCCAGCGTTCATGCTGGGACCAGAGGTCCTTTTTTGTTTTTCTCAAGCGCGCGCTGAGTACTCGGTTGCGCAAGAATGAATGCGGTACCGCAGACAGGAGCCACCGATGTCCACCAACTCTCCCGACGATCGACCGGAGCGCGACCAGCGCCGCCGGGACAGTGGTGACCGCGGCGGATACCGCGGCGGGGAGCGCCGCGACGGTGATCGCGGTGGCTACGGCGACCGTGGGGGCTACGGTCGCCGTGACGACCGCGAGCGTGGCGGCCGGCGCTTCGGCGAGCGCAGCGACGACCGCAGGGGCGATCGCCGTGACGACCGGCGTGAGGGTGACCGCGGTGACCGTGGCGGTTTCCGTCGTGACGACCGCCGTGATGATCGCCGCGATGACCGTAGGGACGATCGACGCGGCGGGTTCCGACGCGATGATGACCGCGGTGGTTTCCGTCGTGATGACCGCCGCGATGATCGGCGTGACGGCGAGCGCGGCGACCGAGGTGAACGCGGAGATCGTGGTGGGTTCCGCCGCGACGACAGCCGCGGAGGCGGTTACCGCGGACGCGACGACCGTGGTGGACGACCCGCGTTCCGTCGTGACGACCGGTCCGGTGGGCCGCGTCGTGAGGACCGTCGTGACGACCGGTCCGGTGGGCCGCGTCGTGAGGACCGTCGTGACGACCGTGACGGCGGCTTCCGCAGGGACGGCGACCGTCAGGGCTTCCGTCGCGATGACCGGCGGGACGACCGCCGTGAGGGCTACCGCCCCGACCGTGGTGGATTCCGCCGTGACGATCGGCGGGACGATCGGCGTGAGGGCGACCGCGGTGACCGTGGAGGTCTCCGCCGTGATGACCGGCGCGACGGCGACCGCGGTGGCTTCCGTCGTGACGACCGTGGCGAGCGCGGCGGTTTCCGGCGCGATGACGACCGCGGTGGCTTCCGTCGTGACGACCGTGGCGAGCGCGGCGGTTTCCGGCGCGATGACGACCGCGGCGGCTTCCGTCGTGACGATCGCTACGACGATCGCCGTGGTGACCGCCGCGATGACCGCCGTGACGGCGGGCGCGGTGATCGAGGTGAACGCGGAGATCGTGGTGGGTTCCGCCGCGACGACAGCCGCGGAGGCGGTTACCGCGGCCGCGACGAACGTGGCCGCGACGAACGTGGTCGTGACGACCGCGGACGTGACGATCGCGGGCGCGGGCCGCGTCGGGACGACAGCAGGGGCCGCCCCGGTGGCTTCCGCGGGCGCGACGACCGCAGGGACGACAGGCGCGGCGGCGGCCGGTTCGGTGACGAGCGCGGCCGTGACGATCGCGGCCGGGACCGCGACAGGGACCGCGACCGCGAGCCCATCAAGCGGCTGCCGATCCCCGAGGACGTCACGGGCGAGGAGATCGACAAGGACGTACGGCAGGAGCTGCAGAGCCTGCCGAAGACGCTTGCCGACGACGTCGCAAGGAACCTGGTGATGGTGGCCCGGCTCATCGATGAGGACCCCGAGGGCGCCTACGCGTACTCGAAGGTCGCGCTGCGGCTCGCCTCGCGCGTCGCCGCCGTACGCGAGGCCGCCGGCTTCGCTGCGTACGCGAGCCAGAAGTACAGCGAGGCGCTCGCCGAGTTCCGGGCCGCGCGCAGGATGACCGGGCACGTGGAGCTCTGGCCTGTGATGGCCGACTGCGAGCGCGGTCTCGGGCGGCCCGAGAAGGCGCTCGACATGGCCGGCGCACCCGAGGTGCACAAGCTGGACAAGGCGGGCCAGGTCGAGATGCGGCTCGTGGCAGCCGGTGCCCGGCGCGACATGGGGCAGCTCGACGCGGCCATCGTCACGCTGCAGAGCCCTGAGCTGGCCTCCAACTCCGTGCAGCCCTGGACCGCGCGTCTGCGCTACGCGTACGCCGATGCGCTGCTCGCGGCCGGCCGGGAGTCCGAGGCACGCGAGTGGTTCGCGAAGGCCGTCGAGTCCGACAAGGACGGCAGCACGGACGCCTCCGACCGGCTCGCCGAGCTGGATGGTGTCGAGTTCGTCGACGCTCTTGACGAGGGCGAGGACGAGTACGAGCGCGAGGGTGGCTCGGACGAGTCCCGGGGCGACTCCGCGCCCGAGCCGACGCCTGAGATCTCGCCCGAGTCGGCGGCTGACGAGGCCGACGAGAAGACGGTGAAGACGGCGGAGAGCCCGGATGCCGACTCCGAGGGCGAGGAGTCCAAGGGCGAACAGGCCTGACGGAGCGGCGCGTAGCAACACGTAAGGGCGGGATCCGGTAAGGGTCCCGCCCTTCGCGCTGTTTCGCTTCAGTCGTGTGAGCTGGTCAGAGCTGGTCAGTGCGCCAAGCTGCGCAGCACCAGCCCCGTCGCCGGTTTCGGTCCGAAGGACGTGGACTTGCGCGGCATGGTGACACCCTGATGGGCAAGGTCGCGTACGACGTCCTCGCGGACCGGATGCATCAGGACGGCTGTTCCGCCGTCGCGTTCCGCCTTGGCGATCGTGGCTGCCGTGTCGTGTATGTACGCGATGTGTTCCGGGGTGTCCGGGATCTGCCAGATGTGGTCGAGCAGGGTGGCGTGCAGGACCGTCGCGTCGAGTGCGCGCCACGCTTCGGGGCGGTCGCGAGAGACCGTCGCATCGATGAGCTCGGCAGACAGGCGGTCGACGAGGTGGAAGCGGCCGCTCCCGCCACCTGCCGTCAGCGCCGTACCCTCGCCTGCCAGCAGGTACGCGTTTCCCTCGCTCGTGGCCTCGGCCAGGGCATCCAGTGCGTGTGGCAAAGGGCCCTCGACCGTACGCACGCGGGCAGAGCCCGAGTGCGCCTTGAGAGCCGCGAGGGCTTCGGAGAGCGGCAGGCGGTGCAGGAGGCGGTGGATCGCCCTCACGCGCAGCGGATAGCGCGCCGTGTCCACAAGGAGGACCAGGCCGAAGTCCCAGGGGCCGGGCGACGGGTGCTCGGCGCGCAGACGCAGGTACGTCGCCCAGCGGTGGTGGCCGTCCGCGATCACGGCCTGGTGGTGAGCCAGATCCGACCGGATCTCGTCCACGTCGGCCGGGTCGGTCACGGCCCACAGGCGGTGGCTGAAGCCGTCCTCGGTGGTCGTGGCGAGCAGCGGCGGGCGCTGGACGGTCCGCTCGACGACGGCGGAGGTGCCGCCGTTCGCTCCGACGGCGTTCGCTCCGACGGCGTTCCCTCGGACGGCGTTCGCGCCCTCGCCGGTGGTGCCGTTGCCGCGGTACGTCAGCAGCAGCGGCTCCAGATTGGCGGCCGTCGCGCGCATCAGGGCCGCGCGGTCCGCGACGATGTGCGGCATGACCTCCTCGTGCGGGAGGACGATGCCTTCCGCCGCCTCCGTCAGGCGCAGAGCGCCGATGACGCCGCGCTGCAGCATGTCGCCGCTGCGCTGCTCGTAGACGTAGAGGCCGGGCTCGGGATCGGGGGCCAGGATGCCCTCCGACAGCCAGTGGGCAAGGGTGTCCGCGGCCTGCTCGTTGCGGGTCTCCGGGCCGTTCTGGGGGAGGATCAGCCGGACGATGTTGTGCGGGTCGGCGGACTCGAGGTGGTGCAGGCCGTCGGGCCGTACGACCACGTCGTACGGCGGTGAGGTCACGGCGGCGAGGCTGCCGACCCGCTCGGGGACGTAGCGCACGCCCCGGAACGGGATCAGGTCGAGGCCGCCCGCCCCAGAAACTGCCGCGGGGCCTGCAATGTTCATTGCTGCATCGTATGTGTGTCAGTGTCGTGCGGGATGATCGGGGGAGTGGGACCGAACGAGGAGCGATGCGTAATGAGCCAGACCGTCCCGACCCCCAGGACGCGGCCCGAGAGTAGCGCGCGGGCGCTGAGCGAGGCGTACGACACGGCGCTGCTAGACCTGGACGGCGTGGTGTACGCGGGCGGGCACGCGATCGTGCACGCGGTGGAGTCGCTCGGCCGTGCGCGTGACGGCGGGATGCATCTGGCGTACGTGACCAACAACGCGCTGCGTACGCCGGACGACGTGGCCGCGCATCTCACGGAGCTCGGGATTCCGACGGCGGCTTCGGACGTCATCACCTCGGCGCAGGCCGTGGCCCGGCTCATCAGCGATCAGGTTCCTCAGGGCGCGCGCGTGTTGGTGGTCGGCGGGGACGGGCTGCGGGTCGCGCTCCGGGAGCGGGGTCTTGAGCCGGTGGAGTCCGCGGACGACGGTCCGGTGGCGGTCGTGCAGGGGTACGGCGGGCCGGAGCTGCCCTGGGGACGGTTCGCGGAGGCTTGCTACGCGATCGCGCGCGGGGTGCCGTGGTTCGCGTCCAACACCGATCTGACCATCCCGAGCGCGCGGGGCATCGCGCCGGGCAACGGAGCGGCGGTGGAGGTCGTACGGATCGCCACGGGCGCGGAGCCCCAGGTGGCCGGCAAGCCGCTGCCTCCCATGCACCGGGAGACGATCCTGCGGACGGGGGCCGAGCGGCCGCTGGTCGTGGGCGACCGGCTGGACACGGACATCGAGGGCGCGTTCAACGGCGGCGTGGACTCGCTGCTCGTCCTGACCGGCGTGACGGACGGGGCCCAGCTGCTGGCCGCTGTGCCGGAGCACCGGCCGACGTATGTCGACGCCGATCTGCGGGGGCTGCTCACCGGGCAGCCGGAGGTCGTCGCGGACGGTGGAAGGTTCCGCTGCGGCGGCTGGACGGCGACGGCGGGGGAGGAGCGGCTGGAGCTTGACGGCGGCGGTGAGACGGTCGACGGGCTGCGGGCGCTGTGCGCGGCGGCCTGGACGGTGGCCGGGGACGGGGCCTGCCGGCTGGACGGGGAGAAGGCGCTCGCACGGCTGGGGCTCTGAAAGCCGCTCTTTGAGAACGTGCGATTCCAGAGGCTGAGCCGAGAGAGGTGAGTTGGGAGAGGACGGAGGATCGAGCGGGGATAGCAGGGTAGGCTAACCTAACCGGGTGTTGGTCGACAGTCCTCCCGAACAGCGCGCGGAGACCGCCCCCGCGCCCCCCAGCCGCCGGGCGATACGCGCCGCCGGGCTTCTCGTCTCGCTCGGTGTGCTGCTCGCCGTCGCCGTGGCGAGCATCGCGATCGGCGCCAAACACCTTCCCGTGGACCAGGTGTGGCACGGGCTGTTCCAGGACTCGGGGACATACAGCGATGTCGTCGTCCGCGAGCGGCTCTCGCGTACGGTGCTGGGCCTGCTCGTCGGGGCGGCGCTCGGACTGGCCGGGGCCGTCCTCCAGGCGCTCACCCGTAACCCGCTGGCCGATCCCGGGCTGCTTGGCATCAATGCGGGGGCCTCGGCCGCCGTCGTCACCGCCATCACCTTCTTCGGCGTCACCTCACTGAGCGGGTATGTGTGGTTCGCCTTCGCCGGGGCCGCGATCGTCGGCGTACTGGTCTACTCGCTGGGCGGCAGCCGCGGCGCCACGCCCGTGCGGCTCGCGCTCGCCGGCACCGCGCTCACCGCGGCGCTCAGCGGCTATCTGCAGGCCGTCATGATCATGGACAATGCGGCGCTGGGCAAGATGCGCTTCTGGACGGTCGGTTCACTGGCCTCGGCGACCAACACGACCATCACGCAGGTCCTGCCGTTCCTCGCCGTGGGCACGGTGCTCGCGCTGGGCCTCGCCCGGCCGCTCAACGCCGTGGCCATGGGCGATGACACCGCGCGTGCGCTGGGCGCGCACCTGACCCGCACCCGCGCGCTGTCCATGGTCGCCGCCACGCTGCTGTGCGGGGCCGCGACCGCCGCCTGTGGCCCGATCGCGTTCGTCGGCCTGATGGTGCCGCACGTCGTGCGCTCCTTCACCGGGCCCGACCTGCGCTGGATCCTGCCGTACGCGGCCGTCCTCTCGCCCGTGCTGCTGCTCGGCGCCGACGTGATCGGCAGGATCGTCGCACGCCCCGCCGAGCTCCAGGTCGGCATCGTCACCGCGGTCATCGGCGGCCCGGTCTTCATCTATCTCGTACGACGGCGGAGGACGGCGCAGCTGTGAAGTCCACACAAGGCCAGAACGCGGCGGCAGGCAGCGCGCAGCCGCTGCGCATCCGGGCTGTTCGCTCCCGCGGGCTCTCCGTCCGACTGGACGTCCGGGCGCTCACGGTCGTCGTGCTGCTGATCGTGGCCGCGCTCGTGGCGAGCGTCGTGCTCATCGGCACCGGTGACTTCCCCATACCGGCCGCCGATGTGATCCGTACGCTCATGGGGAACGGCGACCCCGGACAGGAGTTCATCGTCAACGAGCTGCGGCTGCCGCGCGTCTTCGTCGGGCTGCTCGTGGGTGCCGCGCTCGGGCTCGGCGGGGCGCTGTTCCAGTCCATCTCCCGCAATCCGCTGGGCAGTCCGGACGTGCTCGGCCTCGGACAGGGGTCGACGGCGGGTGCGCTCATCATGATCGTCCTGTTCAAGGGCAGCGCGCTCCAGGTCGCCGGGGGATCGCTCGTCGGCGGTCTCGTGACGGGTCTCGCCATCTATGTGCTCGCCTGGAAGCGGGGCGTGCACGGCTACCGGCTGGTCCTGGTCGGCATCGGCGTGTCCGCCGTCGTCACGGCCGTCAACGGCTATCTGCTCACGAAGGCCGACCTCGTCGACGCGGCCCGGGCCATCGTATGGATGACCGGCTCGCTCAACGGCCGTGGCTGGGAACAGGTCTGGCCGCTGCTCGGCCTGTGCGCCGTCCTCGTACCGCTCGTCCTCGCCAACGCGCGGCCGCTGCGCATGCTGGAGATGGGCGACGACGTCGCGTACGCGCTCGGGGTGCGCGTCGAACGTACGCGCATGGTGCTCATGCTGGCCGCGGTGCTGCTCACCGCGGCCGCGACCGCTGCCGCGGGACCTGTCAGCTTCGTCGCGCTCACCGCGCCGCAGCTCGCCAGGCGGCTCACGCGCTCGCCAGGACCCAACCTGGTGCCCGCGATGTGCATGGGCGCCGCCCTGCTGATCGTCGCGGACTGGGCATCGCAGCGCGCCTTCGGCGCGGACCAGCTGCCCGTCGGCGTGGTGACAGGTGTGCTCGGCGGTGTCTATCTGCTGTGGCTGCTCGTCACGGAGCGGAAGGCGGGGCGGATATGAAGGCGGGGCGGATATGACGAGCGCGCCGTCCGGGAAGTCAGCCGGGCAGTCGGCACCCCGGCCCACCGACTTGAAGACCACCTTTAGGAGTGCCTCAGTGAACCGGCTCATCGCCGACGACGTCACCCTCGGCTACGACCAGCGCGTCATCGCGGAGAAGCTGTCGGTCGAGATACCCGACAACTCGTTCACCGTGATCATGGGGCCGAACGCGTGCGGCAAGTCCACGCTGCTGCGGGCGCTGTCACGGATGCTCAAGCCGGCGCACGGCCAGGTGCTGCTCGACGGGCAGGTCATCCAGTCGATGCCCGCGAAGAAGGTGGCCCGTACGCTCGGTCTGCTGCCGCAGTCGTCGATCGCGCCGGACGGGATCACGGTCGGCGACCTGGTGGCGCGCGGGCGCTACCCGCATCAGGGCCTGCTGCGTCAGTGGTCGTCCGACGACGAGCGGATCGTGCGTGAGTCGATGGAGTCGACGGGCGTCGCCGATCTGGCGGACCGCTATGTCGACGAACTGTCCGGCGGTCAGCGGCAGCGCGTCTGGATCGCCATGGCCCTCGCCCAGCAGACGCCACTGCTGCTCCTGGACGAGCCGACGACATACCTGGACATCCAGCACCAGATCGACGTACTCGACCTCTGCGCCGAACTCCACGAGGAGCAGGGCCGGACGCTGGTCGCCGTGCTGCACGACCTCAACCACGCGGCCCGGTATGCCACCCACCTGATCGCCCTGCGCGGCGGCGAGGTCATCGCGGAGGGCGCGCCGTCCGACATCGTGACGGCGGAGCTCGTCGAGCAGGTGTTCGGGATGCGGTGCCAGGTCATCGACGACCCAGAGACCGGTACGCCGCTGGTGGTGCCGGCGGCGCGGAAGCGGCGCGCGGCTGCGGCCGGCAGCGGTGCGGTTACAGCAGGCTCCTGAGACGGAACAGGTCGAACAGCCCTGCCTCCAGCCTCACCCTGCCCGTACCCCAGGCCTTCGCGAAGTTGAGCTCGCCGTTGACGAGGGCGACCAGGTCGTCGCCGGTCATGGCGAGCCGGATCTGGGCCTTCTCTGGCGGAGGGCCCTGCAGCGTGTCCAGCACCTCGATCCGGCCGCCCTTGAGGCGGCCGGTGAAGGTGATGTCGAGGTCGGTGATATGGCAGCTCAGCGAGCGATCCAGCTCCGCAGCCTTGCGTACGGCACCGTCGGCACCCGCCATGCTGTCGGAGAGCTTCTCGAGCGCGCTGAGGCACTCCTCATTCGTGGCCATCGCGATCGACGGTACCCCAGGGCTTCGCGGTAGCGTCAGGGCATGAACGACTCAGTGCCGGGGCCCGGGGTGTACGAGCCCAGAGAGGCCAGCGAGCCCCAGGAGGCGGTCGGGCCCGGTGCCCATGTGACGCATGAGGCTGATGAGGCTGAGGCGAGCCTTGCTGAGGGCACGGAGGCCTACGAGCCGGCCGATCCCGCCCCCCTCGGAGTGTCCCGCACCCCCACCGGCAACGCCGACGTCGACGCGCAGCTGGAGCGGCTGGCCGACGCCGACCACCTCGCCACGGACGGGCACCTCGAGGTGTACGAGGATGTACATCGCGGGCTGCGCGACGCGCTGACCGCGCTCGACGCACGCCCGGGCCCCCCTGGGCCGCCCGGTCCACAGAGGCCGCGCGGATCCTCGGGGCCGCCGGGACCCCCGACGTCGTACGGAAATTCCTACGGAAACAGGAGCTGAACCGAACGTGGCAGGAGTCGCACGCCGCCGCCTCGACGCCGAGCTGGTCCGCCGCAAGCTCGCCCGCTCGCGCGAGCACGCGAGCCAGCTGATCGCCGACGGGCGCGTGACGGTCGGCGGCAACACCGCGACCAAGCCGGCCACGCAGGTGGAGACCGCCGCGGCCATCGTCGTCGCGAAGGACGACAGCGACCCCGACTACGTCTCGCGCGGCGGCCACAAGCTCGCGGGCGCGCTGAAGGCCTTCGTGCCGCTCGGCCTGCAGGTCGAGGGGCGGCGCGCACTCGACGCCGGTGCGTCGACGGGCGGCTTCACGGACGTCCTGCTCCGGGCCGGGGCGGCGCAGGTCGTCGCCGTCGACGTCGGCTACGGACAACTGGCCTGGTCACTCCAGAGCGATGAACGCGTCATCGTCAAGGACCGTACGAACGTACGCGAGTTGACGCTGGACGCAATCGATGGAGAGCCCGTGGATCTGGTGGTCGGTGATCTGTCCTTCATCCCGCTCGGCCTGGTGCTGCCCGCGCTGGTGCGGTGCGCCGCGCCCGACGCGGACCTGGTGCTGATGGTCAAGCCGCAGTTCGAGGTCGGCAAGGAGCGGCTGGGCAGCGGAGGCGTCGTACGCAGCCTCGAGCTGCGGGCCGAGGCGGTAATCGGGGTGGCGCGGCAGGCTGCCAAGCTGGGGCTCGGAGTGCGGGGCGTCACGGCGAGCCCGCTGCCGGGTCCCTCGGGGAACGTCGAGTACTTTCTGTGGCTGCGCGCCGGGGCGCCCGACCTCGACCCGGCCGATGTCGACCGAGCAGTGGCGGAGGGGCCGCGGTGATTGAGACCGGACGTACGGTGTTCCTGCTCGCCCACACGGGGCGGCCCGCGGCCATCCGCAGCGCCGAACTCGTCGTGAAGGGGCTGCAGCGCTGCGGCCTGGGCGTGCGGGTGCTGGAGTCGGAGGCCGTCGACCTGCCTCTGCCGTCCTCCGTCGAGCTGGTGCCGGAGGCCACGCCCGAGGCACTCGACGGCTGCGAGTTGCTGATCGTGCTCGGCGGCGACGGGACGCTGCTGCGCGGCGCCGAGTTCGCCCGGGCATCCGGCGTGCCGATGCTCGGCGTCAACCTCGGGCGTGTCGGCTTTCTCGCGGAGGCCGAGCGGGACGACCTGGAGAAGGTCGTCGACCGGGTGGTGACGAAGGAGTACGAGGTCGAGGAGCGCATGACGGTCGACGTCGTCGTGCACAGCGACGGCGACATCGTGCACACCGACTGGGCGCTCAACGAGGCCGCCGTGCAGAAGATGTCGGCGGAGCGCATGCTCGAGGTCGTCCTCGAGATCGACGGGCGGCCGGTGACCGCGTTCGGCTGCGACGGCATCGTGTGCGCGACGCCCACCGGGTCGACGGCGTACGCGTTCTCGGCCGGTGGGCCCGTGGTGTGGCCGGAGGTGGAGGCGCTGCTGATGGTGCCGATCAGTGCGCATGCGCTGTTCGCGAAGCCGTTGGTGACCTCGCCGGATTCGGTGCTCGCGGTCGAGGTGCAGCCGCACACGCCGCACGGGGTGCTGTGGTGTGACGGGCGGCGCACGCTCGAACTTCCGCCGGGGGCGCGGGTTGTGGTGAGCCGCGGCGCCGTTCCTGTGAGGCTGGCTCGGCTCCACCACGCCTCCTTCACGGACCGGTTGGTCGCGAAGTTTGCGCTGCCGGTTTCGGGGTGGCGCGGGGCGCCGCACTAGTCCCCTGCGGGGGCGCTGGAGGCAGTGCTTCGCAGCGTGCTGTACGGCCTCAAGGCGCCCGCCGTCGTGGGTTGTGCTCACCCTCCCCCAGCGGGTGATATGGGGCTTTGCTACCTGCGGGTTCTCGGGAGTGGGGCAGGTGCCGTCGCACAGGTGGGGGCTGACCTCGTATGGTCTTGTCCGTGTTGGAGGAGATGCGGATACGGTCGCTCGGAGTCATCGACGACGCTGTCGTCGAGCTGTCGCCCGGTTTCACCGCCGTGACGGGCGAGACCGGTGCGGGCAAGACGATGGTGGTTACCAGCCTCGGCCTGCTGCTGGGCGGGCGCGCCGACCCGGCGCTCGTGCGGATCGGCGCGAAGTCGGCGGTCGTCGAGGGGCGGATCACCGTACCCGCGGAATCGTCCGCTCTCGTACGCGCGGAGGAGGCGGGGGCCGAGCTTGACGAGGGTGCGCTGCTGATCAGCCGTACCGTCTCCGCGGAGGGGCGGTCGCGGGCGCATCTGGGCGGGCGGTCCGTGCCTGTGGGGGTGCTGGCCGAGCTAGCCGACGAGCTCGTGGCCGTGCACGGCCAGACCGATCAGCAGGGACTGCTCAAGCTGTCCCGGCAGCGGCAGGCGCTCGACCGGTACGCAGGCGATGCGGTCGCCGTGCCGCTCGCCAAGTACACGGCGGCGTACCGTCGGCTGCGTGCCGTCGCCGTGGAGCTCGACGAGATCACCACGCGCGCGCGCGAGCGTGCTCAGGAAGCCGACATGCTGCGCTTCGGCCTCGACGAGATCGCGGCCGTCGAGCCGCGCGCGGGCGAGGACGCGGAGCTCGCCGCCGAGGCCGAGCGGCTGGGCCACGCGGAGGCCCTCGCTTCCGCCGCCACGGCCGCGCACGCCGCGCTCGCGGGCAATCCCGAGGACCCGGAGAGCGTCGACGCCACGACACTCGTCGCGGGCGCACACCGGGCGCTGGAGGCCGTACGCTCCCACGACCCCGCCCTCGCCGGGCTCGCCGAGCGGATCGGCGAGATCGGGATCCTGCTGGGCGATGTGGCGGGCGAGCTCGCCGGGTACGCCGACGACCTTGACGCCGACCCGCTGCGGCTCGCCGCCGTGGAGGAGCGGCGGGCCGCGCTCAACCAGCTGACCCGCAAGTACGGCGAGAACATCGACGCCGTGCTCGCGTGGGCCGAGCAGAGCGCCGTCCGGCTCACCGAACTCGACAGTGACGATGAGCGGATCGGTGAACTGACGGCGGAGCGGAACGCCTTGAGTGACGAACTGGCGGGGCTTGCCGAGGCGTTGACGGAGGCCCGCGCTGAGGCCGCCGAGCGGTTCGGTGCGGCGGTCACCGCCGAGCTCGCCTCTCTTGCGATGCCGCACGCGCGCGTGACGATCGACATCCGGCAGACCGAGGTGGCCGAGGACGCGGACGGCGTCGAGGTGGGCGGGCGGACCGTCGCGTACGGGCCCACGGGCGTCGACGAGGTCGAACTGCTGCTCGCCCCGCACCCGGGCGCCCCGCCGCGGCCCATCGCCAAGGGCGCGTCGGGCGGTGAGCTGTCGCGCGTGATGCTCGCGGTCGAGGTGGTCTTCGCGGGCACCGACCCCGTGCCGACATACCTCTTCGACGAGGTCGACGCGGGCGTCGGCGGCAAGGCCGCGGTCGAGATCGGCCGCCGGCTCGCCAAGCTCGCCAAGTCCGCCCAGGTCGTCGTCGTCACGCATCTGCCCCAGGTGGCCGCTTTCGCCGACCGCCAGCTGCTCGTGGAGAAGACGAACGACGGTTCCGTGACCCGGTCCGGGGTCAAGGTCCTGGAGGGCGAGGAGCGTATCCGCGAACTCTCGCGCATGCTGGCCGGTCAGGAGGACTCCGAGACGGCACGGGCGCATGCGGAGGAGCTGCTGGCCACGGCGCGGGCGGACGCCTAGTCGGCCCTTCGGTCAGGTGGCCACGCCGGCCTCCGTAAGGTGGCGGACATGATCGGAAAGTTCAGCAGGGCTGCCGCGTTCGGGCTTGCCGCGGGCATCACACGCGCTGTGTACGGGGAGTTGCGGCGGCGTTCGCCCGGGGGTGCCTCGCGATGGGAGCGTACGAACCACGCCGGGCGCACCGTGCATCTCGGGGCCGGGCCCGCGGTCGCCGTGGGGGCCGCTGTCGGCGCGCTGCCTGCCCCTGCGCGCGGTGCCGCCGCGTTGGCCGTGCTGGCGGCCGGGGCGTGCGGGGCGTACGACGACGTCGCCGGTGCCGGTGACCCGAGGCGCGGGTTCCGTGCGCATCTGTCCGCGCTGCGCGACGGTGAGGTGACCAGCGGCGCGGTCAAGCTGTTCGGCATTTCGGCGGCCGGACTCGCCGCCGGGGCGCTGCTCAAGGAGCGGCCCCTGGACAGGCTCCTGGCGGGCGTGGTGATCGCCGGCACCGCACACTTCGTCAACCTCGTGGACGTACGGCCGGGAAGAGCCACTGCCGCGGTGCTCGCCCTGGGCGCACCCGGACTGCTGCGGAAGGGGCCGGCCGGGGTGCTGTCAGCGGCGTCCGTCGGGGCGGCCGCCGCCGTGCTCCCCGACGACGTCGCCGAGCGGACGATGGTCGGCGACGCCGGTGCGCATGCACTGGGCGCGGCGCTGGGTGCAGCGATCGTCGCGGGCAACGGGCGCGCGGGCCTCGCGGCGCACGCCGCCGGGCTGGTCGTGGCGGCGGTGTACGGCGACAAGGTGAGCGAGCTTGCGCGACAGGCGGTGCGGGTCCCGACGGCAGTAGGTTGATTCGGTTTTCACACCAAAGAGAGCCTCGCGTCGCCCAATTGGGTGATCTGATATCGGCGGGTTGCCCGCTCCGACAGGGTGGTGGTTATCGGTCGGTGCCGGAACGTCCGTACGGGCTGGCATCCTTGAGGCTGTACGTCAACCGATCGCGCCCCGCCACGCGGGCAGTACGACCCTTCACAACCGCCCCACGCCGCCCCGGGAGCCCGGCCACAGTGAGCAGCCACACACCGCACGGCCACTCACCGCTGCGCACCGTCCAGGTGCTGGGCGGAGGCAGCGGGGGCAGCAGCGCCCACGTCCGCTCACTGGCCGCAGGACTCGTCGCCCGGGGCGTGCGGGTCACCGTGTGCGCGCCCACCGAGGTCGCGCGGACGCTCGGCTTCCGGGACGTGGGCGCCCACCACATCCCCGTACCCCGCCGCAGCGACCCGGCGTCCGTGGCTGCGCTCCGCCTGGCCTGCGCGGATGCCGACCTGGTGCATGCCCACGGGCTGAACGCGGCCGTCCGGACCGCCCTCGCCCTCAGCGGCCGCCGCACCCCGCTCGTCGTCACCTGGCACACGCGCACGCATGCCGAGGGGGCGCGCGCCCACCTTCTGCGCCTGCTCGAACGACGGGTCGCCAGGTCCGCATCGGTCGTGCTCGGCACGTCGTCGGACCTGGTCGACCGGGCCCGCCGCCGGGGTGCGCGTGACGCACGGCTCGCGGCCGTCGCGTTCCCCGGGCCGCGCCGGGCCGGGACCTCGGCGGATGCGGACGACGACGCCGACCGGCCGCTGCACAAGGCACGCGCCGAACTGGGCGCGATCGACCGCCCGTTGCTCATGGCCGTCAGCGCCCTCGAACGGCACCGGGGCTACGAGACGCTGCTGGACGCCACGCGCGCGTGGCGTCACCTCGACCCCGTACCGCTCGTGGTCATCGCCGGAGAGGGGCCGTTGCGGGGTGCGCTGCAGCGGCGCATCGAGGACGAAGGGCTGCCCGTACGCATCCTCGGCCGGCGCGACGACGTACCCGAGCTGCTCGCGGCCGCCGACATCGCGCTGTTGCCCAGCCCCTGGGAGGCACGCTCCGTCCTCGCCCAAGAGGCGCTCCACGCGCGCGTGCCGCTCGTCGCGACAGCGGTGGGAGGCGTGCCCGATCTGGTCGGGGACGCCGCGGAACTCGTCCCGTCCGGCGACGCGCAGGCCCTCGCGGACGCGGTCGTACGCATCCTCGCCGACCCCGGGCGCCGGGATCAGCTCAGGGCGCTCGGCGAGGCCCAGGTGGCCACTTGGCCGACGGAGGACGAGACGGTCGCTCAAGTCCTGAGTGTCTACGACGAGTTGACGGGGACGTTGACGGCGTAGCGAGCGTCGGCCTGCGAAGAGTCCGGGCCGGCGGCGGTCACGGCGCATACCTCCGCGCCCGCAGTGCCAGGCTCAGGGCGAGCACCGTCTGCGGGTCGTCCAGGTCCGTGCCGAGGAGTTCGCCGATGCGGGCCAGGCGGTTGTAGAGGGTCTGCCGGTTGAGGTGCAGCTCGCGGGCCGTCTCCGCCTTCCGGCCCGCGTGGGCCAGATACGTCTCCAGTGTCGGCAGGAGCGGCGGCTTCGAACGGCGGTCGTGGTCGCGCAGCGGGCCGATCGCGCGGTCGACGAAGGCCGCGAGGTCCGGGTGGTCGCGCAGGCGCCACAGCAGCAGGTCGATGTCCAGGCGCTGCGCGTCGTACCACGGGCGGTCGGGCAGGCCCTGCGCCGCCGTCGCGGTCTCGGCGGCATGCCGCAGCCCCGCCGACGCCGCCGCCCAGCCGCCCGCCACGCCGACCACCACGACCGGCGGCTGTCCGCCGGCCCGCTGCATGCCCGCGCGTTCCACGCCGGCCCGCAGCGCCGCCGCGACCCGGTCGGCGACCGCCGTGCGCTCGGACTCGGAGCGCAGCGCGAGGAGCAGCGGCACACGCCCCTCGACCGGGCGTACGCCCAGCAGCACCGGCACGCCCACCGACGCCAGTTCCTCCGCGACGGCACGTGCCAGGACGGCCCAGCCGCCGCCCGGTGAGAGACCGGCGGGTCCGTCCGGGAAACGCATCACGACCGGTAGCAGAGGCGCCTCGCCCGGCTTGAAGCCCAGGACCCGGGCCTGCGCCGGAGCGTCCTCGGCGGCTATGCGTCCCTCCGCGAGGTCGGTGAGGAAGTCGCCGCGGCCGCGGGCCGCCAGCTCCTCCTCCTGGCGGGCCTGCATCAGCACGACGGCGAGGATGCCCGCCGCCCGCTCCGCGGCCATGCGGTGTACGGGCTCGGTCGGGTTGGCGACCGCGAGCATCACCAGCCGGGCCCGCACCGAGCCGGTCGGCCCCTGGCCTCCGCCGGGGCCACCCCCAGGCCCACCGCCCAGACCGGCGCCGCCCGGCGCGGCACCGAGACCGCCGCTGCCCGGCCCGCCCCCCGGCACATCCACGATCACGGCACTGGCCGGCGGCCCCGCCTCCCGGGCGGCCTCACGAGCCGCCCGGCCGCCCCGCAGCCCGTCCCACACCTGCAGCGGATCTGTCCCCGCGGGCCCGGCCCCGGCGGCGTACAGGAGCTGCCCGTCCGGGGTCTCGAGGAACACCGGGTTGCCGCTAAAGTCCGCAAGGATGCTCAGCACCTGGGGTACTCCGCCGCCGCCCAGCAGCGCCTCGGTGCATCGCCGGTGCACCTCCTCGGCCCGCTGCAGCAGCGCGTAGTGGCCGTTGACGATCTCGGTGTGCACCTCCTCCGTGACCGCCACGAACGGCACCTCGCGGTGCAGCTGTACCAAGGGCAGACCGACCGTCCGCGCGGTCTCGACCATGGCCGCGGGCAGGCGTGGGAAGCGCGGCCCGAGTTCGACGACGAGTGCCGCGATACCACGCTCGGCGAGGCCGCGTACGAAGGCGCGCTGTTCGGCGGGGCGGCTGCCGAGCCCGAGCCCCGTCGTCAGCAGCAGCTCGCCGCCCTTGAGCAGCGAGGCGATGTTGGGTGCCTCGCCCGCGTGCACCCAGCGGACGGTGCGCTGCAGCCGGTCGGCGCCGGCGAGGACCTCCGGAAGCCCGCTGCGCAGCCCCGGCAGCTCGAGTGCCCGCTGCACGGTGATACCGCCCTGCGTCTCCATTGTCCGGACGTTACCCGGGCCTGTGTTCCAGCGACATCTCCCCCTCGTTCGGCGCCGCCTTCTCACGGGGTCTTCGGTCGTCGCACGCGCCCCCGCGCCTCCGGATCAGCCTCTGGCCCTGGCGACCTGGAAGCCGTCCATGTAGTCGCGGACCCGCGTGATCAGTCCGTCACGGACGTGGAGGATGAGCAGTCCAGGGACGGTGAAGGTGTCGCCGGTGGCCGGCAGTGCGCCCACCACGACGTGCTCAGCGATGATCACTTCGGGGTCGGTGGTCTCGCAGGCACTGACGTTCCTGATCTCCATCACCTGGACGGGGCTGGCGCCCCAGGCTGCCCGATATCCGGCGCGCACCTCCTCGCGCCCCTCGTAGCGCGGGGGAAAGCCGGGAGAGGCGAACGGGAACTCATGCACCGCGTCCACGGCGTACAGATCGGCCAGATCGTCCGCCGACTTGTCGAGCATGGCCTGGTGGTAGCGGGACAGCGCCTCACGAGGGGTGCGGGCGGTGGGCGTCGTCGGTGCCGGAGACCGCCGACACCGACGCGCTCGTCGATCAGCTGCTCACCACGCTCGGCCTGAAGCTGGGCGGCCTTCCCGACGGCACGCTGGCGATGATGCGCTCCATGCTCACCGACCCCGCCGCGGGCGAACACGCCCGCGTCACCCTCGGCCGGCAGATCGACAGCATCAGTGCGGCCCTGCCTGCAGCCGACGACCCGGAACTGCGTGCCGCACTAGTCGTCATCACCATGGTGGGCGTCACCATCGGCCACCAGCTCCTAGGCCTCGACGCCCTCCGCGACGCCTCGGCCAACCGCATCGCCGACCTGCTCCGGCCGGCTTTCAAGGCTCTGACAGAACCGCCGGGCTGAAACGGAACGGCAGGCTGCGGGGCGCCGCACGGGCGCCCCCAGCCGCCGTGCGCGACGCCGGGACCTCAGCCCCCGTAAGCTCCGGAAGCCGTAAGCCGCAGCGCCGTGTCGATCAAAGGCACATGGCTGAACGCCTGCGGGAAGTTCCCCACCTGCCGCTGCAGCTTCGGGTCCCACTCCTCCGCCAGCAGGCCCAGGTCGTTCCGCAGGGACAGCAGCTTCTCGAAGAGACGGCGGGCCTCGTCCACGCGGCCGATCATCGCCAGGTCGTCCGCCATCCAGAAGGAGCAGGCGAGGAAGGCGCCCTCGTCGCCCGCCAGGCCGTCCACGCCCGCGTCGTCGCCCGCGGTGGGGTAGCGCAGGATGAAACCGTCGGGCGTCGACAGCTCGCGCTGGATTGCCTCGATGGTGCCGATGACCCGCTTGTCGTCGGGAGGCAGGAAGCCCATCTGCGGGATCAGCAGGAGCGAGGCGTCGAGCTCCTGCGAGCCGTAGGACTGGGTGAAGGTGTTGCGCTCCTTGTCGTAGCCCTTCTCGCAGACGTCGCGGTGGATGTCGTCGCGCAGCTCGCGCCACTTGTCCACCGGCCCGTCCACATCGCCGGACTCGATGAGCTTGATCGTGCGGTCGACGGCGACCCACGCCATCACCTTGGAGTGCACGAAGTGGCGGCGCGGGCCGCGCACCTCCCAGATGCCCTCGTCCGGCTCGTCCCAGTGGTCCTCGAGGTAGTGGATCAGCTTGAGCTGGAGCAGGGACGCGTAGTCGTTGCGGGACAGGCCCGTCATATGGGCCAGGTGCAGGGCCTCGGTGACCTCGCCGTAGACGTCGAGCTGCAACTGGTTCGCGGCGCCGTTGCCGACCCGGACCGGGGTGGACTTCTCGTATCCCGGCAGCCAGTCCAGCTCAGCCTCGCCCAGTTCGCGCTCGCCCGCGATGCCGTACATGATCTGCAGGTTCTCGGGGTCGCCTGCGACCGCGCGCAGCAGCCACTCGCGCCAGGCGCGCGCCTCCTCGCGGTAGCCGGTGCGCAGCAGCGAGGAGAGAGTGATCGCCGCGTCGCGCAGCCAGGTGTAGCGGTAGTCCCAGTTGCGGACGCCACCGATGTGCTCGGGCAGGGAGGTCGTCGGCGCCGCGACGATGCCGCCGGTCGGGGCGTACGTCAGGGCCTTCAGGGTGATCAGGGAGCGGATGACCGCCTCACGGTAGGGACCGTGGTACGTACAGTGCCCCACCCACTCCTTCCAGAACTCCTCGGTCGCCTCCAGCGACTGCTCGGGCTCCGGCAGGGCCGGCGGCTCCTTGTGCGAGGGCTGCCAGGAGATGGTGAACGCGACGCGCTCGCCGGGGGCCACCGTGAAGTCGCAGTAGGTGGTGAGGTCCTTGCCGTACGTCTCCACCGGGGTGTCGAACCACACCGAGTCGGGGCCGGCGACGGCGACCGTACGCTCGCCGATCTTGTGCACCCACGGTGTGATGCGCCCGTACGAGAAACGCATACGCAGGGCCGAGCGCATCGGGACCCGGCCGCTGACGCCCTCGACGATGCGGATCAGCTGAGGGGCGCCGTCACGAGGGGGCATGAAATCGGTCACACGGACCGTGCCGCGGGGTGTGTCCCACTCGGATTCGAGGATCAGGGAGTCGCCGCGGTAGGTGCGGCGGTTCGCGGTCGGCGGCTCGGCGCCTGCCGGAACCGCCGGTCCGAGCCGCCAGAAGCCGTGTTCCTCAGTGCCGAGCAGGCCCGCGAAGATGGCATGCGAATCGAAGCGGGGCAGGCACAGCCAGTCGACCGTGCCGTCCCGGCAGACCAGGGCAGCGGTCTGCATGTCTCCGATTAGTGCGTAGTCCTCGATGCGCCCGGCCACGTACGTCTCCAGTCAAACGGCCACAGCGCCCTCAGGGGGCGCTCGCTCTGCGGTGAAGGGGAACGATCTTCAAGAAGGAACTGACGAGCAGTTGTTCCGGGCGGGCTGGGGTGGTGCCGTTTGCCGGGCCGACTCGGCAGCGAATGTCCGAGCAGGATACGACGCACCGTAGGTCTCCGCGTGCCGCACCGGTCAACAGTAATGAGCCGAAAGAGTGGGCGCCGGGTGACGTCTGTGGCGGACCGTGTGCGAGCGGTGTGCGGAGCGTGGCCGGAAGCAGTCACGCCTCGCCGCTGATACCCTGGTAGCCCGTGGACCGGTGGGCATTCTCCGGCGTTGCGAGACCCCCGAACCGCAGCGACGGCACCCCGGAATTCCGATCTCCCGGAATCCGAGAAAGCCGGCACGCAATTCAGACCGCGACCACGGGAGTTCCGCCTTGGCCATGCCGAATCGATCCTCGTCACCCTCGACGACCAAGCACATCTTCGTCACCGGGGGCGTCGCCTCCTCCCTCGGCAAGGGCCTCACCGCCTCCAGCCTGGGCGCGCTGCTCAAGGCGCGTGGGCTTCGGGTCACGATGCAGAAGCTCGACCCGTACATCAACGTCGACCCCGGCACGATGAACCCCTTCCAGCACGGTGAGGTGTTCGTCACCAACGACGGTGCCGAGACCGACCTGGACATCGGTCACTACGAGCGCTTCCTGGACGTGGACCTCGACGGGTCCGCGAACGTCACCACCGGCCAGGTCTACTCGACGGTGATCGCCAAGGAGCGGCGCGGTGAGTACCTGGGCGACACCGTGCAGGTCATCCCGCACATCACCAACGAGATCAAGCACCGCATCCGCCGTATGGCGACCGACGACGTCGACGTCGTGATCACCGAGGTCGGCGGCACGGTCGGCGACATCGAGTCGCTGCCGTTCCTGGAGACCGTCCGCCAGGTCCGCCACGAGGTCGGCCGCGACAACGTCTTCGTCGTGCACATCTCGCTGCTGCCCTACATCGGCCCGTCCGGCGAGCTGAAGACCAAGCCGACCCAGCACTCGGTCGCGGCTCTGCGCAACATCGGTATCCAGCCGGACGCCATCGTGCTGCGCGCCGACCGCGACGTGCCCACCTCCATCAAGCGCAAGATCTCGCTGATGTGCGACGTCGACGAGACCGCGGTCGTGGCCTGTGTCGACGCCAAGTCGATCTACGACATCCCGAAGGTGCTGCACACCGAGGGCCTGGACGCCTACGTCGTGCGCAAGCTCGACCTGCCGTTCCGCGATGTCGACTGGTCGACCTGGGACGACCTGCTCGACCGCGTCCACAAGCCCGAGCACGAGGTGTCGCTCGCGCTCGTCGGCAAGTACATCGACCTGCCCGACGCTTATCTGTCGGTCACCGAGGCGCTGCGCGCGGGCGGCTTCGCCAACAAGACCCGCGTCAAGATCAAGTGGGTCACCTCGGACGACTGCAAGACCCCTGCGGGCGCCGCCGAGCAGCTCTCTGACGTGGACGCGATCTGCGTCCCCGGCGGCTTCGGCGACCGCGGTGTGAGCGGCAAGGTCGGCGCGATCCGGTACGCCCGCGAGAACAAGATCCCGCTGCTCGGCCTCTGCCTCGGCCTTCAGTGCATCGTGATCGAGGCCGCGCGCAATCTCGCGGACATCCCCGACGCCAACTCCACCGAGTTCGACGCCGCGACCGGCCACCCGGTGATCTCCACCATGGCGGAGCAGCTCGACATCGTCGCCGGTGAGGGCGACATGGGCGGCACCATGCGGCTCGGCATGTACCCGGCGAAGCTCGCCGAGGGCTCGATCGTCCGCGAGGTGTACGGCGGCAAGGAGTACGTCGAGGAGCGCCACCGCCACCGCTACGAGGTGAACAACGCCTACCGCGCGGAGCTGGAGAAGAAGGCCGGCCTGCAGTTCTCCGGCACCTCGCCGGACGGCAAGCTCGTGGAGTACGTCGAGTACCCGCGCGACGTCCACCCGTACCTGGTCGCGACCCAGGCGCACCCCGAGCTGCGCTCCCGTCCGACCCGGCCGCACCCGCTCTTCGCCGGCCTCGTCAAGGCGGCCGTCGAGCGGCAGCAGGCTGCCCGCAAGACGGGCAAGCCCGGGAAGTAACACAAGGGCGATACGGTTGCCGGGGTACGTGCTTTCGGGCGACGTGCCCCGGTTTCTGTATTTGTTCTGTGTTTGCGCGTGCTGTTTGGCCGTGCGCGTTGAGGAGGGCAGGTCGACATGACGATCAAGGACACCGCCGAGGAGTGGGAGATCCGGGCGACGGACACCCCCTTCGTGGGGAACAAGACGTCCGTCCGCACCGACGACGTCGTCATGCCCGACGGAACGGTTGTCCGCCGCGACTACCAGGTCCACCCCGGCTCCGTGGCCGTTCTCGCCCTCGACGAGCAGAACCGTGTCGTGGTCCTGCGCCAGTACCGGCATCCGGTGCGGCAGAAGCTCTGGGAGATCCCCGCCGGGCTCCTCGACGTCCCCGGCGAGAACCCCCTGCACGCCGCGCAGCGCGAGCTCTACGAGGAGGCGCACGTCAAGGCCGAGGACTGGCGTGTGCTCGTCGACGTCTACACCACGCCCGGCGGCTGCGACGAGGCCGTCCGTATCTTCCTCGCCCGCGAGCTGTCCGAGGCCGACGGCGAGCGCTTCGAGGTCGAGGACGAGGAGGCCGACATGGAGCTGGCCCGCGTCCCGCTCGACGAGCTGGTACGCGGCGTCCTCGCCGGCGACCTGCACAACAACTGCCTGGTCGTGGGCGCCCTTTCGCTCACCGCGGCACTGAACGGCGACGGCCTGGACAGCCTGCGCCCGGCCGAGGCGCCTTGGCCGGCACGGCCCTTCGACGCCTGACGGCGGCCGCCTGCCCGTTGATCGGCGGCTGCGCCGCCACGTCCTCAAAGGCGGGACGGGCTGAAAACAGCCCGTCCCGCCGCCGATCCGACGATCGGCTGATCCGATCGAGGGACGTCCCCGTCGTGCTCCCAGGGGTTCGTTGCAGAGCGTGAACTACCCTCTGGAAACGCCCCGACCGAAATTCCCGGCGGGATCGTGTGCGCAGTTTGACGGGAGCGTGGCCCGTGGCGGATCAGGCGGTGGACACCGGCGGCGCGGAAGTGCCGGGGGAGGGGCAGCAATCGGCTGCCGGGTCCGCTCCTGCGGAGAGTCCCGCGACTCCCTCCGATCCCCCGAAGGTCCGTCAGTTCCTCGGCCGCACAAGGGAGTTGAAGGAACTCCGCGCGGACATCGAGCGCACCGGCCTCGACACCCTGGCGGGGCGCAAGGCCCCCCGCGCCCGCGTGCTGCTCATCGCCGGAAGGCCCGGTTCCGGCCGCTCGGCGCTCGCCGAAGAGCTGGTACGGCAGGTCGCCGGCCGTTACCCGGACGGCGTGCTGCGGGCCCGGCTGACCGAGCCGGGCGGCACGCCGGTGCCTACCGAGCGTACGGCCCGCGAACTCCTCGACGCCCTCGACCTCCCAGCCCCGCCCGGAGCGGCGGAGGACGACCTCACCGAGGCGCTGCGCGGCGCCTTCGCCGGCCGCCGCGCCCTGCTGCTCCTCGACGACGCAGCGAGCGCCGAGCAGGTCGACGCGCTGCTGCCGGACAACCCCGACTGCCTCGTCGTCGCGGTCTCCGGAGGGCCGCTGACCGGGATCACCGACGTGCGGCCCTGCACGCTCGGCGGCCTCGACACCAAGTCCGCGGTCGAACTCCTCGGCCGGTTCACGGGATCGGTACGCATCACCTGCGACCCGCATGCCGCCGAGACCCTCGTCGAGCAGTGCGGCGGGCAGCCCGCGGCACTGCTCCTCGCCGGGGGCTGGCTCGCGGCCCGCCCTCAGGCATCGGTGGCCGACCTGGCCAAATGGCTGCGCAGCGAGACCGACGAAGGCCCGGCACTGGAGCGGGCCTTCCGGCACGCGTACGTGGCGCTCCCGCTGGTCGCCGCGCGGACTCTTCGTCTGCTGTCACTCGCCCCCGCCGGCCTCATCGATCCGCACACCGCGTCGGCGCTCGCGGGCTGCTCGGTCTCCACGGCCCAGGCGCGGCTGGACGAGTTCGCCGCACTCGGACTGCTGCGGCCCGTCGACTCGCCGCTGCCGCAGTACGAGGTGCCCGGCTGCCTGATGCCGCTGCTGCGCGGCCTGACCGAGTCGCTGGACCGCCCCGCCGAGGTCCAGCTGGCCCGCGCCCGGATGCTGGAGCGGACCGTACGGCTCCTGCAGTCGTGCCGCGCCACCACCGAACCGGACGGCTCACCCGCCCGCAAGAAGCTCGCCGGGCTGCCCCGCGCCCTGCGCTTCCCGAGCCCCGCGGCCGCCGCCGAGTGGCTGCGGGTCCGGCAGCCCGCGCTGCTCGCCGCGGCCCGGCTCGCGGTCGCCGACGGCGAACTGGACACCCTCGCCCGCCGGCTCATGGCGGCCCTGGTCCGGGCACTGGTCGCACACCGCGGCACTGAGGCGGCCGCCCCCGAGCTGTATGGCATCCACGGGCTCGTACTCGACGTCGCCGAGCGCCGTGACCTCCACCGCGAGCAGGCCGCGGCGCTGCTGAACCTCGCGGACCTCGACGCCCGGACAGGCCGTACGCAGCAGGCGCTGGCCCGCTACCGGGCGGCGCTGGACGCCGGGCGGCAGGCGAACGACCCGTATGCGACCGGCCGCGCGATGGAATCCGTAGGCGGTGCCCACCAGGAGCTGGGGGACTGGCACCGGGCCGCCGACTGGTACGGGCGCGCCCTGGCGCAGCGGCTCGCCAACGGCGAGCGCGGCGACGCGGCCCGGCTGTACGGCCGTATCGGCACCGTCTACACCTACGCGGGCCGCTACGGCGAGGCGCTGCGCAACTGGCGGTCGGCGGTCGCCGCGTACCGCAGGGCGGGCGATGTGCCCGCCCTGGCCAGGGCGTTGAGCGAGATGGCACGGGTGCAGGAGTACGCGGGGCGGCCGGAGGAGTCGCTGCGTACCTGCCAGGAGGCCGTGGAGCGGGCGCGGCACGCACGTGACCTGCGGCTGCAGGGCGCGCTGCAGCTCCGCCTCGCCGACACGCTGGAACGCCTCGGGGATCCCGCCGCGGCGCGGCTGCACCGCGGTGTGGCCGAACGGATGCTGGGGCCGGACCTCCAGGGGAGCGGCCGGGAGCGGCGTGAGGGGCCGGAGCGCCGGGAGCGTCTCGAGCGTCACGAAGGGCCGGAGCGCCACGAGGTCCGGCGAGACGGCGAAGGGCCGGAGCCGGCGGAGCGGGCCGACGAGCAGGGCCTGGCAGGCGCGGACGGCCCGGCAGGCACGGAGGGCCCGGCAGGCGCGGACGCCTCGGCCGACGTGGACGCTTCGGCGGGCGCGGAGGAGCCGCAGGACGCGGAGCAGGAGGCCTGCAGGACGACGGGCTGAGAGCCCGGCAGGCCTGGGCATCAATGGCACAGACCTCTAACGCCTACGAAATCCGTAGTACATCTGCGAGAGACGGATGCATTGAAAGGCTAGACAGCCGGAAATCCTTCATTAGACTGGCTCTGCCGCGTACTTTTGCGGTGCCTCCCGATGCACCCCTGTGCATCCGGGTATGTGTTGCATTGCCAGAAAAATCCCTGAGCCAAGGACCGTGATCGACGATGAAGGTCGGCATCCCCCGCGAGGTCAAGAACAACGAGTTCCGCGTCGCCATCACTCCGGCCGGCGTGCATGAGCTCGTGCGCAACGGCCACCAGGTCGTCGTTGAGCGGAACGCCGGTGTCGGCTCCTCGATCCCGGACGACGAGTACGTGGCGGCCGGGGCGCAGATCCTGGAGACCGCAGACCAGGTCTGGGCCGCCGCCGACCTGCTGCTCAAGGTCAAGGAGCCCATCGCGGAGGAGTACCACCGCCTCCGCAAGGACCAGACGCTCTTCACCTACCTGCATCTGGCCGCGTCCAAGGAGTGCACCGACGCACTCCTCGAGTCGGGCACCACCGCGATCGCGTACGAGACCGTCGAGCTGCCCAGCCGGGCGCTGCCGCTGCTCGCCCCGATGTCCGAGGTCGCCGGGCGCCTGGCCCCGCAGGTCGGCGCGTACCACCTGATGGCCGCGAACGGCGGCCGCGGTGTGCTGCCGGGCGGCGTCCCCGGTGTGCCGGCCGCGAAGGCCGTCGTCATCGGCGGCGGTGTCTCCGGCTGGAACGCCGCGCAGATCGCCATCGGCATGGGCTTCCACGTGACCCTGCTCGACAAGGACATCAACAAGCTCAAGGAGGCCGACAAGATCTTCGGTACGAAGATCCAGACTGTCGTCTCCAACGCCTTCGAGCTCGAGAAGGCGTGCCTCGACGCCGACCTGGTCATCGGTGCCGTGCTCATCCCGGGCGCCAAGGCCCCGAAGTTGGTCACCAACGAGCTCGTCTCGCGGATGAAGCCGGGAAGTGTCCTTGTCGACATCGCGATCGATCAGGGTGGCTGCTTCGAGGACTCGCGTCCGACCACGCACGCCGAGCCGACCTTCCGGGTGCACAACTCGGTCTTCTACTGCGTCGCCAACATGCCCGGCGCCGTCCCGAACACCTCGACGTACGCGCTGACGAATGCCACGCTGCCGTACATCGTGGAGGTCGCGAACCGCGGCTGGGCCGAGGCCCTGCGCCGCGACGCGGCGCTGGCCAAGGGCCTCAACACGCATGACGGCAAGGTGGTTTACCGCGAGGTGGCCGAGGCGCACGGCCTGGACCACGTCGAACTCGAGTCCCTGCTCGGCTGACCGTCAACGGCGTACGTCAACACCGCTCACCCGGCCGGACCTTGCCCGACAAGGTCCGGCCGGATGTGTGTCGGCTCACTTTGCGAGACTCGCTCAACTTGCCTCGAACGTAGCGGTTCAACCGATTCGTACACCCGGGAAACGCGGCCAATGGCTGCTGTACGCCCTTGACAGAGGGGTGTTCGGTTGCCGACACATCGTGCCGGGTCCGGTGGATTGTGTTGCTGCGGACCGGTGACACGCCATAGAGTCGCCAACCGTCGGCATGGTGCCACGCTGACCTATCTAGAAGTTTCCTGGTCACCAAGGAGGTAAGACGACTTGTGAATGAGTCGACATTTTCTCCCGGGGGTGGTCAACCAGGAATGCCTGCGCAGGGCCAAGGGCCCACGGGGCTCGAGGCTGTCGGCTCCGTCGCTGTCCGTACCTTCGCAGCCCACCAGAGTCCCCGGATGACTCAGACAGCACACCAGAGCATGGATGGCCATCACGTGAACGCCATGGCCGGCAACGGAAGCGGCGAGGTCCACAACCACTTCGCCGACTACGACGAACTGCCCGACGGGCACTTCTACGACCCGGACGCCGAATACGAGCCCGATCCCGAGTACGCGGCCACGCTCGCGCCCGATGCCGCTCGCCAGCGCCGCGAGCGCATCGGCCCGACCGGCCGCCCCCTGCCCTACTTCCCGATCCCGGGCCCGCTGACCGATCACGGTCCCGCGAAGATCATCGCGATGTGCAACCAGAAGGGCGGCGTCGGCAAGACGACGTCGACCATCAACCTGGGCGCCGCGCTCGCCGAATACGGACGCCGGGTGCTGCTCGTCGACTTCGACCCGCAGGGCGCACTCTCCGTGGGCCTCGGCGTGAACCCGATGGAGCTCGACCTCACGGTCTACAACCTGCTCATGGAGCGGGGGATGTCCGCGGACGAGGTCCTGCTGAAGACAGCGGTCCCGAACATGGACCTGCTGCCCAGCAACATCGACCTCTCGGCCGCCGAGGTGCAGCTGGTGAGCGAGGTCGCGCGCGAGTCGACGCTCCAGCGCGCCCTGAAGCCGCTCATGGCCGACTACGACTACATCGTGATCGACTGCCAGCCCTCGCTCGGCCTGCTGACCGTCAACGCCCTGACCGCGGCCCACAAGGTGATCGTGCCGCTCGAGTGCGAGTTCTTCGCGCTGCGCGGTGTCGCGCTGCTCACCGAGACCATCGAGAAGGTCCAGGAGCGGCTCAACCCGGAGCTCGAGCTCGACGGCATCCTCGCCACGATGTACGACTCCCGGACCGTGCACAGCCGTGAGGTCCTGGCCCGCGTGGTCGAGGCCTTCGACGATCACGTGTACCACACGGTCATCGGACGCACGGTCCGCTTCCCGGAGACCACGGTCGCCGGTGAGCCGATCACCACGTACGCCTCCAACTCCGTCGGTGCCGCCGCCTATCGCCAGCTCGCCAGGGAGGTGCTCGCCCGGTGTCACGCCGAGTGAGTCTGCCGGGGGCCGACGAACTGTTCCGTACGACCGGGGGAACGGCGCTCCAGGCGTCCACCCCGAGGCGACCGGTCAACGGCGAGGCCAGGGTGCCTGGTCCGGCGGGCGAGAGCGACGCCGTCGCCGCGGAGGACGCGCAGTCGCAGTCGGCGGGTGCGGCAGCGCTGGGCGGCGACGACCGCGAGAGCGCCGAGCACGCCGCCGCGGACATCGAGTCCGAGGCGGGCGAGTCCCGCAGCCGGTCGGCTGCGGCGGAGGGCGAGAGGGCGGCGGGGCGCCGCCGGGCGCTGAAGGAGGGGTCCTCCTCTGCGGGTCCGGGGGCTGCCGGGGCGGCGGCGGGTGCATCTGCCGGATCCGGGGCGTCCTCCGGGTCTGCGGCAGCTCGGCGGCGCGGCCGGGCCGCGGCGCGCAGGCCCAGTGGGCGCGAGCGCCACGACGAGAAGATCACGGTGTACGTCTCCGCCGAGGAGCTGATGGACCTCGAGCATGCGCGGCTGGTGCTGCGCGGGGAGCATGGTCTTGCGGTGGATCGCGGGCGGATCGTGCGGGAGGCTGTCGCGGTCGTCCTCGCGGATCTTGAGTCGCGTGGGGACGCCAGCATTCTTGTGCGGCGGCTTCGGGGGCGGTAGGGGGTAGGCGGTAGCCTGCGAGTTCGTACGCGGGCCTTGGCCCGCGCTTCCTTCGTACGCTGCGTACTCTCTGCCCTGGACCGTGATGCCGCCGACCTCTGACGACTCTGTTCCGTCGCCTCGGGCTGCCCGTAGGCGGGCGTTGGGGCGGGGGCCGGGGGCGGCGCCGGGCGAGGCGCCGTTGGCGCCATCTGCGGAGGGTGCTGCTCCTCCTGCGGAGGGTGCTGCTCCTCCTGCGGAGGCTGCGCCGCCTTCGGCGGAGGGTCCGGCTGTAGCTGAGGTTGCTGGGTCCGGTGCGGACCGTGGGGGGGTGTGCCCACCCTCTCCCAAGCTCTCGGCCTCGCTCGAGCAGGGGGGACCCCCATCGCCCAGCGGAACGCCTGCCCACAACCCTGTGGCGGCGCCCGCCAACGAGCCGTCGGACGGGAAGTTCAAAGTTCGGCTGGCGAACTTTGAGGGGCCCTTTGATCTGCTTCTGCAGTTGATCGCCAAGCACAAGCTCGATGTCACCGAGGTCGCGTTGTCCAAGGTGACCGATGAGTTCATGGCGCACATCCGGGCCATGGGGCCGGACTGGGATCTCGACCAGACGACCGAGTTCCTCGTCGTTGCGGCCACGCTGCTCGATCTGAAGGCGGCGCGGCTGCTGCCCACCGCGGAGGTCGAGGACGAGGCCGATCTCGCGCTGCTCGAGGCACGTGACCTGCTGTTCGCGCGGCTGCTGCAGTACCGCGCGTACAAACGGATCGCGGACATCTTCAGCGGGCGCCTCGACGACGAGGCGCGGCGCTACCCGCGTACCGTCGGTCTCGAGCCGCACCACGCCGAGCTGCTGCCCGACGTCGTCATCAGCATCGGCGCCGAGGGCTTCGCCAAGCTCGCCGTGAAGGCGATGCAGCCCAAGCCCAAGCCGCAGGTGTACGTCGACCACATCCACGCCCCGCTGGTGAGCGTGCAGGAGCAGGCCGGGATCGTCGTGGCGCGGCTGCGGGAGCTCGGCGAGGCCAGCTTCCGCACCCTCGTGGAGGACACCGACGACACGCTCACCGTCGTCGCCCGCTTTCTGGCCCTGCTGGAGCTGTACCGGGAGAAGGCCGTGGCGCTGGAACAGGAGACCGCCCTCGGCGAGCTGCTGGTGCGCTGGACCGGTGGGGACGGCGACGAGCAGCCGAGGGTGACGGACGAGTTCGACCGACCACCCGAGGAACCCAAGGACGCGGAAGCCAAGGACGCGGAAGCCAAGGGCCGGGAAGCCGGAGACGCGGAAGCCAAGGAGGAGAAGGCGTGATCGAGGAGACGACCGAGAGCCCGGCCGGCCTGCGCACCGTCGCGGATCTCGACCTCAAGCCCGCCCTCGAGGCCGTCCTCATGGTCGTCGACGAGCCCGCGACCGAGGAGCACCTGGCCAAGATCCTGGAGCGGCCCCGGCGGGCGGTCGCCGACGCACTGCGCGAGCTGGCCGACGAGTACACCGTGCAGGGACGCGGCTTCGAGCTGCGGCTCGTGGCCGGCGGCTGGCGTTTCTACACGCGCCCCGAGTACGCCGCGGCCGTCGAGGGCTTCGTCCTGGATGGCCAGCAGGCGCGCCTCACGCAGGCCGCGCTGGAGACGCTCGCCGTCGTCGCGTACCGCCAGCCGGTCAGCCGTTCCCGGGTCTCCGCGGTGCGCGGAGTGAACTGTGACGGTGTGATGCGGACCCTGCTCCAGCGCGGTCTCGTGGAGGAGGCGGGCGCGGAACCCGAAACAGGTGCGATCCTGTACAGGACGACGAACTACTTTCTGGAGCGGATGGGCCTGCGCGGCCTGGACGAGCTCCCGGAGCTCGCGCCCTTCCTCCCGGAGGCGGAGGCGATCGAGGCCGAGACGCAGGAAGGGGTTCCGTCATTCGATCCGGATGCACCGGATCCGGATTCAGACGCACGCGACACGACGACGACGGAACTTTGATGCGAAGCAGCGGCAGGAACAGCAGCGGACGCGGTAACTACCGGGGGGCCGGTAACGAGCGCGACGACAAGCAGAAGCGCGCGGGCCGCCCCCGTCCCGAGGAGCGCCGCTACGACGTGGGGGGTTCCGGCGGCGCGGGCGGCGACGGGCCCAAGAAGGGCCGGGGCGCGGCGGCCCGCGGAGGCGCCAAGGGCGGCCCCAAGCAGGGGCAGCCGCAGCGCGGCGGCCGTACGGCTCCGGCGCGCTCCCGCGAGTACGAGGCCCGTGCCGAGGAGCGGAACCGCGAGCGGTACGCGGGCAAGAAGGACATCAAGCTGCCCAAGACCTTCCCGGGCGCCGAGCAGGAGGGCGAGCGGCTTCAGAAGGTCCTCGCGCGGGCGGGCTACGGTTCGCGGCGCGCGTGCGAGGAGCTGATCGAGCAGGCGCGCGTCGAGGTCAACGGCGAGATCGTCCTCGAGCAGGGCCTGCGCGTCGACCCGGAGAACGATGAGATCAAGGTCGACGGGCTGACCGTGGCCACGCAGTCGTACCAGTTCTTCTCCCTCAACAAGCCGGCCGGCGTCGTGTCGACGATGGAGGACCCGGAGGGCCGCCAGTGCCTCGGGGACTACGTCACGAACCGCGAGACGCGCCTCTTCCACGTCGGGCGGCTCGACACGGAGACCGAGGGCGTCATCCTGCTCACCAACCACGGCGAGCTGGCCCACCGCCTCACGCACCCGAAGTACGGCGTGAAGAAGACCTACCTCGCGCACATCGTGGGTCCGATCCCGCGTGACCTGGGCAAGCAGCTCAAGGACGGCATCCAGCTGGAGGACGGGTACGCGCGCGCGGACCACTTCCGCGTCGTCGAGCAGACCGGCAAGAACTACCTGGTCGAGGTGACCCTCCACGAGGGCCGCAAGCACATCGTGCGCCGCATGCTCGCCGAGGCGGGCTTCCCCGTCGACAAGCTCGTCCGCGTGTCCTTCGGGCCCATCACGCTGGGCGACCAGAAGTCGGGCTGGCTGCGGCGCCTGTCGAACACCGAGGTCGGCATGCTGATGAAGGAAGTCGACCTGTAGATCCTCCACGTTCGGTCATGTGGCGGCTGGTTCCCGTAGCGACGGGAGCCAGCCGCCTTCTTGTGCCTGCACACCCCGCTGTTTATAGTCGTTACGACTATTAAAGGGGTGGGCGGGTGATGCGGGGCTACGACAAACACGCCTTCGAGCCCTTCGCCGTCACCGTCGACCTCGCCGTGCTCACCGTCTGCGCGGGTGAGCTCCAAGTGCTGCTCGTCGAGCGCGGGCAGGCGCCGTACGCGGGCCGGTGGGCGCTGCCCGGCGGCTTCGTCCTGCCCCATGAGGCCGCAGAGACGGCCGCCCGGCGCGAGCTCGCCGAGGAGACCGGGCTCGCGGACGCGTCCGGGCTCCACCTGGAGCAGCTGCGTACGTACAGCGAGCCCGACCGCGACCCCCGGATGCGCGTCGTCTCCGTCGCATACACCGCGCTCGTGCCCGACGTGCCGGAGCCGCGCGGCGGCGGCGACGCGGCACAGGCCCGGTGGCTGCCCTACGGCGGCGCGGGGCCACTCGCCTTCGACCACGACCGGATCCTCGCCGACGCCCGCGAGCGCGTCGGCGCCAAGCTCGAGTACACCTGCCTCGCCACGTCGTTCTGCCCGCCCGAGTTCACACTCGGCGAGTTGCAGCAGATCTACGAGACGGTCTGGGGCACCGCGCTCGACCGGCCCAACTTCCGGCGCAAGGTCCTTGCCACACCCGGCTTCGTGGAGCCGGTCCCCGGTGCCGCACGGCTGACCGGAGGCCGCGGCAAACCCGCCGCCCTCTACCGCGCCGGCACCGCCACCACGCTGCACCCACCGCTGCTGCGACCGGAAGGACGACCGTCATGACCTCAGCCACGCCCTCGGTACGGAGGACCGGCATGAAGCGCGCCGCCACCGGCTCCCTCATCGGGCTCGCCCTCGGGGACGCGCTCGGCTTCCCGACGGAGTTCAACGACGTACCGTCGATCCTCGCCAAGTGCGGCCCGTGGCGTGGGATGGAACTCCCGAAGCCCGCGATCGTCACCGACGACACCCAGATGACGCTGGCCCTCGGGCGCGGCCTGCGCACCGCCATGGACCGCGGCCCGCTCGCTCCGCAGCGGATGGAGCGGCCGGTGCGCGAGGAATTCGTGGACTGGTACCGGTCGCCGGAGAACAACCGCGCCCCGGGCAACACGTGCCTGGTCGCCTGCGGCCTGCTGGGGGCGGACGACCGTATCTGGCAAGAGGCGAGCCAGATCCACTCCAAGGGCTGCGGCGCCAACATGCGGGTCGCGCCCATCGGGCTCATACCGGGGCTCAGCGACGAACAGCGCGCGGGCGCCGCCCAGTTGCAGTCGGCTCTCACCCACGGCCACCCCACCGCGCTCGCCGCGTCCGACCTCACCGCGCACGCCGTGCGGCTGCTGGCTCAGGGCGCCGAGCCGACGGGCCTGGTCGGGCTGCTGCGTTCGTACGCGTACGAGAACCGCACCCGCTACCACGAGCGCTGGCTCGGCGGGCTGTGGACCCGGAGCCAGGACCCGAGCCCCGAGCACTTCATCGCGCGCGGCTGGGACGAGTGCCTGGCGGCCCTGGAGCGTCTGCAGCACGCCCTGCGTACCGCCTCGCCCGAGACCGACCCGTGCCTGGCCACCGGCGAGGGCTGGATCGCCGAAGAGGCGCTCGCCACCGGCCTGCTGTGCTTCCTGCTCTTCGTCGACGAGCCGGTCACCGCCCTGCGCCGGGCCGCCTGCACGTCCGGCGACTCGGACTCGATCGCCTGCCTGGCGGGGGCGTTCGCGGGCGCGCATCTGGGCGCCGACGCCTGGCCCCGGGAGTGGGCGGACCGGATCGAGTACCGGAGCGAGTTGGTGACGCTGGGGGCGCTCTGGGATGCCTGATGTCCGTTAGCGCTGTGGGACACCCCGATGGCGCCCCACGCCCTGCACGAACTCGTCGCCCGGGTCCGACCGGAGTGCTGAAGTGCGGCGCACGCGTATCAGGAAGTCCTCGACACGTGCCCGGTCCGGCTCAGGCGGGAGCGGGCTGCGGGCGGCCGCCTCGTCCGCCTCGGACGCCAGGCGGGCCATGCTGGACTCGACCCGCGGCCAGGGGACCTCGCCGCGCTTCACCGCGAGCAGCGGCTCGCGCTCGTCGCCGACATCGATCGTCAGCTCGCCCGTGCGGAGGAGGTCGCGGCAGCTCGTCAGCAGCCGGAGGAGATGCATGGCGTGCTTCCAGCGGGGCGCGCCGTGCTGTCGTATGTCCGCCTCCAGCTTCCTGCGCTGGGCGACCGCATAACCGGTGAATGTCTCATGAGCCCGGCGGGACAGGAACGCGCCGCGTAGGGCCAGGAGCTCGCGGCCGGTCTCGTCCACGTACTCGACGAGCGGGGAGTGCAGGCACTCCAGGATGTTGGGATTGGCGCGCAGCGCCAGCTCGCAGAAGCGCTCCAGCTCCCACGAGAACTGTTCCTCCGCGGGGCCGTCGACATGGGTCGGCGGCTTCTCGAAACGCCAGAACAGCCGCGTCGGTGCCAGGAAGACGCCACGGCGGTCGGTGTCGCTGCCGTCCGTGGCGAGCCCGAAGGCGCGCGAACCCATCACACAGGCGTAGACCGTGTGATGGCGTACGAGGTCCTCGGGGAGCATGCGGGGAGCGTACGCGCGCGGCTGTGCGAGGCGGATCGGATTTTCCTTCCAGGGTGATCATTCGCGCGGCACCCGTCTCGGCACGCGGGCGCCGCGCACGCGCGCGTGCGGTGCTGACTAGGCTGGCGGCACCAGCATGCAGACGCATGCAGCAGGCATGCAGTACGTACGCGAACAAGGAGCAACACCGTGGCGGTACGAGCGGTCCGGGGCGCCGTCCAACTCGAGCGGGACGAGGCCGGCCACATGGACGAGCAGGTCAGCGAGCTGCTCACCGCCATCCTGGAGCGGAACGAACTGACCGCCGACGACCTGATCAGCGTCTGGTTCACGGCCACCCCGGATCTGCACAGCGACTTCCCGGCGGCCGCCGCCCGCAAGCTGGGCATCGTGGACGTGCCGCTGATCTGCGCGCAGGAGCTCGACATCGACGGGGCCATGCCCCGCGTCGTCCGTGTCCTCGCACACATCGAGTCCGACAAGCCCCGGTCCGAGATCGCGCACGTCTACCTCGGCGCCGCGGCCGCACTCCGCAAGGACATCGCCCAGTGAGAACCGCCCTCGTCATCGGAACCGGCCTGATCGGCACCTCCGCCGCCCTCGCGCTCTCGGGCCGCGGCGTCACCGTCCACCTCGCCGACCACGACCCGGAGCAGGCCCACACCGCCGCCGCGCTGGGCGCCGGCACGGACGATGCGCCCGAGGGCCCCGTCGACCTCGCGATCGTGGCCGTACCGCCCGCGCACGTCGCCGCGACGCTCGCCGACGCGATGCGCAGGGGCGCGGCCCGCGGCTACCTCGACGTGGCCAGCGTCAAGGGCGGCCCGCGCCGCGACCTGGAGGCGCTGGGCCTGGACCTGTCCGCGTACATCGGTACGCACCCCATGTCCGGTCGGGAGAAGTCCGGGCCGCTCGCCGCCACCGGGGACCTCTTCGAGGGGCGCCCGTGGGTCCTCACGCCGACCCGCGAGACGGACACCGAGGTGCTCAACCTCGCTCTGGAGCTGGTCGCGCTCTGCCGCGCCGTCCCGGTGGTGATGGACGCCGACTCCCACGACCGCGCTGTTGCGCTCGTCTCGCACATGCCCCATCTCGTGTCCAGCATGGTCGCGGCCCGCCTGGAGCACGCCGAGGAGACCGCGGTACGCCTGTGCGGCCAGGGAATCCGCGACGTCACGCGCATCGCCGCCTCCGACCCCCGGATGTGGATCGACATCCTTTCCGCGAACCCCGGGCCGGTCGCCGACCTGCTCGCGGACGTCGCCACCGATCTCGACGAGACGGTGCAGGCGCTGCGCGCGCTCCAGTCCTCGGACGAGGCCAAGCGCCGCGAGGGCGTCACGGGCATCCAGGGCATGCTGCGCCGCGGCAACAGCGGCCAGATCCGCGTCCCCGGCAAGCACGGCGCCGCCCCGGCCCAGTACGAGAGCGTCGTCGTCCTCATCAACGACCAGCCGGGGCAGCTGGCCCGGATCTTCGCGGACGCGGGGATGGCCGGGGTCAACATCGAGGACGTGCGGATCGAGCACGCGACGGGCCAGCAGGCGGGACTGGTGGAGCTGATGGTGGAGCCGAAGGCGGCGCCGGTGCTGACCGCTGCGCTGCGGGAAAGGGGCTGGGCGATCCGCCAGTAGCGGCTCGCCCCTGGCGGCCTGGCGGCCTGCGGCCGTGGCGTTGCCGACGCAGAGGGGTGCCGCTGTGCCCACCCTCCCCCAAGCTCTCGGCTTCGCTCGAGCAGGGGGGACCCCCATCGCCCCAGCGGCACGATTGCCCACAGCGGTGGCCCGCCCCGCAGGGGTGACCGGGCTCCCAGGGCGGTCCGTAATACGGGGTCCGGGGAGCCAGTAACCTTGTGCGGGGCGCGGTCGTGTCCCGTGCCTGCCCACCACCCCGTACCAGGAAGGTGTCCTTCGCCGTGGAAACCGCCGCCCGGACTGCCCAGGCCGTGATCGTCGCCATCGACGGGCCCTCCGGCACGGGCAAGTCGAGCACGTCCAAAGCCGTCGCCGCGCAGCTCGGCCTCAGCTATCTGGACACCGGCGCCCAGTACCGGGCGATCACCTGGTGGATGGTGAACAACGGGATCGACATCACCGACCCCGGCGCGATAGCCGCCGCGGCCGGCAAGCCCGAGATCATCTCGGGTACGGATCCGTCCGCGCCGTCGATCTCCGTCGACGGCACCGACGTCGCCGGCCCGATCCGCACCCAGGAGGTCACCTCCAAGGTGAGCGCGGTCAGCGCGGTTCCGGAGGTCCGCGCCCGCATCACCGAGCTGCAGCGGTCCATCGCCGCAGCGGCCGAGAACGGCATCGTCGTGGAGGGCCGCGACATCGGCACGACCGTGCTGCCCGACGCGGACCTCAAGGTCTTCCTCACCGCCTCCGCCGAGGCACGTGCCGCCCGCCGCAACGGCGAGCTCAAGGGCAAGGAGTCCGCCGACCTCGCCGCCACCAAGGCGGCGCTGATCAAGCGGGACGCGGCCGACTCCAGCCGCAAGACCTCGCCGCTCGCCAAGTCCGACGACGCGATCGAGGTGGACACCTCCGACCTCACGCTGCAGCAGGTCATCGAGTGCGTCGTCACCCTCGTCGAGGAGAAGCGGGCCGGGAAGTGACCACCGCGGTGAGCGGGACGCCGTCCCGGCAGGGCGCCGAGGTCGGGCGCCGCATCGGCGTCGGACTCATGTACGGCCTGTGGAAGCCGCGCGTCCTGGGCGCCTGGAAGGTCCCCGCGACCGGCCCGGCGATCCTGGCCGTGAACCACTCCCACAACATCGACGGGCCGATGGTCATGGGCGTCGCGCCCCGGCCCACGCACTTCCTGATCAAGAAAGAGGCGTTCGTCGGCCCGCTCGACCCGTTCCTGCGCGGAATCGGCCAGCTGAAGGTGGACCGCACGAGCGCCGACCGCACCGCGATCACCCAGGCCCTCGGAGTCCTGGAGTCCGGCGGCGTCCTCGGCATCTTCCCGGAGGGCACCCGGGGCGACGGTGACTTCGCCTCGCTCCGCGCCGGCCTGGCGTACTTCGCGGTGCGCAGCGGAGCGCCGATCGTGCCGGTCGCGGTGCTGGGAAGCGACGAGCGGCGCGGACGGTTGATACGAGGGCTGCCGCCGCTGCGCAGTCGCGTCGACGTCGTCTTCGGCGACCCGTTCGAGGCGGGCGACGGCAGCGGGCGGCGTACGCGCAAGGCGCTCGACGAGGCGACTGTGCGCATCCAGGGACAGCTCACAGCCCACTTGGAAAACGCCAGGCGTCTGACCGGACGCCGGGCGACACTTGAGTAGTGGATCAGCCCGGGGAATCGAGCAGTCGATCACCCGGTGACTCCACCGATCACCACGATGAACGACGAGGTACGGACTTCATGAACGACCAGATCCAGCCCGAGGGCTCGGCGGAGCACGAGCACGGGGCGCTTGGCGACGCCGAGTACGCGGAGTTCATGGAGCTCGCCGCGGAAGAGGGCTTCGACATCGAGGATGTCGAGGGCGCGATCGAGGCGGCCGGTCATGGCCCGCTGCCGGTCCTGGCCGTCATCGGCCGCCCGAATGTCGGCAAGTCGACCCTGGTGAACCGCATCATCGGCCGCCGTGAGGCGGTCGTCGAGGACAAGCCGGGCGTCACGCGGGACCGTGTGACGTACGAGGCGGAGTGGGCGGGCCGCCGCTTCAAGGTCGTCGACACCGGCGGCTGGGAGCAGGACGTCCTCGGCATCGACGCATCCGTCGCCGCGCAGGCCGAGTACGCGATCGACGCGGCCGACGCGGTCGTCTTCGTCGTCGACTCGACGGTCGGCGCCACGGACACCGACGAGGCTGTCGTACGGTTGCTGCGCAAGGCGGGCAAGCCCGTCGTGCTCTGCGCCAACAAGGTCGACGGCCCGAGTGGCGAGGCCGACGCGGCGATGCTGTGGTCGCTCGGCCTCGGCGAGCCGCACCCTGTCTCCGCGCTGCACGGCCGCGGCACCGGCGACATGCTGGACGCCGTCCTGGAGGCGCTGCCCGAGGCCCCGGCTCAGACCTTCGGCACCGCGGTCGGCGGCCCCCGCCGTATCGCGCTCATCGGCCGCCCGAACGTCGGCAAGTCCTCGCTGCTCAACAAGGTCGCGAGGGAAGAGCGCGTGGTCGTCAACGAGCTCGCAGGCACCACCCGCGACCCGGTCGACGAGATGATCGAACTCGGCGGCAAGACCTGGAAGTTCGTCGACACCGCGGGCATCCGCAAGCGCGTGCACCTCCAGCAGGGCGCCGACTACTACGCCTCGCTGCGCACCGCCGCGGCCGTCGAGAAGGCCGAGGTCGCCGTCGTCCTCATCGACGCGGCCGACACCATCAGCGTCCAGGACCAGCGCATCGTCACGATGGCCGTCGAAGCGGGCCGCGCGCTCGTCCTTGCGTACAACAAGTGGGACACCCTCGACGAGGAGCGCCGCTACTACCTGGAGCGGGAGATCGAGACCGAGCTCGGACAGGTCGCCTGGGCACCGCGGGTCAACGTCTCGGCGCTCACCGGCCGCCACATGGAGAAGCTCGTCCCGGCGATCGAGACGGCCCTTGAGGGCTGGGAGACCCGCGTCCCGACGGGCCGGCTGAACGCCTTCCTCGGCGAGCTGGTCGCCTCCCACCCGCACCCGGTCCGCGGTGGCAAGCAGCCGCGCATCCTGTTCGGTACGCAGGCCGGGACCAAGCCGCCGCGGTTCGTGCTCTTCGCCTCCGGCTTCATCGAGCACGGCTACCGGCGCTTCGTGGAGCGCCGGCTGCGTGAGGAGTTCGGGTTCGAGGGGACGCCGATCCACATCTCCGTGCGGGTGCGGGAGAAGCGCGGCAGGAAGAAGTAGGCGCGATCAGCGCTCTCTGCGCGGAGCGGGCGGCAGCGCGGCCGGGAAGAGACTCCCGAAGCCGTGCTGCCGCCCGACTGCTTGCCAGACGCCGGTCGTCGGGCTGGTCGGTCCGGCGTGGCCGCCGGCGCCCCGGGTGTCGTGGCGCCCTGCGCCCGCGCCCGTCCCGAAACCGGTGAACACCAGGTTCTCCTCGCCGCTCCGGTCGCCCGGCAGTGTCCTGAAGGACCTGCGGTACTCGGCGTACAGCGTGTCGTAGATCGGCGTGGCCGAGTGGCTGACCGTCGCGTCCTGCGGAGGGCGCATGGACGGGATGGTGTGGTACGGCTGGCGGGAGGGGTTGTAAGTGTGCACGTACGTGCCAACGACTCCCTAGCCGCACAGATACTGCCTTTTATGCCCGGACCGGGGCGGATCGGGCGGATTCGTCAGGTGCCTGCAAGCGGCATCGCGGCCGCCACCAGTCTGCCCGTGGCCGCGGCACGGTCCAGGGCCTCGCGCATCAGGTCCTCGCGGGGCTGGCGGCCGATCGTGCCGACCGGGGCTGCGAAGACCAGCACCTGCTGGAGCTTGTTGGCCGCCGTCCGCCAGCCGTCCGTGACCTGGAGCGGCTGGTGCGCCTGCCACCAGGCGACGGGGGAGCCGCCGCCGGTGCCCGGCTGGAGCACGGCGTGCAGCTGGCCCATGGCGAGCAGCACCGACCAGCCGTGCTGCACGGGCGGCATGCTGTTCACGTCGGAGACCGGCATGAAGCCCTGCTCGATCAGCAGCGGCAGGAAGTCGTCGCCGCCCCCCGTCGCGCCGGGCCGGGCGATGGGGCCGGTCGGCTCGACGACGAGCGCCGGGTGGAGCTCGCCCTCGATGAGGACCAGGCCGCTGGTAACACCCAGGACGGCCGGCTCGGCCACGGACTGGGGGGCGAGGGGGTCGTCGCCGGTGGTGATCGAGCGCACGGCGCCCTGCAGCTGCTCCTCGCTCACCTGCACGACCTGGGACGGCAGGCAGGTGGCGTGAGCGAAGGCGAGCACGGCGGTCTCCTCGCCGACGAACAGGACGGTGCTGGTGCGTTCCTGCTCCGAGTTGCCCGGGGTGCGGCAGGACGTGCAGTCGTAACTGCCCGGGGTGTTCTCTCCGGCGAGCAGCCGGTTGGCTTCTTCGTCGCCGATCTCGGCGCGTACGTCGTCGCTGACGTCGAGCATGCGCGGCACGGGTGGCTCCTCGGAATTCGCTTGGTACGGACACCGGGCGCTTCCCGGCTCGGGCCGGGCGGTTCCCGGCTCATGAAGGAACAACGGACGATCTGTGGCCGGAGTCACGCACGGACCTGAACGGAATCGAACCATCCGAAGCGCAGCGTGACGCGACGCCCGGAATCGGTCACTCCATGCCAACTGCCGGAATCGGCAAGGGAGTTGGATCGGTGAAGTGAGTCACAGATTCTCGTGGCGCGTGGTCGACAAATCCGGAAATCAGCGAATGAAGTGGGTGGCTGAAAAACGTTGATACCGCCGGTAATGGGCAACTGACCTCGAACAATAAGGAGTTGGTTGATGTCGGGGCGAACGGCTGCCTAGATTCCTCCGCCGTGTGCATCGAGCACCGCTCGGGTACGTCCACCGGCCGCACCAGCCAGATCGCAGTACGGCCGCCGGCGGACGAGGCGGAGCGGCACAGCCCGGCGCCGTATGCGCCGGGCCGCCGCGACGCCTTGGGGGAGCCCGGGTCCGCAGAGAGGGATCTTCATGTCCGCACGTCCCGAGTCCACCCGCACGACGGCAGTACTCGCCGGGGCCGCCCTGCTCGCCCCGCTGGCACTGCTCGCCGCCGCCACAGGCACCGCCCAGGCGGCGGACAGCGGAGTGTGGGACCGCATCGCCCAGTGCGAGAGCGGCGGGAACTGGCACATCAACACCGGCAACGGTTACTACGGCGGACTGCAGTTCTCCGCCGGCACCTGGCGCGCATACGGTGGTGGCGCCTATGGGGCCACCGCCGACAAGGCGTCCAAGGCGCAGCAGATCGCTGTCGCCACGAAGGTCCAGCAGGCACAGGGGTGGGGCGCCTGGCCCACCTGCTCGGCGCGTGCCGGGGCGACGGGCAGCGCGCCCGCTGCATCGACCCCCACCACCAAGGCAGCGCCCTCGAAGCAGCCGTCGAAGGCGCCGGCTCGCTCCTCTGAACACGCGGACCGGGGCTCCGGACGCGCGGACTACACCGTGAAGCGCGGCGACACCCTGAGCTCCATCGCCGCGAAGCACGACACGTCCTGGCGTGCGGTCTACGCCGCCAACAAGGCGGTCATCGGAGACGATCCGAACCTGATCGTGCCGGGCCAGAAGCTCGACCTCTGAGCCCTTCGCGTGGACGCACGCGCGCGTGGCCCCGCTTGGCCCTCCGGCCCGGCGGGGCCGTTTGCTGGGATCGCCACGATCGACACAAGTGCCGTGCCCCGCTGTTGAGTTGCGCTTCACCAGCACGTATTTCAGAAGTCGCCGAATAGTTCCCCGATCCGGCTACCGATGGCGCAACTGTTCGGGCACAAGATGATGATGGTGCCCAACCCATGCACCGCACCCCGGGTCTAACCCTGCGGTAGGCGGACGAGACGGGACTGTCCGCGAGGAAGCGTGGGATACGGGGCCGTATGCACATCTCTTTCCTGATTCACAACGCCTACGGAATCGGAGGGACGATCCGGACGACGTACAATCTCGCGGGCGCCCTCGCCCAGCAGCACGACGTGGAGATCGTCTCCGTCTTCCGTCACCGCGACGAGCCGGTCTTCACTCCCGGAGAGGGCGTCCGGGTCCGTCATCTCGTCGACCTCCGCGAGGACGCCCCGGGATACGACGGCGACGACCCCGAGCATGCGCGTCCGTCGCGCAGGTTCCCGCGTGCGGAGGGCCGTTACGAGCAGTACAGCGCCCTCACCGACCGGCGCATCGCCGGCCATCTCGCCACGCTCGAGTCCGATGTGGTCATCGGTACCAGGCCCGGGCTGAATGTGCACCTCGCCCTGGAGACCAGGCGCGGTCCCGTACGGGCGGGTCAGGAACACCTCACGCTCGACAGCCACTCGACGGCCCTCCGCACGCAACTGCGCGGGGTGTACCCGCGGCTCGACGCGCTGACGACGACCACGGAGGCGGACGCCGGTGCGTACCGCGGGAAGATGCGGCTGCCCGGAGTGCGCATCCAGGCCGTGCCGAACCCCGTGCCGGAGCCCGGCATAGAGCCCGCGGACGGCTCGCACAAATGGGTCGTCGCAGCCGGCCGGCTCGTCCCCGTCAAACGGTACGACCTGCTGATCAGGGCCTTCGACAAGGTGCGCGCCCAACGGCCCGACTGGCGCCTCAGGATCTACGGCGGCGGCAAGGAGAAGGAGGTGCTGCGGGCCCTGATAGACGAACTCGGTCTCTACAACCACGTCTATCTGATGGGTCCCGCCACGCCTATCGAGCCGGAGTGGGCCAAGGGCTCCATCGCCGCCGTCACCTCCAGCCTCGAGTCCTTCGGCATGACCATCGTCGAGGCGATGCGCTGCGGCCTGCCCGTGGTCTCCACGGACTGCCCGCACGGGCCGGGCGAGATCATCGCCAACGGAGTGGACGGACGGCTCGTCGAGGTCGGCAACGCCGACGCCATCGCAGAAGGCCTCCTCGAACTGATCAACAACGACGCACTGCGCCGTCAGATGGCCCATGCCGCGCTCGAGGACTCGCAGCGCTTCGACCCGGACCGGATCGCTGAGCGGTACGAGTCGATGTTCTCGGCGCTCGTCGCACGCGGCGGCGGCGCCGGCCGGACGGGCCGGATGCGCGGCTCCATGCACCGTGCCCGCGGAGCGCTGCTCGGTGGTGCGTACGCCGTTCGGGACGCCGGACGTACGGCGCTGAAGAAGGGGCGCCCGGCATGACCGGCATGGACGGGACCACGACTGAGGCACCGAAGAGAGGGCACGCCGTATGACCACCCTGGCACCGACCCCCGCCGGGGACCGACACTCCGAGGCGGACGACGTCACTGTGGCCCGCGCCGACTGCCAGGCCGACTCCGCGGGCGGACTGACCTTCGACATCAGCGACCCCGGCATGCCGGGCCCGGCCCATCTGGTGCTGCGGCGCCGGGACTCCGGGCATCCCGCCGAGGAGGTGCGGCTGCCACTGACCCCGGCGGCGGACGGCCGGCTGCGGGCCGCCCTGCCCAGCAGCGTCCGGCTGGCGGAGGGTCGCTGGGACGTCTACGCACAGCACGCGGACGAGGAGCCGCAGCGCCTGGCGCCCGGCGTCAACGACCTGCGCTCGCTCGTCGACCGTGTCCTCGACGGCACCGGCGAACACATCGCCGTGCGCATCCCCTACGCGACGAAGCACGGCAACCTCACCGTGCGCAGCTGGCTGCGCTCCCCGCACGCCGAAGCGGGCGAGATCCTCATCAGCGAGGCGTCGATCGGCATCCGGGGCCGCGTATACGGGACACCGCTCACCGCGGAGGCATACGCCGAGGCGGTCCCGCGCACCGAGACCGACCGTATCCAGCGGTCCCAGGTCACCACCGATGGAGCGGATTTCACCGTCATCCTCCACCACGGACTGCTGGCCGGCACCGGCCCCGGCCGGTTGAACCTGTGGCTGCGCCCGGCCGGTGAGAGCGGTCCGCGTGTACGGATCGCGCGGCTGCTGGACGACGTGCCGGACAAGAAGGCGATCTTCACTTACCCGTTCGTGCGCACCGATACGGAGTACGGGCCGGTCGAGACCGGCCCGTACTACACCTTGGACAACGATCTGTCGGTGCGCGTGCGGGCGGCCGGACCCGGCAAGGACGGCTGAGAGCCTTTGCGGACAGCGGCTGTCCGCAAGGGCTGGCAGACTCGGACCCATGCTGGAGACCTCGGCACGACTGCTGCGTCTGCTCTCCCTCCTGCAGACCCACCGCGAATGGTCAGGCGCCGACCTGGCCGAGCGCCTCCGTGTCACGCCCCGCACGGTCCGCCGGGACGTGGACCGGCTGCGCGAACTCGGCTATCCCGTCAACGCGAGCCGCGGCACCGGCGGCGGCTACCAGCTCGGCGCGGGCGCCGAACTGCCGCCGCTGCTCCTCGACGACGACGAGGCCGTGGCCGTCGCGGTGGGCCTGCGCACCGCCGCCGGACACGGCGTCGAGGGCATCGGCGAGACCTCCGTACGCGCCCTGGCCAAGCTCGAACAGGTGCTGCCCAGCCGGCTGCGCCGCCGTGTCGGCGCCCTCAACGCCTTCACCGTGCCCATGCTGCGCGGGCCCGGGGCCTCCGCCGTGGACCCGTCGCTCCTCACCGAACTGGCGGCTGTCTGCCGCGACTCCGAGCTGCTGCGCTTCGAGTACCGCGACCACGGCGGCTCTTTGTCCCGTCGTACCGTCGAACCGCACCGCCTGGTGTGCACCGAGCGCCTCTGGTACCTGGTGGCCTGGGACCTGGACCGCGACGACTGGCGCACGTTCCGCGTGGACCGGATCACGCCCAAGCCACCGCACGGACCGCGCTTTGAACCGCGCACCCCGCCCGCCGCGGACCTCGCCGCCTATGTCTCCCAGGGTGTCTCCACGCGCGCGTACGCAGCGCAGGCCGTCATCAGACTGCTGGTACCGGTCGAGGAGGCCGGCCGGCGTATCTCACCGTCGGCCGGTGTGCTGGAGGCCGAGAGCGAGGGCACCTGCCTGCTGCGCACCGGGGCCGCGAGCCTCGACGTGATGGTGGTGCATGTGATGATGCTGGGCTTCGACTTCGAGGCCGTCGAACCGGCCGAACTCACCGACCACATCAGGACGGTCCGCGACCGCCTCGACCGGGCTCTGCAACGGCCGGGCTCTCCAGCCGGACCGCCGCATACTCGGGATGGTGAAGATCGAAGGCAGGGGACTCCGAGCGGATCCGGGGGAGAGTGACGAAGTTGTGCCGGGGCGGCGGGCAGGACGTGGCCCACTCCAGGGAACGGCCATAGCCCCAGGGGTCGTCCACGTCGACCTTCGTACCGTATTTGGCCGTCTTCCAGAGGTTGTAGAGGAACGGCAGCGTCGACAGGCCGAGCAGGAACGCGCCGATCGTCGAGACGGTGTTGAGCACGGTGAAGCCGTCCGCGGCCAGATAGTCCGCGTACCGCCGGGGCATGCCCTCCGCGCCCAGCCAGTGCTGCACCAGGAACGTCGTGTGGAACCCGATGAAGAGCGTCCAGAAATGCACCCTGCCCAGCCGCTCGTCGAGCATCTTCCCCGTGAACTTCGGCCACCAGAAGTAGAAGCCAGCGAAGGTCGCGAACACGACCGTGCCGAACACCACGTAGTGGAAGTGCGCCACCACGAAGTACGAGTCCGTGACGTGGAAGTCCAGCGGCGGCGAGGCCAGGATGACCCCGCTCAACCCGCCGAACAGGAACGACACCAGGAAGCCGATCGACCACAGCATGGGCGTCTCGAAGGACAGCGAGCCCTTGAGCATCGTCCCCGTCCAGTTGAAGAACTTCACGCCTGTCGGCACGGCGATCAGGAACGACATGAACGAGAAGAACGGCAGCAGCACGGCGCCGGTGGCGAACATGTGGTGCGCCCATACGACCACCGACAGACCCGTGATGGCCATCGTCGCGCCGACGAGCATCACATAGCCGAAGATCGGCTTCCGGCTGAAGACCGGCAGGATCTCCGTGATGATGCCGAAGAACGGCAGCGCGATGATGTACACCTCCGGATGGCCGAAGAACCAGAAGAGGTGCTGCCACAGAAGCGCACCGCCGTTCGCCGCGTCGAAGACCACCGAGCCGAAGCGCCGGTCGGCCTCGAGGACCAGCAGCGCCGCGGCCAGCACGGGGAAGGCCATCAGCACCAGGATCGACGTGAACAGCACGTTCCAGGTGAAGACCGGCATCCGGAACATGGTCATGCCGGGCGCCCGCATCCCGATGATCGTGGTCAGGAAGTTGACCGCACCGAGGATCGTGCCGAAACCGGACAGCGCGAGCCCCATGATCCACATGTCGGCGCCGATGCCGGGGGAGCGCTCCAGGCCGTTGAGCGGCGCGTACGCGAACCAGCCGAAGTCGGCCGGACCACTGGGCACCAGCAGCGAGCCGAGCACGATCAGCCCGCCGAAGAGGAACAGCCAGTACGAGAGCATGTTCAGCCGGGGGAAGGCCACGTCGGGGGAGCCGATCTGCAGCGGCATGATCTCGTTGGCGAAGCCCGCGAAGGTCGGTGTCGCGAAGAGCAGCAGCATGATCGTGCCGTGCATGGTGAACATCTGGTTGAACTGCTCGTTGTCGATCAGCTGCAGCCCGGGACGGGCGAGCTCGGCCCGCATCAGCAGCGCCATCACCCCGGCGATCAGGAAGAACGCGAACGACGTGATCAGATAGAGATGGCCGATCTTCTTGTGGTCGGTGGTGGTCAGCCAGTCCACGATCAGCCGCCCCGGCCGCTTCGTCCGCACCTGCGGAGCGGTCGCCTGCGCGGTCGTCGTCCCCATCGCTGCCCCCGGGAGCCGTCGTCGAAGGTGACGCCATGATGCTCGCTCGCCCCCTGCCCCGACAGGGGGCGTCCGCGGTCCGACGACGGGCATCCGCCGTTCCGATTGGCGGACGCGCAATTCCCGTGAGCGGTCAATGATCCTGAAGAGCACCTGACACGGAAAAGGGAACGGGCCGCTGCCGGTGCCCTCGGTGACATTTCCCGGTGGCCTATTTCCGTAAGAGGCAAGGGCCCCCGGGATTATGCCGGAAGGAAGCCCGGAGGCGAGCCGGAGCAACTCGGATTCCGCCGCTGTGCGTAAGGGAGTTCACGGAAACGCCCGTCGTGATCCTGTGACACAAGTGTGACAGGTGGGGACTGGTGGAGTTCGGCCGCCGAACCGCGTGGTCCCGGGAACCGGGTGGTCCTGACCGGCCTTTCGCCGGGGCGCCCGGCCGCCTAACGTGGCGGTCATGGCACCCATTCCCAAACCGCCCGCAGAGCCCCAGGACAGCCCCGCGTCGTACGTGGGCCTTGACGCCGAGTCCGCAGAACGGCACGCCCGCGCACGCGGCTGGACCACGGTCAGGTCGCTGCCGCCGGGCGCGATCATCACCATGGAGTACCGTGCGGGACGTCTGAATTTCGAGGTCAAGAACGGCACCGTGACCCGCTGCTGGAAGGGTTGACCCCCACTGCCACCGGCATGGCGAAGGCCCCGGACCTGCCCGAAAGGGCGGGAGCCGGGGCCTTCGTGGTGCGGCGAGCGGGTGTGCGTACCGGAACCCCGCCGCTGTCTGTCAGTTGCCCGTCAACGGGCGGGCCGGGCTCGCGCCGCGCGCCACCCGGTCCGGGTGCGGCGGGCGGCGACTGCCCGCCGGGGTGACCGGAGTGCGCTCCGACCGTGCCGAGTGGGGTCCGGGCGCCAGGTGGACCGGGCCGCGCGGGGCGCCGACCCGCGGGGCCCCGACCGGATCCGGCATCGGCGTCTCCTCGTCCGCCTGGGGACGCTGCGTGACCAGCGTCGGGGCGCCGACCGGGGCGGGAACCGGCGCCGTGCCGGCCCGACGGCTGCGCCAGGTGTCCCGCAGGGCGAAGATCCACGCCTCGGCCCCGCCGATCAGCGGCTCGAACCAGGGCAGCGCCAGCAGGATCAGCAGACCCGCGGCCCAGCCGAGCAGGACGTCGCTCAGCCAGTGCGTACCGAGGTAGACGGTGGTCAGACCGACGCCGAGGGCGATCACGGCCGACACGGCCGAAAGCCAGCGCCTGGCCCGCGGCGTCGACGCCATGTAGGCCAGGATTCCCCAGGTCACGACGGCGTTCGCGGTGTGCCCTGAGGGAAATATATCGCCGCCGCGCCACATCTCGTTCGAGCCGATCACCGTCGCGTAGTGCGGGCCGAGTCTGCCCATGCCGAGCTTGGCTGCGCCCACGGTCACATTGAGCAGCAGCAGCGACGTGCCGAGCGTCAGCAGCGGGCGCAGCGTGTGCTGTCGCCAGGAGCGCCAGCCCAGCCAGGCCGCGACCATGACGGCGGTCGGGCCGCGCTGGCCCAGGACCACGTAGTAGTCGAGGAAGGCGTGGATCTCCGGCCACTGCTGGTACGGGCGGAAGAACATGACCTGCCAGTCGAACCGGACCAGCCACGACGTGGTCACCACGGCCCACACGATGGCGGCGTAGAAGGCCAGGGTTAGCCCGAACAGCACGACCCGGTGCCGGCTCATATGCGGCATGTCGAGATGGGCCGGCCGTTCCGGCTCCCGGTCCAGCCGGGCGAAGACCCGGTCCACGCGGGTCAGGTTTTGTTCGGTACGCACCCAATCGACGTTACAGCGAGTGAGGTGCCGACCTGGTCGAATCCTCGCTTTTGTGATGACGATGTGATGTGGGATTGCTCTCAACGAGGGCTTTATTCAGTGCATTTGGGGAACCCGTCCGGCGTTTCTCCTTCAATTCCGCCAAGGGTTGTGCTGCAGCGGTTTTATGACGGGCTGAATTCTGTTCACCGAGTGCTGGCGGGGAATTTCCCCGACGCTCACCGGGTCCTGGGGCGCCTCGGAGGGGCGGCGGCCGGTCACCGCGTACGCACGGCACACGCAGCCGGCTCCCGTCCGTACGGTCCGGATCCGGGGCCGGCGAACAGGCGCGACAAGATCAAGCCATGCGACCGATTATCGACTACCCGGGGAACCGGGCCGCCCCCGGGGGCGTGATGTCAGGCAGAAGAGTGGCGTACGCCACACTCCGTCGCGTACATCCATGAGAGGTCCGCCACGTGCCATCGGTGGGATCTCGCGTACTCTGGCGGCTCACTCGTGTTGTGTAGCCGGGGCCCGGGAGCCGCTCCTCCCGCGCCGAAGCTGCGGGATCCGTCCCCCACCCGCAGGCCCGCCCAGCGCGAGGGAACATCTGGGAGGTACGCCATGTCCGGGACGACCACGGCCGCTGCGCGCGGTCCCGCGGGCGCCCCCCGACATCACCACCGGGCGCAGGACACCAACCGCTGGCTCGTCCTCGTCGTCCTCTGCGTCAGCCTGTTGCTGGTCGCCGTCGACGCGACCGTCCTGCACGTCGCGGTCCCGGCCGTGACCGAGGACCTGAGGCCCGGTGCCATAGAGCTGCTGTGGATAGTCGACGTCTATCCGCTCGTCTGCGCCTCGCTGCTGATCCTCTTCGGCACGCTCGGCGACCGCGTCGGCCGCAGACGCGTCCTCCTCCTCGGGTACGCGCTGTTCGGCGTGGCCTCCGGGGCGGCGGCGCTCGCCCACACGCCGGAGATCCTCATAGCGGCCCGCGCGCTGCTCGGCGTCGGCGGCGCCATGATCATGCCGGCCACGCTGTCGATCCTCCGGCAGGTCTTCCCCGACCGTCGGGAGAGAGCCCTCGCGATCGGCATCTGGAGCGCGGTGGCCGCCGTGGGCGCCGCCGTCGGACCGCTGCTCGGCGGCTTCCTCCTCGAACACTTCTGGTGGGGCTCGGTCTTCCTCGTCAACATCCCGCTGATGCTGGTCAGCCTGCCCGTCGGCCGCTGGCTGCTGCCGGAGTCCACCGGCGACCGCAACGGGCCGTGGGACGTGGCCGGCGCGCTGATGGCCGCGGTCGGCCTCTTCGGCGTCGTGTTCGGCGTGAAGCGCGCGGGCGGCGGCGAGCCGCTGATCAGCCCGCTGACCGTGCTGCCGCTGGTGGTGGGTGCCGCACTGCTCGTCTGGTTCGTCCGCAGACAGCGGCGGCGGGCGCACCCGCTCGTCGATCTGAAGATGTTCGCCCGGCCCGCGTTCTCGACGTCTGTCGGCTGCATCGTCCTGGCGATGCTCGCCCTCGTCGGGCTCGAGCTGATCGCCGCGCAGTATCTGCAGCTCGTCCTCGGACTGTCCCCGCTGGAGACCGGGCTGCGGCTGCTGCCGCTCACCGTCGCCGCGATGGCCGCGGGCCTCGCGGGCTCGAAGCTGCTGCACCGCTTCGGGCCGCGCCGGATGGTCTGCTCCGGCTTCGTCCTCACCGCGGCGGCCGTGCTCACGCTCACCGCGATGGGCGGCCACGACAACCCCGGGCTGCTGCTCGCAGGGTTCGTCCTGCTCGGCTTCGGCCTCGAGACGACGCTCTTCGGCGCCTACGAGTCCATGCTCAGCGAGGCACCCCAGGAGCAGGCGGGCGGGGCGGCCGCGATCGGCGAGACGTCGTACCAACTGGGCGCGGGGATCGGCATCGCGCTGCTGGGCAGTGTGATGAACGCCGCGTATGCGCCCGGTCTCTCGGCAGTTCCGGGCGTCCCGGCCGCCGCGAGCGACGCCGCGAGCCACTCGCTCGGCGAGGCGTACGAGGTGTCCGGCCACCTCGGCGGTATCGCGGGCCTGACCCTGCGCGACGCGGCCCGCACCGCGTTCGTACACGGCCTCCATGTGACGCTGCTGGTCAGCGGGGGTCTGCTGCTGCTCGGTGCGCTGATGGCGCTGCGGCTGCCGCGGGTCATGGAGTGCGGGGAGCCGGCGGGGGCCGCGGAGGAGACGATCGCGGAGCCACCTCCGGCGGCAGTGCCGGGGCCTGCGGCGGCGGTCCATCCTGAGGCGGTGCCTGGTGGTGCGTCGGGTCGCGAGGGGGCGTCCGGTGGTGCGGCGCCCCTGGGGGCCGCACCACGTAATGGGGGACCCCATCGCGCGGGGCCACGCCATGCGGCACCTCGCAGTACAGCGGTCCGGAATGTGGCGGCGGCGCAGGATGCGGCGGGGGCGCTGGCAGATGCGGAGGCTCGCGGCTGACGAGTGCGCGTCGTATCCGTCTGCGGGTCCGCGCCGGTGCGCAGTCTGTCGGCGGGTGGGTCGGGGCGTACGCGTCTGCAGGTCCGCTTCGGTGCGCCACCTGATGGTGGCTGGGTCGGGGCCGCGTCGGGCGCCGAGCCCTTGTCGTTGACGGTGCCGAACGGTTGCATCAGCCGCTGCGGGCGCACATCCCGGCACGTCCCCTTCGACACGTATGCGGCTGCCGGCCAGTGGCCGGTTGCGGGCTGTCGGCTGCTGGGCCGTGGCTGGTGCGCCGCCTGCCGGTGGTCGGTTGCACGTTCGCGGCTGCTGCCCGGTGGCCGGAAGGCAAGGCACGCCAAGCGTGCCTTGCCTCAGCTCTGGTTGAAGAAACCATCCTCCGGGCGGCCCATCGCCTCGCTGACGATCTGCGTGTGCGCGGGCGTGAGCAGGAAGACACGGTGCGCGACGCGGTCGATCGAGCCGCGGAGGCCGAAGATCAGCCCGGCCGCGAAGTCCACGATGCGCTTGGCGTCGGAGGCCTCCATGGCCGTGAGGTTGACGATGACCGGGACGCCCTCCCGGTAGAGCTCACCGATGGTGCGCGCGTCACGGAAGCTGTCCGGCGTGATCGTGCCGATCCGGCGGCCCTTCTCCTCGGCCTCCTCCGTCGCCACCTTCACGCGAGGATCGGTCACCCAGACGTCACCGGGCTCGTGGCCCTCGGCCGAGTCGTCGTCATAGCCGTCGTAGTAACGCTCGTCATTGTTGTTGTCGTCGACGAGGCCAAGCCAGGCACTCGCCTTGCGCACCGATCCCATGGACGCCTCCTCTCACAGCGGTCATTCTGTGTGCCGCACCCCTATGGTCGTCCATGATGCTGACTGTGCGCCAAGGGGATAGTCGCCGCGCGGGTCTTTCGTGACGGTTCTGGTGCACAGCAAACCCGTTGGTGACCTTGATTCCCAAGGGTCTTGCTGTGTAAGGCTGCTGACTGAGAGTGAAATAATATTCTTCTCGGCGTATGGGTGACGTCGGAGCGTCCGGGTGAACGGCGCGTTCGATAGGCTGCGGCGACTCGGCTCGGTACGGCTCACGGGGGGACCGTCGTGTTCGGCATAGTCAGGCCCTGCGCACACCGTCTCGGTGAGGGACTGAAGACGCAGTGGATGGCGCATCTGTGCGGGCTGTGTCTCGCGCTGCGCGGTGACCACGGGCAGTTCGCCAGGGTCGTCACAAACTACGACGGGCTGCTCATCTCGGTCCTGACGGAGGCTCAGGCCGAGCACACCACCGGATGGCGGCGAACGGCGGGCCCCTGCCCGCTGCGCGGTATGCGTACCGCCTCCGTCGCACAGGGCGAGGGTGCGCGTCTTGCCGCGGCCGTCTCGCTCGTGCTCGCCTCGGCCAAGGTTCGCGACCACGTCGCCGACAGGGACGGGCTGTTGGCGCGCAGGCCGATGGCGGCCGCCGCGCAGCGCGTCGCCGCGAACTGGGGGCGGGCCGGACAGCGCATCGGCGCCGACGTCGGCTTCGACACGGCGATCCTCGTCGACGCCGTCGACCGGCAGACCGGGATCGAGGCCCTCGCCGGGCCCGGCACCTCCTTGTTGGCGGTCACGGAACCGACCGAGACGGCGACCGCCGCGGCCTTCGCGCACACGGCCGTCCTGGCCGGCCGGCCGGGCAATGCCGAGCCGCTCGCCGAGGCCGGCCGCTTCTTCGGTCGGCTCGCGCATCTGCTGGACGCCGTCGAGGACAGGGAAGCTGACGCCGCGTCGGATGCCTGGAACCCGCTGACCGTCACGGGCACGGACCTCTCCGAGGCACGCCGCCTCGCCGACGACGCCCTGCACGGCATACGGCTCGCGCTGCGCGAGGTCGACTTCGTGGAGGGCCGGCTGGCGCATGTGCTGCTCGCCCATGAGCTACGGCTCTCCGTGGACCGCGCATTCGGTACGAGCAGCTGCTCGCACCACGCGGAGGCATACGGGCCGCCGCCCGGCGGACCGTACGCCCCCAGCGGACCGGGCGGGCCGCCGCTTCCGCCCGAACCGCCGCACCGCGACCGGCGCGGCCTCCTCGCGGGCTGTGCGGTGTGGGCGGGCCTGGCCTGCACGTGCCAGGTGTGCTGCGGAACGTACGAGGATCCCTGGACGCGGGAGCGCAAAGACGGACTCTGCAGCCAATGCGATTGCAGCAACTGCAGTGACTGCTGCGATTGCTGTGACTGCTGCGGCAACTGCTGCGATGGATGCGACAGCTGCGACTGCGGCTGTGACTGCTGACGGTAAGGGCCGTCAGGCGTCGTATACGGGCCTCCGCCGCCACCCGACCCAGCTGTGGGTTTCCTGGCGCGTGTTTCTGATCAGTAAAACAAACACATGATCTGGTAACTGGTGCCGATGGGCCTCGTTGGTCGAGCGCAGAACCACTTCTGTTCTCCGTCAACTACCCATCCTTGTAAGGCACTTCATCAGTGGAAGACGTCACAGCGACTCCCGCAGGCGGGCGCATTCCCGGCGCCCGCGGCGGGCCGGTCCGCAAAGCCCCCCGCACCATCCGCACCAGGCTCCTCAGGATTCTCGTCCTCTCCCTGGCCATCCTGCTGACGTTGCTCGGCACCATGGCGGGCCGGCAGATCTCCGACTACCGCAACGCCAAGGACACAGCGCAGAACGCCCGGCTGGAGATCACCCTGCAGGGCCTCATCCACGAACTCCAGAAGGAGCGCGGCCTCACCACCGGCTACGTGGGCGGCGTACGCCAGTTCCGCGCCAAGCTGCCCGCCCAGCGCGAGGCGACCGACAAGGCGCGCGCCGAGCTCGACAGGACGCTGGCCGGCAAGGACACCGGCGCGTCCGAATCCGTGCGGGAATCGCTGGGCCGGCTCGCCGGACTCGCCCGCATCCGCGAGAACGCCGACGACGGCACCGGCCGGGTCAAGAGCACCTTCGACTACTTCACCACCACCATCACCGTCCTGGACCGGCTCGAAATGGGCCTCGACGACGTCCACGACACCCGGCTGCGCGCCTCCTACCAGGCACTTCAAACGCTCGGCACCGCCAAGGAGTTCACGGGCGAGGAGCGCGCCATCGTGCTCGGCTCGGTGCGCGCAGGGCACTTCCGCGACGACGACTACAGCCGCTTCATGGAGATCCGCGCCGGACGGCTCGCCGCCCTCGACGCCTTCCCGCACACCGCGACCAGCGCCCAGGAACGGCGACTCGCAGCGGCCCTCGGCACGCCCGACGCCGAACGTGCACTGTCGTACGAGACGGTGGCGGTGCGCGGCGACGGCCACCTCACCGAGTCCGACGTCCCGCCGATGGCCTGGTGGGACAGCATGACCTCGACTATCAACGGGCTGCGCGAGGTGCAGATCTCTCTCGGCGCCGACGTCGAGGAGCGGGCCGGGCAGCTCAGCGGTGAGGCGCAGCGCGACCTGCTGCTCTTCCTGCTGCTCGCGCTCGCCGCCACGGCCGTGCTCGGCGCCCTGGCGCTGGACTGCGTACGGTCCGTCTCCGCTCCCCTGAGCAACCTCGCCGAGCAGGCCCGCGACATCGCCCGCGAGCGGCTGCCCGGGGCCGTCGCCCGGATCCAGGCCGCCCCCGGCGACGAACCGGAGCCGCCCGGGCGGCTGGACGTGCCCGAACGGGCGGGTGCCGAGGTGCGCGAGGTCGCCGAGGCCTTCGACCGGGTGCAGCGCGCAGCCTTCGACCTCGCGACCGAGCAGGCCGTGCTGCGCCGCAACGCCACCGACTCGCTGGTCAGCCTCGGCCGCCGCAACCAGAACCTGGTGCGCCGTCAGATCAGCTTCATCAACAAGCTGGAGCACGAGGACGCCGACCCCGCGACGCTCGCCAACCTCTTCGAACTGGACCACCTGGCGACCCGTATGCGCCGCAACGCCGAGAGCCTCCTCGTACTCGCCGGGGAGTCCAGCCCGCGGTCGTGGTCCACGCCGCTGTCCGTCACCGACGTGCTGCGCGCCGCGCTGTCCGAGGTCGAGGAGTACCGCCGGGTCACCCTGCGCAGGATCGAACCCGCGCAGATCACCGGATCCGTGGTGGCCGAGGTCGCCCACCTGCTCGCCGAGCTCGTCGAGAACGCGCTCAGCTTCTCGCCTCCCACGTCCGAGGTCGAGATCGAGGGGCGGAGTACGAGCGCGGGCTATCTCATCGCCATCGTCGACCACGGTCTCGGCATGGACCCCCGGGCGCTCGCGGAGGCGAACGTACGTCTCTCCGGCACGGCCAGCTTCATGGCGGAACCGACCCGGTTCCTCGGCCACTTCGTGGTCGGCGCCCTCGCCCGCAAGCGCGGCATCGAGGTGCGTCTCGGGGAGGGTCCGGCCGAGGGCGTCGTCGCCCGCGTACTGATCCCCACCACCCTGCTCACGGAGGCCGGCACCCGGCCGCCCGGCGCTGCGGCGGACCCGGCCGTCGAGGCCACGGAGGCACTGCCGGCGCTGCCGGCCCAGCGCACCGAATCCCCCGCTGCCGCTGGTGTCGTGGAGTCCGCCGGTTCCGAGACCGTCGCTCCGGAGCAGGCCGGATCCGACCCCGTCGCAGCGGAGCACGCCGGACAGCTCGTCTCCGTCGGGGCAACCGCGGGGACGGGGGAGACGGCGCCGCGGGCGGCAGCCGGACGGCAGCCGGCCTCGGCGGCTTCTGCCGCGCGCGGCCCCTCCGCCGCCCGTACCCGCAACGGGCTCGTCAAACGGCCGCGGCGCAGCGCCATCGCCGACGCCGTCAGCGAGAGCGACCGGCCTGACCGCCCGGCGCCGTCCGGGCCGACTTCCGACCGCAGTCCCGAGGAGATCTCCGGGATGCTCACGTCGCTGCGCAGCGCCCATATGCGGGGCGGGATCAGCGTCGAGAAGGAGCGCGATCAGGAGAAGAAGGCCCGGCGGCAGGACCGGAAGGACCCGAAGGACCCGAAGGATCAGCAGGGGAGGGCTCCGGCTGAGCCGGAGCAGATGGAGAAGGCCGAGCAGGCGGACAAGGGTGCCGAGGCCGGCGCCGAGAAGGGCCGGGACAAGTGACCACTGTCGACGTGCACAACGACTCGAAGGCCTTCAACTGGCTGCTCGCCAACTTCGTCCGCAACACCGACGGAGTGCGCGACGCCGTCGCCGTCTCGTCCGATGGCCTCCTGATCGCCGTCTCGGACGGCCTGGGACGTACCGAGGCGGACCATCTCGCCGCGATCGTGTCGGGCCTGTCGAGCCTGGCCCGCAGCGCCTCGCGCCGCTACACCTTCGACGGCGTAAAGCTGATCATGATCGAGATGGGCCGGGGCTTTCTGCTCGTCTCCGCGATCCGGGACGGCAGCTGCCTCGGCGTCCTCGCCGACAGCAGCGGTGAACTCGGCCTGGTCGGGTACGAGATGGCCGTGCTGGCGGAGCGCGCGGGCGATCTGCTCACTCCGGCGCTCATCGTGGATCTACGAAAGGCGCTGCCACGATGAGCGGGGCAGGCACAGGCTCGTCCGACGAGGACACGACGTTCGTACGGCCGTTCATCATCACCGGCGGTCGTGTCGAACCCGCACAGGCGGATCTCCGCCTGGAGACCCTGGTCGTCGCCGTCGAGGCGTCCGATGAGACGGCGCCGCCAGGCTTCGAGCGGGTGGGGGTGCCCCCGGACGACGTACGGGCGAGGATCGTGGCGTTGTGCGAGCAGCCCACGACGGTGGCGCAGGTGGCAGCGGGGGTCGGCGTACCGCTCGGTGTCGCCAAGGTGCTCATCGCCGACCTCGTCGTGCTCGGGCGACTGACGTGTCAGCAACCGACGGAGCTGCCGCTCCACACGCTCGAGAGGATCAGGGACCATGTCCGGGCGCTCTGACAAGACCGCTCCGCTGGCGGTGAAGATCGTGGTCAGCGGCGGGCTCGGGGTCGGCAAGACGACCTTCATCGGTGCCGTGTCGGAGATCGAGCCGTTGGACACGGAGGCGGCCATCACACAGGTGTCGGTGGGCGTGGACTCGCTCGACGGGGTCGAGTCCAAGACCACCACGACCGTCGCGCTCGACTTCGGGCGGATCACGCTCGACCCGTCGATCGCGCTGTACCTGTTCGGCACCCCTGGCCAGGACCGGTTCTCCTTCCTCTGGGACGACCTGGTCGAAGGGGCACTCGGCACGGTGGTCCTCGTGGACACCCGGCGGATCGAGGACTGCTTCCCGGCGCTGGACTACTTCGAGGCGCACGGGGCTCCGTTCGTCCTCGCGGTCAACCGGTTCGAGGGGGCGCAGTGCTACGAGCTCGACGAGGTCCGCGAGGCCCTCGGCCTGGGCGGCGATGTGCCGGTGCTGGCGTGCGACGCTCGGGTCAGATCCTCCGTGCGCGACGTGCTGGCCGCACTGATGGACCAGGTCATCGGAGCTCGCACGGCGCGCCGCGCAGGGCGGACTGCGGTGCTGACGCGGTAGCCGTGCCGGGTTCCGTCCCGTACGTCCGTGTGGACGTGCGGGACGGAACCCGACCCGCTCTCGCTCACCGGCACGCCGATTTTTCGGAGAACGAATTCCGGCCACGACGGACAGGGCCGTGCCCTCCATGCGGCGGTCGAGGAGACCGGCTCGCCGACGACTGAAGGCGTGCACGGACTCGCCCCTCCTCGGGCCTCGTTCACCGAGGGCCGTGAGAATCCGAAAGGATGACGCCCATTCAGGCAGTGTCCCTCGTTCGGGTGGAACCCGTTCGGGCGGGAACCCCTTCGGCCGCCTGTACGTCAGAACTGTTGCCGATGACCAAGCCCCGGTGGCGTGTTGCAGGAGCGCACAGCCACCGGGGCCGGTTGGCGTGTATGCACAGACGGCCGAAAGGCGCCCTTGTGCCCGGCAGTCCTCGCGCCGAATACTCCCGAGCAGCGCTTGTCAGGGGCACGGCTTGTCCGGAATCCGGAACGGCCGGGCCCTTTGGCTGCGCCTCACGGGCCCCGACCCCACAGGGGCCCCCGACTTCCCCTCGGGAGGAACGAACAGTGAGGATCAAGCGCACTACCCCCCGCAGCGGTATCGCGAGACGGACCCGGCTGATCGCCGTGGCCACCGGACTCGTGGCCGTGGCCGCTTTCGCCGTACCCACCGCGAACGCGGGCGAAGTGCAGACCTACAGCGCGTCCCAGCTGACCAAGGCGAGCGGCTCCGTGCTCAAGGCAGACGTGCCGGGCACGGCTTGGGCGGTCGACCAGACGACGAAGCGACTTGTGGTCACCGTCGACAGCACGGTCTCCAAGGCGGAGATCGCGAAGATCAAGGAGACGGCGGGCAGCACCGCCGGCGCCATTCAGATCAAGCGCACCCCGGGCACGTTCAACAAGCTGATCTCCGGCGGCGACGCAATCTATGCGAGTAGCTGGCGCTGCTCCCTCGGCTTCAACGTGCGCAGCGGCAGCACGTACTACTTCCTGACCGCCGGCCACTGCACCGACGGCGCCGGCACGTGGTGGTCCAACTCCGCGCACACCACGACGCTCGGCACCACCGCGGGTTCCAGCTTCCCGGGCAACGACTACGGCATCGTGCGGTACACCAACACTTCGGTGACCAAGTCGGGCACCGTCGGCAGTGTGGACATCACCAGCGCCGCCACCCCGAGCGTCGGCGCCACCGTCTACCGCCGCGGCTCCACCACCGGCACGCACAGCGGCCGAGTCACCGCCCTCAACGCCACCGTCAACTACGGCGGCGGCGACATCGTCTACGGCATGATCCAGACCACGGTCTGCGCCGAGCCCGGCGACTCCGGCGGTCCGCTCTACTCCAGCGGCGGCGTCGCGTACGGTCTGACCTCCGGCGGCAGCGGTGACTGCACCTCCGGCGGCACGACCTTCTTCCAGCCCGTCACCGAGGCCCTGAGCGCATACGGAGTCAGCGTCTACTGACCCGCGCACCGGCGACACGTAGCACGCGCGCGTACCACAGCACCACAAGCACCACCGGAAGACCTGCAGCCAGCAGCAGGGAGCCCCCGCACGAACTGCCGTGCGGGGGCTCGCCGTTGTTCGTGCACGGTGCGGCGAACGGCGGAATCCAGACAGGACTAGTCCTCACGCGCTGCCCACCCGCCGCTTGCACGCCGTGTTTGCACCGGGAACCGATGCGGCCCGCATGTGGCGCGATCAGCGGTGCTACGGACATGGGGGCGACGCTCAACGCGGGTAGATCGCCTGCCCCTTGCTGCGTGCGCGTCCAGAAGTCGACCTTGTGTCCGACCTGACGGTCTCGGAATAGTGGGCGCCACGATTGGCATGGACGCGGCTTTTTTGGCGTCTGCCGGGTCCATGCCCGTACGCCTTCCGGTCCCGCGCGTCCCCACGACAACCGGGACCAACCCCCCACAGGAGGACGTGAGTTGAAGCACCGACGCATACCCAGGCGGCGTGCCGCCGTGGCAGGTGCGGGCATCGCCGCACTGGTCGCCGCGGGCGTCACCTTCCAGACCGCGAACGCGAGCACGGACACCCCCACTCCCACCCCGGAAACCCTCTCCGTGGCGACGGCCGGAAAGCTCGCCTCGTCGCTCACCAAGCAGCTCGGCGCCGACGCGGCGGGCACGTACTACGACGCGAAGGCCAGGCACCTCGTCGTGAACGTCCTCGACGAGGACGCCGCGGGGACCGCTGAGGCGGCCGGCGCCCAGGCGAGAATCGTCGAGAACTCGCTGGCCGAGCTGAAGAGCGCCCGTACCACGCTGAAGGGCAAGGCGACCATCCCCGGCACAGCCTGGGCGGTCGACCCGGCGTCCAACAAGGTCGTCGTCACAGCGGACCGGACGGTCAAGGGCGCTGAGCTGGACAAGCTGACCGAGGTCGTCAAGGGCCTGGGCGGCACGGCCGAACTCAAGTACACCAAGGGCGAGTTCAAGCCCTTCATCGCCGGCGGCGACGCGATCACCGGTGACGGCGGCCGCTGCTCGCTCGGCTTCAACGTGGTCAAGGACGGGGAGCCGTACTTCCTGACCGCCGGGCACTGCACCGAGGCGATCTCCACCTGGTCGGACTCGGACGGCAACGTGATCGGCGAGAACGAGGACTCCAGCTTCCCGGGCAACGACTACGGCCTGGTGAAGTACACCGCCGATGTGGACCACCCCAGTGAGGTCGATCTCTACGACGGCAGCGCGCAGGAGATCACCGGGGCGGGCGAGGCGACCGTCGGCATGCAGGTGACGCGCAGCGGCTCCACGACCCAGGTGCACGACGGCGAGGTCACCGGGCTCGACGCGACCGTGAACTACGGCAGCGGCGACGTCGTCGAGGGGCTCATCCAGACCACGGTCTGCGCCGAGCCCGGCGACTCCGGAGGCTCGCTCTTCTCCGGCAGTACCGCGATCGGCCTCACCTCGGGCGGCAGCGGCGACTGCACCTCGGGCGGCGAGACGTTCTTCCAGCCGGTCACCGAGGCGCTGAGCGCGTACGGGGCCGAGATCGGCTGACGGCGCGGACGCCCCGGCTTCATGTGGGGCGCGGAACGAGGGCCGGCCCGCCATGGTGGCGGGCCGGCCCCTTCGTGTGTCCCGAGCCGGGCTGGCCCTTCGTGTACCCCGAGCTGGGGCTGCGCGAGTCTATCTCGTACGTCTGTTCGAAAATGGTCTATGGTGGAGCTGGGGGTGGCGAGAGCAGGTGTGATCAGGAGGTGCGTGTGCCAGGATTCACGCATCTGCACACCGTTTCGGGGTTCTCCGTGCGGTACGGGGCCTCGCACCCGGAGCGGCTGGCCGAGCGTGCCGCCGAGCGGGGCATGGACGCCCTCGCGCTCACCGACCGGGACACCGTGGCAGGCACGGTCCGCTTCGCCAAGGCCTGTGCGCAGGCCGGAGTGCGGCCGCTGTTCGGGGCGGAGCTCGCGGTCGCCGCGCCCGTACCGCCTCGCCCGGGGCGTGCCCATGCACGTACCCCCGTACGCGGGGGTGCCTTCATCGACGAGTCGACACCGCGCGTCACCTACCTCGCCCGGGACGGCGCCCGCGGCTGGGCCGCCCTGTGCCGTTTGATCACCACCGCCCACAACGCCGAGGGCCGCCGCATCCCTGAGGACCGCCCGGTCCTGCCGTGGCAGGAGAACCGCGGCGAAGGCCTGACCGTGCTGCTCGGCCCCGCATCCGACGTGGGACTCGCGCTCGCCGCGGGCCGACCGGACCGGGCCGCCGTGCTGCTCGCGCCCTGGCGTGAGATCTACGGCGACGCGCTGCGCCTGGAAGCCGTCCACCACGGCCGGCAGGGCGCGGGCCCCGGCTCGCTCCGGCTCGCCGCCCGCACCGTGGGCTTCGCCGCCGAGCAGGGCATCCGCCCCGTACTGACCAACGACGTCCGCTATGCCGACCCGGGCCTCGGCCCGGTCGCCGACGTCCTCGACGCGGCCCGCCGCCTCGTCCCCATCGACCCCCGCAAGGAGCTGGACGGCGGCGAGCGCTGGCTCAAGGGCGCCGACGACATGCTGCGCATCGCCGAGCGGATCGTCGAGGCCGCGGGCTACCGCCGCGACACCGCGTACCGCCTGCTCGATCAGACGCAGGCCACCGCCGCCGAATGCGTCGTCGACCCCGGGGACGATCTCGGTATCGGCTCCGTCCACTTTCCCGAGCCGCACCTCGTCGGCGCCGGGCGCCGGACCGCTCAGCGCGTCCTGGCGTCGCGCGCCGCGGCGGGCATGGTGCTCCGCGGCTACGACCGCCGCCCCGACGCCCGCCTGTACTGGGAGCGGATGCACCACGAGCTGGACATCATCGCCCACCACCACTTCGCCACGTACTTCCTCACGGTGGCCGAGGTCGTCGACGACGTCCGGCGGATGGGTATCCGCGTTGCCGCGCGCGGCTCGGGTGCCGGGTCCCTCGTCAACCACCTCCTCGGCATCGCGCACGCCGACCCGGTGGAGCAGAACCTGCTGATGGAGCGCTTCCTGTCCAAGAAGCGGATCGCGCTGCCCGACATCGACATCGATGTGGAGTCCGCACGCCGGCTCGACGTCTACCGCGCGATCATCGGCCGGTTCGGCAGCGAGCGGGTCGCGACCGTCGCCATGCCCGAGACCTACCGGGTGCGGCACGCCATCCGCGACGTGGGCGCCGCCCTGTCCATGGACCCGGCGGACATCGACCGGATCGCCAAGTCCTTCCCGCACATCCGCGCGCGCGACGCCCGCGCGGCCATGGACGAGCTGCCCGAACTGCGCGAGGTGGCGGGGGAACGGGACCGGCACGGACGCCTGTGGGAGCTGGTCGAGGCGCTGGACGCGTTGCCGCGCGGGGTCGCCATGCACCCGTGCGGAGTGCTGCTCTCCGACGCCTCGCTGCTCTCCCGTACGCCCACCATGCCGACCAGCGGCGAGGGCTTCCCCATGTCGCAGTTCGACAAGGACGACGTCGAGGGCCTGGGACTGCTCAAGCTCGACGTGCTGGGTGTGCGGATGCAGTCGGCGATGGCGCACGCGATCGCCGAGGTCGAGCGGGTGACGGGTGTCCATGTCGACATCGACGCCGTGCCCGAAGGTGATCCGTCGACGTATCGACTCATCCGCTCCACCGAGACACTGGGCTGCTTCCAGATCGAGTCGCCGGGCCAGCGCGACCTGATCGGGCGGCTGCAGCCGGAGACCTTCCACGACCTCGTCGTCGACATATCGCTCTTCCGGCCGGGCCCTGTCGCGGCCGACATGGTGCGGCCGTTCATCGCGGCGCGGCACGGCCGGGCGCCGGTCCGCTATCCGCACCCGGACCTGGAGGAACCGCTCAAGGAGACCTACGGAGTCGTGGTCTTCCACGAGCAGATCATCGAGATCGTGCGCATCATGACCGGCTGCGGGCGCGACGAGGCCGACCAGGTGCGCCGCGCGCTGTCCGACGTCGAGTCGCAGGGACGGGTCCGCGCCTGGTTCGCGCAGGAGGCGACGGCGAAGGGGTACGACGCCGAGACGATCGCCCGGACGTGGGAGATCGTGGAGGCCTTCGGCTCGTACGGCTTCTGCAAGGCGCATGCCGTCGCCTTCGCCGTGCCGACGTACCAGTCGGCGTGGCTGAAGGCCCATCATCCGGCCGCTTTCTACGCGGGGTTGCTCACCCATGATCCCGGGATGTACCCGAAGCGGCTGCTGCTCGCGGATGCGCGGCGGCAGGGGGTGCCGATCCTGCCGTTGGATGTGAACCGGTCCGGGGTCGATCATCGGATCGAACTGGTGTCTGGTTCTGGGGGTTCAGGCGGTTCTGACGACGGCCGCTCCGGTGGTGACGGCCGCGGCCGGTGGGGTCTCCGGCTCGCCCTCTCCGACGTTCACGGCATCAGCAAGGCCGAGGCGCAGCGGATCGCCGACGGGCAGCCGTACTCCTCGCTGCTCGACTTCTGGGAGCGGGCGAGGCCCAGCCGGCCGGTCGCACAACGGCTCGCGCAGGTCGGCGCGCTGGACGAGTTCGGCGCCAACCGCCGGGATCTGCAGCTGCACCTGTCGGAGCTGCACCGCGGCGCGCACGCCTCCGGTACCTCCCAGCTGCCTCTCGCCGGCGGTCGCAGGACCGCCCCGGCCGGGCTGCCCGACCTGGGCGCCGCGGAGCGGCTCAGCGCCGAGCTAGGCGTCCTCGGCATGGACGCGTCGCGCCATCTCATGGGCGACTACCAGCAGTTCCTGGACGAGCTGGGCGTGGTGCCGGCGCGTCGGCTGCGGACGGCCAGGCACGGCGAAACGGTCCTGGTCGCGGGGGCGAAGGCGGCCACCCAGACACCGCCGATCCGCTCCGGCAAGCGGGTCATCTTCACCACCCTCGACGACGGCACGGGCCTGGTCGACCTCGCCTTCTTCGACGACGCCCACGCCGCGTGCGCGCACACGGTCTTCCACTCCTGGCTGCTGCTCGTACGCGGTGTGGTGCAGCGCCGCGGACCCCGCAGCCTCAGCATGGTCGGCTCCGCCGCCTGGAACCTCGCCGACCTGCTGGAGCTGCGCCGCGAGGGCGGCCTCGACGCGGTGGCGCAGCGGCTGGCCGAGCCGGCGGCGGCGCCGTCACCGGAGGAGCCCGGAGAGGGCGGCGGGGGAGAGGCGGAAGGCGGCCGTGAGGAGGGTGCGGACGGCCGCCGCATCCGGATGCCCACCGGATACGAGATGCATCCGTGGGCGGACCTGCGTCCGGCGGGCGAAGGCCCGGCGAGCGGACGGAAGTTGTGGCACCAGAGTCCAGGGAGTGCGGGATGACCATCCTCTGTCTGCGTTTCCAGCTGCCGTCGGCGGGTGAGGCCGTCCTGCCGGGGCTCCTCACGCTGCTCGGAGAGTTCACCCCCGTCGTCGAGGCGGCCCCACCCGACGCGGCGCTCGCCGATCTGGGCGGAGCGGAACGGTACTTCGGACGGGAGGCGGTCGAGCTGGCCGCGGTGATACGGGTGCGTGCACTCGCCCTGTACGGCGTTGACTGCGCGATCGGGGCCGGGCCCGGGCCGATGCTGGCGCGGATGGCCGCCCGCGACGCCGCGCCGGGGGTGACCCGGGTCGTGCCCGAGGACCCGGACGCCATCGCCGAGTTCCTCGCCGACAAGCACGTCTCGGCGCTCCCCGGGGTCGGTGCCGCGACCGCCCGCACTCTCGGCTCGTACGGGCTCGACACCATCGGCAGGCTCGCGGCCGCGCCCCTGTCCACCGTGCAGCGGCTCGTCGGCGCGCGCGCCGGGCGGGAGCTGCACGAGAAGGCGCACGGCATCGACCGGAGCCGCGTAGTCCCGAACGCCGCAGCTCGCTCGCTGGCCTCCGAACGGACCTTCCCGCGCGACGAGCTGGACCCGTTCCAGCACCGGCGCGCCCTGCTCTCGATCACCGAGGAGCTGGGCGCCCGGCTGCGCGCCGAGAAGCAGGTGTGCCGCGCGCTGGCCCTCACCGTGCGCTACGCGGACCGCTCGACGACCACGCGCAGCCGGACGCTCCCCGAGCCGACCGCCCACTCGTCCGCGCTCACCGACGCCGCGTACCGGATGTACGAGGCGCTCGGCCTGCAGCGGGCCCGGGTGCGCGCCGTCGCGCTGCGCGCCGAGGGCCTGGGCCCGGCCGAAGGCACCGCCCACCAGCTCAGTTTCGACCCGGTGGACGAGAAGGCCCGCCGCCTCGAGGAGGCCGCGGACAAGGCCCGCGCCCGGTTCGGCCCGGGCGCGGTCATCCCGGGGGCACTGGCGGCTTAGGGCGCCGGCGCCCCGGCGCGTTTTCGACGCGTCGGGGAGCGGCGTGTCAGCGCGTCCACGGAGGGCTGATGCGCGTGCCGTCGGCGAGTTCCGCCTCCAGGCCGATGGACGTGGCGACCCACGCGACGGCGGGCTCGTCGGACGGATTCCGTACGCGCAGGGTCGCGCCGGGATTGATGATCGCGGTGTCACCCGCGGCCAGCGGCTCGGTGTGCCCGTCGAGCGTGATGAGCAGCGCCCCGCTGAGCAGATGGAAGATCTCCTCCCGGGTGACGGTGTGCGCGGGGGCGTCCGTCCCCGCGGGGATCTCGCCCCGCCAGGCGCACAGCTCTTTGCTGCCGCTCGCGGGCGAGGCATGGGACACGAAGCGGGTGCCGTGCATCTCATGGACGACGGCTTCGGACGAACGGATGACGGGCATGGCAGACCTCCAGGTAGTCAAGAAGATTGACCATATGGTCAAGCTAATTGACCAGTTCGTCAAGGGTGCTTCAATGCGTCCGTGCAGAACTCCGAAGCCTTGGCCCTGTCCACCGCCCTCCTCGCCATCGCGGGCGAGCTCACCCAGCGCATCCACGACGGCGTCGTCGCCCGTGGCTTCGAAGGGCTGCGCCCGGCGCACGGCTTCGCCTTCACCCGGATCGCCCCGGGCGGTGCGACCGTCACCGAGGTCGCCGAACACCTCGGGGTCACCAAGCAGGCGGCGAGCCAGCTCGTGGACGAGCTCGTACGGAAGGGGTACGCACGGCGCGAGCCGCATCCCCGTGACGCGCGCGCCCGGCTGGTCGTACTCACGGAGCTGGGCTGGTCCTGCACCCGCGCCGCCGAGGAAGCCGCGGCGGAGGCGGTACGCCCCTGGGTGGAGGCGCTCGGCGAACGCAAAGTCCGGGCTCTGTGCGGCGATCTGCTGCGGCTCGCGCCACGGGGGCCGATCAGACCCGTCTGGTGACGCGCAGGTCGGACCAGGGTGACGGCCCTCCTCCGAGGCGCCCTTGACGGCGGCTCAGTTTTTGCTGTCGCACCACTTCACCGCCGGGTTACTCGCCCGTAATTTGTTATGAGCGCCACCTTCTTGTGGTCCGGGCCGCAGGGCGAACTGTCATCCGCAATTCCCTTGAGCCGCAAGGAGATCGCCCGATGCTGCCCTGGAAGCGTCCCTGGAGACGTACGTTCAGACCCCGGTCCGCAGCGCTGCTGCTCGCCGCTGCCCTCACCTTCGCCGCGCCGGCCGCCACCGCACAGGCCCAGGCCCCGAGCAGCGGCTGGAACAACTGCTCCTGCAAGCCGTCCGCCGCGCACCCGCGGCCCGTCGTCCTCGTCCACGGAACCTTCGGGAACTCTGTCGACAACTGGCTCGCCCTCGCGCCCTATCTGGCGGGCCGCGGCTACTGCGTCTACTCCCTCGACTACGGGCAGCTACCCGGCGTGCCGCTCTTCCACGGCCTCGGCCCCATCGACAAGTCGGCGAGTCAATTAGCCGCCTTCGTCGACACCGTGCTCGCCTCGACGGGTGCCGCCGAGGCCGACCTCGTCGGGCACTCGCAGGGCGGAATGATGCCGCGCTACTACCTCAAGTTCCTCGGCGGTGCCGCCAAGGTGAACGCCCTCGTCGGCCTCGCCCCCGACAACCACGGCACCACCCTGTCGGGCCTCACCAAGCTCCTGCCGTATTTCCCGGGCGCGGAGGACCTGCTCTCCGCGGCCACCCCCGGGCTCGCCGACCAGATCGCCGGATCCCCCTTCCTGACCAGGCTCAACGAAGGCGGCGACACCGTCCCCGGCGTCCGCTACACCGTCATCGCCACCAAGTACGACGAGGTCGCGACGCCGTACCGCTCGCAGTTCCTGGACGGGCCGGACGTACGCAACGTGGTGGTGCAGGACCTGTGTCCCGCCGATCTGTCCGAGCATGTCGCGATCGGGCTCCTGGACCGCGTCGCCTTCCACGAGGTGGCGAACGCACTCGACCCCGCCCACGCCACCCCGACCACTTGCGCCTCAGCTCTCAACTAGGCTGTGGAGCACGGCCGTTCGTCCCAGCTGACGCCGTCGCAGGGCGGAGGCTGCCGCGGGCACGGACGCCAGCGGCTCTCCGGCCGTCGGTGGCCGTGCCCGCGGCGCGTGTACGGCCTCAGCCCACCCACCGGTAGCGCCGCTCGGGCCGTCCCGTCCTCCCGTACTTGAGCGTCACCTGCGCCCGGCCCGTATCCGCGAAGTACTCGAGGTAGCGGCGGGCGCTGACCCGGGACAGGCTGCCCGCGCGGGCGCACTCCGAGGCGGAGAGGCCGTCCGGGTGGGCCCGCAGGGTGCGTTCGACGAGCTCCGCGGTGTGCGCCGCGAGCCCCTTCGGCAGCTCGCGGGAGCCGGGCGGGCGGGCGCCGAAGATCTGGTCGACATCCTCCTGGCGCGCCTCGTCGAGGCCCTCGAGGCGGGCCCGCAACGCCGCCACGTGCCGCAACTGCTCCTGCAGCGCCGCCTGGTTGAACGGCTTGATCAGATAGTGCAGCGCCCCGGCGCGCAACGCGGCCCGCACGATCTCCGCATCCCGCGCCGCCGTGATGAACAGGACGTCCACCGCCGCCCGTTGCGGATCGCGCTCCTCGGCGGCGCGCAGCTCGCGCAGCACGCCGATCCCGTCCATGTCGGGCAGATAGACGTCCAGGAGTACGAGGTCAGGGCTCAGCCGCTGCACGGCATGCAGTGCCTCCACGCCGCTGTGCGCGACGCCGACGACCGTGAACCCGTCCGTCGCGGACACATACCGGCTGTGCAGCTTTGCGACCATGAAGTCGTCGTCCACCACCAGCACCTTCGTCATCAACCGCAGGCTATGGGGCCGACCACAAGGACCACAACGTTCCTTGCTTGCGTAAGGGAGACAGCTCGTTAACACGCGGGCAACATGTGGGCCACCTCACACCCCACCGCAAGGCTTCCCGTACCGATCCGACGTACCGACAGGTGGTGGCACATGCGGCTGCGTACTCCGCTCGCCCTGCTCGGGGCCGCGGTGCTCGTGCTCGCGGGACCGCCGCTGCTCACGACCGGCAGCGGCGCCGAGACCGGCACACAGATCCCCGGCCTGCGCTTCATGGTCCCCAACACGCCCGGCGGCGGCTACGACATCACGGCCCGCACCGCCGCCAAGAACGCCGAGGACGCCGGGCTCACCCACAACATCGAGGTCTTCAACCTGCCCGGCGCCGGCGGCACAGTCGGCCTCACCCGGCTCGTCGGCGAGCACGGCAACGGCAAACTCGCCATGTCCATGGGCCTCGGCGTCGTAGGAGCCGCGCGCTCCAACCACGCGCCGAAGACGCTCGCCGACACCACGCCGATCGCCCGGCTCACCGAGGAGCAGGACGTCGTCGTGGTCGCCAAGGACTCCCCGTACAAGACCATCGACCAGCTGATCGACGCCTGGAAGGAGAACCCCGGCAAACTGCCCGTCGGCGGCGGCTCCTCGCCCGGCGGACCGGACCATCTGGCGCCGATGCTGATGGCGCGGGCGGCCGGGATCGAACCGAAGAAGGTCAACTACGTGCCCTTCGACGGCGGTGGCGAACTCCTCGCCTCGATCCTCGGAAACAAGGTCGCCTTCGGCGTCTCGGGCGTCGGCGAGTACCTCGACCAGATCAGGTCGGGGGAGCTGCGGCTGCTCGCCGTCACCGGGCCCGAACGGGTCGAGGGCCTGGACGCGCCCACGCTCAAGGAGTCCGGATACGACGTCGAGTTCACCAACTGGCGCGGCATCGTCGCTCCGCCCGGCCTCTCCGACGCCGAACGCGACAAGCTCACCAACCTCATCACCAAGCTGCACGACTCTCCCGAATGGGAGGACTCCCTCAAGAAGAACGGCTGGGACGACGCCTTCCTGACCGGCGACAAGTTCGGCGCCTTCCTGGACGCCCAGGACAAGCGCGTGGTCTCCGTGCTGAAGGAGCTGGGACTGTGACGACGACCTCGGGGACACAGGAACGTACGGAGGCGGGGGCGCGCCGCTCCTGGCTGCGCGAGCACTCCGAACTCGGCGTGTGCGTCCTGCTGCTCGCACTGGGCGTACTCGTCCTCACCGACGCCCTGACGATGGACGTCGACATCGCCCAGCGCGGACCCATCGGCCCGAAGACCGTACCCGTCGTGGTCGGCACCGGCCTGCTCGTCATCGCCGCCCTCCTCGCCGTCGACGTGCTGCGCGGCGGCCGCGGACAGGCCGAGGCCGGCGAGGACATCGACCTGTCCGAGCCCGCCGACTGGCGCACGGTCCTGCTCCTCGCCGGGGTCTTCCTCGCCACCGCCGTCCTCATCGAGCCGCTCGGCTTCCCCGTCGCGGGTGCGCTGCTCTTCTGGGGCGCCGCCTTCGCGCTCGGCAGCCGGCGTATCGACCGCGACCCGCTGATCGCCGCCGGACTGTCACTCGTCACGTACGTCGTCTTCAACAACCTGCTCGGAGTGCCGCTGCCCGGCGGCCCGCTGATGGGAGTGCTGTGACATGGACGCCCTCAACTCCCTTCTCGACGGCTTCGGCACGGCCCTCACCCCGCTGAACCTGCTGTGGGCCGCCATCGGCGTGCTCCTCGGCACGGCGATCGGCGTACTGCCCGGCATCGGCCCGGCCATGGCGGTCGCACTGCTGCTCCCGGTGACGTACGGCCTCGACCCGACCGGCGCGTTCATCATGTTCGCGGGCATCTACTACGGAGCGATGTTCGGCGGCTCGACCACCTCCATCCTCCTCAACACGCCCGGCGAGAGCGCCGCCGTCGTCGCCGCGATGGAGGGCAACCCGATGGCCAAGGCCGGGCGCGGCGCGCAGGCGCTCGCGGCCGCCGCCATCGGACACTTCGCGGGCGGCATGATCGGCACGATCCTGCTCGTCGCGCTCGCCCCGACCGTCGCCGACCTCGCTGTCGACATCGGCGCGCCCGACTACTTCGCCATCATGGTCCTTGCGTTCATCGCGGTGACGTCCGTGCTCGGCTCGTCCCGCATCCGCGGGCTGGCGTCCCTGCTGATCGGCCTCACCCTCGGCCTCGTCGGCCTCGACCAGATGACCGGCCAGCAGCGCCTCACCTTCGGCTCGCTCCAACTCGCCGACGGCATCGACGTGGTGATCGTCGCAGTCGGCCTCTTCGCGATCGGCGAGGCCCTGTGGGTCGCCGCCCATCTGCGCCGCACGCCCGGCGAAGCCATCCCGGTCGGCCGCCCCTGGCTCGGCCGCGACGACGTCCGGCGCACCTGGAAGTCCTGGCTGCGCGGCCCGCTCATCGGCTTCCCGTTCGGCGCGATCCCGGCGGGCGGCGCGGAGATCCCGACGTTCCTGTCGTACGTGACGGAGAAGCGGCTGTCGAAGCACAAGGAGGAGTGGGGCAAGGGCGCGATCGAAGGCGTCGCCGGACCGGAGTCGGCGTCGTCGGCCTCCGCGGCCGGAACGCTCGTATCCATGCTGACCCTCGGCCTGCCCACCACCGCCGTCGCCGCCGTGATGCTCGCCGCCTTCCAGCAGTACGGCATCCAGCCCGGACCGCTGCTCTTCGAACGCGAACCCGAGCTCGTATGGGGCCTGATCGCATCGCTGTTCGTCGGCATGGTGCTGCTGCTCGCCCTGAACCTGCCGCTGGCCCCGCTCTGGGCGAAGCTGCTGCGCATCCCGAGGCCGTATCTGTACGCGGGAATCCTGTTCTTCGCCGCGGTGGGCGCCTACGCGGTGGGCGGCGAGGCGCTGGACCTGGTGATCCTGCTGGTCATCGGCCTGATCGGCTTCGGCATGCGGCGCTACGGGCTCCCCGTGCTGCCCGCCGTCATCGGCGTCATCCTCGGCCCCAACGCCGAACAGCAGCTGCGGCGCGCGCTGCAGATCAGTGACGGCAGTGTGACGGGCCTGGTCAACACGCCTTTCTCGGTGACGGTGTACGCGGTGGTCGTGCTCATCGTCGCCTGGCCGGTGGTGAGGAAGCTGGTGGGGCGGGGTCGTGCCGTGGCTGCGTGACGGGCGATGACACCCGGCCCCCGGCGAATCCGGTGCCGCGCAAAAAATTTCTCGGCGCGGATGTCACAGCGACCGGGGCGGCTGTGTCCAACCAAGTGAAAGCAGACGCGGTTCACATCGGGAGGACACAGTGATCAAGAAGAGTGTCGAGGTCAACGATTCGTTCATGGCCTACGTCGAGGCCGGCGCCGGGGATGTACCGGTGGTGTTCCTGCACGGGAACCCCACGTCGTCGTACCTGTGGCGCAACGTGATCCCGCACGTGGCCGACCAGGCCCGCTGCCTGGCACCGGACCTGATCGGGATGGGCGAGTCGGGGAAGCCCGACATCGGCTACCGCTTCGCCGACCACGTCCGGTATCTGGACGCCTGGTTCGACGCGCTCGGCCTGGAGGAGGTCGTGATCGTCGGTCATGACTGGGGCGGGGCGCTGGGCATGGACTGGGCCGCCCGGCATCCGGGGCGGGTACGGGGTGTGGCGGTGATCGAGACGTTTCTGCGGCCGTTGCGCTGGGAGGAGTTCCCGCCGCAGGGCGCCGAGTTGTTCCGGTCGTTCCGCTCCCCGGAGGGAGAGGTGAAGATCCTCGAGAACAACATGTTCATCGAGTTCAACCTCCCCTTCGGGGTGACCAGCGGGCTCGCGGCCGAGGACCATGACGTCTACCGGGCGCCGTATCCCGACCCGGCCTCGCGTAAGCCGCTCCTGGCGTGGCCGCGCGAGATCCCCATCGACGGCGAACCGGCCGACGTGCACGAGCGCATGCTGGCCTACGGCCGCTGGATGGCGGACACTCCTGAGGTGCCGAAGCTTGTGATGACCGTCGAGTCCGGCGTGGGGATGGGGTCGCCGGAGACGGCCGCGTGGGTCAAGGAGACCTTTGCGAGTGTCGAGGTCGAGTCGGTGGGACCGGGCGGGCACCACGCCCCGGAGGACCAGCCGGACGCCATCGGATCCGCAGTCGCCCGCTGGCTGCGCCGACACGAGGTGACGATGCAGCGGTGAGCAGCGAAGAATCGATCAGCACCGAAGAAGCGATCAGCGCCGAAGAGGAACTGGTCGCGCGGGCGGTCGACGGCGACAAGGCGGCCCTGGAGGAGGTGGTCCACCTCCTCCAGGACCCGCTCTACCGGCTGGCCCTGCGCATGGTGTGGCGGCCGGCGGACGCGGAGGACGCGACCCAGGAGATCCTGATCCGGGTCATCACCCGGCTCGCCACCTGGCGTGCCGAGGCGAGACTCCTCACCTGGGCGTACCGGATCGGCGTCAACTACTTGCTCAACCTGCGCCGCAGGACCCCGCAGGAGGTGAAGCAGCTCAGCCTGGAGGAGTTCCGCGAGAACCTGGCCGACGGGCTCGCGGCGGCCGACTACGCGGGCCCCGAGGCCCAGCTGCTGGCCCACGAGGTACGTCTCAGCTGCTCGCAGGCGCTGCTGCAGTGCCTGCAGCGCGAGGAGCGGGTCGCCTTCGTGCTCGGTGAGGTCTTCGAACTGCCGTCCCCGGACGCCGCGTGGATCCTGGACGTCACCCCGGCCGCGTACCGCAAGCGTCTCGAGCGTGCCCGGCAGCGGATCCGCGCGTTCATGGGGTCGACGTGCGGCATCGTCAACCCGAAGGCGTTCTGCCGCTGCGCGCGTCGGGTGGAGACGGCGGTCGCGAGCGGCCGTGTCGACCCGCGGCGGCCGGTGCTGGCCACCCATCCCGTCAGCCCGGGCGGACGCGGTGTGGCGGAGGCCGCCGCACAGATGCACCGCCTGCACGACGCCGCCGCCGTGCTGCGCGCACACCCGGACTATGCCGCTCCGCAGGCCAGGACCGAAGCGGTACTGGCACTGCTGCAGTCCGGGCGGTTCCCGCTGCTGGAGTGAGGGGCCGTCAACAACGTCGAGACCGGCGCCGGGAGCCGGGGCTCGTTCCGGTCAGCCGTCCGGCCACCAGGTCCGCTGGATGTCCTTGCGGACCTCGGGACGCTCGCGGGGCTGCTGTTCTTCGGCCTCTTCCCGCGCGCGGCGGCGGACGGTGGTCTTTCCCAGGGGCTTCTGCACGGTCACACGGCGCATGGCTGCCTCCTTGTGCCTACCGGGTTCCGCAGAGGTGTGCGGAGGTAGACCCGTTGAGGGAGGGTGTCTCATCGGCGGCAGGATTGTCAGTGGCGGCTGTCACGCTGAGGGGCATGAATTCGGACCTGAGCTCCGAGCAGGAGAGCACCGTGCGCACCGCCGTCGACTGGGACGCCGAGGCCGCCACCTTCGACGATGAGCCGGATCACGGCCTGCGGGACCCGGATGTGCGGGACGCCTGGGCGGGGCGGATGAAGGAATGGCTTCCCTCGGCGAGATCTCACATCCTGGACATCGGGTGCGGCACCGGCAGCCTCTCGCTGCTCGCCGCCGCGCAGGGGCACCGGGTCACGGGGGTCGACCTGTCGCCTCGTATGGCCGAGCGCGCCCGCGCCAAGCTCGCGGGGCACGACGCGGAGATCCTGGTCGGGGATGCGGCGGCGCCCCCGGTGGGGGACCGCAGGTTCGACGTGGTGCTGGTCCGCCATGTGCTGTGGTCGCTGCCCGACCCGGAGGCGGTCCTGCGCCACTGGTACGGGCTGCTGCGGCCAGGGGGCCGGCTCGTCCTGGTCGAGGGCGTCTGGGGTGAGACGTCCCCGGTCGGTATCCCCGCCCACCGCCTCGTGGAGATGCTCGCGCCGCTCGCCGCCCGTATCCACACCGAGCGGCTGTCGGGAGACGCCCGCCTGTGGGGCCGAGCGGTGCACGACGAGCGGTACGCGGTGGTGGCCACGTTCCCGGATCCCCGGCCGACGGCCCGCCACACCGAGGTCGTCGACGTCCATCTGATCCTCCGCCGCGGCGACGAGGTACTGCTCGCCCGCCGCGCCGGCACGGGATACGGGGACGGCCTGCTGAACGGACCGTCCGGGCACGTCGAGGACGGCGAGGACGTCCGCGCCGCCATGATCCGCGAGGCCGCTGAGGAGGTCGGCCTCGACCTCGCGCCCGACGACCTGCGCGTCGCGCTCGTCATGCAGCATCGCGGGCCGGGCGGACAGCCGCGCATCGGCTGGTTCTTCGAGGCCGAGTACGGGGCGGGCGGCGAGCCGGTGAACAGCGAGCCGGACAAGTGCTCCGGGATCGGCTGGCACCCGCTGTCCGCGCTCCCCGATGACATGGTGGCGTACTGCCGTGCGGGCCTCGAGGCGTACCGGGCCGGGCAGCGCTTCGTCCTGCACTGGCACGAGGACGGTGACGCCATCGCGTACGACGCGGGAGGGGTGAGCCGGGTGCGGGTGCTGAGGGAGGCCTGAGCAGGCCGGCACGGGGCGGTGGCTGGCCGGATGGTGTGCGGGCCGGTGGCCGCTCAGGGGCTGACCAGGCTGGACCGTGCGCAGGCCGCCGGTCAGGGGCCGACCACGTCGGCGAGGCTCGCGCGGTCGTCGGAACCGGCCGCGCGGGCCAGGCGCTCGAGCTCGTCCAGGGCCTCGCGGGCGGCGTTCGCGGCGGTCGGGTCGGACTCGGCCAGGCCGCTCGCGGCGAACTCGTCCTCGTCCAGCCGCAGCACCTCCGTCCCGTCGCCGGACACCCACAGGTCGAGGTCCAGGTCCTCGACGACCAGCTCGCCGCCCGACAGGACGGCGGGGCGGGTCACGTCGCAGTACCAGCCCTTGAGGGTGCCGTCCGCGGCCCGGACCTCCTTCACCGAGTACCACCGGTCGCGCCAGTAGTGCTCGGTGAAGACGTCACCCGGCTCGAAGCGTACGAAGCCGAAGTCGCGGACGGTCCCGCCCGCCCAGGGGGCCTGGACGGTGATGCGGGTGCCGTCGTCGTGGAGCAGCCGGGCAGGGTAACGGATCTTGGTGCGGCCGGACTTGACCAGAACCACCTCGATGCGGCCTGCGGCGTCCGACGGACTCGCAGACCGGAGGCGGCGGGCGTCGTCAGCCGAGTTCGCGGACATACCGGACCTCCGTCGCGCAGATCTCGTAGCCGAACCACTTGTTGATCGCCAGCATGGGGCCGTTCTCGGTGTCGTTTCCGGTGAAGGCCTCCGTGTAGCCGGCGGCGCGGGCACGGTGGAGGGAGTCGTTCTTGGCGAGCTTGGCCAGGCCCCGGCCGCGGTACGCACGCGCTGTTCCGGTCATGCCCGTCGCGTACCGAGACGCGCCGTCCGTACGGGCCATGCTGAACGCCACGGGGCGGCCGTCCACCACGGCCACCGTGGTCAGTTCGCGGTCAAGCAGCGGATGGCCCCATGTCTCGGACAGCCACTGCTCGTAGTCCGTGAACTCCGTGTCGATGTCCCCGGGCTCGTCCTGCACGGTCTCCGCGTCCAGGTGGAACAGGGGGTGCGGGTCGTCCGCGAAGTCGGCGGCGGTGCGAAGCTCGACGCCCGCCGGCGGCCGCTGTAGCGGCGGCAGGGTGCCTCCCGCCAGGTCCAGGCGGAGGAAGTGAGCCGACCGGCTCGCGCGGTAGCCGTGCTTCTCGGCGAAGGCGCGGTTGCCGGGCGCGTCCAGGGCCCAGCTGTAGAGCGTCGTGACGCCGTGCCCGGCCAGGAACTCCTCCGCCGCACGCACGATCAGCGAACCCGCGCCGCGGCGGAGCCGCTCCGGCTGTACGTACACGTTGGCGTACCCCTGGCCGGGCTCGGGGCTGTCATGGGCGACGCCCAGCTGCGCCGTACCGATGATCTCGCCGTCCTCCTCGGCGACCAGCGGCCGGTAGTGGGCGTCCGGGTGGGCGTGCGCCACATCGAAGCGGACGGACTCGGCGGTGGAGAGCATGAACGGGAGGGCGGCGCGCCGCACCCGGGCGAAGCCTTCGGCGTCTTCGGTGCGGAAGGTACGGACGATCACAGTCATGGGGCCGCACGGTACGCGTGAGGCGTCGTCCTCGCCTCCGAATTACCGCCCGGTGCGGGACAATCGGCATGTGACCTTGAAGATCGACATCGACCAGGGCGCCGCCACCGCGCCCTACGAGCAACTGCGCGCGCAGATCTCCGAGCAGGCCCGCTCGGGCGTACTGCCGGTGGGCTACAAGCTGCCGACGGTACGAGGGCTCGCGGAGGACCTGGGGCTCGCCGCGAACACGGTGGCCAAGGCGTACCGCGCACTGGAGTCGGACGGGGTGATCGAGACCCGCGGCCGCCACGGGACGTTCGTCGCCGCCGCCGGGGACGCCGCGTCGAAGGGCGCCGCCGCGGCCGCGCAGGCGTACGCCGAGCGCGTCCAGCGCCTCGGCCTCACGGAGGCCGCGGCACTGGACGCGGTACGGGATGCGCTGCGCGCGGCTTACGGCGGTTCGGGGTGACCCTCGCCCCGAGGGTTTTTCCCCCACCCCGCCCCTTCCCGTAACCAGGTGTCCGCCCCTGGAACCCGAAATCGCCCTTCGGGCTCGTCCTCAAACTCCCCCAGACTTCGTCCGGGAGGTGCCCCCAGACGGGCTGAAATTTCAGCCCGTCCGGCGTTTGACGGGTGCCCCTGCGCTACAGGTAAAGCCCCGCATCCGCACCAGCACGCTGGTCCGGGACCGACGCCGGTGTCGTGCCACGCCGCAGTGCGTAGAGCTCGGCGAGCGTCGCGCCGTCGCGGCCGACGCTCGATTCGAGGTCGGGGGCGTCCTGGCCGAGCCAGTTGACCGCCTCGGGGCGGGTCAGGGGCCCGACCTCGATGCGGGCCAGGCAGCGGCCGGGGCGGACGACCGCCGGGTGGAGCCGCTCCAAGTCCTCGTTGGTGGTGACGCCGACGAGAACGTTGCGGCCCTGGCCGAGCAGCCCGTCCGTGAGGTTGAGCAGGCGCGACAGCGCCTGACCCGCCGTGTGCTTGGCCTCGCCGCGGATCAGTTCGTCGCAGTCCTCCAGCAGGAGCAGCCGCCAGCGGCCCTTCGCCGTGCCGTCGTCCTCGCCGATGGCGATGTCCATCAGATAACCGACATCGGAGAACAGCCGCTCGGGGTCCAGGACGCAGTCCACCTGGCACCAGTCGCGCCACGAGCGCGCCAGCGTGCGCAGTGCCGACGTCTTGCCGGTGCCCGGCGGGCCGTGCAGCAGGAGCAGCCGGCCCGCGATGTCCTCCGGCGTGGTCTTCATCAGCCGGTCCATGGCGTCGGCGACCGGTGCGGTGTAGTTGGGCCGCACCTCCTCCCACGTACCGGCCGTGATCTGCCGGGTCGTACGGTGCGGGCCGCGCCGCGGCGACACGTACCAGAAGCCCATCGTGACGTTGTCCGGCTGCGGTTCCGGCTCGTCCTGCGCGCCGTCCGTGGCCTGCTTGAGGATCTTCTCCGCCAAGTCCGCGCTGGTCGCCGTCACGGTGACGTCCGCGCCGCGGTTCCACCGCGAGATCAGCAGCGTCCAGCCGTCGCCCTCGGCGAGCGTCGCGCTGCGGTCGTCGTCGCGGGCGCCGCGCAGCACCGTGGCGCCCGCCGGCAGCAGCGTGGCGCCCGACCGCACCCGGTCGATGTTCAGGCTGTGCGAGAAAGGCTGCTCGCCCGTCGCGAAGCGGCCGAGGAACAGCGCGTCGACGACGTCCGACGGCGAGTCGCTGTCGTCGACGTTGAGCCGGATCGGCAGAGCGTCGTGTGGGTTCGCAGACATGCCGACATGATCCGCCACCCCGGCGCCACGTGCACCCGGTTTCCGCAGCGAGCCGCACCTCCGGTGAGCGGCGGGCGGCGAGTCCGGTGAGCGGCGAGCCGCGCGTCCGGTACGCCACGGGACGGGCGCCTGATCCACCGGGGGCCGCGCGTCCCCTCCGTAACGAGTCCCACGCGCCCCGTTACCGACCTGTGGCGCCGGAATCGGTGCCACCGCCGACTCACGCCATTACTCTTGCCCCTGATGGGACGTCATGGGTGGAATTCGGGGGCACGGCGGTGGCGGCTCACCGCACTGCTCGGCGTCGGTGCGGCCGCTCTGGCCCTGGTGCTGACTCTGATCAGCACGCTGCCCGGCGAGAGCCGCGGCAGCACCATCGGAACCACCCCCGACGGCGACAAGGTGCACGGCACCCCCGCCGTCCCGTCCGGCAGGGCGGAGCCGGAGGTGGGCTGGGGCTTCACCCACACCCAGTACAGCGCCGACCACGGCGACCCGGCGGCGGTCGAACGCGCCGAGAAGCTGCTCTCCCGGCAGCCGATGCCGCAGATCCAGCACCTCATGGGCTGGGGCGCGGGCAACCCAGAGCCCACCAAGGGGCGTTACGACTTCGACGAGATGGACGAGCGGCTGGACTTCATCCGCGCCACGGGCGGAACCCCGGTCGTCACCCTCTGCTGCGCCCCCGACTGGATGAAGGGCGGCAAGCCCGGCGCAGGCAACACGGACTGGAGCAAGCAGGCCCTCGAGACGGCACCCGACCGCGCCCACTACAAGGACTTCGCGAAGCTCGCCGCGACCGTCGCCAAGCGCTACCCGGACGTACGGCACTTCATCGTCTGGAACGAGTTCAAGGGCTTCTGGAACAACTCCCAGGGCCGCTGGGACTACGAGGGGTACACCGAGCTCTACAACCTCGTCTACAAGGAGCTCAAGAAGGTCGACAAGGACATCCTCGTCGGCGGCCCCTACCTCGTCATGGACAGCGTCGACCCCCGCCAGAAGGAGTACGCGTCGACCGCGCTCAAGGGCGACTGGGGCGCCGCGGACCAGCGCGCCCTCGACGCCTTCGACTACTGGAACAAGAACAAGGTGGGTGCCGACTTCGTCGTCGTCGACGGCTCCAGCTACACGGTCGACGACGAGCTGGTCCCGGACGAGTTCAAGGCCACGGACAAGCTGACCGCCGTCAGCCGCTGGGTGCGGCAGCAGACCGGCGACCTGCCCCTGTGGTGGGCCGAGTACTACGTCGAGCCGGGAGACGACGATGACGAGCGAGACGGCTGGTCCGAGCCGCACCGGGTCGCCGTCCACGCCTCCGGCCTGATCGCGATGGCCCGCGGCGGCGCCACCTCAGCCTTCTACTGGAACCCGCAGAAGAAGAGTGCCACCTGCCCCGGCTGCCTGTGGCGCTCCACCCAACTGTCCGACGGCGGCACCGCCCTGCCGATGCTCGGCCTGCTCTCCCGGTTCGCCAAGGAGTTCCCACCCGGCACGACGTACGAAAAGGTGTCCGTCGCCGCCGACGACGTACCCAATGTGCGGGTGCTCGCCGACGACAAGGCGGTCCTCGTGGTGAACACCCAGGACCGGCAGATCAGCGTGAAGGTCGACGGCAAGCGGTTCGACATGGGGGCCTACGAGGTGAAGTGGCTCAGGCGCTGAGCCACTTCACCCGTCTGCGTCGTAGGCGCCCTACGCCATCGTCATGAACCGCTGCACCAGCGAGGCCACCAGCACCGCCAGCAGCGGCAGCGAGAACCAGAAGCTGCTCTGCAGCCAGCGCAGCTGCCGCACGCTCGGGGCCACCGCGACCCGTACCACCTCGCGCGCCGCCAGCAGCAGGATCAGTGCCACCGCCGCCAGCGCACCGACCACCGACCACGGCGTCCAGGTCACCTGCGGACCGATCGGGCCCGGATCTGCCTTCGCCGGCTTGCCGTCCGGCTGCCGGCTCAGCGTGTAGATGGTCGCGTCGTCGTTGGCGAAGACCTTCTTCAGCTCCGGCCGCTGGTCCAGGTTCCGGATGAGCCGCGTCTCCCAGGTGTTCGAATAGCCCACGTCCATCTGGAGATAGACGACCTGGCTCTCGTTGACCATCAGATACGAGTTCGGGCCGGCGTCCTTCAGAGACTTCACCAGTCCTGACACCAGCACCGGATCGGACGGCGCGAGCGTCGGAACGTACTCCACCTTCTCCATGTCGCGGGCGCCCCACGGCATGGCGGGCGTGACGTTCTCGAGGGTGTCGTTGCTCAGCCACAGCAGGCGGACCGTCGGGTCGTCGTGGGCGTACACGTACTCCATGGCCGCGACCTCGCCCGTCCTGATGCGTTCGAACGGCTCGTTGCCCCAGCGTGCCACCAGGAAGCCGCCCATCAGCACCAGGCCCGCCATGAGGAACGCCAGCGGCGCCAGGCTGACGCGGTCGCGGTCCCGTTCCTCCGCGGTGACGCCCGCGCGCGGGAACAGCGCCAGACCGGCGAGCAGCGCCGCGCCGGGCAGGGCGAACATGAAGACACGCAGCGCCATCTCGCCGCCGTACGACTGCATGCCGAAGCCGAGGAACGGCACGAAGGCGAGCACGAGCAGCGACCGCTCGCGGTACTTGGCGTCGCGCCGGCGCCACCAGCCCCAGCAGGCCATCGCCATCACGCCGCCGGCGAGCGCCACGCGCGCGTACAGCACGAGTTGGTGGGTCGAGCTGCCGCCCTGGATGCGTCCGGACACGGACGAGGACACATTGCTGCCGACGCCGCCGACCCCGCCGAACAACTCGTCGAAGTGCCCCGACCAGTACGGCTCGGCGAAGAAGCCCACCCATACGGCGACCAGCACCGCGAACAGCATCGGCAGCCCGCGCAGCTCGCTGCGGCCTACCAGTACCAGTACCGCGAGGACGCCCAGCATCACGAAGGGCGTGAGCTGGTGGGCCGGGACGGTCGCCGCGAACAGGCCGATCAGGACGAGCAGCAGCACGGCACGCTGACGGCGGTCGGTCGGCTCGACCTCCAGCTCGCCCGGCCGCCGCTTGGTCCACAGCACGCGCGGGGCGCGGAACCACACCAGCAGTACGGCGACGAAGACCAGGTAGAGCAGGTAGGTGAAGCCTTGCGGGGAGAAGTAGTCCTGGCCGACCCAGCCGCTCAGCACGAAGATCCAGGCGCCGGCCCACTTGGCGCGCCAGCCCGCCCGCATCGACCGCATGAGCAGGAACATCGGTGCGAGGTAGAGCAGTTGCATGGTGAGCGGCCACCAGCGGATGACCTCGGTCATGTCCGTGACGCCGCACGCCTGGGCGACGAAGGTGGCCGCGGCGAAGAAGCCGGGCCAGCTCCAGCGCGCGTCCAGGTCGGGCACGGCGGAGCCCGTCCTGTCGATGTAGTCCATGAAGCCGAGGTGCTGCCAGGCCGTCGCGAAGCGCGGCTCGGTCTCGATGACCGCGGGCAGCGCGTGCAGCGACACCACGGTGGCGAGGAGCGTGACCAGCAGCAGCACCCGGTGCTGCCGATTCGCCCAGAGCAGCGAGGCGAAGACGACGACCAGCAGCGCGGCGCCAAGGAGCGTGGTCTGGGGCAGTACGGAGATCAGCCCGAGCCCGCCCATGCGGTCGAGGTCCCGGTCGTCCAGGGCCGACGCGGGCACCCAGTACAGCCCGAGCGCGCTGACCAGCAGCATGGCCAGGATGACGACACCGGGCGTCACGCGTGCGTGCCGTGCGGGTTGCGGGGTGGCCTCTTGCACGTCGGTCCCTTGCGGTGAGGCCGACCGGGCGTTGCGCCAACTCGCGGCCTTCTTGCCGTTCCGGGCGTCCCGGCCATCCCGTTCCGGCTGCCCGTTCCGCGCCGGCTGTTCCGCAGCCGGCTCCGTCGACGGCTCCTTGCGCGATTCCTGTGCCCGCGGCTCGTCGTGCGTGCGACCGGCCCCGGAGTCCGTCCGGGACGGCGGTGTGTCCGAAACCTCCGTGGCCCGCGACACCTCCGTACGCGAGCTCTCCGAACTCGCCGTCGGACAGCCCTCCGAGCTCTCCGCTGCAGGCGCCTTCTCCGCGGAATCGGTGCCCTCCGGCGCCGGTGGCACCTTCTCCTCACCGCCGCCCGGCTTGTGTCCGAGAGCGGCCTGCGCATGCGCCTCCGTCCGAGGACCGGGCAGTGCCAGCGGCGGTCTCAGGGCCCACGTCGGCCCCGGCCGTACGTCCGGTCTGCGCTCCTGGTGGTCCAGGTTGAGCTGGACGCCGAGCGCCAGGGTGTCCGATTCGAGGGAGTCGCGCAGCGCCAAGGCCGGCCCGTGAAGCCTCTTCTCGTCGCGCGGCAGCTCCGCCACGTCGGGCGTGCCCAGATCGGCCAGATCACCGTCCGGCGCCGCCGACGCGCCGGCGGGCTGCTCGGCCGGTGCGGTCCTGACGATCCGGTACAGCTTGGGCGCGGCGATCGCCACGATCACCGCAAGGCTGGAGATCTCCGCGACACCCGCACCGGTCAGGCCCATCCGCGGGAGCAGCAGCAGCGTCAGGCCCAGCACCAGGATGCACAGCAGGCCCTGCAGATAGGCGAGTCCGGAGGTACGGCTCTGGGCGCGGAGCACCGCGAAGTACGTCTCCATGACGACGCGCAGCACCGCACCGACCGCGAACCAGCGCAGCAGCGGGGTCGCCGCGTCCGCGTACCCCTCGCCGAACACCCGCAGGACGAACGGCGCGGCGACGAACAGCACCCCGGCCACCGGCAGCATGATCCGCGCCATGCGGCGCAGCGCCGCGCGGGTGTTGGCCGCCAGCTGCGCCGGGTCGTGCGAGCCCTCGACGGTCAGGGACGCGCCCATGTTGATGGCGAGCAGATTGACGGTGCCGCCGATGGTGGTGGTGATGTAGAAGTACGCGTTGTCGGTGGAGCTGACCTGCGAGGCGACGATCACCGGGACCAGGTAGACCACGGCGAGCGAGAACAGCGAGCCCGTGTAGTCGCCGGCGAGGAAACGGCCCAGCTCGCGCAGCTTCGGCGGCTGGGCGTGGTCCTCGGTCGCCTTCACATGCCGCGGCACGAGACGGCGGAACACCAGCCAGCCGAGCGGCACCACGGACGCGGCGATCGCGGCCACCCACGACACGAAGACGCCGGTGGTCGGGATGGCCACGGCGAACGCGACCAGCAGCCCGAGCTTCACCGCGGAGAACACCGTGTTCCCGACGGGCACCCACAGCGCGCTGCGCAGCCCGGTCAGCACCCCGTCCTGCAGGGTCAGCAGCGACCAGGCGACGACGGCCGCGATGAACCCCAGGCCGTTGACGGTGCCGTGCAGAAAGCGGTACGAGGGCCCCCACACGTCGAGGGTCAGCAGGAAGACGACTGCGGCGAGCGCCACGACCACCGAACTGCCCGCGTACGTACGGAAGATGAGACGCCCGGTGGCGCGGCCCGCCACCGGGATGAAACGGGCCAGCGCCCCCGTGAGCGTCACCGCGGTGAGCCCGGCCAGCAGCTTCATCGCGGCGATCGCCGCGGAGCCCTGGCCGACCGCGTCCTCCGTGTAGTACCGCGCGGCGGCCAGCCAGAAGCCGAGGCCGAGGACCGCGCTGATACCGGTGTTGAGCATCAGCGCATAGGCGTTGCGGAACAGCGGGTTGCCGCCGGAGCCCTTGCCCCGTCCGGGCAGGCGCAGCCTGCGGCCGGCCGTCGGCTGCGCCTTGGCCGGGGGAGTCGCGGAGGTGTCGACCTGCGCTGTGGTCGTCGTGTCAGACACGGGTACGTGCTGCCTTCCGGCTGGCCTGTCGGGCTCTTCGGACCACGGCGTACCCCTTGGTGAGGGCGCGGTCCCTGGCGAACGTACGGGCGATGGAGCGGCCTTCGACCAGCCGCGCGAACTCGTCGATTCCGGTGCTGCGGCGCACTGTCACGCGCTGCAGTGCGTACGGTCCCTGGCGGCGCCGCGCCAGGGCGTTGCCGACCGCGAGGGACTGCGCGAACCCCGCCTCGCGCACGGCCCGGCGCACGCGGCGGCTCGAGTAGCCGTACGGATACGCGAACGAGGCGGGCCGGGTGCCGAGCTCCTCGGCCACGATCTCCTTGCAGCGCAGCAGCTCCGACCGGAGCGCGTCGTCCGGGATCTGGTCCAGCTGCGGATGCGTGTGGCTGTGGCCGCCGATCTCCACGCCGCCGTCGGCCAGTTCGCGCACCTGGTCCCAGTCGAGCATGGTGTCCAGAGCGCCCCCGGTGTCGTGCGCCCCGCGCAGCCAGCCCGTCGAGACGAACACGGTGGCCGCGAAGCCGTGCTCGGCGAGCACGGGCAGCGCATGCCGGTGCACGCCCTCGTAGCCGTCGTCGAAGGTGATCAGCACCGGGCGCTCGGGCAGCGGCTGCCCGGACCGCCAGACGTCCGCCAGTTGCGCCGTGGTGAGCGGCGTGAACCCGCCGTCCCCGATCAGCGCCATCTGCTCGGCGAACGCCTGGGGCGCCACGGACAGCGCCCTGGTGGCGTCGTTGGGCGCGTGCGCGACGGAGTGGTACATGAGGATGGGCACGGGGGTGTTCATGCAGGACCCCCTCCGTGCTTGTGCGGTCCTGGGCCGTGCGCGTTCAGCGCGACCGCAGCCGTATGCCGTACGGCGTGGTGCGCCACCAGTGCGCCCCCGCGCACCCACCATGCGCCCCCCTGACGCGCATGACCCGGCACGGATCCCCTGCTCATATCCCCGCCCCCTCGCTGTCCGTGCTCCCCCCGATCTCCGCGACGGAGAACGTGGCGCCACCCCTGCGCGCACGGACGCTGCCGAGTACGTACCCACCGGCCGCGGCCGCCACTCCGGCCACGATGGCGCCCGCGCGGCCCGCTCCGCCGGGGCGGGCCAGCAGGGCGTCGCGCAGGCCGCGGGCGACTCCGGCGGGCAGGACGCGCGTGGTGTAGCGGCGTTCCGACTCGAGGCCCTTGCCGGCGCCGACACTGCGGGCCACCAGGGCCTTGGACAGGCCCTCGGCGTACGTGCGGGTCCGGAAGTAGCGGAACTGCTCGCGGCCGGCCGGTACCCGATGGTGGATCACCGCGCGGTCGTCGATCAGCAGGACCGCGTCGGGCCTGGCGCGGCTGAGCCGGATGCACAGCTCGGTCTCCTCGCAGCCCAGCGGCCGCTTGTCGCCGTCGCGGCCGATGCCGGTGGCGAAACCGCCCGCCGCGTCGAACGCCGTCCGCCGGAACGACGCGTTCCCGCCCAGTACGTTGCGTACCGGGACCCGGCCCGGCGGCAGCCCCCTGTACGTACAGCCGACGACCCAGTCGAACTCCTCGGGGAACCAGGCCGGCCGACGTCCTGACGCCCAGATGGGCATGGTGCGGCCGCCGACAGCCATGACCCGCGGGTCCTCGTATCCGGCGGCGAAGTGGCGCAGCCAGTCGCGCTCCGCGACGGCGTCGTCGTCGAGGAAGGCGATGACCTCGCCGCTGGAGGCCGCGATGCCGGTGTTGCGGCCGGCGGACAGGCCGCGGGGGCCCGCGTTCGCCAGAACACGGACCCCGTCGGTCTCCTTGTACTCCTTCGTCAGGCGCTCGAGCAGCGGCGGGTTGTGGTCCACCACCAGCAGCGTCTCCAGGGCCGGCAGCGACTGCGCCCGCACCGAGGCGACCGCCGCGAGGATGTCCTCCCAGCGGTCCTCGGTGTAGACGCAGATGACGACGGAGACGGTGGGGAGGGCGGCGGCGCGGCTCTCCGCGCCGCCGCGCTCCCGGCCCCCGCCCTCCTGAAGGCCGTACGTGCTCAAGACGCCTCACCCCGGGCGGAGTTGAGCCCCGAGTCGATCCCGGTGCCGGTCCCGGTGTTGAGTCTGGCCTTGAGCCGCAGCGCATGCGCACGGCGCCGCAGCGCACGCCGGTTGGAACGCTCCTTGAGGATCACCTTGAGCACGCGCAGCCCGTCCCGTACGGCGCGCAGATTGCTCGCGCCGTGGATCCGGAGATACTCGTGGCTGGGGATCTCCTGCACCTTGAGCCCGGCCTTGACCACCCGGATGTTCATCAGGGTCTCGACCTCGAAGCCCGTGCAGTCGAGGTCGATCTCGTCGAGGCAGTGCCGCCAGAACGCGTTGTAGCCGTAGCACAGATCCGTGTAGCGGGCGCCGAACTTGGCGTTGACGACGGCGCACAGCGCCCAGTTGCCGAGCTTGCGGATCGGCGTCATGTCGTCCGTGCCGCCCCCGTTGGCGAACCGCGAGCCCTTGGCGAAGTCGGCGCCGGACACCAGCGCGGAGACGTACGACACGATCTCCTGGCCGTCGGCCGAGCCGTCCGCGTCGACCATCACGATGATGTCGCCCGTGCACGCCTCGAAGCCGGTGATCAGAGCGTCGCCCTTGCCCTTGCCGAGCTGCTTGACGACCTTGACGTCCGGCCACAGTTCACGGGCGACTTCCACGGTGTTGTCCGTGGAATTGCCGTCGACCAGAACGACTTCGTGGATCCATTCGGGAAGGGTCTTGAAGACGTGCGGGAGATTCTCCGCCTCGTTCATGGCGGGGATCACCACACTCACCGGCGGTGCAATCGCGAGATGCGAGGACACCGGGCGGTACTGCCTCGGAATTCTCGCCGTCGCCGTCTCGGCGCTACTGCCGTTCGTGGACGGCTTGATCAGCGGATCTTCGCCCGGTATCACCGGGCGCAGAAAAGCACTCATGAGTCTGTTCCCTCTCGTCCGGTGGACCGCCCGCCCCTGGGCGGTCCGGTGCTGTGCCCGGTTCGAAAGGGGGGTTCTCACTTACGGCCATGGCGAAATCGATCTTCGTGCAGGCCGAGTGAGCTGGCAAAACTGGCCGACTGGCAAGGTCGGTCGCGCGGCCCGCGTCCCGGCAGACCCGTGATCACTGGTCACCGGACACGGCACCCCCCTACCGCGCCCCGCGCCGGAGACATCTGCGGTCCTGAGCCCTCCCCTGGAGCCGCATTGAAGATGGACCGATGCGGGTGGATGTACGACGGTATTGATGATTGACACCGTATGGCAAGACCTGGAACCAGGTCTCACGTTTTTGTTGTTTTCGTCCCGCATTTTCGCGGGTTTATCTGGAGTCCGGAATTCCGAATTCCTGTTGTTACTCAGTCCCTCGAGCGGATTTTCCCGATCCGTTTGAGGAGTCGATCAGCCGGCTCGAAGAGTTCGGGCCGGGCGAGAACGGCGTTGCGCAGCGCCCGGACGGGGGCGCGCCGCGCCCGGTGTCCGACCGCCACCGGGTGACGGCGCGCCACCCAGCCCTCGGACACGGAGATCTCACGCGTCTTGAGGGAGTCCTTGTACTCCTTCTGACCCCGGCCCAGATCCAGATACGCGATGCCGTCGGCGGCGGCCGCCTCGGCCATCCGCAGATGCAGGATCAGTCCGGGGGAGTACTTGGCGAACGCCGGGTCGTACGCCGGGAACCAGCACGCAAGGACGCGCTCGGAGCGCAGCCCGAAGTGCGCCGCGACGGGCCGGCCGTCGGCGTAGAGCACCGACAGCACGCCGGCGAACGACTCCGAACGGCTGTGGAAGAGATGCTGCACGAGCCGGTTGATCCATTCGTGCGCGAAGCGGTCGCTGCGCCCGGTCCTGCGGTACTGCGCGGACTTCCAGGCCATCAGCGCCCGCAGCGCAGCCGGGTCGCGCTCGTCGTGCACGTATCGCACGCCTTCATGCTCCCGGCCGAGTTTGCGCTCCTTGGCGAGCGTCGTCCGCGTGAACTTCGGGGACTGCTGCCGCAGCCGGCTCAGATACGCCTCGTAGCCCTGGTCGATGTCCATGACGGGCGAGGGGAAGGTGCCGGAGGCCGCCGTCTCGAACGGCGCCTGGCCCTCCACCAGGTGGTCGAACTCCCACACCGCGAGCCCGCAGGCCCGCAGCAGCTCCTGTGCGTCCCAGGTGAAGCCGGGCCCGTGCACCAGACCCTGGCAGTCGGAGACGCCGAGACCCACGGCGCGGCCGACGCCGGTGGCGGATCTCTGGAACGGGAAGAACGCCACCGGCTCGCCGTCCTCGCGGACGACCGCGACACGCACCCCGCGCCGGCACCGGCCCACCGCGATCGCGAACTCCGGAGACAGGAAAGGGTTGGCCAGCTCGGGCGAACCGTCGAAGTGGGCCTTTGACTGCAGGGCCGTCCATGCCGCCCGGTCGGCGGCGGTCAGCTCGCCGGGGCGGTACACGCTGATGTCCACGTCAGGAAGTCCGCCTTCCCGCCGGGCGCCCGCGCAACCGCTGTACCAGAACCAGCAGGAAGATCAGGGAACTGAGCGCTGCGACGGCCACGATCCCGCCGCGGACCGACCAGCTGTGCACCGCGAGCATCGCCTGGGCCACGAGCAGGTTGACCGCGACCGCTCCTGCCGACGACGCGATGACGCGGCCCGCCGGTTCCAGACCGCGTAGAGCGGTCCCGATGGCGGCTGCGGGTGCCGCGAGAAGGAAGAAGAGCGTGAACGGGCCGCGCAGCGGCGCGTCCACGTCGATGAGTGCGAGAGCCGCGCCCACTCCTCCGATGGCGACGGCCACGCCTGCGAGCAGCGGCAGCAGATCTCTCCCCTGAGTCTGCCGCGGCCTCCCCCAGGCACTGCGCTTCATACCGATGGTCTGCATTGGCGACGTTTCCCCCCGAAGCGCCGGATGCCGGGCTTCAATGTCGCGCAGTCCCCTGCGGCGCGTCAAGACGGGAAATGGACGGAGCAGGTGTTCCCCGGAGACCACGGTGCGTCTCCGGGGAACACGGGGAACTCACTGACAGCTGAGCGCAGTTGGGCTACTGGACGAGCTTGAGCAGCCTGTTCGGCGAGCCGCTGCCCGCGCTGGTGACCACACCGGTGGTGGCGCCGTTCACGAGGGCCGAGGCGACCTGTGCGGGCGTGGCGGAGGTGTGGCCCGCCAGGTAGACGGCCGCTGCGCCCGCGACGTGCGGGGTGGCCATCGAGGTGCCCGAGATCGTGTTGGTCGCCGTGTCGCTGGTGTTCCAGCCGGCCGTGATGGAGACGCCGGGCGCGAAGAGGTCGAGGCGGGAGCCGTAGTTGGACCAGCTGGCCTTGGCATCCGTGCTGCTGGTGGCGCCCACGGTGATGGCGGCGGAGACACGGGCGGGCGAGTACGCGGAGGCGTTGGCGCCGTTGTTGCCGGCCGCCACCGCGTAGGTCACGCCGCTCGCGATGGAGTTCGACACCGCCGTGTCCAGCGCGGTGCTGGCGCCGCCGCCCAGCGACATGTTGGCGACCGAGGGACCGCTGTGGTTCGCGGTCACCCAGTCGATGCCCGCGATGACGCCCGCGGTCGTGCCGGAGCCGGAGTCGTCCAGCACCCGGACGGCCACGATCTTCGCGGCCTTGGCCACGCCGTACGTGGAGCCCGCGATGGTGGTGGCCACATGGGTGCCGTGGCCGTTGCCGTCCGAGGCGGTGGTGTCGCCGTCGACGGCGTCGTAGCCGTACGAGGCCCGCCCGCTGATCTGCGAGTGCGTGATCCGTACGCCGGTGTCGATGACGTACGCCGTGACGCCCGCGCCCGCCGTGTCCGGGTAGGTGTACGTGCCGGACAGCGGGAGGGCCGCCTGGTCGATGCGGTCCAGGCCCCAGGGGGCGCTGGTCTGGGTGGCGTCGACGTGCACGCGCTGGTTCTGCTCGACCGAGGCCACCGCCGGGTCGGCGGCGAGTCTCTTCGCCTCGGTCTCCGAGAGGCCGGCCGCGTAGCCGTTGAGCGCGGTGCCGAAGGTCTTCTTCACAGTGCCGCCGTACTTCGATATCAGGCCCTTGCCCGTGGCCGAGGCGGCCTTCAGGCCCGCGCTCTTCTTCAGCGTGACGATGTAGCTGCCCGGGATCGCCTCCGGCGAACCGGCCGCGAGCACGGTGCCCTCGGCCGGAGCGGCCTGGGCGGGGAGAGCGGTCACTCCGCCGATCAGGGTGGCGGCGGTGGCGACGGAGATCGCGGCGGCGATCCGGATCCTCTTCTTGCTGCGCTGCTGTGCCATTACGAGGGAGTCCTCCTCTAGGCGGTGCGCGCCCGGCGGGCGCGCAACTGTGGGGGTGGTGTGCGGGATCGCACACGTGCCCAGGAACTGGGCGTTCCGTTCCCGGGCGATCAGCAAGCGTGGCGGCTCTACGGGCGTAGATCAAGGGTCTTGAGTGAATGTCATATCCCTGACATGAGAGTGAAACTGAAACCGCGTCAGTCGCGAGGGGGTCTGTGCCAAAAGTTCTTGTCATGAGCACTACCCGTCAGTTATGTGGCGTGCTATGACGGTTGAGGCAGAGATCCTGCTAAGGGAGGTTTCATGAGACGTTCCCGACCCGCGGCATATGTTGCCTCGTTATTCCTCGCCGTCGTCTGCACCCTCACCGGGGCCGCGACGGCGAACGCGTCCCAACTGGCGGCGGCCACCGGCTATGTGGCCCTCGGCGACTCCTACTCCTCCGGTGTCGGAGCCGGCAGCTACGACAGCTCCTCCGGCTCCTGCAAGCGCAGCACGCGCGCGTACCCCGTCCTCTGGGCAGCGGCCCATTCACCCTCGACGTTCGCCTTCACCGCCTGCTCCGGAGCTCGTACGAGTGATGTCGTGGCGAACCAGCTCGGCCCGCTCGGCTCCGGCACGGGCCTCGTCAGCATCACTGTCGGCGGCAACGACGCCGGTTTCGCGGACGTCATGACGACCTGTGTGCTCCAGTCCGAGAGCGCGTGCCTCGCGGCCATCGCCCGCGCGGAGGCGTACATGGACTCGACGCTGCCCGGCAACCTCGACAACGTCTACACGGCCGTCCGCGGCAGAGCCCCGGCCGCCCACGTCGTGGTGCTCGGCTATCCGCGCTTCTACAGACTCAACGGCTCTTGCGTGGCGGGCCTCTCCGAGACGGAGCGGTCCGCCATAAACAACGCCGCGGACCATCTCAACAGCGTGATCGCGAAACGGGCCGTCGATCACGGATTCACCTTCGGCGACGCCAACACGACGTTCGCGGGCCACGAGATCTGCTCCGGCAGCGCGTGGCTCCACAGCGTCAACTGGGTCAACATCGGCGAGTCGTACCACCCGACGGCCACCGGACAGTCCAGCGGTTACCTGCCGGTGTTCACCTCAGCGGCCTGATTTCCGCGAGCAGTACCCCCGACTGGTTTGCCGGTCTCGGGTGCAGGCAGCCCGGTTGCCGCAGTGGACGGCGGTGACCGGGCGTGCCGCGATACGTGGCAGAAGACGCCGTCCGGGCTGAGTGGCGCTCAGGTCACAAGCAGTACGCCGTGCCGCTCCTCGAGCCAACTGACGCTGATCACGCCGTCGGCGGCCGCGTTGACCACGAATGTGGCGAGGTCCGTGTTGAGCGGAACGGTCATCTTCGGCAACCGCAGCGTGTGCAGCAGGTCCCCGCTGCGGGCGTCCAGGACGAGCAGCTCGGGATGGAGGACGCGGCCCCTGTCCCCTTCGGAGACCGCCGGGAACTGGACGACGTAGACCCGGCCGTCGGCGATCTCGGAGAAGCCGAACACATGACCCGACGCAGCCGGGTGCTCCCAAGCGCGCTTGCCGGACTGCGTGTCGTAGGCGGTCAGGACGGTGGGGTCGCCGTTCAGCGGGTCCTCGGGGTCGGTGCTCGAGACGATGACGCCGTCCCCCGCGTCGTCCGGGGCCCAGGAGTCGCTGGAGAACTCGGCGCGCAGCCTGGCTCCCTTCCGGCCGACGTCCAGTACCTGGACGGTGGCCGGTCTGCCCCTCCCGGTCCGGGCGCCCGGGGCGACGGCGACCAGCGTGTCGTCGTCTGCCTTGAAAAGCTCTTGCTGGACGGCGCGCTTCCACAGCACGCGGCCGGTGCGGTTGTCGACGCCGATCACCACGTCCTCGCCGTCAGAGGACCTGCAGCCCAGCTCGACGGCGGTCAGATGCTCCGGCAGGTCGTGGACGGCCCAGGGGAGGGGGTGCGCGCAGGAGCGAGGGACCTTGAGCGTCCACAGCTGCTTCCCGTCACGCTCCGAGAAGGCGGCCACGCCGCCCGGGCTCTGGGCGACGACCTGGCCGTCGCCCAGGTGGACACTCTGGAAGCCGTCGCGCGAGAAGTCCGTACGCCACCGCACCTTCCCGCTGCGCAGGTCGATGCCCACGAGCCTCCCGTCCCCGAACCAGGCCACCACCGTGCCGGCCGACACCGCGACCACGGGCATGTCGGCCCCGTCGTCACGCCGCTCGTAGCGCCAGTACTCGTTCTCCGTACGCAGGTTCAGCACCCGTACGCCGGAGTTGGTGGACTCGATGGACAGACCGTGGACGAGGGCTTCGGCGCCCGTGGAGTGGCGTGTGACGTGGGACGGTGCGGAGGGAGCCGCGGTGCCGAACGCGGTGGGGAGGGCGCCGTGGGCGCCGGTGACCACGTCCCGTTCCTGGTACCACTCGACCAGCTGTCCCAGCAGGACGAGGACCAGCCCCACCACCAGGAAGACCAGTCCCTTGCGCGCCGCCGCCGGGTCGGGACTCCCCGGTAGACGCACCAGCTGTTGCACAGCAGCCCCCCGCAGGCCGACTGCCCGATCACCGTGATCCGGGACTCGCACTCACTGCTCAGGAGTGGTCTCCGTCTGGCAGGTCACCGAGAATGCCACGGAGTTGGAGTGCGTCTCCACCGGGCTGCGGACCTCCACACTGATCTCGTTGTGGTACGTCCCGTCCGCCTCGTATGTCAGCTCCACGTGGTTCACCTGCTTTGTCTTTCCGCCGCCGGAGGGGAACGACAGTGTCTTCCAGCCCGGGTCGGACGACTCGCCGGTCTTGGTGACCCAGCGGTAGTCGACCTCCGCCGGGACCTGGCCCACCGTGAACGTGGCCGTGAACGTGGGCGCCTCGGCCTCCGGCGGCGGGCAGGTGCCGGTGTAGCTGCCGCGGACGGCTGCGACGGTGACCTTCACGGACTGGGCCGGCGGGGACGTCGTACCGCCGTGGCCGCCGGTCGTGGACCCGCCGTTGGTGGACCCGCCGTTTGTGGACCCTCCGTTCGTGTAGCCGCTGCTCGGACTTGCGGAGCTGCTGCCGTCCGTGGTGCTGCCGCCGGTCGTACTGCTGTTTCCGCCGTTGCCGCTGCCGCCGTCGTTTCCTCCCGTGCCGCCTCCGGCCGTGGTGCTGCCGTTCCCGGAGCCGTCGCCTGAGTCGTCCCGGTTGACCAGTGCGTAGGTGAGGCCTGCGAGGGCCAGGGCGAGGGCGACCATGCCCGCGACCAGCACCACGACGGTGCGGCGTGGATGTGCCGGTGCCGTCGTGGTCGTCGTCGCGGGGCTCGCGGGCGATGAGGCGTACGAGGATGATCCGTCGGGAACCGGGACGGGGCGCGGTGGTGTGGGCGCCGGGCCGGGTTGCCGGAGCGCCGTGGCCGTCGGCAGCGATGACAGCGCGGACGACTGCGTCGCGCCCGCGCGCGGGGTGCCGCCCGCGGCCACGGTCCGCAGATCGCGCTCGGCGGCGGCTGCGGAGACGCGCTCCGCCGGATCCTTGCGCAGCAGCGCCTCGATGACGGGCGCCAGCGGACCCGCGCGGCGCGGCGGCGGCAACTCGTCGTCCACGACCGCCCGCAGCGTGCTCAGCGGGGTGTCCTGCCGGAACGGCGAGACGCCCTCCACCGCCGCGTACAGCAGCACGCCGAGCGACCACAGGTCGGACTCCGGCCCCGGCCGGCGCCCCAGCGCCCGCTCCGGGGCCAGGAACTCGGGCGACCCGACGACCTCCCCGGTCATCGTGAGCGCCGAACTGCCCTCCACTGTCGCGATGCCGAAGTCGGTCAGCACGATGCGCCCGTCGTTCGCGATCAGTACGTTGCCGGGCTTGACGTCGCGGTGGAGCACCCCCGCCTCGTGGGCGGCGCGCAGGGCGGCCAGCACCTCGGCGCCCACCTGCGCGGCGCGGCGCGGGGACATGGGGCCCTCCGCCTCCAGCACGTCGGAGAGCGAGAGCCCGCGGACCAGCTCCATCACGATCCAGGGGCGGCCCTCTTCGGTCGCCACGTCGTAGACCGTCACGACGTTGCGGTGCGGGATACGGGCGGCCGCCCAGGCCTCGCGCTCGAGCCGGGCGTACAGCCGGTCGACGTCGCTTGCCGGGAGCCCCGCTGGTGCGCGTACCTCCTTGACCGCGACTTCGCGGCCCAGGACCTCGTCGCGGGCCCGCCACACCGTGCCCATGCCGCCCTCGCCCAGCGGCGCGAGAAGGCGGTAGCGGCCCGCGATCCGCCGGGGCCCGCCCACCCCGTCGATGCCCGGCTGTGCACTCACGGGCGCCCCCCATTCGCAGTGGTGCGATTCTCCACAAAAGTAGCTCAACCGAGCGCCGTTGCCGCCCCCTTCAGCACCAATCCGCAGCCGACCGCCACCACGAGGCAGGCCGAGCCGAGCGGGACGACGCGGCGTACGCCCGCCGAGAGGCGCCCGCCGAGACGTCCGCGCCTTCGGTGGGGACGGTCGACGAGCGCCTGCACCAACCGGCCCCCGACCCGCACCACCGCGAACCCGGCCGCCGTGAGCGTCACGGCAAGCCCGGCGCCGTACGCCAGCACGAGCAGAAACCCGAACCACGCCTGCCCCAGCGCGGCCGCCCCGACGAGCACGACGACCGCGGACGGACTCGGCACGAGGCCACCGGCGAAGCCGAGGAAGAGGGTGCCGCGGAGGGTGGGGGCCCCGGCGTCCGCGTCCGCCTTTTCGGAGCCGGCGCGTCGGTCCGCTCGCGGGTGTCCGTCCGGGTGGGCGTGCCCGTCCGTGCGCTCGTGCCCGAGCGCGGGCGAGTGCGCGTCTGCGCATGGGTGTGCGTGGGCCTGTCCGCCCGACTCGGTGGGTCCGCCCGTGGGGGCGTGCGGACTTGAACCGGCACGCGTACGCGGGTCGGACTCCGCTGCTGCAGCGGTGTCGCCGTCCGTCCAGCTGTCCGCGAGTGGATGCTCGCGAGCGCGTGCGTGCGCGGTCTCGTGATCGTGCGAGGGGCGCTGCGGGCTCGCGGGCATGTGTCCGTGGGGATGCGCGTGGCCGTGTGAGTGGTCATGTGAGTGGTCATGTGCGTGGCCGTGCGCATGCGTATGCCCCCGTTGTCGCCAAGCCCTCCGCAGGAGTCCCGCTCCCGCCACCGTGACGAGGGCGCCGCTCGCCACGCCCAGCCACGAGATCACCGACGGGGCCGCGGCCGAGCCGGCGGCGATGAGGAGGCCGAGCACGATCACGCCGAGCGTGTGAGTGACCGTCACGGAGGCGGCGAGCGGGAGGACGTCACGGAGGGTGGCGCGGCCCCTGGCCGCCGCGGTCGCGGCCATCAGGGTTTTGCCGTGGCCCGGGGCAAGGGCGTGCATGGCGCCGAGTACGACCGCGATGCCGAGAGCCAGGGCCGCGAAGGCGGGCGTGAGGTCGTGCCGGGCGACCAGGCCGGTCAGAGCCTGCGTCCAGCGGTCCGCGCCGCGCGGCAGTACGGAGAGGGTGGGCGGAGCGGCCCGCTCGTCGGCGATCGCCGGGCCGCCGGGAACGGCGCGCAGCGATGCGGACGTCCGGTCCGGGGGCGAGGACAGCAGTCGCTGCGGATAACGGGTCAGCCGACCGGACACCGACCCCTCCGGCACGTCGGACGGGGCGAGCGTCCTGCGGTCACCGCGAGCCGTGATCTCCCGCCAGCCCGGGCCACCGTCATCGGCCGCCCGGAAGCCGACGGTGGCGGCCCTCCCCTCCGGCAGGGGAGCAGTGAGCCGGCACTCCAGCCGGAGCGTGGAGAGCCCGGCCTGGCCGGGCCGCACGCGCGCGTGGCTCGCCTCGACGGCGAGTCGGACGGCATGCCCGCCCACCTCGACCCGGCTCTCGTCGGCGGCCGCCCGGCATCGCTCGCGGGCCCAGCCCGCCATCCCCAGCTCCTTGATCCGCGGCTGGGCCTGCGTGGCCGGGATCTCCGCGAGATCCTCGACGTGATCGACCCGCAGCATGTCAGGTGCCGCGACCAGTCCGTCGTACCGGTTGACGGTGAAGTTCCCCAGCGGATGGGCGCTGGCCCCCGGCGCGGACAGCAGCACGAGTGCGGCTACAGCCGCGAGCAGCGCCGCGCCGGCGGCGAGCGGATTACGACGGATCACGGTTCCCCCTGTGGGACAGGTGCGGGTCTCGCGGGTAGCGCCCGCCGGTGCGTGTCCTGGTGCGGCCCGGTGGGTGGGCACAGACCTGCGGCGGGCTATCGGCGTCCGCTCTGCGTTCACCTCGCACCCCCGAGTCCCGCCAGCATCTCCCGTGCCACCCGCGAACCCACGGGCGAAAAGCCGGGGTTGAGCCGCAGGGCGGACTCGAGTGAGCGGCGGGCCGCTGCCGTGTCGCCCGTGGCGTGTTCGATCAGGCCGCGGTGGTACAGGAACGTCGCGTCGCGGAAGCCGGTGGACGCCGCCCGCCGGGCGTACGGGAGGGCCTCCTTGTCGCGGCCGTTGACGTGCAGGGCCCAGGCGAGGGCGTCGGCCGTGTGGACCGTGTGGCGGCGCGACCACTCGGCGCGGGCCGCACGCAGCGCCGCCTTCCGGTCGCCGTGGTCGGCGGCCGCCAGCGCGGTGTCCAGGTCCGCGTTGACGCCGTTCGCGCGCGCGAGCCCGGTCCAGGCGTCGATCAGGTCGTACTGCTCACGGGCCTTGCCCTGCTCGCCCTCGGCCTCGTACAGCTCGCCCAGCTCCACGAGCGGGCCGGGCAGCGGATACCGGGCCACGACCTGCTCCAGGCCCCGGATCGCCTCCGCCGTCTCGCCGCCCGCCGCCTGTGCCCGCGCGCGACCCTCCAGCGCCGGGACGTACGCGGGGTCGGCGCCCAGCGCTCGCGCGAAGTGCTTCAGCGCGGTCCCGTACTCGCCCTGCTGCCAGGCGAGCCGCGCCAGCGCCGTCGCCACGTACGCCACGTCACCGGGCGCCGTCGCCGAGGCGAGCGCGCGCCGAAGGACGCGCCGCGCCGCCGGTACGTCGCCGCGCAGCTCCTGCACGTACGCGTACCGCGTGAAAACCGGGATGCCCGGCCGCCGCGCGTCCGCCTCGTCGGCGTCGCGCAGGGCCTTGTCGTAGCGGCCGAGTTCGACGAGGGCGTCGATACGCGACGACAGCGCACGCTCGTTGTACGGGTTCTCGGCGAGTGCCCGCTCGGCGTGGCGCAGGGCGCCGCGGAAGTCGTGCCGGGCGGCCGCCAGGGCGGCGCGGCCCGCGAGCGCCGGGTCGTTGCCGGGCCGCAGGGACAGCGAGCGGTCCAGGGCCCGCTCGGCCTGCGGATAACGGGACGGGTCGCCTTCGGTCCGTGCCTGCTCCACGTACGCGACGCCGAGCGTGGCCCAGGACGTGAAGTCCTTGGGCTGGGCGCGCAGATGGGACTGGAGCGCCGAGATCCGTGCCGTCAGGTCACCGCTGATCTGTGCCGTCAGGTCACCGCCGGCGAGCAGCTGCGGCGCCGTCGCGGGCACGGACGCCGTCGTCGCCGGATCGCCGGACCCGGTGCCCAGAACGACGGCGCCCGCGGTGAACGCGACGGCCAGTGCGGCGGCACAGGCCGCCAGGCGTCCCGCTCGTCGCCGGGCGGTACCGGCGCGTTCGGTTTCCCCTCCGTGGGGCGTACTGCGCGGGGGCATGCCCCCTCCTTCGTCCGTATGCGGTCAGGGCTGGTCATTAGTCGGGTCGGTGGAGCGGCGCGGCCCGCGGGGCGTGGGGGACAGGAAGCGCGGGCCGCGCCGCGGCACATGTGTGCGGCGTCAGAAGCCGCGGTTCCGCTGCCGCCTGCGCCACCACAGCAGGCCCGTACCGATCAGCAGGAACCCCGCCCCGGCCGAGGCCGCCGAGACCACGAGCAGCGTGTCGTCCGATGCGCCGGACGTGCCCGCGGGGCCGGCGCCCAGCTGGGTACGCACATCGCCGTTCGTACCGCCGGCCGGCTTGGCCGTCTTGCCCCGCGAGCCCGCGGTCGGATTGGCGACGTACGGGAAGGACGAGCCGAACTTCTTGTCGTTCGCGTCGACCGCGTCGCCCAGGTCGTTCTTCTGCCCGACCAGCTCGCCCTCGACGACCTGCAGCGAGATGTCGATGACGTCGTCGGTGAGCCGGCGCCCGTTGGGGAATCCCGCGTTGTCGCCGTCGAGCACCCCGAGCCGCTTGGGCTGCGCGGTGGGCTGGATCGAGGTGTTGAGCCGCAGTGCCTCCGCCGGGCGGACGTTCGGCGGCTGGTTGAGGCCCTGCACGCCCTTCAGGAAGACGTCGACCAGGTCGTTCCGCGGCTCGGCCGGAGCCTTGATCTTGTAGATGGCCTCGATGAGCTTGGGCAGCTCGGGCTTGGTCACGAACGGCAGGAACTGCGCGTCGTTCCACGGCGAGGACGCGTTGAACCTGTCCTTGGCCTTCTGCGGAACGACGACCTCGTTGACCAGCGGCATGCCGAGCCGCGACACCTGCGTCCAGTGCCCCTGGGCGTTCTTGCGCTGCGTCGTGGACCAGATCCCGACGACCGGCTGCTCGTCGGACTGCCGGATCCACTTGCTCGGCAGCTGCAGGGCCACGGTGTTGACGTTGTAGCCCTTCAGCGTGTCCCGGCCGACCTCCGACAGATCACCGCCGTACAGCAGGTCGAACACCCGAAGATCCAGGAAGAACGGGTCGTCGGCCTGGCCCGCGAACGCCTTGGCGCCGCCGGTGAGTTCCCGCACGGCCCGGTCGCGCAGCTTCTGGTAGTCGGGCATCGACGCCTTGCCGACGTTGGACGGCGCGACCGGCACGTCGTCGGCGAGCTTCGTCTTCGAGACGAGCTTCTGCTGGTGCAGCTGCAGCAGGTCGATGTCGTACGTCTGCGTGACGTTGAGGTCCGGGTCGTCCAGGCTCTCGACGGGCCCGGTGTTGTACAGGAAGGTGTTGCCGTTCTTCACATGGGTCCTGAACGTCCACCGGTACAGCAGATCGCCCTGTGCGTCCCCGTCGCTGTCGATGTGGATGTCGTACTGGGCGTCCTCCGCGAACTGGTAGAAGTTCGGCCCGCCCGCCGGCTCCTCGAAGGGGATCCAGTTGGCCACGATCGTCGTCGTGTCGGGGTGGTCGGGGCTCACGAACGCGTACAGGTCCGTGTTGTCGTACTGCGGCTGCCCCGAGATCAGCGGGGCCTCCCGGTGGCTGGAGGCGCGGGCCGCCTCCAGTTCGAGCGCGGTCACGCCGGCGGCCACGAGTCCCCCCGCGGCCAGCGCACCGCACACGAGGGCCGCAAGACTCCTGCGCCCCACGCCGCTCCTGGCGAAAGCTGTCATGCCGTCCGTCCTCACGTCCCGGGCGGTGTCCCCGGCGGGGCCCTCGTGGGGAGGGGCCCGCCGGCACGCGCCGTGTCCGTTGCCTGATGCACGCCATTCGGAGCGGTCGGCGGGGCGGATTGGTCGGACTTCCGCCCGCGTTTTCGGGCCGCCCGCCCGTACTCCCATCCGGAAGCCACCGGGCTCCGAATGACAGACGTGGACTTCGGACTCGGCGTCCGGGCGACCGGGGAGGCCGTGGTGGGCGGCCGGAGAGGGGGGACGAGTGGAGCCGGAGGAGTTGCTGGTGCTGGTGGCCCATGGCGACCAGCAGGCCTTCGAGGAGCTGTACGGCGTGGTGTCCGGACCCGTCTACGGCCTCGTACGGCGGGTGGTGCGCGACCCCGCCCAGTCCGAGGAGGTCGCCCAGGAGGTACTGCTCGAACTGTGGCGCTCCGCCGCGCGGTTCGACCCCGAGCGGGGCAGCGCCCTCGCCTGGATCCTCACCCTCGCCCACCGCAGGGCCGTCGACCGGGTGCGCAGCGCCCGCGCCGCGAGCGAGCGGGACCAGCGCATCGGCGGACGCGCCGACGGGCCCGCCTTCGACCAGGTCGCGGAGGCGGTGGAGGCCGGCCTGGAACGCGACTGGGTACGCCGCTGCCTCGACGGACTCACGCAGTTGCAGCGCCAGTCCGTCACCCTGGCCTACTACGAGGGCTACACGTACCGTGAGGTGGCCCAGCGGCTGTCCGTACCGCTCGGCACCGTCAAGACGCGCATGCGCGACGGACTGACGCGGCTGCGCGAATGCCTGGGGGGCGCGGTATGAGGCGTGACCTCCATTCGCTCGCCGCCCCCTACGCGCTCAACGCGCTGGACGGCCGGGAACGGCGCCGCTTCGAGAGGCATCTGGGGCGTTGCGACCGTTGCGCGGGAGAGGTGCGCGCGCTGACGGAGGACGCGGTCCGCCTGGCCTGGTCGGCCGCGGCCCCGGCACCGCCCGCCCTGCGGCAGCGGGTCCTGACCGCCGTACGCACGACACCCCAGGAGACACCACGGCCGGAGGCGGCACGGCAGCAGCCACGCGCGCGTGGCCCTGAACGCCCGCCACGCGCACGTGCGTTGTTCGTCCCCTTCGCGACCGCCACAGCCGCCGCGGCCCTCGTCGTGGCCGCCCTCTTCGGCGTCCAGCTCGACCGCGCCCAGGACCGACTCGAGCAGGAGCGGGCCGTCGTGAGTGAGATCGCCCACGTTCTGGCGGCGCCCGACGCGCGGTCCACCGGTCAGCAGGACGCGCAAGGCCGCGGCATCAACGTCGTCGCCTCCGCTACGCAACGCCGGGCGGTGGTGACCGTCACGGGCCTCGGCGCTCCGCCGGGCGACCGGGTCCACCAGCTATGGGCCATGGAGGAGTCCGGTACGCCGCGGTCCCTGGGCCTGCTCGACGGCGACACGCCGAAGGTCGTCGCCGACTTGAACAAATCGGCTACTTCACTTGCCGTCACGACAGAACCCGCGGGCGGTTCACGCCAGCCCACCAGCGCCCCTCTTGTCCAACTCACCCTGAAATAAGTCGGATTCGGACAGTGACTTCCAACCCCCTTATGGGGGAAGTGAATCCATTGACCGGGATACACGGGTGTCCTGACGGGGCGATAGGGTTAACCTGCCCGGGCCGGGTGCCCGCCGTATGGGTGGGTTGACGCGTGGGGAGTGTCATGGAGCAGATAACAGTGCGCAGCAGGGCTCGTGTCCCTGCGATCACGTGCGGGAGCAGCGCGACCAGCGCGCGCCTGGACCGCCATCTCTCGGTGCTGGGCGGCCCCGCCGTCCCGCAGCGCGAGGCGGCCGAGGCGACGTCGCTGATGCGCGAGATAACCAAGCGGGACATCGCGCACGACCGCAGCAGCAGGGGGGCGCGCTTCAGTCGTCTCTCGCTCTTCGCACCGCTGCGTCGTCTGCGGCGTTCGCTGTTCGGCGGCCGCTGAGAGGGCGCCGTCAGCGGCTTCCGGCCGCAGATACGTTCCGCGCGCAGGCGGACACACCTTCCGGCGCCCCGCTGCGATCTCCGCGTCCGTCATCCCCACGGCATGCGGCAGCGCCCCGGTGTGTTCGCCCGCGCGGGCACCGGCTTTCACACGGCACCGTCCCCAGTGCCGTAACCATCCGGGATGTGTCCCCAACCTGCCCCGCGCGTAACACCTTTGTCATACGGCGCTGTTGACGCAGCAATGTGGTGAGGCCAGGGTGGCTGATCGTTTGGCCATTACACTCAACCTCACCCCGGAGGCGCGCGCGTGTGTGACCTGCACGATCAGCATGAGCACGAGTCCCAGCCCGCGGGCGGCACGACCCTGAGCCGGCGCCGCATCATGCAGATGCTGGGAGCGGCCGGAGTGACCACGGCCGTGATGGCCGCCGAGGCCGACCCGGCGATGGCCGCCGCGGCGGACGACAGCAGCCCGGCCGAGTACCAGGCACCGGAGGGCCTCGCCGAGGACAGCCCCGCCAAGTCCGCGGCGCTCGACTGGATCAAGGCCAACAGCGGCCGCATCACCGGCCTGAACGCCGAGATCTGGGAGAACGCCGAGCTCAGCCTCCGCGAGTGGAAGTCCTCGATCGCCGAGGCCGAATTCCTGGAAAAGGCCGGATTCGAGGTCGAGTTCGGCACGGCGGGCTTCCCGACCGCGTTCACCGCCACGTACTCGTACGGCAAGGGCGGCCCGGTGCTGGGATTCAGCGGCGAGTACGACGCGCTGCCCGGCCTCTCGCAGAACAAGGGCGTCGGACACCACGATCCGCGCGAGTACATCCACGACCCCTTCGCGCCCAGCTATGGGCCCGGGCACGGCTGTGGCCACAGCGCGCTCGGCACGGCGGCGGCAGCCGCGGCGGCCGCGGTCGCGCAGGCGGCGGCGAAGCACAAGCTGCCGGTGACGGTGAAGTTCTTCGGCTCCACCGCCGAGGAGACGCTGATCGGCAAGACGTACGCGGTCAGCAAGGGCGTCTACGAGGGTCTCGACGCCTTCCTCGACTGGCACCCCTCGACGGCCAACGCGACCGGCTGGGGCACCAGTACCGCGATGACCGCCGTGACCTTCACCTTCCTCGGCGTGGCCGGCCACGGCGGCACCCCGCTCGGCAACAAGAGCGCTCTGGACGCGGCCGTGATGATGGCGACCCTGTCCGAGTTCCTCCGCGAGGAGAACCTCGCGCCCTCGGGCCGCCTCCACTGGGTGATCAACAACGGCGGCGACATACCGAACGTCACGCCCGAGATAGCCGAGATCTCGTACTACGTGCGAGAAGGCAGCCCCGCCCGCGTTCAGGTGCTCCTCGACAAGGTGATCGCCGTCTCCGAGGCGGCGGCCAAGGCCAGCCAGACCAAGGTGCAGCACCGCATCACCTCCGCCTGCTGGAACCAGCTGCCGTCCAAGTCCTTCGCGGAACTGCTGCACGAGAACATGCGGCAGATCGGGCCGCCCCAGTTCAGCGACGAGGCGCACCAGCTGGCCAAGGAGCTGCAGGAGTCGCTGGGCCTGCCGACGAAGGGCATGCACGACACGATCGCCGACCTGACCGCGCCCAACCCGGTCTTCATGGGCGGCGGTTCGACGGACGTCGCCGACATCAGCTGGAATGTGCCGACCGTGTCGATGGGCGCCGCGCTCGCCCCGATCGGCACCAAGATGCACACGTGGTCCACCGCCGCGTGCGCGGCTGCCGCGCCCGGCCAGGCCGCCGTGATCGCCGCTGCCAAGTATCTGGCCGCCACCGCCGTCGACCTCATCACCCAGCCGGAGCGGCTGAAGGCGATCAAGGACGAGTTCGCGGAGCGTACGAAGGGCGTCGAGTGGAAGACGGCCCTGCCCGACGGCTACGAGCCGCCGATGTACGAGCCGCCGGAGTGGTTCCTGCGCAAGACCGGCCAGTCGTGGCCTCCGGAGAACATCACGTGGCCGCCCAAGAGGGTCGTGTCCCAGGAGAAGTTCGCCTCCCTGGGCCCTGAGCTCGCCGCTCAGAAGTAGCCGTACGCAGGTCGCTCACCGCCCACCGTGCACGCGGCGGGCGGCAAGCGGCGCTGGACTGGTCAGAGCAGGGCGAACTGCCCCTCCGGTCCCTCCTCGAGATGGTCCAGTACGGACGCGGGTTGGCGGGCCGTGGCGGGCACGGGGAGGACGCCGGACCGGTGCAGTTCGGCCGCCGTGACGGCCGAGTCCAGTGCCTCTGCCAATTCGGCCTGCTCAGGTGCGAGTTCGGCGAGCAGCGCGAGGACCGTGATGAGTTCCAGGAGCTCCGACGTCCAGGTCTGGGGCCATGCGGTGGGCCGGATCGCCTCCAGCGTGCCCGGCTCGGGCTGTCCGGTCCTCCGCCCGAACCACAGCTCCAGTACGCGGGCGCCGCTCACCTGGAAGTCCCAGGCCTCGGCGGGTACGGGTGCGATGCGGCCCTCGCCGATGTGCAGGGTCTCCTCTTCGCGGTCGTAGAGCAGCTCGGCGGGCCGGGCGGGGAGCGGGGCGCGGACGTAGGGGCGGCGGCCGCCGGGGAGTTTGGGCCGCTCACCGGTGCCGTGTGCGACGCGGCCGTCCTTGATGCCGCTCCGCAGCATCAGCCACAGCATCCGGTGGCCGAGGCCGGTGCCGTGCGCCCAGACGTCGGGGTCGGCGGTCAGCGGGACCCGGCATCCTGAGGCGGTCGGCTGCGCGACGGCCAATGTCCAGGCCAGGACGTCGACCGGTTCAGGACGGTCACCTAGGCGGCGTGCGAGATGGTCGAGCAGGCCCGGCACGAGGTTCGGTTCGAGGCCGCCGGGACGGCGGTACAGCGGGCTGATGCGGCCGGGGCGGCCCCCGGGGGAGCGACCGTCGGGCAGCAGGGCCGTGGCCAGCAGAGAGGGCCCGGAGGCGTCCGGGACATGCCCTTGTTCGACGGCGAACAGCTGGTGCTCGTCGGCGACCCGCCACAGCTCCGGGCGCGCCGAATCGATCAGCCGGTGGTCCGGTATGAGCCACTGCTCGTCGAACGGGCCATGCAGGACGCGTACCGGCTCGGGACAGGGGCCCGACTCGCGGGCCAGCCGACCGGTGCCGCCCCGGTGTCCGGGCAACTGCGCCACGGCGGTGTGCAGGGTGCGGGCCCGTGTCGGCTCCAGCAGCGCCTCGCGGGCGGCTCCCTCGGTCCGTACGAAGGCGTCCCAACGGGCCTTCAGGGACGGGGCGTCCGGCGCCATGGGCCAGGCGCGGCCCAGCCGCAGGGGTGCGACGGCCCACGGCATGAGGTCCGCGAGCAGCGGAGCGTCGTCGTGCGTCACGCTCGGCATCGTACGTCGTGGTCAGTCGGCGTCGAGGGTGACCGTGAAGGAGAAACGGTCACCCCGGTAGTGGATGCGGGCCACGTCCAGGGCGCGGCCGTCCTCGTCGTAGCTGATGCCCGTGTAGTGCAGGATCGGGCTGAGCAGCGGCACCTGCAGCAGTCGGGCGGTCTCCGGATCCGCCAGGCGGGCCTGGACGGTGTCGGTGATCCGGCTGATCCGGACGCCCACCACGTCCCGCAGGACCCTCGTCATCGGCCAGCGCTCCAGATCAGCGGGGTCGATGCGTGCGGCGATGTCGGGCCGTACGTAGTTGCGGGCGTGGTTGGTGGGCTCGCCTGTCCCCTCGTCGCAGCGCAGCCGGTGGTACGTCATCACGTCGGCGCCGTCCGGAAAGTGTTCGGCGAGTTCGGGCGGGACCGGTGAGGTGCCGTGGCCGAGGAGCCGGGTGCTCATGCCCGACTGCTGGGCGACGATCGCGTCGACGGAGCCAAGGAGCCGTACGGGCGCGGCGCGCTGCGCGGTCGGCTCTATGAAGGTGCCGCGCCGCCGGTGCCGGCTGATCAGGCCCTCGTCCTCGAGTTCCTTCAGGGCCTGCCGCATGGTCAGCACGCTCACGCCGTAGTGGCCGGCGAGCTGCTCCTCGGTGGGCAGCCGCAGCGGGGCGTCCTCTGCCCGGCTCAGTATCGATGCCCGTAGCGACTGCGACACCTGATACCACAACGGCAGTTTGCGGTTCAGGACGATCGAGTCCGGGGCAAAAGCGGTCACGGTATCTCCGACGTCGGTTTCCTGAAGGGCTCTGCAGGGGGCTCTATCCAGCTCTACCCGCCGCCGGCGACTCAAAGGGTGCGCGGGCTGCCCTCGGTGAAATGGCGCTCCAGACCCTGCCACACGTCGTCGTAGCGCTGCTGCAGGTGGTCCGCCTCCGCCGCCTGCGCGGTGAGCGTCACCGGCCAGCGCGTCTCGAACATGAACGCAAGACCGTCGTCGAGCTTCTGCGGCTTCAGCTCGGCCGCGCTCGCCCGGTCGAAGGTCTCACGGTCGGGACCGTGCGCCGACATCATGTTGTGCAGCGAGCCGCCGCCCGGCACGAAGCCGCCCGGGCCGGAGGTCTTCGCGTCGTACGCGCCCTCGATCAGGCCCATGTACTCGCTCATCACGTTGCGGTGGAAGTACGGCGGCCGGAAGGTGTCCTCGCCCACCAGCCAGCGCGGCGCGAAGACCACGAAGTCGACGCCCGCGAGGCCAGGGGTGTCCGACGGCGACGTGAGCACCGTGAAGATCGACGGGTCCGGATGGTCGTAGCTGATGGTGCCGAGCACATTGAACAGACGCAGGTCGTAGATATACGGCACATGGTTGCCGTGCCAGGCGACGACATCCAGCGGCGAGTGGTCGTACGTCGCCTCCCAAAGGTGCCCGCAGAACTTGTTCACCACCTCCACCGGGCTCTCGACGTCCTCGTACGCGGCGACCGGCGCCCTGAAGTCCCGAGGGTTCGCGAGGCCGTTGGCGCCGATCGGGCCCAGGTCCGGGAGGCGGAAGGGGGCTCCGTAGTTCTCGCAGACGTAGCCGCGGGCAGTCGCCTTCTGCCCGTCCGCCTGCGTGGCGTCGAGCAGCTCCACGCGGAAGCGCACGCCGCGCGGGATCAGCGCCACCTCGCCCGGCTCGGCGTGCAGCAGGCCGAACTCGGTGTGCAGCAGCAGTCCGCCGCGCTCCGGGACGATCAGCAGCTCGCCGTCGGCGTCGCTGAACACCCGGCGCATGGAGGAGTCGGCCTGGTAGAGGTGCACGGCCATGCCCGTGCGCTGCGTCGCGTCGCCGTTGCCGCCGAGCGTCCACAGGCCCGCGACGAAGTCCGTACCGGCCGGGGGCTCCGGCAGCGGGTCCCAGCGCAGCCGGTTGGGGTCCGGGATTCTCTCCGTGAACGGTGCCGTGCCGATCGCGCCGTTGCCGATGCGCACGAAGGCGGGGTGCGCGGCCGAGGGGCGGATCCGGTACAGCCACGAGCGGCGGTTGCCGGCCCGCGGCTCGGTGAACGCGGTGCCGCTCAGCTGCTCCGCGTACAGCCCGAGCGGGGCGCGCTGCGGTGCGTTGCGGCCGAGCGGCAGGGCGCCCGGCAGGGCCTCCGAGCTGTGCTCGTTGCCGAAACCCGAGAGATAGGTCAGGCCCTCGGCGGTCTTCCTGGCGTCGTCCCCGCTCATCTCGGCTCCCTCGGCCCCCTCGCCAATGCGGTCGGTGGGCTTGGTTCTGCGTACGCGGTCAGGATCCCTTGATTTCTATGCTTGACCATAGGATTCGGGGAGGGGCTGTGCAAGAGCCGTCGGCGTGGCGCGGGCAGGCGTCCGCAGGTGTCCCTGGACGGGCGGAGTTCGTCGTAGGGACACGAAAACCCGTACGGAAAAGGCATGATGAAGCCCGTGTCTCTTCCCACCTCGCTTCGCCGTGCACCCGTTCAGCGGCGCAGTGCCGAGCGGCTGACCCGGATCCTCGACGCCTGCGCGGAGCTGCTGGACGAGGTCGGATACGACGACCTGAGTACGCGCGCGGTGGCCGAACGCGCGGGCGTGCCCATCGGCTCCGTCTACCGCTTCTTCTCCAACAAGCGCGCCATGGCCGATGCCCTGGCCCAGCGCAATCTGGAGCACTACGCGGAGCGGATCACCGAGCGGCTGACCGCGATCCCGGCCGGCGACTGGCGCTCGGCCATGGACGCCGTACTCGACGAGTACCTCGCCATGAAGCGGACCGCCCCGGGCTTCTCGCTCGTCGACTTCGGCAATCAGATCCCGGTCGGCACGCGGGGCGGCGAACCCAACCACCGTGTCGCCGACCGCCTCACGGATCTGCTCGCCGCCCATCTGGGCCGCGACCCCGACGAGGCCCTGCGCCGCACGTTCCTGGTGGCCGTCGAGTCGGCCGACGCCCTGGTCCAGCTCGCCTTCCGGCTGGGCCCGCCGGGATGCGGGGACGAACGGGTCATCGAGGAGACGCGGGAACTGCTGCGCGCCTATCTGGCGCGGACCTTCGACTGACGTCCGGTGTACGTCACGCCTGCCGCTCAGGCGTGGCATGCGCTGTTCGCTGTCCGTTCCCGGATTTGTTCGCGGCCGGGCATCGCTTTCCATGCATACCGGTCGGTATGCTCGCCTGTGCCCGCGGCGGCTGCGCCTTGCAAGCCGCCGCCCGTGTGTCACCGATCCCGCGCGCCACCGCCGCCGCCCCGGGGAGGACTCATGTCCCGTACCGCCCTGCGTATCTGCCCGCTCTGCGAAGCGACCTGCGGTCTCGTCCTCACCATCGAGGAGACCCCCGACGGCGAGCGGGTGACCAGGGCCCGCGGTGACCGGGACGATGTCTTCAGCCGGGGGTTCATCTGCCCCAAGGGCGCCTCCTTCGGGGCGGTCGACGGCGACCCGGACCGGCTGCGTACGCCGCTCGTACGGAAGGACGGCAGGCTCCAGGAGGCGAGCTGGGAGGAGGCGCTCGACGCCGTCGCCGCCGGGCTGCGGCCGCTGATCGAGGCATATGGGCCGAACAGCGTGGGCGTCGTCCTCGGCAACCCCAATGTGCACACCATGGCCGGGGCCCTCTACCCACCCGTACTGATCGGCGCGATCGGTACCCGCAACATCTTCACGGCCAGCACCGTCGACCAGATGCCCAAGCACGTCTCCAGCGGACTGCTGTACGGCGACGCGCTCGCGATACCCGTGCCCGATCTGGACCGCACCGACCATCTGCTGCTCATCGGCGCCAATCCCTTCGAGTCCAACGGGAGCCTGTGCACCGCACCCGACTTCCCGGGCAAACTCAAGGCGCTGCGTGCCCGGGGCGGCACGCTCACGGTGGTCGACCCGCGGCGTACGCGTACGGCGAAGCTCGCCGACCGGCACGTCGCCATCCGGCCCGGCACGGACGCGCTGCTGCTGGCGGCCATGGTGCACGTCCTCTTCGAGGAGCGGCTGATCAGTCTCGACGCGCTCGCGGACCATGTGGAAGGTGTCGAGGAAGTCGCCGAGGCCGTATGGGAGTTCACCCCCGAAGCCGTCGCCGCCGCCTGCGATGTGCCGGCCGAGGACATCCGTGCCATGGCCCGTGAACTGGCCGCCGCCCCGACCGCCGCCGTCTACGGCCGCATCGGCACCTGCACTGTCGCCTTCGGGACCCTGGGCAGCTGGCTGGTCGACGTCCTGAACATCCTCACCGGGAACCTGGACCGGCCCGGCGGCGCCCTCTTCCCTCTCGCCGCGACCGATCGGGCACCGCGTCCCGCCGGTCCCGGCAGGGGGTTCGCGCTGGGTCGCTGGCGCAGCCGGGTGAGCGGGTACCCCGAGGCCAAGGGGGAGCTGCCCTTGGCGGCGCTGGCGGAGGAGATCGACACGCCGGGCGGCCGCGTCTCCGCCGACGCGCCGGACGGCCGCGGTTCCGGCGAGTCGGACGGCGGCCCGATCCGCGCCGTCATCGCCATCGCCGCCAACCCCGTCCTCTCCGCGCCCGACGGCGACCGCCTCGACAAGGCCCTCGAGCCTCTCGACTTCATGGTCAGCGTCGACCCGTATCTGAACGAGACCTCCCGGCACGCGCACGTCGTACTGCCTCCGCCCCCGCCCGCGCAGAGCGCGCACCATGACTTCGCCTTCAACGCGTTCGCCGTACACAACCAGGTCCGCTACACCCGGGCCGCCGTACCGCTCGGACCGGGCCGGATGGCCGAGACCGAGATCCACGCCCGGCTGGTGCTCGCGGCCGGGGGCATGCACGGTGCGGAACCGGACGCCGTCGACGCCATGGTCATCGACCGGACCCTCGGCAAGGCCGTCACCGAACCGCACTCGCCGGTCCACGGCCGCGATCCGAAGGAGCTCGCCGCACAGCTCACCGGCGAGAACGGCCCCGAGCGGCGGCTGGACATGATGCTGCGCCTAGGCCCGTACGGCGACGGGTTCGGCGCCGACCCCGACGGCCTCAGCCTGGACCGGCTGCTCGCCCACCCGCACGGCATCGACCTCGGGCCGCTTCAGCCGCGCCTTCCGGGGCCGCTCAAGACCCGCAGCGGCCGCATCGAGCTGCTGCCCGCGCCGATCGCCGACGACCTGCCCCGGCTGAAGAAAAGCCTCGCCGAGCGTCCCGCGGACCTCGTCCTCGTCGGCCGCCGCCATCTGCGCTCCAACAACAGCTGGCTGCACAACGTCCCGGCCCTCACCGGCGGCTCCAACCGCTGCACCCTGCACGTCCACCCCGACGACGCGGCGCGGCTCGGCCTCACCGGCGGTGCGCATGCGATCGTCAAGGGCGCTGGGGGAGAGGTGACAGCACCCGTGGAGATCACGGACGCGGTGCGCCCCGGTGTCGTCAGCCTCCCGCACGGCTGGGGCCACGACCGCCCCGGCACCCGCCTGCGGGCCGCCGCGGCCGACCCCGGCGTCAACGTCAACCAGCTCCTCGACGGCACCCTTTTGGACCCGCTGTCCGGCAACGCCGTGCTCAACGGGATCCCCGTTGGCATAACACCAACGCCGTGACCAGGAGTTTTGCGCTTATTGCTCGCACGTCAACATCTTGTTAAGCCCAACTTGGGCGACCTAACGTCGTGCCACCCCCGGCCCCCCGAGGGGTGTTCAAGGGCGAACGTTAGGTATCCCACTCATGCTGACCATCCTCGGCTTCGCCATGATCGCGACCTTCCTGGTCCTGATCATGATGAAGAAGATGTCGCCGATAGCGGCGCTGGTTCTGATCCCCGCACTGTTCTGTGTGTTCGTCGGAAAGGGAGCGAAGCTCGGCGACTACGTCATCGAAGGGGTGGGCAACCTCGCGCCCACCGCGGCGATGCTGATGTTCGCCATCGTCTACTTCGGTGTGATGATCGACGTCGGCCTCTTCGACCCGATCGTCCGGGGCATCCTCCGCTTCTGCAAGGCGGACCCCCTGCGCATCGTCGTCGGTACGGCCGTGCTCGCCGCGATCGTCTCGCTCGACGGCGACGGCTCGACCACCTTCATGATCACCGTCTCGGCCATGTACCCGCTGTACAAGCGCCTGAAGATGAGCCTGGTCGTGATGACCGGTGTCGCCGCCACCGCCAACGGCGTCATGAACACCCTGCCCTGGGGCGGCCCGACCGCCCGCGCCGCCACCGCCCTCAAGCTCGACGCCGGCGACATCTTCGTCCCGATGATCCCGGCGCTCGCGGTCGGCCTGCTCTTCGTGCTCGTCCTCGCGTACGTCCTCGGTCTGCGCGAGCGCAAGCGGCTCGGCGTCCTCACGCTCGACGAGGTGCTGACGGAGGAGAAGGAGCAGGAGTCCGAGACGGTGCTCGTCGGTGCCGGCGTGGGCGGCTCGGGTGACGACAAGGTGCGTACCGCCAAGGCCACCGGCGGCTCCGGCTCCGGCACCGACGCGGACGCGACGCCGGACGAGGCGGACGACGACTTCAAGGGCCTCGACCCGAACCGGCCCACGCTGCGCCCGAAGCTGTACTGGTTCAACGCCGCGCTGACCGTGCTGCTGCTCACCGCCATGATCATGGAGTGGCTGCCGATCCCGGTGCTGTTCATCCTCGGTGCCGCGCTCGCCCTCACCGTCAACTTCCCGCACATGAAAGACCAGAGGGCCCGGCTCGCCGCCCACGCCGACAACGTCCTCAACGTCGCCGGCATGGTCTTCGCCGCCGCCGTCTTCACCGGCGTCCTGCAGGGCACCGGCATGGTCGACCACATGGCCAAGTGGCTCGTCGGCGTCATCCCGGACGCGATGGGCCCGCACATGGCACTCGTCACCGGCATCCTGAGCCTGCCGCTCACCTACTTCATGTCCAACGACGGCTTCTACTTCGGTGTGCTGCCCGTCCTCGCCGAGGCCGGCGCCGCCCACGGTGTGACCTCGCTGGAGATCGCGCGGGCCTCGCTCGTCGGCCAGCCGCTGCACATGTCGAGCCCGCTGGTCCCCGCCGTGTACGTCCTCGTCGGCATGGCCAAGGTCGAATTCGGCGACCACACCCGGTTCGTGGTGAAGTGGGCCGCGCTCACCTCGCTGGTGGTGCTCGGCGCCGGAATCCTGTTCGGCATCATCTGATCCATGACTGACACCGACATACCCGGGCCCGGTGGGAACCGCGGCTGGCTGCTCCGCCTCGTCATCGCCTTCGCCTTCGCGCAGGGGGCCGTGTCGATGGCCCGGCCCGCCGTCTCCTACCGGGCCCTCGCGCTGGGCGCGGACGAACGGGCGATCGGTGTGATCGCCGGTGTGTACGCGCTTCTTCCGCTGTTCGCCGCCGTACCGCTGGGACGCAGGACCGACCACGGCCGGTGCGCGCCCCTCCTGCCCGTCGGCGTAGCCCTGATCGCCGGCGGATGCGCGCTCAGCGGTACGGCGGACTCGCTGCTCGCCATGGCGGCCTGGAGCGGTGTGATGGGTCTCGGCCATCTCTGCTTCGTCATCGGCGCCCAGTCGATCGTCGCGAGGCAGTCCGCGCCCGCCGAACAGGACCGCAATTTCGGCCACTTCACCATCGGCGCGTCGCTCGGCCAGCTCGTCGGGCCCATCGCTGCGGGGTATGTGGTGTCGGGCCAGGGCGGTGCGGCCTCCGGGCCGGTGGGCGCAATGGCGCACACCAGCGCCCTCGCGCTGATCGTCGCGGCCGTGGTGGCCGCGGCTTCTTTCACCTCGCTGTGGCGCATCGAGCGGGGTACGCCGCCTGGCTCGCGCAAGGCGGAGGGCCGGCGCGTTCCCGTGCAACGCATTCTGCGCACCCGTGGCGTGCCCGCCGGCATCTTCATCAGCCTCGCCGTGCTGTCGGCGACCGACATTCTCACCGCGTATCTGCCCGTCGTCGGCGAGCACCGGGGCATCGCGCCGTCTGTGGTCGGTCTGCTGCTCAGCCTGCGCGCCGGGGCGACCATCGCGTGCCGGCTGGCGCTGCCCGCGATGCTGCGGTTGCTCGGCCGGGCCATGCTGCTCGCCGTGACATGCCTGGTCGGGGGCCTGATGTGCGCGGGCATGGCGCTGCCCGTCCCGGTCTGGGCGCTCGCCGTGATGCTCGCCGTGCTCGGCTTCTGCCTCGGTGTCGGGCAGCCGCTGTCCATGACGACGGTCGTCCAGGCCGCCCCCGAGGACGCCCGTTCCACCGCTCTCGCCCTGCGCCTCACCGGCAACCGGCTCGGACAGGCCGCCACGCCCGCGGCCGCCGGCCTCGTCGCCGGCGTCGCGGGGACGGCGGCGCCGTTCGTGATGCTCGGTGTACTGCTGCTGGTGGCGTCCGGGTTGGGGCTCCGCCGTCAGGGCCCGGTCGCGGGCGGGGGCAGGCGAACGCCGCGGGATGCGCCGGCGGAGGGGGCGGCTAGCCGGGCGCGGTGATCGGCGGTGCGGGCGCGGGATCCCTTGCCCGCTGCGGCCCCTTGCTTGCGCGGTGGGAGGTGCACCACCGCGCCCTTGCAAGGGCGGTACAACATTGCTTGCAGCCGGCGTCGCGGTGGGCGTTGCTCGCGGTCAGCGTTGCGCGTGGCGGACGTTCTGTCCGTAACGTCGCCTGGTTATCGGTCCGTTCGTGCCGCAGTCGTTCCCTCTCGGTGAGTAACCGGCTAACGTTCCGGCACCACACGTTCACTCGTGCGGTACCCAAGCACTTACGTCGCAGCCGCATCTCGAACACTTGGGCGGGACCCAATGACTCGCGCCATATCGCTTCGCAACGTCACAAAGACGTACGGCCGGAACGTACGGGCCGTCGACCGTTTCACGCTCGACATCTCGCCGGGGGAGTTCGTGGTCCTTCTCGGGCCCTCGGGCTGCGGAAAGTCGACCGTACTGCGGATGATCGCCGGACTCGAGGACGTCACCGAGGGCGAACTGCTGCTGGACGGCGAGCCCGTCGACGATGTGGCACCCGGCGAGCGTGACATGGCCATGGTCTTCCAGAACTTCGCGCTGTACCCGAGCATGACGAACCGCGACAACATCGGCTTTCCGCTGCGGATGGAGAACTCGGGCTCGGATCCCCGTCCCCGCGTCGAGGCGACCGCGCGCATGCTGGGCATCGAGGACATCCTCGACCGCTACCCGAGCCAGCTCTCCGGCGGCGAGCGGCAGCGGGTCGCGATGGGCCGGGCCGTCAGCCGCCGGCCCTCGTGCTTTCTGATGGACGAGCCGCTGTCCAACCTCGACGCCAAGCTCCGCAACCACCTGCGGGCCGAAATCGCCCGGCTCACCAGGGAGTTGGGCGTGACCACGGTCTATGTGACGCACGACCAGGCCGAAGCCATGTCGCTCGGCGATCGCGTCGCGATCATGCGGGGCGGTGTGCTGCAGCAGGTGAGCACGCCGCGCGACGTCTACGCCGTCCCCGAGAACATCTTCGTGGCGGCGTTCATCGGCACGCCGCGCATCAATCTGCTCGAGGCCACGGTTCACGCCCCGCTCGACGGCCGTATGTCGATCGACCTGCGGCGGCAGCGGCTGCCCCTGCCCGAACCGCTCAGCCGCGACCACCAGTTGCTGCGTATCCAGCAGGGGCGGCGGATCGTCGTCGGTCTGCGCTCCGAGGCGGTGCGGATCGCGACCCCTGCCGAGGCGCGCCCCGGTGAGGTGCCGATCAGCGGGCTCGTCGAGCACATGGAGTACCAGGGGCATGAGGCGCTGGTCCACTTCAACACCGGCTCCCGGCCCGCCGTGGTGGCCGACCTCGAGGCGCCCCGGCCGGTGTCCGCCCCGCGGCGGCGGCGCAGGGCGCCCGGGGCCGGCGTGCTGAGCCGGTGGATGGAGCCGGCAAGTTCCCGCGCGGCGGGCTCGGCGTCGGATCCGGCGTCGGACCGTGTGATGGGTCCGGTGGTGGCCGTGGACGACCCGGAGCCCTATGTCTGGGAGAGGTCGGGGGCCGGTGGCCCCGACGCCGGCGCGAGTGACCTGGTCGTGCGCACCAGTCCAGATGTCCAGCTGCACAGGGGAGCGCAGGTGCCGCTGCTCGTCGATCTCGCGCACCTGTATGTCTTCGACGTGGAGGGGCGACGGATCTGTCCGGCGCCTTCGGTGGTGCCGGGGCTGGACGTCTGAGCGGTTCGCCTACGCGGCGGCTGGTGCGCCACCTGCCGGGCCGGGATGTACGTCGGTCTGGCGCCGAGCCCTACGTCGTCGGGCGAGCCCACACTTTGCGCCAGCCGCTGCGGGCGCACATCCCGCCATGTCCCCTTGGGCCGCATCGCGCCTGCGGGCCGGGCGGGGTCACTGTTGCGGGCGGGCGCGCCGCTCACCGTTGTGGGCAGGCGTTCCTCAGGGCTGACGGCACCTCCCACGCCCTGAAGGCAGTGGGGGAGGGTGGGCACAACCCACGACGTACAGTGCGTCGAGTACGGCCTGTGCCCCCCTGGCGCCCAAAAACTAACGGCGCTAGTTTGGGCGCCGGACGACGGGACGGGACGCCAGCACGGAGGTACGCCACATGAAGGCCCACGACGCCCTGTACATCGACGGAGCCTGGCGGCCCGCCGCAGGCCCCGGCACGATCGAGGTCGTGAACCCCGCCGACGAGCAGGTCATCGCCCACGTCCCGGCCGCAACGGCCGAGGACGTCGACACCGCGGTGCGCGCCGCCCGCGCCGCGCTCCCCGCCTGGGCCGCGACCCCGCCCGCCGAGCGCGCCGCCCGTATCGCCGCGTTGCACGACGCCCTCGTCGCCCGCAAGGACGAGATCGCCGAGACCGTCACCGCAGAGCTCGGCTCGCCGCTGCCGTTCTCGCAGAAGGTGCACACGGCGCTGCCGATCACGATCGCCGGCTCGTACGCCGAGCTGGCGGCGACGTACGCCTTCGAGGAGAAGGCCGGCAACTCCACGGTGCTGCTCGAACCGGTCGGAGTCGTCGGGGCGATCACGCCCTGGAACTACCCGCTGCACCAGATCGTGGCCAAGGTGGCCCCCGCCCTCGCGGCAGGCTGCACGGTCGTCCTCAAGCCCGCCGAGGACACGCCGTTGACGGCCCAGCTCTTCGCCGAGGCGGTGGATGAAGCCGGTGTGCCGGCGGGTGTGTTCAACCTGGTCACGGGCCTCGGTCCGGTCGCGGGCCAGGCGCTCGCCGAGCACGAGGGCGTCGACCTGGTGTCCTTCACGGGGTCCACCGCCGTCGGAAAGCAGATCGGTGCGGTGGCCGGCGCGGCCGTCAAGCGCGTCGCACTGGAGCTCGGCGGCAAGTCGGCCAACGTCATCCTGCCCAGCGCCGACCTCGCCAAGGCGGTCGGCGCCGGCGTCGCCAACGTCATGTCCAACTCCGGGCAGACCTGCAGCGCCTGGACCCGCATGCTCGTCCACCGCGACCAGTACGACGAGGCGGTGCAGCTCGCCGCGGAGGCCGCCGCCAAGTACGGCGACCGCATCGGCCCCGTCGTCAACGCCAAGCAGCACGACCGCGTGCGCGGCTACATCGAGAAGGGCGTCGCGGAGGGCGCGCGGCTCGTCGCGGGCGGCCCCGAAGCGCCCCGCGAGCACGGCTACTTCGTCAGCCCCACCGTCTTCGCCGACGTCACCCCGGACATGACCATCGCGCAGGAGGAGATCTTCGGGCCGGTCCTGTCGATCCTGAAGTACGAGGACGAGGACGACGCGCTGCGTATCGCCAACGGCACCGTGTACGGCCTCGCGGGCGCCGTCTGGGCGGGCGACAACGCGGAGGCGGTGGCCTTCGCGCGGCGCCTGGACACCGGGCAGGTCCACATCAACGGCGGCCCCTTCAACCCGCTGGCCCCCTTCGGCGGATACAAGCAGTCGGGCGTCGGGCGCGAGCTCGGTACGCACGGCCTGGCCGAGTACCTCCAGACCAAGTCCCTCCAGTTCTGAGTTCCGAAGTTCCAAGTTCCAAGTTCCAAGTTCCAAGTTCCGAGTTCCGAGTTCCGAGTTCCGAGGAGCGTCCGCCCGTCATGGTCCGCGCCGCCGTCCTGCCTGCCATCGGCTCTCCCCTCGAGATCACCGAGATCGAGCTGCCCGAACCCGGACCCGGCCAGGTACGGGTACGCCTCGCCGCCGCCGGTGTCTGCCACTCCGATCTGTCGCTGTCCAACGGCACCATGCGGGTGCCCGTACCCGCCGTGCTCGGCCATGAGGGCGCGGGCACGGTCGTCGCCGTCGGCGAGGGCGTCACGCACGTCGCTCCCGGCGACGGCGTCGTCCTCAACTGGGCTCCCTCCTGCGGTAGTTGCCATGCGTGCTCCCTCGGTGAGGTGTGGCTGTGCGCCAATGCGCTGACGGGTGCAGGTGATGTGTACGCGAAGAGGGCCCACGACGGCGCAGACCTCCACCCCGGCCTGAACGTCGCCGCGTTCGCCGAGGAGACCGTCGTCGCGGCCGGCTGCGTACTGCCCGTGCCGGACGGAGTGCCGCTCACCGACGCGGCCCTGCTCGGCTGCGCCGTGCTCACCGGGTACGGCGCCGTCCACCACTCGGCGCGGGTCCGCGAGGGCGAGTCCGTGGCGGTCTTCGGAGTCGGCGGCGTCGGCCTGGCCACGCTCCAGGCCGCCCGGATCGCGGGTGCCTCGAAGATCGTGGCCGTCGACGTGTCCCCAGCGAAGGAGGAACTGGCCCGCCGGGCGGGCGCCACGGACTACATCGTCGCCTCCGAGAACACCGCCCGCGAAATTCGCGGACTCACGGGCAAGCAGGGCGTGGACGTCGCCGTGGAGTGCGTGGGCCGCGCAGTGACCATCCGTACCGCTTGGGAGTCGACGCGGCGCGGCGGCCGCACCACGGTCGTCGGCATCGGCGGCAAGGACCAGCAGGTCTCCTTCAACGCCCTGGAGATCTTCCACTGGGGCCGCACTCTGTCCGGCTGCGTCTACGGCAACTCCGACCCGGCCGAGGACCTGCCTGTGCTGGCGGAGCATGTCCGGGCGGGCCGCCTCGACCTCGGTGCTCTCGTGACCGAGCACATCGCCCTCGACGGCATCCCGGCCGCGTTCGACAACATGCTTGCGGGCAAGGGCGGCCGGGCGCTGGTCGTCTTCTAGCCGTCCGGATCGGGCCGGCGCGCGATCATCTGCTCTCCGGCTCCGGCTCCGGTTCCGGCTCGGGAGCGGCTGTCGCCGTGGCCGGAACCGAAGTCCTCCCTGCGCGTGGCCGGGAGCGTGACACCGCGACGCCCGCGAGGCACAGCACCCCGCCGCCCAGCGTCAGCAGCCCCGGCACCTCGTCGAGAGCGAGCCACGACATCAGGACGACCAGTGCCGGCACGGCGTACGTGGTCGCGCCCATCCGGCTCGCGGTCGTACGGGCCAGGGCGTACGCCCAGGTCGTGAAGGCCAGTGCGGTCGGGAACACGCCCAGATACAGCATGTTGAGGGTCGCCGACGCGGGCGCCCGGGCCGCGTCATGGACGAGCTGCCCCGCGAACGGCAGACACGCGACGGCCCCGACGAGGCATCCGAACGTCGTGACCTGCAGTGGGGTGGCGCTTCCCAGGGCGGGCTTCTGCCCCACGACTCCGCTCGCGTACCCGATCGCGGCGAGGACGCACAGCACGACCCCGAGGATGGACGCGCTGCCGTCGCCCGACATGGAGAACCCGACAGCGACGGCGCCCGCGAACGACACCGCCATCCCCGCGAGCAGGCGCGGCGGCATCGGATCGCCCAGCAGCCGCCATCCGAGCACCGCGACGAGGATCGGGCCGATGTTCACCAGCAGGGCCGCCGTACCCGCGTCGACCAGCTGCTCGCCCCAGTTGAGCACCACCATGTAAAGCCCGAACCACAGCAGCCCCGACACGGCGATCCCCGGCCAGGCCGCCCGCGGCGGCCACCCCTCTCTCCGTATGAGACAGATGACGCCCAGCGTCAGCGCCCCGGCCAGCAGCCGGCCGAGAGCCAGCGCCCCCGGGGAGTACGCGGCCCCGGCGCTGCGGATCGACACGAAGGCGGAGGCCCACAGCACCACGGTCACCGTCGCCGCGGCTGCGGCGAGGAGTTCGGGGCGCCGGGCGGGCGGGGGAGAGATCATCATGCTCCTGAGGCTAGGGAGGGGCAGGGCGCGGTGGCTCGCGGTTTCCGGACGCCGTCCTGACGTGGTCCCGCTCTCCGGATACGAGGCCGCGGCCGCGTCCCGGCGAGGGCTTCCATGAGCCGGAGGTTCGCCATGCCCCGAGGCTAGGTGCCGCACAGTTCGGCAGTCACCGCAATATCCGGGGTGCCGGTCACCGCAGCGCCGCCGAGTCGATGCCCAGCAGGTCGGTCAGCGCTCGCGTGCCGCTGTCCGTGACCTGCACCGCGCGCTCCGAGCCGATCCGTACGCACCAGCCGGCGTCCAGTGCGTGCCGGCACAGGGCCGCGCCCGCGGCGCCGGCGAGATGCGGCTTGCGTTCCGTCCAGTCCAGGCAGGCGCGGGCCAGCGGGCGGCGGCCCGTGCGTTCGAGGCGGATCCCCAGGCCGTCGAACCAGCGCAGCCCCGCGTCGGTCAGGGCGAACCCGGTGTCCTGGCGCAGCAGACCGCGCCCCGTCAGTGCGTCCGTGATCGCGATGCCGAGTCGTCCGGCGAGGTGGTCGTAGCAGGTCCGCCCACGCGCCATCGCGGAGCCGGCGCTCGACGCCCGCAGCGTCCGGGGCCGATCGACGCGCGGCGCGGCATGCGCCGCCAGATCCTCCACGAGCTGCGCCACGCGGTCGTCGGCCAGCCGCACATAGCGGTGCCGGCCCTGCCGCTCCTCGGCCAGCAGCCCGCCCGCGACCAGCTTTCCGAGGTGCTCACTCGCGGTCGACGCCGCCACGCCGGCGCAGCGCGCCAGCTCACCGGCGGTCCACGCCCGCCCGTCGAGGAGCGCGAGCAGACAGGCGGCGCGCGTCTCGTCGGCGAACAGCCCGGCGAGCGCGGCGAGCTGCGGTGCGGCGGACTCCCTGGACGGCCTCGTGCCTCTCATGCGTCCAGCATGCGGCAGGGAATGTTCGGCAGGGACCGAAGCGTCCGCGGGTCGGTTCGGACGCAGCCGGTCACGGGGCACTGGCTTTTGACGACTGCGTTGCCGACGTCAGCTGCTCGTACTGCATCGCCAGCCCGTCCAACAGCGCCTGAAGCCCCGTCTCGAAGGCGCGCTCGTCGATCTTCTGCTGGCGATCGGCGAGCAGATGCGCCTGGCCGAGGTGCGGATAGTCGGACGGGTCGTACGCCGACTCGTCGTCGACGAAGCCTCCGGCGAAGGAGCCCAGCGCGGAGCCCATGACGAAGTACCGCATCAGGGCCCCGATCGATGTCGCCTGCGCCGGTGGCCAGCCGGCGGCGACCATCGCACCGAACACGGCGTCCGCGAGGCGCAGCCCGGCAGGCCGTCGCCCGGGCCCCTGGGCGAGTACCGGCACGATGTTCGGGTGGTCGGAGATGGCCGCACGGTAGGACACGGCCCAGTCGTGCAGCGCCGTCCGCCAGTCCCGGCCGTCCTCGAACATCGACAGATCGACCTGCGCGCTGACCGAGTCGGCGACCGCCTCGAGGATCTCGTCCTTCGTGCGGAAGTGGTTGTAGAGCGATGGTCCGCTCACCCCGAGCTCGGCGGCGAGGCGGCGTGTCGACACGGCCGTGAGTCCCTCGGCGTCCACCAGCGCACGCGCCGTCTCGACGATGCGGTCGGTGCTCAGCAGGGGCTTGCGCGGTCGGGCCATGCGGCACATAGTAGGGCTGCCGAACGGAAACTAGCAGTGATAGTTAAAGTGGGATCCGGCCGATCCGAAGTCGGTCCGAAGCCGATCCGAATGTGGAGCGTCCGCCGATGAACCTGGAGCTCAGTGAGGAGCAGGCCGCCGTCCGCCGGCTCGCCAAGGAGTTCGTGGAGCGCGAGATCGCCCCGCACGTCGTGGAGTGGGACCGCGCCGAGAGCGTGGACCGGGACATCGTGAAGAAGCTGGGCGAGGTCGGCTTCCTGGGCCTGACCGTCGACGAGGAGTACGGCGGCTCGGGCGGCGACCACCTCGCGTACTGCCTGGTGACGGAGGAGCTCGGCCGCGGCGACTCCTCCGTGCGCGGCATCGTCTCCGTCTCGCTCGGCCTGGTCGCGAAGACCATCGCGCACTGGGGAAGCGAGGAGCAGAAGCGGCAGTGGCTGCCGGGGCTGACCTCCGGCGAGTACGTCGGCTGCTTCGGCCTCACCGAGCCCGGCACCGGCTCCGACGCGGGCAGCCTCACGACGCGGGCGGTGCGCCACGGCGACGAGTACGTCGTCAACGGCACCAAGATGTTCATCACGAACGGCACCTGGGCCGATGTCGTGCTCCTCTTCGCCCGCACCAACGACACCCCCGGCCACAAGGGCGTCTCCGCCTTCCTGGTGCCCACCGCCTCGCCCGGCCTGACACGCCGCACCGTCCACGGAAAGCTCGGCCTGCGCGGCCAGGCCACCGCCGAGCTCGTCCTCGAGGACGTACGCGTCCCGGCGTCGGCCATGCTCGCCCCCGAGGGCAGGGGCTTCGCGGTCGCCATGTCCGCCCTCGCCAAGGGGCGTATGTCGGTCGCCGCCGGCTGCGTCGGCATCGCGCAGGCCGCGCTGGACGCGGCCGTGCGCTACGCGACCGAGCGCGAGCAGTTCGGCAGGACCATCGCGCACCATCAGCTGGTCCAGGAGCTGATCAGCGACATCGCCGTGGACGTCGACGCCGCGCGGCTGCTGACCTGGCGGGTCGCCGACCTGATCGACCGCGGGCAGCCCTTCGCCACCGAGTCCTCCAAGGCCAAGCTGTTCGCATCGGAGGCCGCGGTACGCGCCGCGAACAACGCCCTTCAGGTCTTCGGCGGCTACGGCTACATCGACGAGTACCCGGTCGGGAAGCTGCTGCGCGACGCACGCGTCATGACGCTCTACGAGGGCACCAGCCAGATCCAGAAGCTGGTGATCGGCCGCGCGCTGACGGGCGTATCCGCCTTCTGAGGCCGCAGGGAGCACGCAGGTCCTGCGGGCGAGGGCATGAGTACGAAGGTGAGTATCCGCGCGGATGCGGCCCGGGTCGCGGGCCACGACGCTGGACCGCATGAGTGAGACATCCGTCAAACAGCAGAGCACCGCTGCGTTCTACGGTCAGGCCGTCGCCTCCTTCGTCGTCGCCCTGGCAGCGACGGCCGTCGGGATCTTCAATCTGCACGCCGACGCCTGGGTCCGCGGCTTCCTCGGCATCGCCGTCCTCTATCTGGTCACCTCGGCGTTCACGCTGGCCAAGGTGATCAGGGACCGGCAGGAGGCAGGGCAGCTGGTCAGCCGCGTCGACCAGGCCCGCCTCGAGAAGCTCCTCGCCGAGCACGACCCCTTCGAGAAGCTCTAAGCGCCCGCTCAGCATTCCGGTATCGTGGTGCGTCATGCCACTTCGGGCGCGGCCCGCAGGGTCGTTTTCGCCGAGGATGGTGGCAGGCGACAGGCGGAAGGGGCGAGCGATGGGTGCGGCGGCGCAGACGGACGAGGTCGAGAACGAGCCGTGGGGTGAGGTCACCCCGGATGCGGCCCGGCGGCTGCTCGTCGCCGCCGTCGAGGCCTTCGCCGAGCGGGGCTACCACGCGACGACGACCCGCGACATCGCGGGCCGCGCCGGCATGAGCCCGGCCGCGCTCTACATCCACTACAAGACCAAGGAAGAGCTGCTCCACCGCATCAGCAGGATCGGCCACGAGAAGGCCCTCGAGATCCTGCAGACGGCGTCCGCCCACGAGGGCACCCCCGCGGAGCGGCTCTCCGACGCCGTACGGTCCTTCGTCCGCTGGCATGCCTCGCAGCACACCACCGCGCGTGTGGTGCAGTACGAACTGGACGCGCTCGGCCCCGAGGCGCGCGCGGAGATCGTCGCCCTGCGCCGCAGGACCGACGAGGTGGTGCGCGGCATCATCAACGACGGGGTGCAGGCGGGGGAGTTCGACGTGCCCGACGTGCGGGGCACCACCGTCGCGGTGCTGTCCCTCTGCATCGATGTCGCACGCTGGTTCAACGTGGCCGGCCGCCAGACGCCCGACGAGGTCGGCGCGCTCTACGCCGACCTCGTGCTGCGGATGGTGGGGGCGAAGCGGTAAGCCCCCGGCTTCACGGTGCGTGTGAAGCGGATCAGAAGTAGTAGCGGGACACCGACTCCGCCACGCACACCGGCTTGTCGCCGCCCTCGCGCTCGACGGTGACGGCCGTCGTCATCTGCACGCCGCCGCCCGCCTCGGTGACCTCCGTGAGAACGGCCGTGGCGCGCAGCCGCGAGCCCACCGGCACGGGGGCGGGGAAACGCACCTTGTTCGTGCCGTAGTTGACGCCCATCTTCATCCCCTCGACCTGGATGACCTGCGGAACCAGCGCGGGCAGCAGCGACAGCGTCAGGTAGCCGTGGGCGATGGTCTTGCCGAACGGGCCGGCAGCCGCCTTCTCGGGGTCGACGTGGATCCACTGGTGGTCGCCCGTGGCCTCCGCGAACAGGTCGATCCGCTTCTGGTCGACCTCCAGCCAGTCGCTGTGGCCAAGCTGCTCGCCCACAGCTGCCTTCAGCTCGTCGGCGGACGTGAAGATCCTCGGCTCTGCCATTGTCCCTGACCCTCCCGGGCATCGTCTTCTAAGCGCTTGCTCAGCATGGTCCGGCGGGACGTCTCTGTCAACGAGGAGGGGGAGCGGGGGCCGGTAGGGTTCGAAGGGTGCCGCAGATTCCGGAGAAGATCCACGAGCTCACGGTCGGCCAGCTGTCGGCCCGCAGCGGCGCCGCCGTCTCGGCGCTGCACTTCTACGAGTCCAAGGGGCTGATCAGCAGCCGCCGCACGGCGGGCAACCAGCGTCGCTACCAGCGCGACGCGCTGCGCCGCGTCGCATTCGTCCGCGCCGCCCAGCGGGTCGGCATCCCGCTCGCGACGATCCGCGAGGCGCTCGCCGAACTCCCCGAGGGGCGCACGCCCAACCGCGAGGACTGGGCCCGCCTGTCCGAGGCCTGGCGCTCCGAACTCGACGAACGCATCAGGCAGCTCAGCCGCCTACGCGACCATCTGACCGACTGCATCGGCTGCGGCTGCCTGTCCCTGGAGACGTGTGTGCTCTCCAACCCCGACGACGTCTTCGGCGATCGGCTGACGGGCTCCCGCCTGCTTCCCGAACGCGGCCGCAAGGGGAGGAAGCCGGGCGGGACCTTGGGCTCCGGTGAGCCGGAGCCCAACGGGACCAAAGGCTCCTGCCGTTGACACGAAGGGCACGATGGGTGTGAAGGGAGCGAGCCGGAGGCGGCGCCCCCGGTGAGCCGGAGGCGGCGCGCCCCCTCCGCGCGCCGCTCCCGGCCTCCGCGAACCCGCCCTGCCGTCCCCTGTGCGGCAGGGCGGAGCACATGGCGAACCCCTGGCTCTGGTCCCGTTGTCCTTCGGTTGCCCTGGTTGCCCCGGTCGGACCTCAGCCGAGCTTCGCAGCCCCTACTGTCCCGGCGGCAAATCCCTACAGCCAGCGATTTAAGTCTGGTACGGCCACCGGCTGCCGATGAGGGCCGCCGACCGAACGCACCGGCCGCTACGGCCCCGCCCCCACACCCAGCGCCGCCGCAACCAACGCGGCGTTGGACCCCGCCCGTTGCCCATCCGGCAGGACCAGCGTGTCCTCCAGGCCGATCCGGGTCGCCAGTCCCAGCCGCCGGGCCAGCCGCAACACCGGCCAGGCGCCGCCCTCTTCACCGTGCAGCAGCACCGGGCGCTCGTGAGCCGTGCCGATTGCGTCGAGCAACTTCCGGGCGGTGGCCTCGGCGGTGCCCGGATCCCGGTCTGTCACCTCGGCCAGGACTCGTAGGACCCGCGGCGCGAGGTGCGACGCGGCGAACCGCGCCGGGCCGTCCGTGCCCGACCACAGCCCGGCCTCCACGTCCACGCCCCGGTCGAGGAGGGCCGCCGCGACCTCCTCGGCTCCCGGTTCATGCCAGTTGACCGAGGCGTGGTCGGGCAGCACGGTCCACTCGCGGATGCGCGCGGCCCGGGCCCGCGGGTCCGGCTCGGCCCACGCGCCCGTCGTCACGCCGACCGGGACGCGGACCGCGGAACGTATCGCTTCGAGCGTCGCCGCAACCGCGCGCGGTGACAGAGTGTCCTGACCACAGGGGGACTTGGGATGTGCATGTACATCCTGGGCGCCGACCGCGACGGCCTCCGCCGCGGACTCGGCCATCGCCCCCGGAGAAACCGGCACGGCTGCACCATCGCCCGCACCGCGCGGGCCGTTGAGACACACCTGGAGCACGAAGTCCATGTCACCGATGGTGCCAGCCGCCACTGACAACCCGGTCGCCACCGACATCGAAGACCGGGCATCGAGGAGGAGTCACCCATGAGCCTCGCCATCTGCTCACTCAAGTGGGACGCAGAACGCAGCGGCCAGCAGAAGATCTCGTACGACAGCGACGGCTATCACCTGGTGCGCTTCCCCTACACGACGGGCGACGAGTCGTACGACCGCTGGAAGATGCACGACCCGAGCAACGGCGGCGACAAGGCGTCCGCGTTCCCCGACCTCCGCTCCGGGCTGATATGGCCCAGCCACGACGGCTGGGGTGTGCTGTCCGCGATGGTCTTCTGGGACGCGGCCGCCGGGCCCACCGAGTACCGGGCCCGGTTCGTGCGCGATCCGCTCGGCGCGTCCACGGGCTACGACTCGACCGCCACGACCGACGGCGCCACCACCCGCGGCGGTCAGTACCGCACCTATATGTGGCAGATATTCGTGCACAAGGGCACGCCGCTGGGGCTGAAGGTCTCGGCGCGCGGCGCGGGGGACAAGAAGCTGGCCACGCCGCTGCTCCTGGCCGAGTTCAAGCTCGCCATCCACACGGATGTGATCACTCCGTAACGAGTGCAGAAACGGTTCGGCGCTGTTCGCGCACGGGGGTGCGGCGGGATGTCGCACCCCCGTCGTGCTCAGGCCGACACCAGCATCCGCGCTCGTCTCGCCTCCGCCAGGGCCGCGGACGTCAGAACGGGCCGCGGCACCACTATCCCGCAGCCCGTGCAGACCGGACCCGACGACGGCTCATGGGCCAGATCGTGTTTCCAGACGAGGCGCGAGCCCGAGCAGACCGGGCACAGCTCTCCCGGTTCGCGCTCCAGGGCCGTTATCAGCCGACGCAGCGTTTCGGCCAGCGGCCCGGCGGGATGGACCCGGGGGTCGTCGCACCACGCGACGCCGAAGCCGCCCCAGGTGCGCCGGTGCCAGTCGTCCACGCTGCCCGGCCTGCGCAGTCCGTCGTGCTTCTCCCTCCTGCGCCGCTCGGCGAACTGGGCCTCGTAGGCTAGCCAGACCGCCCGTGCCTCCTCGAGTTCGTCGAGCGCGGCCACCAGCCGCGCCGGATCGGGTGAGCGGTCCTCCTGACCGAAGCCCGCCCGGGAGCAGAGATGGTCCCAGGTGGCCCGGTGGCCGTAAGGGGCGAACCGCTCGAGGCACTTGCGCAGTGAGTACCGTCGCAGTGCCAGGTCGTTGCGGGGGTCACGCACCTGTCTCGCGAGACTCCGGAATCCGGCCATCGCTCTGCACCTCCGTCACATGTACTCCGGCTGATTCGGCGTCGTCGTACGGACGTCGCCGAATAGACGTATCGACACGCCATTCGGCTCCATCCGAATTCCGATGGCATCCATCAGTTGCTCTCGAGGGTCCCGGACGGGCCGTCAAGAGACCGTCAACGAGGGGCCTCTGCGGTCTCTTCAGGCTGACAACACGCGTTCTGGTCCCTCGGCAATCGGGCCCTGTGGCGATTCGGAAAACATGACGCATGTTCATCTTCATTTCGTCGCTGTACCGGCGGTAACCTCCGGCTCACCATCGTCGGGAGGAGCAGGAATGCCACGGCGTACCCCACATCGCACCCGCGACAGATCCCTGTGCAGATCCGCGGGCTCACTGGCCGTCACGGCTGTATTCGTCTTTACCGGTGGCCTGTTGGCCCCCATTCCGGCGTCCGCCGTTGTGGAGCCGGCCGCTGCCGACTACTGCGAGGGCCAGTGCGCGGACATCCTGTCGCCCGGTGCGAACGGCAGTGCCACGCTCGCCGAGATCCTCGCCAACCAGCTGCTGGGCACTCAGCCCGCGCACGCCGATGATCAGTTGGGCCCCTACGACGCGCTCTCCTCCGGGTACCCGACTCTCACCGACGACACCCTCGCCCAGTACTTCAACGACGCCTCGTTCGGTGTCCCCGACGGCCAGGTCGCCTCCGTCACGAGCCCCCGCGACGACGTGACGATCACCCGCGACAAGAAGTACGGCATTCCGCACATCAAGGGGACCACCCGCTACGGAACCGAGTTCGGCGCCGGCTACGCCGCCGGGCAGGACCGGCTCTGGGTCATCGACCTGTTCCGGCACATCGGACGCGGCGAGCTCAGCTCGTTCGCGGGCGGCGCACCCGCCAACCAGGGCCTCGAGCAGGAGTTCTGGCCGCAGGCCCCGTACACCGAGGAGGACCTGCAGAAGCAGGTCGACTACCTCCGCGGGTCCTCAGGGGCGCGCGGCGAGCAGGCCATGGCCGACGCGCAGGCCTACATCGACGGCCTCAACGCCTATCGCGAACAGGCCAAGAAGGGCCGGTACTTCCCCGGCGAGTACGTCCTCACCGGCAAGATCGACGCGATCACCAACGTCGGCGAGATAGAGCCCTTCAAGATCACCGACATGATCGCGCTCGCCTCGGTCGTCGGCGGCCTCTTCGGCAACGGCGGCGGGGGAGAGGTCGACGCCGCGCTCTCCCTGCTCACGGCCCAGCAGAAATACGGCGTCGAGGAGGGCACCAGGATCTGGGAGTCCTTCCGCCAGCGCAACGACCCCGAGACGGTGCTGACCCTCCACGACGGCAGCAGCTTCCCGTACGCCGGCAAGCCCGACAATCCGCGCGGCATGGCCCTGCCCGACCCCGGATCGGTCGAGCCCGAGCAACTCGTCTACGACCGTGAGGGCTCGGCGGCGACGAGCGCCACAGGTGTCCAGAGCACCGAGAGCGCCAAGAGCACCGAGAGCATCCAGAGCGTCAAGGACCCCGTGAAGGTGACCGGCCGCCTCAAGCCCCTCCAGGGCATCTTCGACGACGGTGTGCTGCCCGCCGACCTCTTCTCCGGCGGAGCGAGCGGGAAGGGCATGTCCAACGCCCTCCTCGTGTCCGGCGAGCACACCGCCAGCGGCCACCCGGTGGCGGTCTTCGGCCCGCAGACCGGCTACTTCGCGCCGCAGCTGCTGATGATGCAGGAACTCCAGGGGCCCGGCATCAGCGCGCACGGCGTCTCGTTCGCGGGCGTCGGCATGTACGTCCAGCTGGGCCGCGGCCAGGACTACGCCTGGTCGGCCACCTCCGCGGGGCAGGACATCACCGACACGTACGCCGTCGAGCTCTGCGAACCGGGCGGCGGCACCCCCACCAAGCAGTCCGCGTACTACCTCTACCGCGGCACCTGCACACCCATGGAGAAGCTGGAGAGGCGCAACTCCTGGAAGCCGACGGTGGCCGACTCCACGGCCGCAGGCTCGTACCGGATGCAGGTCTTCCGCACGAACTACGGCATCGTCACGCACCGCGCCACGGTCGACGGCGAGCCCGTCGCCTACACCTCGCTGCGCTCCACCTACCGCCACGAGGCCGACTCGATCATCGGCTTCCAGATGCTGAACGACCCGTCCTACGTCGCGGACGCCAAGACCTTCCAGCAGGCCGCGCAGCACATCAGCTACGCCTTCAACTGGTTCTACGCCGACTCGCGCGACATCGCGTACTACAACAGCGGCGCCAACCCGGTGCGCGCGGCGAACGTCGATCCGTCGTTCCCGGTGAAGGCCGAGAAGGCGTACGAATGGCGGGACTTCGACCCCACGCACAACACGGCCGCGTACACCCCGCCCGACCAGCACCCCAACTCCGTCGACCAGGACTACTACATCTCCTGGAACAACAAGCAGGCCAAGGACTACAGCGCCGCCAACTCCAGCCTGGGGGCCGTCCAGCGCGGCGATCTCCTCGACGGGCGCGTGAAGAAGCTCGTCGAGAAGGGCGGGGTCACCAGGGCCTCGCTCACCCGGGCGATGGCCGATGCGGCGGTCACCGATCTGCGGGGCGAACAGGTGCTGCCCGAGCTGCTGAAGGTGCTGCGCTCCAAGCCGGTCGGCGATCCCGCGCTCGCCAAGGCGGTGCAGCAGCTGGAGTCCTGGCAGGCGGCGGGAGCACAGCGCAAGGAGACCTCGGCGGGCTCGCAGACGTACGCCCACACCGATGCGGTCCGGATCATGGACGCCTGGTGGCCGCTGCTGGTGGAGGCCGAGTTCAGGCCGGGCCTGGGCGACGACCTGTGGGACGCGCTGACCGCGCAGCTCACGGTCGACGAGTCACCGTCCGCCAGCCACGGTCCCACGGGCGGGCATGCGGGCTCCTCCTTCCAGTACGGCTGGTGGGGCAACGTCGACAAGGACCTGCGGAAGGTCATCGGGGAGCCGGTGGAGGGGGCGCTCGGCCGCGCGTACTGCGGCGACGGCTCACTCGACGCCTGCCGGGACGTCCTGCTCGACACGCTCACGCAGGCCGCCGCCAAGCCCGCCACCGAGGTCTATCCCGGCGACGACACCTGCGACGCGGGCGACCAGTGGTGCTCGGACGCGATCGTCCACCGGCCCCTCGGCGGCATCAAGCACCGCGCGATCCAGTGGCAGAACCGGCCGACGTACCAGCAGGTCGTGGAGTTCCCGGCGCACCGGTAGCGCACGTGGGGCGGCGGGCCGGGGAGGTACGGTCCGCCGCCGCACGGCATACGCCGCCGGACGTCCCCCGCCCGGCCGCGCGCGAGTGAGCCCGGCCCCGTACGGGCGCGTCAGCGGTAGAGCAGATAACCGTCACGCGTCCGGCGGAACGCCTCGAGCTCGCCCTGCCAGGCCGCCACCACCTCGTCCGCGGTCGCCCCCGCATCGATCAGCGTCCGGACCTGCGTACTGCCCGTCAACTTGTCGATCCAGTTGTCGGAGCGCCAGGCGAAGCCGCTCCACACCTGCTTCGCCGTGACCAGCAGCGCGATGCCGGTGCGCACCGGGTCGTACGCCGCGCGGTCCTGGACATGGATCTGCACGCCGCCCACCGTCTTGCCCTGGAACTTGGAGAACGTGGGCGCGAAGTACGCCTCGCGGAAGTCCACGCCGGGCAGCTCGAGCGCGTTCGCGGCCTCGGCCCAGCGGCGGTCGATACCCTCGGCGCCGAGCAGCTCGAAGGGCCGTGTGGTGCCCCGCCCTTCGGAGAGATTGGTGCCCTCGAAGAGGCAGGTCCCCGAGTAGACGAGCGCGGTGTCGGGCGTCGGCATGTTCGGGCTCGGCGGGACCCAGGGCAGCTCCGAGGTGTCGTAGAACTCCGTGCGCTTCCAGCCGGTCATCAGCACGGTCTCCAGCGGAACCGGAGCCTCCAGGAACTCGCCGTTGAACAGGCGCGCGAGCTCCGCGACCGTCATTCCGTGCGCCTGCGAGATCGGCTGCCGCCCGACGAACGTCGCGAACTCCTTGTGCAGGACCGGTCCTTCGGCGCTGCGGCCCGTCACCGGGTTCGGGCGGTCCAGGACCACGAACCGCTTGCCCGCGAGCTGCGCGGCCTCCATGCAGTCGTAGAGGGTCCAGATGTACGTGTAGAAGCGGGCGCCCACGTCCTGGATGTCGAAGACGACCGTGTCCACACCGGACGCGGTGAAGACATCGGCCAGCGGCTGCCCGCTCTTCAGATACGTGTCGTACACCGGGAGCCCGGTCGCCGGGTCGTCGTACCGGCCCTCCGAGCCGCCCGCCTGCGCCGTGCCGCGGAAGCCGTGCTCGGGCCCGAAGACGGCGGCCAGGTCGAGGCGCTCGTCCTCGTGCATGACATCGACGATGTGGCGTACGCCCCCGCTCCCGGCGCCGCCGCGGGTGACCCCGGTCGGGTTGGTCACGATGCCGACCCGTTGGCCGTCGAGCAGCGCGTAGCCGTCCGCGGCCAGCCGTTCGAAGCCGGTGCGCAGCCGGCGGCGGCCCTCCGCCGCGGCGGCCGGTCCCGCGGACACCGGTCCTGCGACGGCCGCGGCTCCCATGGCCGAGCCGGCTGCGAGCAGGGTGCGTCTGGACAGGTTGGGTCCGGACAGATTCATGGTGCTCCCTCCGTGTTCTGATTGATCGCGGAAGATCGCATGGCCTCGCACGCTAGCGCGCGTGGCGCTCGGCGGGAACCGGGCGTTCCCGGCGGTGGGGAAGCGGGCGTTCCTCGCGGCGGGAAGAGGCGTTCCACCTTCCGTGGTCTCTTCGGTTTCCCTCCTCCGTTTCCTCTTCCCCTCCTCCTGACCGACTGCTTAGTCTGTTATCTGCAGTCGAGTCGAGGGAGACCGATGGTGGACACCCTGCAAGGGACGGGAGTCGTCGTCACCGGAGCCGGAGGCGGCATCGGGGCGGCGCTGGCACGCAAGTTCGCCGCCTCCGGGGCGCGCGTCGTGGTCAACGACCTGGATCCCGGGAAGGCCAAAGCCGTGGCCGACGAGTTCGGCGGCATCGCGCTGCCGGGCGACGCCTCCGCGATCGTGGCCGAAGCGCGCGAAGCCCTTGGCGGCACCGTCGACGTCTACTGCGCCAACGCCGGGCTCGCCTCCGGCGGCACGGAGAGTGCCGACGAGGAGGTGTGGGCCGCCGCCTGGGACGTCAACGTCATGGCCCATGTGCGAGCCGCCCGCGAGCTGCTCCCCGAGTGGCTGGAGCGCGGCAGCGGCCGCTTCGTCTCCACCGTCTCCGCCGCCGGACTGCTCACCATGGTCGGCGCCGCGCCCTACAGCGTCACCAAGCACGGCGCGTACGCCTTCGCCGAGTGGCTCTCGCTCACGTACCGCCACCGCGGCATCAAGGTCCACGCGATCTGCCCGCAGGGCGTACGCACCGACATGCTCACCGCATCGGGCTCGGCCGGGGAACTCGTGCTGGCGCCTACGGCGATCGAACCCGAGGACGTCGCGGACGCGCTCTTCGCGGGCATGGCCGAGGACCGCTTCCTGATCCTGCCGCACCCCGAGGTCGCCGAGTACTACCGGGTGCGGGCCACCGAGCCCGACCGCTGGCTGACGAGCATGAACCACATCCAGCAGAAGTGGGAGGAGACCGGGCAGTGACCGTCGGTCCGCGTGCGACGGCGCGGTCCGCCCGCGTGCGGTGGGTCCTGCCCGAAACGCCGGAGACGGCAAGTGGGAAGATCCTCCCGCGGGATGTGTGTTCCCGACCACAGGACGCGTGACGCACCGGACGTGACGCACCACGCGTGACTACACGTGATGACACGGAACGGAAGGCAGGTGGCGGCAGTGCCCAGGACGACGAACGGAGACGGCACGCCCGTCCCGCAGCGGCTGCTCGCCGCCGCCACCCGGCTCTTCGCCGAGCGCGGCTACGACCGTACGTCGGTGCAGGAGATCGTCGAGGCGGCCGGGGTCACCAAGGGCGCGCTCTACCACTACTTCGGATCCAAGGACGACCTGCTGCACGAGGTGTACGCGCGCGTGCTCCGCGTCCAGCAGGAGCGCCTCGACGCCGTGGCGGACACCGACGCGCCCGTCGAGAAGCGGCTGCGCGACGCCGCGGCCGACGTCGTCGTCACGACCATCGAGAACCTCGACGACGCGGCGATCTTCTTCCGCTCCATGCACCACCTCAGCCCCGAGAAGAACAAGCAGGTGCGGGCCGAGCGGCGCCACTACCACGAGCGGTTCCGGGCGCTGGTCGAGGAGGGCCAGATGACCGGCGTGTTCTCCACCGCGACACCGGCCGACCTCGTCGTGGACTACCACTTCGGGTCCGTGCACCACCTGTCCACGTGGTACCGGCCGGACGGGCCGCTCAGCCCGCAGGAGGTCGCCGACCATCTCGCGGACCTGCTGCTGCGGGCGCTGCGGCCTTGAGACGCCCCCACGCATGAGCCCCCAGCCGGACTTCGGCTGGGGGCTCAGGTGCGTGTGGCTAGAGGTACCGCTTCAGCTCGCGTCGCGCCAGCGACCGCTGGTGCACCTCGTCGGGCCCGTCCGCGAGCCGCAACGTCCGCGCGGCCGCCCAGAGTTCGGCCAGCGGGAAGTCCTGGCTCACGCCGCCCGCGCCGTGCAGCTGCACCGCCTGGTCGATGATGTCCACGACGGCCCGCGGGGTCGCGATCTTGATGGCCTGGATCTCGGTGTGGGCGCCCTTGTTGCCGACCGTGTCCATCAGCCAGGCCGTCTTCAGCACGAGCAGCCGCAGCTGCTCCACGGCGACCCGCGCGTCAGCGATCCACTCCTGGACGACGCCCTGCTGGGCGAGCGGCTTGCCGAACGCCGTGCGCGCCACCGCACGCTTGCACATCAGCTCGATCGCCCGCTCGGCCATGCCGATCAGCCGCATGCAGTGGTGGATACGGCCGGGGCCGAGCCGCGCCTGGGCGATCGCGAAGCCGCCGCCCTCCTCGCCGATGAGGTTCGACACCGGCACGCGCGCGTGGTCGAAGACGACCTCCGCATGGCCTCCGTGGTAGTGATCCTCGTACCCGTACACCTGCATCGCGCGGCGGACCTCGAGGCCCGGGGTGTCGCGCGGCACCAGAACCATGGACTGCTGGCGGCGGATGTCAGGGCCGTCCGGGTCGGTCTTGCCCATCACGATGAAGATCTTGCAGTCGGGGTTCATCGCGCCGGAGATGTACCACTTGCGGCCGGTGATGACGTACTCGTCGCCGTCCCGCTCGATACGCGTGGTGATGTTGGTGGCGTCGGAGGAGGCAACCTCGGGCTCGGTCATCGCGAAAGCGGACCGGATCTCGCCCGCGAGCAGCGGCTCCAGCCACTGCTTCCTCTGCCGCTCGTCGCCGAACTGGGCGAGCACCTCCATGTTGCCGGTGTCGGGTGCGGCGCAGTTCAGCGCGGTCGGCGCCAGCTGGGGCGACCGGCCGGTGATCTCGGCGAGCGGTGCGTACTGGAGGTTGGTGAGCCCGGCGCCGTACTCCTCGTCCGGCAGGAACAGATTCCACAGCCCGCGCCTGCGGGCCTCGGCCTTGAGGTCCTCGACGACCGCGGGGGTGTCCCACGGCGAGGCGAGCCGCGCGTGCTGCTCGTGTGCGATCGCCTCGGCCGGATAGACGAACTCGTCCATGAAGGCCAGCAGCTTGCCGCGCAGCTCTTCCGTGCGCGCGTCGAATGCGAAGTCCATGTGGATCAGCCTTCCTGGAGGGTGGTCAGGCCGTGCTCGATGAAGACGGGGACGAGGTCGCCGATGCGGTCGAACCCGGCGCCGACCGTCTGGCCCAGCGTGTAGCGGTAGTGGATGCCCTCGAGGATCACGGCGAGCTTGAACCACGCGAACGCCGTGTACCAGGAGACGTCGGACACGTCGCGCCCCGAGCGTGCGGCGTACCGTTCGATCAGCTCGGCGGGGTCCGGATGACCGGCCGCCGCCGCGGTCGTGCTGACAGGGGAGTCGGGGGTCTCGAGCGGGACGCTGTACATCACCAGCAGGCCCAGGTCGGTGAGCGGGTCGCCGAGCGTGGACATCTCCCAGTCGAGGATCGCCTTGATCTCGTCGTCCGTGCCGATCAGTACGTTGTCCAGCCGGTAGTCGCCGTGGACGACCGCCGGGGCGGGCGATTCGGGCAGCGCGCGGCTCAGTGCGGCCTGCAGCTCCTCGATGCCGGGCAGCTCGCGATTGCGGGAGGCGTCCAGCTGCTTGCCCCAGCGGCGCAGCTGCCGGTCCAGGAAGCCCTCCGGCCGCCCGAAGTCCTCGAGGCCCACCTCGGCCGGGTCCACGGCGTGCAGTTCGACGAGGGTGTCGACGAGCCCGAGCACCGCGGCACGGGTCCGGTCGGGGCCGAGCGGGGCGAGCTGCTCGGCGGTGCGGTACGGGGTGCCGTCCACGAACTCCATGACGTAGAAGGGCGCGCCCACCACGTCCTCGTCCTCGCACAGCAGCACTGGCCGCGGCACCGGCACCGCGGTGGGGTGCAGCGCGCTGATCACCCGGTGCTCGCGCTTCATGTCGTGCGCAGTGGCCAGCACATGGCCCAGCGGCGGGCGGCGCACGACCCACTTCGCCGCCCCGTCCGAGACCGCGTACGTGAGGTTCGACCGCCCGCCCTCGATGAGCCGGCCGGTCAGCGGACCGCTCACCAGGCCGGGCCGCTCCCGGTCCAGCCGCTGGCGCAGCCGGTCGAGGTCGAGGCCTGGGGGGTGGTCTGAGCTCATCGTTCGCTCCTCCGTGCGCGGCTGGCGGGATGCGTTCCCGAGGACACCACAGCATGATGCCGACCGGTCGGTATGTAGTCCAGGGGTGGGCCGGAACGTGATCCGTCTCGCTCCGGTAAGGCGGAGTCGTGAGACGCGGCGATGCCGCAAGGCAGCCGCATCAGTAGACGACCGCCGCCGCGAACACCGCCAGGGCCAGCGCGCACGCCGTTGCCGCGAGCGCGTGCCGGAGCGTCAGCGGCGCCGCGGACGCGCCGGTCAGCGCGCTGATCCGGCGATGGGCCACGGCCAGGAACCCCAGCCAGGCCAGGAAGCAGAGGGCACAGGCCACCACGCCGACCGTGGTCGGACCGCCGTGCAGGGTCGTCCGGGCCGCCAGCACTGCGGCGACCGTGCAGGCCAGCGTCGTACGCCGCCACGCGAGCCGCGTACGCTCCGGCTGCAGGCCCGGGTCCCGGTCCCGTGCACCGGCGGGGCCGGTCATCCGTCCCAGCCGACCAGCACGACCATCACCATCGCGACCGCGACGACCGCGACGGCGAGGCTCAGCAGGGCGGGGAACCGCGACACCGGCAGGTCCTCGCCGCGCCGCATGGCCCGCTCGCAGCGAATCCAGTGGTTCACGGCCCGCAGCGAGCACAGCACGCCCGCGGCGAGCAGCGCGAGGGCGAGCCCGACGCGCCATCCCCATCGCAGGTCCGGCAGGAACTGGTCCACGGCGAAGCCACCGCCGATGAGGGCGAGCGCGGTGCGCAGCCAGGCGAGGAAGGTGCGCTCGTTGGCCAGCGAGAACCGGTAGTCGGGCGTCCGGCCCTCCTCCCGGACGGCCTGGGGCGCGAACCAGAGCCGGAGGTTCCGTACGAACTCGATCACGCCAGGACCCTACCGGGGAGCGGACCGGGCATCGGCGCTCCGGTAGCTCACTCAGCCCGCGCGACCCGCCCGATACGCCTTCAGCCGCTCGTACGCCGCCAGGCCGTCCGGCACCCATGACCACTCGGTGAGCCGCCGCTCCACCTCGGCGTCGGACAGGAAGCCGTGCCAGGCGACCTCCTCGACCTGCGGGCTGACCGGCAGCTCGCAGCGGACCTCGTACACGGACGACCACCAGCTCTGCCCGTCGCCGCCGTCGTAGAGGAACTTGAACAGCGGCACAGGGCGCGGCAGCCCTGCGACGCCGAGCTCCTCCTCGGCCTCGCGCAGCGCCGCGGCGTCATACGACTCGCCCGCCCCCACGACCCCGCCCACGAACATGTCGTACACCGACGGGAAGACCAGCTTCGTCGGCGGACGGCGGTGCACGAAGATCCGGCCGTCGGCGTCCCGTGCCTGGATGAACACGCAGCGGTGCCGCAGCCCACGCGCATACGCCTCGCCGCGCGGGGCCTGCCCCACGACCCGGTCGTTCTCGTCGACGATGTCCAGCAGCTCGTCCGCGGCACTCATGGCGTCACTCACCGGGGCTCTTCTCCAGGGACGGTCACTCAGCTGGGTTGTACGTCCGGTACGCGCTCCACCGGCGCCCCGCCCCGCGGCATGGCCGGATGGACGCCGAGCAGCACGATGCCTCCCACGATCGCCGCCAGGCCCGCCGACTCCCAGGCCAGCGCGCCGGCGTCCGTGCGCAGCTGGTCGCCGAGGAAGCCGACGCCGCAGATGATGCCGGCCAGCGGCTGGGCGGCCGTCAGCGCGGGCAGGGACATCCGCAGCGAAGCCGTCTCGAAGGCGCTCTGGACGATGATGAGCCCCACGACACCCAGCACCAGCACGGCGTACGGCTGCCAGCCCGTGAAGAGCACGAGCCAGCCGCCCGCCGTGAACCGCTGCCCGCTCACCCGGGTCAGCGCGTCCTGTACGCCGTACAGCAGACCGGCCGCCGTCGCCAGCAGCGCCGGTCCCGCACTGAGCCGCGACCGCTTGGCGAACGCCGTCAGCGCCAGCGCGCTGCCCACCATCACGCCGATGATCAGCCAGTGCCGCAGCGGACCGGCGACGTCGCCACCGCCCGTCGGCTGCCCCGCCAGGATGAACGCGGTCACGCCGCCCGCGAGCAGCGCGAGCCCCACCCAGCCCTGACGGCCCAGCGGCTGTCTGGTCTGCCGGCGGGACAGGGCCATCGCGAAGAGCAGGTTCGTCGCGAGCAGTGGCTCGACCAGCGACAGCTCGCCGTTGCCCAGGGCGACGGCGCCCAGCGCCATGCCGCACACCATGAGCCCGATCCCGGCCAGCCACCGTGGCATCCGCACCAGGTCGAGCAGGAGGCGGGGCGAGAGGAAGTCGCTCAGCGGGGCGTGCTGCGCCGCGTTCTGCTGCAGGACGTAGCCGAGGCCCAGGCAGCAGGCAGCGGACACGGCGAGAACGAGAACCAGAACCGACACGCAGAGCACCTCAAGACTTGGGTCCGGCCACGGGCGCGCCACGGCCGGGGTACCAGCCTGACGATAGCGCCCCTCCGCGCACCCCGCAGTCAGCTCCGTCACGTCGAGTGCCCGGTCCCGGCAGGTACAGTCCCGGAACCGCACATCCCGCGCCAGGACTCCGGGATGCCCGTACCAAGATTCGGTCACGCCCGTTCCCGAAGATCCGACCGACCAGTAAGAATGTCGCCGACTGACAATCGAGGAGGGAACGGGGCTCATGGCCTACGACGCAGATGTGATCGTGATCGGTGCGGGTCTCGCCGGGCTCGCGGCGACCGCGGAGCTCGTCGACGCGGGCCGCAAGGTCATCCTCCTCGACCAGGAACCGGAACAGTCGATCGGCGGCCAGGCGCACTGGTCCTTCGGCGGCCTCTTCTTCGTCGACTCGCCCGAGCAGCGCCGCCTGCGCATCAGGGACAGCCATGAGCTCGCGCTCCAGGACTGGATGGGCACGGCCGCCTTCGACCGCGACGAGGACCACTGGCCGCGGAAGTGGGCCGAGGCGTACGTCGACTTCGCGGCCGGCGAGAAGCGGGCCTGGCTGCACGGCCAGGGCGTGCGCTTCTTCCCGGTCGTGGGCTGGGCGGAGCGCGGCGGCTACGACGCCAACGGCCACGGCAACTCCGTACCGCGCTTCCACATCACCTGGGGCACGGGCCCCGGCATCGTCGCGCCGTTCGAGCGGCGGGTACGGGAAGGTGTCGCGCGGGGGCTGGTGCAGCTGAAGTTCCGCCACCGCGTCACGGGCCTGTCACGCAGTGCCGGAGCGGTGGACACGGTCAGCGGCGAGATCCTGGAGCCCTCGGACATCGAGCGCGGCCAGGCCAGCAGCCGCACGGTCACCGGCTCCTTCGAGCTCCGGGCGCAGGCGGTGATCGTCACCTCGGGCGGCATCGGCGGCAACCACGATCTCGTACGTGCGAACTGGCCGAAGCGGCTCGGCGAGCCGCCCGCGAAGCTGCTCTCCGGCGTGCCCGCGCACGTCGACGGCCTGATGCTCGGCATCGCCGAGAAGGCGGGCGCCCGCCTCATCAACCGCGACCGCATGTGGCACTACACCGAGGGCATCGAGAACTGGAACCCCATCTGGAGCAAGCACGGCATACGCATCCTGCCCGGCCCGTCGTCTCTCTGGCTCGACGCGCGCGGCAACCGGCTCCCCGTGCCGCTCTTCCCCGGCTTCGACACGCTCGGCACGCTCGAGCACATCATGCAGACCGGGTACGACCACACCTGGTTCGTCCTCGACCAGAAGATCATCGGCAAGGAGTTCGCGCTCTCCGGCTCCGAGCAGAACCCGGACCTGACCGGCAAGTCCGTCCGCGACGTCATCGGGCGGGCACGCGCCGACGTCCCAGGACCGGTCAAGGCGTTCATGGACCACGGCGTCGACTTCGTCGTCGAGAAGGACCTCGGCGCGCTGGTGCGCGGCATGAACGCGCTCACCGATGAACCGCTGATCGACGAGGCCCACCTGCGGCGCACCCTCACCGCACGCGACCGCGAGATCACCAACCCCTTCACCAAGGACCTCCAGGTGACCGCGATCCGCGGCGCCCGCAACTACCTCGGCGACAAGCTCATCCGTACGGCCACCCCGCACCGGATCCTCGACCCCAAGGCGGGCCCGCTGATCGCCGTACGCCTGAACATCCTCACCCGCAAGACGCTCGGCGGCCTCGAGACGGACCTGTCGTCGCGGGTGCTGACGGAGGGCGGCGACCCCCTGCCCGGCGTGTACGCCGCGGGGGAGGCCGCCGGCTTCGGCGGCGGCGGAGTCCACGGCTACCGCTCCCTGGAGGGCACGTTCCTCGGCGGCTGCCTCTTCTCAGGCCGCACGGCGGGCCGCGCGGCGGCGAGGGCGGTGGCGTAGCACCGCTGCCTGGCTGTGGGCATGTTCCGCAGGGCTGGGGGAACCTTCCGGCGGTAGCTGGGGGAGGTGGGCACAGCACCACGACGGCGGGTACCTGAAAATCGGAGGGCCACCCAGGGAGGCCTGGGGAACTCGTGTCAACGGGCGGGGCAAACCGCCCAGTTGACACGAGTAGGCCCCAACACGGCCTTGACGGAAAGAACCCCCTCCGCTTTGCTGTCCGTGATCACCCGCTGGCACACCGTGCCATGACCGTGCCATAGCCAGCCGTGTCATAAAGGACCCTGCGGTGCCCCCACCCCCCTTCGGCCGTGCCCGCAACCGGCGGGCGCCGCACGCATTCGACCCGGCGCTGGACGACACGGAACTCGCCTCCGCCCGTACCGCCCTTGCCCAGGGCCGCTGGACCGCCGTCCGTTCGCTGCTCGCGGCGACCGGCGACGACTGGGACAGCCGCGGCCACCGCATCACCGTGCTCGCCCAGGAACCCGGCACCGCCGCCTGGTCACGCGAATGGCGGCTGGCCGAGCCGGAGTCGGCCGACGCGGCCGTACTGCAGGCCTGCGCCATGGTCTTCCGCGCCCTGAACGGCAAGGAGCGCCCCGACCACGCGCGCAAGGCCTGCAACGCCGCTGCCGCACTCGTCCCGGACGACCCGACCCCCTGGCTGTCGCTGCTGATCCTCGAGTGCGCGACGGGCCGCGACGAGGACGTCGTGCGGCTCTTCGACGAGGTCCGCCACCGCCACCCGGACCACCACCACGCCCACCATCTGATGGTGGCCCGCCTCGCGGAGCGGCACGCGCAAGCCGGCCAGGACCCGATGCACGAGGTGTACGACTTCGCGTCCTGGGCCGCCGAACAGGCCCCCGCGCACTCGCCCCTGGCCATCCTGCCCGTCGTCGCGCACGCCGAGCGCTACCGCGTCCTGGCCGCCGCCGGCAGCGAAGCCCGCGACGCGGCGTCCTCAGGGCACTGGACGGGACGCAGGGCCCGCCAGGTCATGAAGGCGGCCTTCGACTGGTGGCTGGAGTGGGGCCACGAGGCCCACCCCCGCAACCGCGTCGACCTCAACTTCCTCGCCCATGCGAAGGTCTGCGAGGGCCGCCCGGCCGAGGCGGCCGCGCTGTTCCACCGCATCGGACCGCATGCGACCCCGGCCCCCTGGTCGTACCCGGACCGGGACCCGTACGACGCCTTCCGCACCGCACGCAACACCGCACTCGGCACCGCTTAGCCCGCCCGCCTTCACCGCTGTTCGTCCGCACCTCATCCGCTGCGAAAGGACAACCCCCGTCATGACCACGGGCAGTTCGAGCACGAGCGAGATCAGAACCTACAAGGGGCAGGAGCGTGCCCTGCGCTCCGACCGCCTCGGCACGGCAGGGCTGCTGCTGTCCGTGCTCGCCGCCACGGCCCCCCTCATGGTCGTTGCGGGTGTCATGCCCACCACATTCGGCGTGATGGGCATCGTCGGGCAGCCCCTGCTCTTCGTCATGCTCGGCGTCGTGCTGGCGCTGTTCAGCGTCGGGTACGCCGAGATGAGCCGCCACGTCCACAACGCCGGCGCCTTCTACGCGTACATATCGCGCGGCCTGGGCGGCACGGCCGGCTCGGGCGCGGCCCTGGTCGCACTCGTCGCCTACAGTGCGCTGCAGGTCGGCGTCTACGGCATCTTCGGCTTCGAGGTGTCCGGACTCTTCGCCACCTACCTGGACACGGAGGTCGCCTGGTGGATCCCGGCCCTCGCGGCCGTGCTCGTCGTGGGCGCCCTGGGCTGGCTGAAGATCGACCTCAACGCGCGCGTGCTCGGTGTGCTGCTGATCGTCGAGGTCGCGCTCGTCGTCATCTTCGACATCGCGGCCGTCGCCGACCCCGCCAAGGAGGGCCTGTCCCTCCAGGCGTTCAATCCCGAGACGCTGACCGGTGCGGGCCTCGGTACCGCGCTGTGCTTCTGCGTCGCGGCCTTCCTCGGCTTCGAACAGGCCCCGGTCTACGCCGAGGAGACCAGCCGGCCCCAGGTCGTCGTGGCCCGCGTGATGTTCCTCGCCGTCGGGTTCGTCGCCGTCTTCTTCGCCTTCAGCTGCTGGGCGCTCACCGTCGCCGCGGGTCCGTCCGGCATCGTCGCCGCCGCCCAGAAGCAGAGCGCCGGCCTGCTGTTCTTCCTGACCGAGAACAGCCTGGGCACGACCTTCACGGACGTCCTGCACGTCCTGTTCGTCACCGGCATGTTCGCCGCGATGCTCAGCTTCCACAACGTCGTCGCCCGGTACGCCTTCGCCATGGGCCGGGAGGGACTGCTGCCCGCCGCCTTCGGCCGTACCAACAACGCCAGCGGTGCGCCCGGCGTCGGCTCGCTGCTGCAGACCGTGATCTCGGTGGTGGTCGTCGGAGCCTTTGCGGTGACCGACGAGGGCGCGACCGGTGATCCGACGGCGCCCGTGCTGCACCTCTTCACCTGGATGGGCAACATCGGTGCGCTCGGCGTCATCCTGCTGATGGCCCTCGCATCGCTGGCCGTCATCGTGTTCTTCGCCCGTCGCGGCGCCGCCCGCGCCCAGGCCTGGCGTCTGGCTGCCTCCGCGGTCGCAGGGATCGCCCTGCTCGTCATCGCGGTCTACACCGTGAAGGACTTCGACGTCCTCGTCGGCTCCGGCCCGGATTCGGCGCTCAGCTGGGTGCTGCCCGGCATCATCGCGCTGGCCGCCGTGACCGGCCTGGTCCAGGGCGCGGTGCTGCGTGCCCGGAGTCCGGAGGCGCATGCGCGCATCGGCCTGGGCAACGAGGCGTTCCAGCTCGAGAAGGCGGCGGAGCACGAAGTGTCGAGATGAGAGCGGACTACGAAGTCTCGAGATGAGAGCGGATTGCGAGTCTTGCGATGGCGCGGATTGCGAAGTCTTGAGATGACAGAAGTCTGACGAACACCCGCGGCCTCTGGTCTCCGGGCGCTGTGGGTGTTCGAATCGATGGGTGACCTCAGAACAACCCGCTGAGCCCCAGGAAGAGGGGCAGGGAACACCGGTGGGCCGCCGTCTCGTGCTCGGCATGCTCGGGCTCGGCGCGCTGGGTGTGGCCGCCGCCCCCGGGCTCCAGAGCGGCCTCGAGTCCTTCCTGGGCAACGCGGCGGACAAGGACCCGACCGGCCTGACCGGCCTGCTCCCCAACGGCGGCGGCTTCCGCTACTACTCCGTCGCCTCCTCCGTACCGCAGAAGGGCGCCGACGACTACCGCCTGACCGTCGGCGGACTGGTCGACCGCCCCGCCACCTACACGCTCGCTGAACTGCGCGCAATGCCGCAGACGAGGCTCGTCCACGACGTCCAGTGCGTCACCGGATGGCGGGTGCCGGACACCCCCTTCGAGGGCGTACTGCTGTCCAAGCTGCTCGACGCCGCGGGAGTGCGCCCGACGGCGACGGCGGTCCGCTTCACGTGCTTCGACGGCACGTACACCGAGAGCCTCACTCTGCGGCAGGCCCGCAGGGACGACGTCCTGGTGGCCCTGCGTATGCAGGACAAGCCGGTGAGCCACTCGCACGGCGGTCCCGTCCGCCTCTATGTGGCACCGATGTACTTCTACAAGTCCGCGAAGTGGCTCTCCGGCATCACCCTCACCGAGGACGTCCGGCCCGGTTACTGGGAAGAGCGGGGCTATGACGTGGACGCGTGGGTGGGCCGCTCGAACGGACGCGATGATGCCCCTACGACCTGAACTGCGGGGCGGACAGGACCGACACGCCCACGGACCTGTCGCCGGCCCCGGCGCCGAACTGCCGCCGCGAGTCCGCCGCTTCACCCACGCCGAGCGCTGGGTGCACCGCACCACGGCGGCCCTGATGGGCGTCTGCGTGGTCACGGCCGCCTGTCTCTACGTGCCTCAGCTCGCCGAACTCGTCGGCCGCCGCGCCCTCGTGGTCACCCTCCACGAGTGGTCGGGACTGCTGCTGCCCGTCCCGGTCCTTGTGGGCCTCGCCTCCCGCGCCTTCCGCGCGGATCTGCGGCTCCTCAACCGCTTCCACGCGCACGACCGACGGTGGCTGCGCGCGGCCGTACACCGCGACAAACGCCCCGCGTCGCGGCCGGCCGGCAAGTTCAACGCCGGGCAGAAGACCTACGCCGCGTGGATCGCCGGAGCCGTGCTCGTGATGCTCGGCACCGGCCTGCTGATGTGGTTCACGCACCTTGCCCCGCTGGTCTGGCGCACCGGCGCGACCTTCGTCCACGACTGGCTCGCCCTGACGATCGGCATCGTCCTGGCCGGCCACATCGGCATGGCCCTCGCCGACCCGGAGGCCCGCCGCGGCCTGCGTACGGGCTCTGTGGACCGGGAGTGGGCGAAACGCGAACATCCGCTGTGGCGGCCGTAACCCGCACCGCGCGTCTGAAAGCGACGACGGTGAGAACCCCTGTAGCGGGATTCTCACCGTCGTCGTGAAAGCCGTGCCGTCCCGCGCTAGATGATCAAGGACAGCAGCAGGACCAGAGCGCCCGCGACCACCGAGATGATCGTCTCCATCACGGACCAGGTCTTGACGGTCTGTCCGACGCTCAGTCCGAAGTACTCCTTGACCAGCCAGAATCCGGCGTCGTTGACATGGCTGAAGAAGAGCGAACCCGCGCCGATCGCCAGCACCAGCAGGGCCGCGTGCGTGCTCGACATGTCGGCGGCGAGCGGCGCCACCAGTCCGGCCGCGGAGATCGTCGCCACGGTCGCCGAGCCGGTCGCGAGGCGGATCACCACCGCGATCAGCCAGGCGAGGAGCAGCGCCGGGATCGACCAGTCCTTGGAGACGTCCAGGACCATCTGGCCCACGCCGGAGTCGATCAGCGTCTGCTTGAAGCCGCCGCCGGCACCGACGATGAGCAGTACTCCCGCGATGGGGGCGAGCGACTTCTCGACGGTCGACGAGATCCGCTCCTTGGTGAATCCGGCGGCCCGGCCGAGCGTGAAGATACCGACGATCACCGCGGCGAGCAGCGCGATCAGCGGCGAGCCGATCACGTCGAAGACCCGCTGCACGGGGGCCTCGGCGTCATCCACCACGATGTCCACGAGCGCCTTGACCAGCATCAGTACGACGGGCAGCAGCACCGTGGCGAGGGTGACGCCGAAGCCGGGACGCTTCTCGAGGTCCTCGGACGGCCGCTGCGGAATCATCCGCTCCGGAGCCGGTACGTCCACCCAGCGGGCCGCGAACCGGGAGAACACCGGACCCGCGATGATCACGGTGGGGATGGCGACGAGCACGCCGAGCGCCAGCGTCACACCGAGGTCGGCCTTGACCGTGTCGATCGCGACGAGCGGGCCGGGGTGCGGCGGGATGAGGCCGTGCATCACGGACAGACCGGCCAGCGCCGGGATGCCGATGCGCATCAGCGAGTAGTTGCCGCGCTTGGCGACCATCAGCACCACCGGGATCAGCAGCACGATGCCGACCTCGAAGAACAGCGGAAGCCCGATCACGGAGGCGATCAGCACCATCGCCCACGGCATGGCGCGCCCGCCCGCCTTGGCGAGGATCGTGTCGACGATCTGGTCGGCGCCGCCGGAGTCGGCCAGCAGCTTGCCGAGGATCGCGCCAAGCGCGATCAGTACGCCGACGCCCGCCACCGTGGAGCCGAGGCCGCTGGTGAAGCTCGCGATGGCCTTGTCGAGCGGGGCGCCCGCGAAGGCACCGAGCGCGAGGGACCCGATGGTCAGCGCCAGGAACGCATGGAGCTTGAACTTCGTGATGAGCAGGACGATGACGGCGATGCCCGCGAGGACGGCTATCCCGAGTTGGGCGTGGCCCGCCGAGGTGATCGGCTCGACAGCGTCCGCTGCCAGCGTCTCGGCGCTGAGACTGGTCACGGTCTGTTTCCTTGCATGGGTTGGGGTTGCGGATTGAGGGGTGTGGCCCGAGGTGCGGCGGTGCGAGCAGGCAGTCGCGCCCGCCCGCTCGCCGCACCGGACACGGGGTGAGGGCTGCTGCTACTCGGCCGGCTGCTGCCGCGAGAGGGCGCGGAGCGCCTCGACCGCCCGGTCGGTGATCTCGTCCGGGCTGCCCGACACATCGACGGCGACGCCCGCCTCGTCGGGCTCCAGCGGCTGGAGCGTGGCGAACTGGGAGTCCAGCAGGGCGGTCGGCATGAAGTGGCCTTCGCGATGCGACATGCGGTCCTCGATGAGCTCGCGGTCACCGCTCAGATGGACGAAGGCGATGCCGGGAGCGGCGGCGCGCAGGCGGTCGCGGTAGCTCCGCTTCAGCGCCGAGCTGCTGACGACACCACCGAGACCGTCCCTGCTGTGCGCCCAGGCGCCGATGGCGTCGAGCCAGGGCCAGCGGTCGTCGTCCGTCAACGGCGTCCCGGCCGACATCTTGGCGATGTTGGACTCGGGGTGGAAGTCGTCGCCCTCGGCGTAGGGAACGCCGAGCCGGGCGGCGAGCAGGGGGCCGATCGTCGTCTTGCCGGTCCCTGCCACGCCCATGACCACGACGACGTGGGGGGTGCTCATCAAGTGCCTCGCTGTCTTCGTCGACATCGCTGTGTCACGTCACTGAAACTCAAACGTCTGATTAATTCAAGGGAGTGTGATCTAAAAGTCTGACTTTTGAGTGCGGAGCGGTGCCTCGTACGCTGACCGCATGACGACACAGGCCCGGGGGCTGCACGCCCGCGTACTGGAGACCCTTGGGCCCGCCATCACCGCCGGGGAGCATCCGCCCGGTAGCGTGCTGCGCACCGACGAGCTGGCCGAGCGCCTCGAGGTGTCGCGCTCGGTGATGCGCGAGGCGGTGCGCGTCCTGGAGTCCATGCACCTGGTGGAGTCCCGCCGCCGCGTGGGCGTGACCGTGCTCCCCGTCGCGGAGTGGAACGTCTACGACCCCCAGGTCATCCGCTGGCGCCTGGCCGGCGCCGACCGCCCCCGCCAGCTGCGCTCCCTGACCGTGCTGCGCTCGGCCGTCGAACCCGTCGCCGCGGGACTCGCCGCGCGCAACGCCACCCCGGAGCAGTGCGCGGAACTCACCGAGTGCGCCCTCGGCATGGTCGCCACCTCACGCGGCCAGCAGCTGGAGGCGTATCTGGTGCACGACATCGCCTTCCATCGGGTGATCCTCAACGCCTCCGGCAACGAGATGTTTGCGCACCTCGGCGACCTCGTGGCCGAGGTGCTGGCCGGCCGCACCCACCACCAGGTGATGTTCGAGGACCCCGATCCACCGGCCGTCCGGCTGCACGTACAGGTCGCGGAGGCCGTACGGGAGGGCGACGCGGACCGCGCGGAGCGGCTCACCCGCGAGATCGCGGTGGGCGCCCTCCAGGAACTGGACATCCTGGCGCCCTGACGCCCGCCACGACCCGCAGGGCAGTCGGCCCCCGCTACTCGACGAAGTCCCCGTCGACGTAGACCCACGCCCCGTCGACCCGCGTGAAGCGGCTGCGCTCGTGAAGCACGCCCGGCCTGCCACCGTCCGTGTAGTGCGCCCGGAAGGTCACCGTGCCCGTGGCGTGGAAGGCCGACCCATCGGTCGTCCCGAGGATCTCCAGGCCCGTCCAGCGCGTCCCCGGATCGAAGTCCACCCGTGGCGGCCGCGTCTCCGGATGCCAGGTCCGCAGCAGATACCCCTCGTCCCGCACCGCGAACGCGCTGTACCGCGACCGCATCAGGGCCTCGGCGGTCGGCGCGGCAGCGGCCCCGGAGTGGCGGCGGCCGCAGCACTCGGGGTACGCGGCGCCGGAACCGCAGGGGCACACGGCGGGGGCCGCCGGGGGAACGGAGGGACGGGGCTTGCGTCGGACCATGCGGCCATTGTGCCCGCCCGCCCGTGAGAGCCGATCACACGAAAACTGCCGGTCACCGAAGTGACCGGCAGTTCGCCGATGTGTCCGAGGGGGGACTTGAACCCCCACGCCCGATAAAGGGCACTAGCACCTCAAGCTAGCGCGTCTGCCATTCCGCCACCCGGACTTGGTGGTCTCTCGCGGTTTCCCGCGGCGACGTGGAAAACCATAGCAAACATTCGGAGGTGCCTGATCACCCGACTGATCACCCGGCTGATCAAGCCGGTGTCCAGGCCGGAGACCGAGGGATCGGACCGCCGTCCCGCTGTTAACGCTGTATGACCGGGCCGGGCCCGGCCTTGGGCCGCACCCGCCCGAGGGGGAGGATGGGATAGCACCAAGCACGGGGACCACCAGCAGCGACAGCGGGAGGAAGCAGCGTGAGCGAGTCGAGCGGCGCCAGCAGGGCCGGGTCCGTCTCCGGCGAGGACGAGGTCGTCGGCCTCTGCCGCGACCTCATCCGGATCGACACCAGCAACTACGGAGACCACTCGGGGCCGGGTGAGCGCAAGGCCGCCGAGTACGTGGCCGAGAAGCTGGCCGAGGTCGGGCTCGAGCCGCAGATCTTCGAGTCCCACCCCGGCCGCGCCTCCACGGTGGCCCGTATCCAGGGCGAGGACCCCTCGCGGCCCGCGCTCCTCATCCACGGCCACACCGACGTCGTACCGGCCAACGCCCACGACTGGACCCACCACCCGTTCTCCGGCGAGATCGCCGACGGCTGCGTGTGGGGCCGCGGCGCCGTCGACATGAAGGACATGGACGCGATGACCCTCGCGGTCGTACGCGACCGGCTGCGCAGCGGCCGCAAGCCTCCCCGCGACATCGTGCTGGCCTTCCTCGCCGACGAGGAGGCGGGCGGCGTGTACGGCGCGCGTCACCTCGTGGACAAGCACCCCGATCTCTTCGAGGGCGTCACCGAGGCGATCGGCGAGGTCGGCGGCTTCTCGTTCACCGTGAACGAGCAGCTGCGGCTGTACCTCGTCGAGACCGCCCAGAAGGGCATGCACTGGATGCGGCTCACCGTGGACGGCACGGCAGGCCACGGCTCGATGACCAACGACGACAACGCCATCACGGAGCTCTGCGAGGCGGTCGGCCGTCTCGGCCGGCACAAGTGGCCGGTGCGCGTCACCAAGACCGTACGGTCCTTCCTCGACGAACTCTCGGACGCGCTCGGCACCGAGCTCGACCCCGAGGACATGGACGCGACGCTCGCCAAGCTCGGCGGCATCGCGAAGATGATCGGCGCCACGCTGCGCAACTCGGCGGCCCCGACCATGCTCGGCGCCGGCTACAAGGTCAACGTGATCCCCGGCCAGGCCACCGCGCACGTCGACGGGCGCTTCCTGCCGGGACACGAGGAGGAGTTCCTGGCCGACCTCGACCGGATCCTCGGGCCGCGCGTCCGGCGCGAGGACGTGCACGGCGACAAGGCCCTGGAGACCGACTTCGACGGTTCGCTCGTCGACGCCATGCAGTCGGCCCTGCGCGCCGAGGACCCGATCGCGCGCGCCGTTCCGTACATGCTCTCCGGCGGTACGGACGCCAAGTCCTTCGACGACCTCGGCATCCGCTGCTTCGGCTTCGCGCCGCTGCAGCTGCCGCCCGAGCTGGACTTCGCGGGCATGTTCCACGGCGTCGACGAGCGGGTGCCGGTCGAGGGGCTCAAGTTCGGCGTGCGTGTGCTGGACAGGTTCATCGACGCGTCCTGACGTCGACGGCTCAACTCGCGGCTGCTTGTGGGTAATTCGGCTGACTCGATCAGGCCATCGCTGCCGAATTGCCGCCCCAATATTCGTCCATACGTGCGCAGTTATCAGAAAGAGTGAATGGAACGATAAGGACGTAGCCCGATTACCGGCTCCTCGTTACTGATGATGCGGTCCGAGACCGGGGCCGCATTGCCAATGAGGAGGAAGAATGATCAAGAAGGTCGTCGCTGCCGTGGCTGCCACGAGTGGTCTCGTACTCGCTGGTGCGGGAGTTGCCGCTGCCGACGCCGGTGCTCAGGGTGCCGCTGTGAACTCCCCCGGCGTGCTCTCGGGCAACGTCATTCAGGCCCCGATCCACGTGCCGGTGAACGTCTGTGGCAACACCGTCAACGTGATCGGGCTGCTGAACCCCGCCTTCGGCAACACCTGCATCAACGACTGACGTTGTGCACCACCCCATGAGGGTCTGAGTCCTCGGCCCCGGAGTTCGCGGGATGAGCTCCGGGGCCGACGGATCTTCCGCGCACGGGCAAGCGGGCCCGTGCGCTTCCGGAAGGTACAAGGCAGGGAAAACCTATGCGACAGGTCACGCGCAAGCGCCTCACTCTGGCGGCCGCGACCGGCGTACTCGCCATGACCGGCGGCTACGCACACGCCGACTCGGGAGCGAGCGGCGCTGCTTCCGACTCACCCGGCGTGCTCTCGGGCAACAGCGTCCAAGTTCCCGTGGACATCCCGGTGAACGTGTGCGGCAACACGGTGAACGTCATCGGGGCCCTCAACCCCGCGGCGGACAACGACTGCGGCAACGTCTCCGACGACAACGGCGACAACGGCAACGACCAGCCGTCCGGCGGCGGTTCGGAGGCCGGCGGTCACGCGAGCGACTCGCCCGGCATCGGCTCCGGCAACCACGTGCAGGTGCCGGTCGACGTACCGGTCAACGTCTGCGGCAACAGCGTCACCATCGGCGGCCTCGGCAACGGGGCGGCGGACAACGACTGCGGCAACTCCTCGGACGGCAACCAGGCGACGCCGCCGCGCGGCCATACGCCCGCCGACCCGGTGCACCCTGACGAGCCGCAGGCGCCGGTCGACGACAACCCGGGCGACTCCGGGACGAACCATCCCTCCACGCACACCGTGGCGGCGCCGGAGGGCACCGAGCAGCTCGCCGAGACCGGCAGCTCGCTGCCGCTGGGCATGGTCCTTCCGGTGGGCGCGGGCGCGCTGCTCGCGGGCGCCGTGCTCTACCGCAAGGCCCGATCGGCCGCAGCGTAACGGCACGGAGCACGCACATCACGGTGAGTGTGCACGCACCTGCACAGAACACCGAAGATCACCAAGGTGGGCAATGGCTCCAGTGAGCAATGGCACCGAGGTGGTGCACGCAACGGAATGGAGCGGGCCCCGCATCCGCGGGGCCCGCTCCATTCCCCGTCTCAGGTCACCACGTTGCCCGCACCTGGCGGATGATCCGCCGGCGCAACCGCACTCTGCGGCTGCCGTCCGGGTGGAGCCTGAGACGGTCCAGCTCCCAGTGTCCGTACTCGGCATGGTCGGTCAGCAGGCGTGTGGTCTCCTTGCGGGACACCCCGCGCGGTACGTACACGTCGACAAATTCGTATTCCGGCATCGCATCTATTGTGCGGGCAGAGGCCCGGTACGGATAGCGTCTGCACTATGTCTGATGCTGCGCAGCCCACCGCTGCCGAGGTACGCGCCGCCGCCGAGGCGGTCAAGGCTGCGCTCGACCGCCACCTGGCCGCGGTCGAGCGCAGGTCGGGAGAGGACGACCCGGCCGTCTACGAAGCGTTCAACGAGCTGGCCGCGGCGGCCGAGGAGTACGACGAGCTCCTCTACGACCGCTACGACGAGGTCACCCCCTTCGAGATCCCCGGCACGGAGGACACGCTGCCGCCGTACACGGGCCCCGAGGAACCGAACGCGCTCAGCGTGCTGATCCGCCGGGACTACACCGTGGTGGAGCCGCAGCGACTGCTGGCCCAGGCCCAGCGGGTGGCGGCCGCGGAGGACGAAACCGCCGGGGGCGCGGCGAACGGCACCACCCATGGTGCGCTGGGCATCCTCTTCGGCGAGTACGAACCGGACGAGATCGCATCACGGCACAAGGAGTTCGGTCTCGACGAAGGCGACTCGACACTGTGGGTGACCGTCACCGACGAGCCGCCGGAGCCGGGGGAGTGGCTGGACTCCCCCTTCGACCAGATCGACCCGCAGCGGGTCGTGTGCCGCTTCGACGTCAGCGCGGTCTTCGACGACGAGCCTGACGATTCGGAGGACGACGAGGACGACGACCTGGAACCGCTGCGCTCCCAGGACGACCTCGACCTTGAGGAGGGGGATCTTCGGGCCGAGCGCTGAAGTGTGGGCGTGGGCCGGGGGACCGGGCCCACGCCCGCCTTCATCCGGCTATCCGGCCTGCCCCCCGGCAGGAACCTGTATCCGCATCAGCGTCTGCAGCCGTGTCGTCCGTGTCTTCGCCGGGATCTCCGCCACCGCCCGCGGCAGGGCCTGATCCGCGCCGTGCACCACGGACAGATGCCGCTCGGCGCGCCCGAAGGCGGTGTACACCCAGGCACGGGTCAGGGCCCCTGCCGCATCGCCGGGGAGCACGACCACCGCTGCGGGCCACCGCTGTCCCACCGCCTGGTGCGCGGTCAGCGCCCATCCGTGCCGCACGACGCGCTCGACCTGCTCCTTCGGTACGACCACGGGCGTGCCGTCGCAGTCCAGGTGTAGCCCGTCCGCATCGGCCTTCACGACGCGGCCCGGCACCGTACGGCCGAGTGCCGGCGAGTAGGCGACCCGGTCGCCGGGGTCGAAGCCGCCGAACCGGCCGGGGCCGGGGTTCAGCCGCTCCTTCAGGGCCGCGTTCAACGCGCGCGTCCCGGCCGCACCGCCATGCACTGGCGTGATCACCTGGGTGTGCTCGGAGGGCACCCCGATCGCCCTCGGCACCGAGTCGGCGACCAGCTGCACTGCGCGGTGCACCGCCTCGCCGGCGTCCCGCGCCGGCACGATCACGACTTCCTTGCCCGGGGCCGCGACCTCGTTGAGCTCCCCGATGCCGATTCCGGAGACCAACTCTCCGATGGGACCGGGATCGGGCGTACGCGAGGCGACCTGCGGGCAGATGCGGGCGGCCAGCAGATCCCCGAACACGCGGCCCGGGCCGGCCGACCACAGCACGCACGGATCACCACTGAGCACCAGCCGCGCACCGTCCGGCAGCGACTCGACGACCATGGCCGCGGTCTCGACGTCAAGCTGAGGCGCGTCCAGCACCACCAGCAGATCGAGCGCCAGCGCTCCGTCGACGTCCCGCCCGGGACCTTCCGCACCGGACAGGAGCCCGGGCACGGTGGCGACGGCTTCGGCCGCACCGGCCTCTTCGGCTGCGCCGTGCGTCGTCCCCGAGTCGGCCGCCGCAGCGCCCTCCGCGGCGGCGAGGAGAGCGGCGAAACGGAGCCGCCCATCCGGGGTGTGGGCGGCAGCGCATACGCGCAGGCCCATGGCCCGGGCGGCGGCGACCAGCGCGGCCGGTTCGGCCCGCGCCGCCTCGCCTCCGGTGTGCAGCACCAGGCCGTGCCCGGCCACCGCGCGGATCAGCTCCGCGGCGGAGCCGGATTCGGCACCGGCGGCGCGCTCCCAGGCTGCGACGCCCGGCTCATCGCCCTTCACCAGGGAATTGACCACGCGCGCCAGACCGTCGGCCAGACTCTCCTCGGCCAGCGCGCAGCGCTCGAGGCCGATGAGGACCCGGACCGGCCGCTCACCTTCGGCACTCTCGCCGCCATCGCCCGCGCCCGCGTCCTCGCCCGAAGGCGCGGGTGTGGACGGGGACGCATCGAGCGCGTCCTGAAAGACGAGCACGTCGCCGTCCGTGATGGCGTTCTGCATGGCGGCGTCCGGATCGGGCACCGAGCGTTGCGCGAGCGCGGTGCGGAGTTCGTCGGCGTCGAGGGCCGTGTGCCCGGCCAGCGCCGCCTGCTCCAGGAGCCACACGGTGATCGCGCGGCCCCTGCGCTCGTCGTCCGGGCCGCACTCGGCACCGAGCAGAGCGCGGGCGAATCCGTCGGCCTGCTCTGGCCGCACACCGGCGACCCGGAGCAACTGCCAGGGGTCCTCCCGCAGTTGACCGGCCGCGCCGTCACCCAGCGTCGCGGCAGCCGGTACGGCGAGTGCGGTGGGGGCGCCTCCCTCGGCCAGCACTTCCCGCACCGTCTCTACGGTCTCTGGCGTGGGCGCCGCACCGGCTGTGGGTGCCGGGGCGGCCGCGGGCTCGGGCCTGCGCACCGGTTCCCGGGACGGCTTGCGCGGCGCCGGCTCGGGCTCGTCGAAGACATGGACGGCGGGACGCTCGCCGCTCTCCACGGCTCGCACCGCGGCCAGCAGATCAGCTGCCTTCCCGGTGAGCTTCGCCCCACCGGCGATCGGCCCCTGCTTCTCGGCCTTCCGCTTCTCGATCCGCTCCCGAAGGGCCCGCTGCGCCTCCAACTCGGCCTCGGCCTCGGACGTCTCCCCACCGACGCCCGCGCCGTCATTCCCACCAGGACCCGCGCCACCCTCAGCATCCACGGCCGCATCACCATCCGCGCCCGCACCGCCCCCAGTGTCCCCGGCTGGGCTGGGCTTCTCGGCCTCGTCGCCGTCGGCTCCCGATCCGCTTCGGTCTTCAGCCGGGGTCCGGTCGTGCTCCCCGGCCCCCGAAGCGCCGTCCTCCGCTGCCCCGGCTAGGGCGCGACTCTCGGCCCCGCCGTCGCCCAGGGCTGCGGGCTGTGCCGGCGCAGCAGTGTCCCCGCCGGACCGAGCTGATCCCTCCTCCGAGGGCTCGGCCTCGCCGCCGCTGCGGCCACCGCCCCCGGCCTCCGCAGAGTCCTCCCCGCGGCCCTCAGCAGGACCCGAACCCTCTGCCGCGCCCTCGGCGGAACCCGCGCCTGCAGGCGGCCCTCCGGCCCCCGGGTCCTCAGGCCCCCCGACACCGGCAGCCGCGCCGCCTCCGGCGGAGGCGGCGCCGGAGTCGGCGGCCTCGCCGGGCCCGTCAGCCCGGCCGCCGACGCCGGCGGCCCCCGAACCCCCGGCGCCCGGGACCCCCGCACCCTCGGGGTTCCCCGGGCCTCCCGGGGAACCCCCCGGCTCGGCTCCGACCGCGGCAGCGGACTCCCGCTCCGTACTCACAGCGTGCTCCAGTCCTGATCGGGATAGTGGTGCACCGGCGCCGACACGTCGTCGAGCGCCTGGCAGATCTCGTCAGGAAGACTAAGCGCCTCCACTGACAATGCCGCCGTGAGCTGCTGTGCCGTCCGGGCGCCGACGATCGGTGCGACGACTCCGGGACGGTCGCGCACCCAGACGAGAGCCACCTGCAGGGGCGTCGCGGCGAGCCCGTCGGCCGCCGTCGACACCGCGTCGACGATGCGGCTCGCGGCGTCGTCGAGGTAGGGGGCGACGAACGGGGCGAGGTGCTCGGATGCGCCGCGGGAGTCGGCCGGGGTCGAGTGCCGGTACTTGCCGGTGAGCACGCCCCGGCCGAGGGGCGACGACGGCAGCAACCCGACGCCGAGGTCGAGCGCGGCGGGCAGCACCTCCCGCTCGACACCGCGCTGCAGCAGCGAGTACTCCATCTGCGTACTGGCCAGCCGCGTCCTGGCACCGGGCGCCGCGAGCTGCCACGTCGCCGCCTTGGCGAGCTGCCAGCCGCAGAAGTTGGACACCCCGGCATAGCGCGCACGGCCGCTGCTGACGGCGATGTCCAGGGCCTGCATCGTCTCCTCCAGCGGCGTCTCGGGGTCGAACGCGTGCACCTGCCACAGGTCGACGTAGTCCGTCCCGAGGCGGCTGAGCGAGGCGTCAAGCGCCGCCAGCAGATGGCCACGCGAACCGTCGAAGCGCCGGTCCGGGTCCGGCACGCTGCCCGCCTTGGTCGCGATCACCAGATCGCGCCGCGGAACGAGCCCTTCCATGAGCTGTCCGAGCAGATACTCGGCCTCCCCGTCGCCGTACACATCGGCGGTGTCGACGAGCGTGCCGCCCGCCTCCCAGAAGACCTTCAACAGGTCCGCGGCGTCGCGCTCGTCGGTGTCCCGCCCCCAGGTCAGGGTGCCGAGTCCGATGCGGGACACACGCAGGCCGGTACGGCCGAGATGCCTCTGCTCCATGGGCGCTGACATTACTGGCCGGACGTCGGCGTGTGGGGCCCTGTGGACAACCGTCTGTGGACAACAGGGACCGTGGACTGCCCTGTCAACATGGCCCGTGGACGACCCCGCGCACGGGTTGCTCCACCCGTCGCTGACGCGGGCCGCACCAGCGCGCTAGGGTCTCCGGCACAAGGGACGTTACTGATGGGTAAGGGGATTCGGCCATGAAGCTCGGTATCAACCTCGGCTACTGGGGCGCCGGGATGGACGCGGACAATCTGGCCGTCGCCCAGGAGGCCGACCGGCTGGGCTACGCGGTCTGCTGGGCCGCCGAGGCCTACGGCTCCGACGCTGCCACGGTGCTGACCTGGGTAGCCGCCCACACCGGGCGCATCGACGTCGGATCCGCGATCTTCCAGATCCCGGCCCGCCAGCCCGCCATGACCGCGATGACGGCGGCGACCCTGGACTCCCTTTCCGGCGGCCGGTTCCGGCTCGGCCTCGGCGTCTCAGGACCGCAGGTCTCCGAGGGCTGGTACGGCGTGAAGTTCGACAAGCCGCTGGCACGCACGCGTGAGTACGTCGAGATCGTCCGCAAGGCCATGACGCGCGAGCGCCTGTCGTACGAGGGCCAGCACTGGACGCTGCCGCTGCCGGGCGGCCCGGGCAAGCCGATCAAGCTCACCGTGCACCCGCAGCGCGAGCACATCCCGCTGTACATCGCGGCGATCGGCCCGAAGAACCTGGAGCAGACCGGCGAGATCGCCGACGGCGCGCTGCTGATCTTCCCGTCGGCCGAGCACCTGGAGGAGACGGCGATCCGCTACCTGCGGGCCGGCCGTGAGAAGGCGGGCCTGACGATGGAGGGCTTCGACGTCGCCCCGACTCTGCCGATCGCCGTGAGCCCGGACGGGTCGGACAAGGACGTGTCCGCGCTGGCCGACATGTTCCGGCCGTACACCGCGCTCTACGTCGGCGGCATGGGCAGCCGCAAGCAGAACTTCTACAACCAGCTCGCGCAGCGCATGGGGTACGAGAAGGAGGCTGCCGAGATCCAGGACAAGTACCTGGCCGGCGACAAGGAGGGCGCGGCCGCCGCCGTCCCGCAGCAGCTGATCGACCAGACCACTCTGCTCGGCTCTGTGGACCGCATCGCCGAGCGGATGCGGGCCTACGCCGAGGCCGGGGTCACCACTCTCACGCTGGCCCCCGCGGGCTTCACGCTGGACGAGCGGGTCGCGTCCCTGCGGGCCGGCATCGACGCACTCGAGCGTGCCGGGCTGGCGTAACCCACGTAACCGGGGCAACCGAGGCCGCGCGCTCGCGGCAGAGGATTTTCTGCGGCCGTGGTGGGGGCTCGGGGGTCTTCCCCGCCACGGCCGTCTTCCGGAACAACGCGTCAAGGCCTCCACGGTTACGCGGTCCTCCGGCCCCTGCACGGCCCTTCCGGTGTCGGCGTCCCCCTTTCGGCGGAGTTGTCCGACACAGCTGTTGCCCCGCGCCTGCCACCGCATTTGACTCGTTCTTTGCGGACCCTGCACGGAGGTGGCAGTGATGCTTTCAGCGAAGAGCCTTTTCCAGGAGATCCTCGACAACGACGAGTCCTTCCGGCTGTTCTGTTCCATCGCCGCCAGCGGGGAGGCCCAGGGCGGCTGGGAGAACGGCCGCATCGCTGCGCTCGTCCCCGAGAGCGAGCGGGAACTGGCGCCCAAGGTCGCGCGCCACGGTGCCGACGAGGACAAGCACGGGCGGATCTTCAACGCCCTGCTGAAGAAGCGCGGCCTCGAGCCGGTCGAGGTCCCGCACGAGACGGACTACACGATGCTCCTCGAGAAGCACGGCATCGGGCTCGCGCACGAACAGCTCAAGCGCGACCAGCCGCTCACCGTGCAGGACATCGTCACGTATCTCGCCCACAGCCGCGTCACCGAGCAGCGCGCCTCCGAGCAGATGGAACTGCTGCGCAAGCACTTCGCCGACCAACCCGACATCGGCCGCGCGGTCAGGATGATCTCGAGCGACGAGGACAACCACCTGGCGTACTGCCACGAGGAGCTGCTCCGCTTCGCGCGTGCCGGACACGGCCGCGCCATCCAGCGGATCCTGCGCGAGAGCGCCCTCGCCGAGATCCGCATCTACCGCGACGTGAGCCTGGCCGTGATGGACCACATGGGCGGCATCCTCGGCTGGCCCCGGGCCAAGGCGGCGCTGCTCGCCGCGGGCATCCACGCCCTGTACGTGTACGAGCGGCTCGGCGGCTGGCACCGGATGGTGTCCCTGAAGATGCCCGATCGGCGCAACGCCCTGGGCGGCCCCGCGACATCGGCACCCGAATTCGCGTAAGGCACGCGCGCGTAGGCCACGCGCGCGTGCAGGCTCATGTGGCCGTGGGGCGCGCGTGCAGGCTCGTGTGGCTAGAGCCAGCCGCGGCTCTTGAACAGCCTGTACAGGCCGATCTCCAGCACGGCCATCAGCAGGATCACCGCCGGGTACCCCCACGTCCACGTGAGCTCGGGCATGTGCTCGAAGTTCATGCCGTAGATCCCCGCGATCATCGTGGGGACCGCGGCCATGGCCGCCCACGACGAGATCTTCCGCATGTCGTCGTTCTGCCGGACGCTCATCTGCGCCAGATGCGCCGACAGGATGTCCGAGACCAGCCGGTCGAGGCCCTCCACGGACTCGTTCACGCGGGTCAGATGGTCGCTCACGTCACGGAAGAACGGCTGCGCGGCGTCGCTGACGAACGGCACGGCCGCCGAGTAGGGGCCCGCACCGGCGAGCCGGGTCAGCGGAAGGGTCAGCGGACCCGTGGCCCGGCGGAACTCGAGCACCTGCCGCTTGAACCCGTAGATCCGGGACGCGGTGTGGCGCGACTCGCTCGGGTCAGGCGAGAACACCTCCGTCTCCAGCTCCTCGAGGTCCGTCTGGAGCTCCATCGCGACCTCCAGATAGCGGTCCACGATCGCGTCGGCGACCGCGTACAGCACCGCCGTCGGGCCCTGTTTGAGCAGGTCCGGCTCCGACTCCAGCCGCTGCCGCACCGCCCGCAGTGGGGCCCCTTCGCCGTGCCGGACGCTCACCACGAAGGAGTCGCCGAGGAACAGCATCACCTCGCCCGAGGTCACGGTGTCACTCTGTGGCTCGTACACCACCGGCTTGAGGACGAGGAACAGCGAGTCGTCGTACACCTCGAGCTTCGGGCGCTGATGAGCCTTCAAGGCATCCTCGACCGCCAGCGGGTGCAGCCCGAACTCCTTCGTGACGTGGTCGAATTCGCCTTCAGTGGGCTCGTGCAGTCCGATCCAGACGAACGCGTCGCCGCTGGCCCGCGCCTCGTCCAGCGCGTCGGAGAAGTCGGCGGGCCCCTCGGTCCGGCGCCCTTCGCGGTAGATGGCGCAGTCCACGATCACGCAGCGTCTCCTTCCCGGAGGCAGCCGGAGGCACACCCCCTGAGGCAGCCGAAGGCACATTCTTTGAGGCGGCCGAAGGCACACCACCTCCATCCCCCTAGGCTTGCGGCATGCCCACGCTGATCCTCGTCCGGCACGGACGTTCCACCGCCAACACCGCGGGTCTGCTCGCCGGGTGGACTCCCGGAGTCGCCCTTGACGAGCGGGGCGCGGCCCAGGCGGACGCCCTGCCCGCCCGGCTGGCCGGTCTGCCGCTCGCCACGGCCGTCACGAGTCCCCTGCAGCGCTGCCGGGAAACGCTGGAGCCGCTGCTCGCCGCCCGCCCCGAACTCACCCTCCACACTGACGACCGCATCGGCGAGTGCCGTTACGGAGACTGGTCCGGCCGCAAGCTCGCCGAGCTCAAGGACGAGCCGCTGATGGAGGTGGTCCAGCAGCACCCGACGGCGGCCGCCTTCCCCGGCGGCGAGTCCATGCGCGAGATGGCCACCCGGGCCGCCGAGGCCGTACGCGAGTGGAACGCGCGCGTGGAGCGCGAACACGGCGCCGACGCGGTCTATGTCATGTGCTCGCACGGCGACATCATCAAGTCGCTCGTCGCGGACGCACTCGGCCTTCACCTGGACCTCTTCCAGCGCATCAGCGTGGAACCCTGTTCCGTCACCGCGATCCGCTACACACGGCTGCGCCCCTTCCTGCTGCGCCTCGGCGACACCGGGGACTTCGCCTCACTGGCACCGCGAGCGGAGCCGGAGAACGGAGGCGATGCCCCGGTGGGAGGCGGTGCGGGAGCACCGTGATCGTCGGCCGCAGTAGGGTGAAGCGATCGAAGTAACGCCCCGAGTCGATCCAATGGAGACAGGACGTGTCCCGTCAGGTGTTCCTCTACAACCCGCCGGACCGCTTCGTGGCCGGTACGGTCGGGCTTCCAGGGCGCCGCACCTTCTTCCTCCAGGCCTCCTCCGGAACCCGCGTGACGAGCGTCGCCCTGGAGAAGACCCAGGTGGCCGCGCTCGCCGAGCGCATGGACGAGCTTCTCGACGAGGTCGTACGGCGCAGCGGGGGCAGCGCAGCCGTGCCGGCCGTCGCCCCCACGGAGGTCTCGGACAGCGCGCCGCTCGAAACCCCCATCGAGGAGGAGTTCCGGGTGGGCACCATGGCGCTGGCCTGGGACGGTGAAGAGCAGCGCATGATCGTCGAAGCCCAGGCGCTGGTCGAACTGGACGCCGAGTCCGAAGAGGACCTCGCTGCCGCCGAGGAGCGGCTGCTGCAGGACGAGGAGCACGGCCCCCCGATGCTCCGCGTCCTCCTCACCGGCGCCCAGGCCAGGGCCTTCGCCAAACGGGCCCTGGACGTCGTCAACGCGGGCCGCCCGCCATGCCCGCTGTGCAGCCTCCCGCTCGACCCGGAAGGACATGTATGTCCGCGCCAGAACGGATACCGCCGCGGAGCGTGACCGCGACCGAGCTGCTCGCCAAGGGCGAGCTGACGGTGCGCGGCCGCATCCGCGACGCCTCCAACGCGGCGCTGTTCTGCACCGTGTCGTACGAAGGGCAGGAGGCCAACTGCGTCTACAAGCCCGTTGCCGGGGAGCGGCCCCTGTGGGACTTCCCGGAGGGCACCCTGGCGGAGCGCGAGGTCGCCGCGTACGAGGTGTCCGAGGCCACCGGATGGGGGCTCGTACCGACCACCGTGCTGCGGGACGGCCCCTACGGCGAGGGCATGTGCCAGCTGTGGATCGAGGCGTTGGTCGAGGACGGTGCGGAGCTCCTGGCGCTCGTGGAGGCCGACGAGCCCGAGGACGGCTGGAAGGCCATCGGTTTCGCGGAGGTCGGCGGCGGGCGGACGGCGCTCCTCGTGCACGCGGACGACGAGCGGCTGCGGCGGCTCGCGGTGCTCGACGCGGTGATCAACAACGCCGACCGCAAGGGGAGTCATCTGCTGCCGACTGCCGAGGGGCGGCTGTACGGCATCGACCACGGGGTCACGTTTCATGCCGAGGACAAGTTGCGGACCCTCCTGTGGGGGTGGGCGGGGGAGGCGCTGACCGCCGAAGCGGTGGCGGTGCTCGGGTCCCTGCGGGATGCGCTCATGGACGGTGGGGGGCTTGCGGTGCGGCTTCGTGAGCTGATCACCTCGGACGAGGTCGAGGCGCTACGCGCGCGTGTCGAGGCGTTGCTGACGTCGGGGCGGCATCCGGAGCCGTCGGGGGAGTGGCCGGCCATTCCCTGGCCGCCGGTCTAGGGCTTGCTGCCGCCTCGGCTTTCGCACAGGCGGCGCCGTCGTGCAAGAGGGCTTTTCCGGTCGTCGGCGGTGGTCCGGTTCGTATGTGGAACATCCGTCCGGTTAGGCTCAGGTCATGCATGCCTGGCCCGCTTCTGAGGTCCCCGCCCTGCCTGGCAAGGGCCGCGACCTCCGGATCCACGACACCGCGACCGGCGGCCTCGTCACACTCGACCCCGGTCCCGTCGCCCGTATCTACGTCTGCGGGATCACCCCGTACGACGCGACCCACATGGGTCACGCGGCGACCTACAACGCGTTCGACCTCGTGCAGCGCGTGTGGCTCGACACCAAGCGGCAGGTTCACTACGTCCAGAACGTGACCGACGTCGACGACCCGCTGCTCGAGCGCGCCGAGCGCGACGGTGTCGACTGGGTCGGGCTCGCCGAGCGGGAGACCACCCTCTTCCGCGAGGACATGACCGCGCTGCGGATGCTCCCGCCGCAGCACTACATCGGCGCCGTCGAGGCCATACCGGGCATCGTCCCGCTGGTCGAGCGGCTGCGGGACGCCGGTGCCGCGTACGAGCTCGAAGGGGACGTCTACTTCTCCGTCGAGGCCGATCCGCACTTCGGCGAGGTGTCGAACCTCGACGCCGCCGCCATGCGGCTGCTGTCCGCCGAGCGCGGCGGCGACCCCGACCGGCCGGGCAAGAAGAACCCGCTCGACCCGATGCTGTGGATGGCCGCCCGTGAGGGCGAGCCGAGCTGGGACGGCGGTTCGCTCGGCCGTGGCCGGCCCGGCTGGCACATCGAGTGTGTGGCCATCGCCCTGGACCACCTCGGGATGGGCTTCGACGTGCAGGGCGGCGGCTCGGACCTCGCCTTCCCGCACCACGAGATGGGCGCGTCGCACGCGCAGGCGCTGACCGGCGAGCACCCGTTCGCCAAGGCGTACGTGCACGCGGGCATGGTGGCGCTGGACGGCGAGAAGATGTCGAAGTCGAAGGGCAACCTCGTCTTCGTGTCGAAGCTGCGGCGCGACGGGGTCGACCCCGCCGCCATACGGCTCGCGCTGCTCGCCCACCACTACCGGTCCGACTGGGAGTGGACCGACGAGGTCCTCGAGGAGGCCGTCGCCAGGCTCGGACGGTGGAGGTCCGCCGTCTCGCGTCCCGACGGCCCGCCCGCCGAGGCCCTGGTCGAGGAGATCCGCGACGCCCTCGCCAACGACCTGGACGCGCCGGCCGCGCTCGCCGCGGCCGACCGCTGGGCGGTGCTCCAGGAGGAACAGGGCGGTACGGACGAGGGGGCGCCCGGCGTCGTGTCGCGCGCCGTCGACGCACTGCTCGGCGTCGCTCTCTAGCCGGACGCCGACGAGGCCACACACGGGAGAGGGGCGGTGCGCCACCGGGCGCACCGCCCCTCTCTTGTCCTGGAACGGTTCTCTTGTCCTGGGACCGTCACTTCCGCCGAGGCGCCGTCGCTGCTCAGGCCGGCGCACTCCCCGGTACCCGCCGGCTCACTCCTCCGGCGAGTCCTCGGAGCTTCCTCCCGCGCTCCCGCCGCCCTCGTCGTCGCTGCCCGGCCGCTGCGGCTTGGGCGGCCGCGTGCGGTCCGCCGGACCCTCGCGCAGATACGGGGCACCGTCGCCGCCGTCCGCGGCATGACCGCCGGCCTGGCCCGAGGCCGGGCCGCCACCGTCCCGTCTGCGCAGATAGCGTTCGAACTCGCGGGCGATGGCCTCGCCCGACGCCTCCGGAAGCTCGGCGGTGTCCCGCGCCTCCTCCAGCGTCTGCACGTACTCGGCGACCTCGCTGTCCTCGGCCGCCAGCTGGTCCACGCCCAGCTGCCACGCACGCGCGTCATCGGGCAGGTCGCCCAGCGGGATGCGGAGGTCGATGAGGTCCTCAAGCCGGTTCAGCAGGGCGAGCGTGGCCTTCGGGTTCGGCGGCTGCGACACGTAGTGCGGGACGGCCGCCCACAGCGACACGGCCGGTACGCCCGCGTGCGTGCACGCTTCCTGGAGGATGCCGACGATGCCCGTCGGGCCCTCGTACTTGGTCTCCTCCAGGTCCATCCTGCGGGCCAGGTCCGGGTCGGACGTGGTCCCGCTGATCGGGACGGGACGCGTGTGCGGGGTGTCGCCGAGCAGCGCGCCCAGGATGACCACGAGCTCCACGCCGAGCTCGTGCGCGAAGCCCAGCAGCTCGTTGCAGAACGACCGCCAGCGCATGGACGGCTCGATGCCGCGGACCAGCACGAGGTCTCGCGGCTTCTCGCCGCCGATGCGGATCACCGAGAGCCTGGTCGTCGGCCATGTGATCTTGCGGACGCCGCCGTCCAGCCACACGGTGGGGCGGTTCACCTGGAAGTCGTAGTAGTCCTCCGCGTCGAGCGCCGCGAAGACCTCGCCCTTCCACTCCTTGTCGAGATGCGCGACCGCGGTGGAGGCGGCGTCGCCGGCGTCGTTCCAGCCCTCGAACGCGGCCACCATGACCGGGTCGACCAGCTCGGGAACCCCCTCGAGCTCGATCACCCAGCGCCTCCTTCCGACGTGCCCTCGCTTACGGACCAACCTTACGGCGTCCGCGGGGGCCCTCCGCAGCCCCCTTGCACGGGGGAGTGAACGGATCACTGCCCCGGTAGCGACCTTCGAACACCCCGCAGTCATCCGAGCTGTTTCGCGCCAACTTCACCCGGAAGCCGGGGTGTTCGTCTCGTGCTGCGGTATACGTCGGAGGACCATGAGAGGTCCGATGTCCACCGCTGCGGCAATGTATGCGCGAGGCCGCCACCGGCCCGGAGGCCTCGACGTGCGCCACGGACCGGGTCCGGGCTACAGCGTCGACCGCAGCCACTGCTCCACGCTCGCGATGTGCACCGTCGCCCAGGACCTGGCCGCCTCCGCGTCGCGGTCGCGCAGGGCGGCGAGGATGGCGCGGTGCTCGTGGAGCGTGCGGCTGACCGCGTCCTCCTGGGTCAGGCCGCGCCAGATCCGCGCCCGCGTCGTGGGTCCCGACAGGCCGTCGAGCAGGGAGCACAGCACCGAGTTCCCGGAGCTCTGCACGATGCTCCGGTGGAACTCGAGATCGCACGCGACGAGTTCCTCCACCGAGGGCGAGTTGCCGAGCGCGTCCAGCTGGGCCGTCAGCGCGTCCAGTTCCGCCTCGCTGATACGGGTGCTGGCCATCGCCGTCGCGGCCGGTTCCAGTATGCGGCGGACGGCCAGGAACTCCAGCACGGTGTCGTCGCGATGGAAGTCCACGACGAAGCTCAGGGCCTCCAGCAGGAGTTGGGGGTCCAGGCTCGTCACGTACGTTCCGTCGCCCTGCCGGACGTCGAGGATGCGGATCAGCGACAGTGCGCGCACCGCCTCGCGCAGCGAGTTCCGGGACAGGCCCAGCTCGGCCGCGAGCTCGCTCTCCTTGGGGAGACGGTCGCCGGGGCGCAGCGCGCCGGAGACGATCATGCCCTTGATCTTCTCGATCGCCTCGTCCGTGACTGCCATGGACCCGCCTCCCGTTCAGACATCCGATGTCTGCGCCCCATTATGCGGGTCCGGAGTGCGAGGGGATGCCACGGTACGGGAACGTGCCTGGCAGGCCCGCACGAAGGCCGTGCCATGGCGGACCATGGGCAGGGCGGAGGGGCGGCTCCCCCCGTGGAAGCCACCCCTCGGTCTGCGCTGCTACGTGCCGGCCCTGTCGCTACTTGCCGGGTCTTGTCGCCTACTTCCCGGTGCTGTCGTTCAGCAGTTCCTTCACCCTGGCCCGTACGTCTTCCGTGTCCAGGCCCCGGATCGTCAGCGTCGTCCGCCGGCGCAGCACGTCGTCCGCCGTCTCGGCCCACTCGTGGTCGCGGGCGTAGACGACCTGGGCCCAGATCTCCGGGGCGTCGGGGTGGATGCGCTCGCCCAGCTCCGGGTTCTCGTTCGCCAGGCGCGCGATGTCGAAGGAGAGCGAGCCGTAGTGCGTGGCGAGGTGCTTCGCGGTGTCCGCGGCCATGCGCGGGCCCGGGGTGCCGCCGTCGACCAGCAGCCGGTGCGCCACCGCCTGCGGGTTGGAGATGCCCGGCAGCGGAAGCTTCTTCGGCAGGTGGGACATGGGCTCCATGTCGTCGGCGAGCGGGTGCCCGGGCAGGGCCGCCAGCTTGTTCATGACCGTACGGCCGATGTGGCGGAAAGTGGTCCACTTGCCGCCCGCGACGGACAGCATGCCGCCCTTGCCCTCGGTCACCACCGTCTCGCGCCTGGCCTTCGACGTGTCGCCGGGGCCACCCGGCAGGACGCGCAGACCCGCGAAGGCGTACGTGATCAGTTCCCGCTTCAGCTGCTGGTCACGGACGGAGAAGGCCGCCTCGTCGAGTATCTGGGCGATGTCCTTCTCGTTGACCGCGACGTCCGCAGGGTCGCCCTCGTACTCCTCGTCGGTCGTGCCGAGCAGCAGCATGTCCTCCCAGGGGAGGGCGAAGGTGATGCGGTACTTGTCGATCGGCGTCGCAAGGGCGGCCTTCCACGGCGAGGTGCGCTTGAGGACCAGGTGCGCGCCCTTCGACAGACGGATGGACGGAGCCGCGTTCGGGTCCTCCATCCTGCGCAGGTGGTCGACCCACGGGCCGGTCGCGTTCAGTACGAGACGGGCGGTGACGCCGAACTCGGTGCCGTCCAGGCGGTCCTTGAGCTCCGCGCCCGTCACCCGGCCCTTGGTGAAGCGCAGACTGGTGACCTCTGCGTGGTTGAGGACGGCCGCACCCGCCTCGACCGCCGCGCGCACCGTCATCAGCGCCATACGCGAGTCGTTCATCTGGTCGTCGCCGTACACGGCCACGGCCCTGAGGTTCTCGGTGCGCAGCTCCGGCACGTCGCGCTGCGCCTTCGCCGGGCTGATCACATGCCCGACGCCGTCGCCGAACGCGGACAGCGCCGAGTACGCGAAGACGCCCGCGCCCAGCTTGGCGGCGCCGTGCGGGCCGCCCTTGTAGACCGGCAGGTAGAAGGTGAGGGGGTTGGACAGGTGCGGTGCCACCTGGCGGGACACCGCACGCCGCTCGAAGTGGTTCTCCGCGACCAGCTTCACCGCGCCGGTCTGTAGATAGCGCAGACCGCCGTGGAGCAGCTTGGAGGAGGCGGAGGAGGTGGCGCCGGCGAAGTCACCGGCGTCGACCAGCGCCACCCGCAGACCCGACTGCGCGGCATGCCAGGCGGTGGAGATGCCCAGGATTCCGCCGCCGATGACGAGGAGGTCGTACGTCGCCCTGGAAAGCTGCTCCCGGGTCTCGGCACGGCTGGGGAGGGAGCCGGAGACCGGGTGCGTCCCGAGGGCAGGCGCGGTCTGCAGGGTGGGCTGGCTGCTCATGGTGTTTCTTGCTCCTCGTCAGTTCTCGTCTTCGAGCCAGCCCATGGTCCGCTCGACGGCCTTGAGCCAGCTCTTGTACTCGCGGTCCCGCTTGTCCGCGTCCATACGGGGGGTCCACTCGGCGGCCCGGCGCCAGTTGGCGCGCAGCGCGTCGGTGTCCGGCCAGAAGCCGACGGCCAGGCCGGCGGCGTAGGCGGCGCCGAGGCAGGTGGTCTCGGCGACCATGGGGCGCACGACCGGTGCGTCCAGGAAGTCCGAGAGCGTCTGCATCAGCAGGTTGTTGGAGGTCATGCCGCCGTCGACCTTGAGCGCCGCGAGCTCGACGCCGGAGTCCTTGGTCATGGCGTCGGTGATCTCACGGGTCTGCCAGGCGGTGGCCTCGAGGACGGCGCGCGCGAGGTGCGCCTTGGTGACGTACCGGGTCAGACCGGCCAGCACACCGCGGGCGTCGGAGCGCCAGTACGGGGCGAACAGGCCGGAGAAGGCCGGCACGAAGTAGGCGCCGCCGTTGTCCTCGACCGTCAGGGCCAGGGTCTCGATCTCGGCCGCGGTGCTGATCAGGCCCATCTGGTCGCGCATCCACTGCACCAGGGAGCCGGTGACGGCGATCGAGCCCTCGAGCGCGTACACCGGGGCGTCGTCGCCGATCCGGTAGCCGACGGTCGTGAGCAGCCCGCTGTACGAGTTGATGATCTTGTCGCCGGTGTTCATCAGCATGAAGGTGCCGGTGCCGTACGTCGACTTGGCCTCGCCCTCGCTGAAACAGGTCTGGCCGAACAGCGCCGCCTGCTGGTCACCGAGCGCGGAGGCGACGGGGATGCCGCCGAGGAGATCGCCGAGCTTGCCGCCGGTGATCTCCCCGTAGACCTCGGCGGAGGAGCGGATCTCGGGCAGCATCTGCGTCGGCACGCCGATGGACTCGGCGATCTTCTCGTCCCACTGCAGGGTGTGCAGGTTCATGAGGAGGGTGCGGGAGGCGTTGGTGACGTCGGTGACGTGCTTGCCGCCGTTGACACCGCCGGTCAGGTTCCAGATGACCCAGGTGTCCATCGTGCCGAAGAGGATGTCGCCGGCTTCGGCGCGCTCGCGCAGGCCGTCGACGTTGTCGAGCAGCCAGCGGGCCTTCGGGCCGGCGAAGTACGAGGCGAGGGGGAGGCCCGTCTCGCGGCGGAAGCGGTCCTGGCCGACGTTGCGGCCGAGCTCCTTGCACAGGGTGTCGGTGCGGGTGTCCTGCCAGACGATGGCGTTGTGCACCGGCTCACCGGTGTTCTTGTCCCACAGCAGCGTCGTCTCGCGCTGGTTGGTGATGCCGATCGCCTTGATGTCGTCCCGGGTGATGCCGGCCTTCTCGATGGCTCCGGCGACGACCTCCTGGACGTTGGTCCAGATCTCGGCGGCGTCGTGCTCGACCCAGCCCGGCTTGGGGAAGATCTGCTCGTGCTCCTTCTGGTCGACGGAGACGATGCGGCCGTCCCGGTCGAAGACGATGCAGCGGCTGGACGTGGTGCCCTGGTCGATGGCCGCAATGAACGGCCCTGCGCCGTGGGAGAGGGGGCCGGCGGTGTGTGCGTCGGTCACGGTGTGCTCCTGGAAGTCCGTATCTGTCGGGGCTGCGGCTCTGTGCGAAAGAGACGTCTCTATGCGAAAGCGACGTTGTAGATGCCCGCGGCGATCGCGCCGCCGACCAGGGGGCCGACGACCGGGATCCAGGCGTAGCCCCAGTCCGAGCCGCCCTTGTTGGGCAGGGGCAGAAGGGCGTGGACGATACGCGGGCCGAGGTCACGGGCCGGGTTGATCGCGTAGCCGGTCGGGCCGCCCAGAGAGAGGCCGATGCTGACGACCACGAGCGCGGTGATCAGCGCGCCCAGGGTGCCGAGGCCCTTGCCGCTGTCGTTGAGGCCCTGGGTGAGGACCGCGAGGACCAGCACGACGGTGCCGACGATCTCGGTGGCCAGGTTCTGCGCCGCGTTCCGGATCTCGGGACCGGTGGAGAAGATGCCGAGCACGGGGCCGGCCTGGGCCTCCTGCGCCTCGACGGACTTGGTGTCCTGCGCGCCCGGGCCGCCGACGATCTCCCGGTCGGTGAGGTGGGCGAGGAACTGCCCGTAGTACGCGACCCAGACCAGAGCGGCACCGATCATGGCCCCGAGCAGCTGCCCCGCCCAGTAGGTGGGGACGTTGCTCCAGTCGTTGTCCTTGATCGCGAGGGCGAGGGTGACGGCCGGGTTGAGGTGGGCGCCGGAGAGCGGGGCCGAGATGTACACCGCGGTGAGGACCGCGAAGCCCCACCCGAAGGTGATGGCGAGCCAGCCGGCGTTGCGCGCCTTGGAGGCCTTCAGGGTGACGGCGGCGCACACGCCACCGCCGAGCAGGATGAGTACGGCGGTACCTATCGTCTCGCCGATGAAGATGTCGGAGCTGGACACCCGCGACTCCTTTGTCCTTCGTCCAGGGGAAGGCGAACCCCGGGTCCGTCCGGTGGTTCGCGCCCTCAGGTGAGGGCGTTTGGGGGCGGCCCTGGCGTCGTCACACTCTAACGCTTTTGCCGGTAGGTGTTCGACAATGCCGACCGATGGACGGGAGTCTTGCCTCGGGCTCCAGGAACGTCAAGAGGTTCTGTCTGCGAAAAATCCGATCGTTACCCCGTCCTTGATCGACGGGGGCGGCGCGTGCGGAGTGCCTTCACCAGGCATCTGGTGTGGGCGGCGTGTGCGACGAGGGCCCGCGCAGTCGCTGCGCGGGCCCTCGTGGTGGTAGTCCTGCGTGGTGTCGTCGTACGGACCGGCGGCGAACCGTCAGAACCGTGTCGCGCCCAGATCCCGGGATACGGCACGGGCGCAGTCCCGCACCGCCGCGATGAGCTCCTGGCGCAGCTGCCCGTCCAGGCAGACCCGCTCGACGGCCCCGGTGATCCCTACCGCGCCGACGGGCATGCGCCGCCGGTCGTGGATCGGGGCGGCGATCGACGCGACGCCCTCCCAGGTCTCCTCGACGTCGGCGGCGTACCCGCGCGCGCGGGTCAGGTCGAGCACGCCCTCGAAGCCCTCCGGGTCGCTGATGGTCCGTGCGGTGAACTCCTTGCGCTCGGCGTCCAGGGCCTCGCTGTGCGCCACGGGGTCGTACGCGGTGATGACCTTGCCCAGCGCCGTGGAGTGCAGTGGCTGCATGGCGCCGATCTCCAGCACCTGCCGGCTGTCGTCGGGGCGGAATACGTGGTGCACGATCAGCACGCCCTGCTGGTGCAGAACGCCCAGGTAGACGCTCTCGCCGCTGGACCGGGCCAGGTCGTCCGTCCACACCAGGGCACGCGCCCGCAGCTCGTGGACGTCCAGATACGTGGTGCCGAGCCGGAGCAGCTCCGCGCCCAGCTGGTAGCGGCCCGAGGCGCCGTCCTGCTCGACGAAACCCTCGTGCTGCAGGGTGCGCAGGATGCCGTGCGCCGTACCCTTGGCGAGGCCCAGGGAGGAGGCGATGTCGGAGAGGCCCAGCCGGCGCTCGCCACCCGCGAGCAGACGCAGCATCGCGGCCGCCCTCTCCAGCGACTGGATGTTCTTCGCCATCGCAGCGCTCCCTCCCAACCCTCGACCAACACCGTTCGACAATGCTGAACATTATCGGTCCATGCCGAACTCCGCGAGCAGCCCTGCACCGGGCTGCCCGCCGGGCCGGGAGCGTAATCCCGAAGCCTGCCTGATCAGGCGGGCCGTCCGGACCGTGGACGTTCGTACGGCTGGACGGCCGTCCCGGCTACCCTGACGGAGTGCGCCTTCCATGAGAAGGGCGCAAAGCCGACAGCCGTCGCACTCCAGGGAGCACTACATGGCCTCGTTGCCGACCCCTTCCACCGTCCCGTCCGACAGCCGCGCCCGGGCCGGGGCCCTGCGCGAAGCCCTCGCCACCCGTGTCGTGGTGGCCGACGGTGCGATGGGCACGATGCTCCAGGCCCAGGACCCGACCCTCGACGACTTCGAGAACCTCGAGGGCTGCAACGAGATCCTGAACGTCACCCGCCCGGACATCGTCCGCTCCGTCCACGAGGCGTACTTCGCCGTGGGCGTCGACTGCGTGGAGACGAACACGTTCGGGGCGAACCACTCGGCCATGGCCGAATACGAGATCTCCGATCGTGTGTACGAGCTGTCCGAGGCGGGGGCTCGGGTGGCCCGCGAGGTCGCGGACGAGTTCCTCGCCCGCGACGGCCGTCAGCGCTGGGTCCTCGGTTCGATGGGCCCCGGCACCAAGCTGCCCACGCTGGGCCACGCGCCGTACACCACGCTGCGCGACGCCTACCAGCAGAACGCCGAGGGCATGATCGCGGGCGGTGCCGACGCGCTGCTCGTCGAGACGACACAGGACCTGCTGCAGACCAAGGCGGCCGTCCTCGGCGCCCGCCGTGCGCTGGAGGTCGCAGGCCTGGACCTGCCGGTGATCGTCTCGGTGACCGTCGAGACCACCGGCACCATGCTGCTCGGTTCCGAGATCGGCGCCGCGCTCACCGCGCTCGAGCCGCTCGGCATCGACATGATCGGCCTGAACTGCGCCACCGGCCCGGCCGAGATGAGCGAGCACCTGCGCTACCTGGCCCGCCACTCCCGCATCCCGCTGTCCTGCATGCCGAACGCGGGCCTCCCGGTCCTCACCAAGGACGGTGCCCACTACCCGCTGACGGCCCCGGAGCTCGCCGCCGCCCAGGAGACCTTCGTCCACGAGTACGGCCTCTCCCTCGTCGGCGGCTGCTGCGGTACGACGCCGGAGCACCTGCGCCAGGTCGTCGAGCGTGTCCGGGAACTCACGCCGACCGAGCGGCAGCCGCAGCCGGAGCCGGGTGCGGCTTCGCTGTACCAGACGGTGCCGTTCCGCCAGGACACCTCGTACCTGGCGATCGGCGAGCGGACCAACGCCAACGGGTCGAAGAAGTTCCGTGAGGCCATGCTGGACGGCCGCTGGGACGACTGCGTGGAGATGGCCCGGGACCAGATCCGCGAGGGCGCGCACATGCTCGACCTGTGCGTCGACTACGTGGGCCGCGACGGTGTCGCCGACATGGAGGAGCTGGCCGGACGCTTCGCGACCGCCTCCACGCTGCCCATCGTGCTGGACTCCACCGAGGTCGACGTGATCCGGGCGGGTCTGGAGAAGCTCGGCGGCCGTGCGGTGATCAACTCCGTCAACTACGAGGACGGCGACGGTCCCGAGTCGCGGTTCGCCAAGGTCACGGCGCTGGCCAAGGAGCACGGCGCGGCGCTGATCGCACTGACCATCGACGAGGTGGGCCAGGCCCGCACGCCGGAGAAGAAGGTCGAGATCGCCGAGCGGCTGATCGACGATCTGACCGGCAACTGGGGCATCCACGAGTCGGACATCCTCATCGACACCCTGACCTTCACCATCTGCACCGGTCAGGAGGAGTCCCGCAAGGACGGCATCGCCACGATCGAGGCGATCCGCGAGCTCAAGCGCCGCCACCCGGACGTACAGACCACGCTGGGTCTGTCGAACATCTCCTTCGGCCTGAACCCGGCGGCCCGCATCCTGCTGAACTCCGTCTTCCTGGACGAGTGCGTCAAGGCGGGCCTCGACTCGGCGATCGTGCACGCGTCGAAGATCCTGCCGATCGCCCGGTTCGACGAGGAGCAGGTCACCACCGCCCTCGACCTGATCTACGACCGCCGCTCCGAGGGCTACGACCCGCTGCAGAAGCTCATGCAGCTGTTCGAGGGCGCCACGGCGAAGTCGCTGAAGGCCGGGAAGGCCGAGGAGCTGGCGGCCCTGCCGCTGGAGGAGCGCCTCAAGCGCCGCATCATCGACGGCGAGCGCAACGGCCTGGAAGCCGACCTCGACGAGGCCCTGCAGACCCGGCCGGCCCTCGACATCGTCAACGAGACCCTGCTGGACGGCATGAAGGTCGTCGGCGAGCTGTTCGGCTCCGGCCAGATGCAGCTGCCCTTCGTACTGCAGTCCGCCGAGGTCATGAAGGCAGCCGTGGCCTACCTCGAGCCGCACATGGAGAAGTCGGACGCGGAGGGCAAGGGCACCATCGTCCTGGCCACCGTGCGCGGCGATGTCCACGACATCGGCAAGAACCTGGTCGACATCATCCTGTCGAACAACGGCTACAACGTCGTGAACCTGGGCATCAAGCAGCCCGTCTCCGCGATCCTGGAGGCCGCTGAGGAGCACCGGGCCGACGTCATCGGCATGTCCGGCCTCCTGGTGAAGTCCACGGTGATCATGAAGGAGAACCTGGAGGAGCTGAACCAGCGCAAGCTGGCCGCCCAGTACCCGGTCATCCTCGGCGGCGCCGCGCTCACCCGCGCCTACGTGGAGCAGGACCTGCACGAGATCTACGAGGGCGAGGTCCGCTACGCGCGCGACGCCTTCGAGGGCCTGCGCCTGATGGACGCCCTGATCGCGGTCAAGCGGGGCGTGCCCGGAGCGGCCCTGCCGGAGCTGAAGCAGCGCCGGGTGCGGGCGGCCACCGTCCAGGTCGAGGAGCGTCCCGAAGAGGGCGCCGTCCGCTCCGACGTCGCCGTCGACAACCCCGTCCCCGCGCCGCCGTTCTGGGGCACCCGGGTCGTCAAGGGCATCCAGCTCAAGGAGTACGCCTCCTGGCTCGACGAAGGCGCCCTGTTCAAGGGCCAGTGGGGTCTGAAGCAGGCCCGCACCGGCGACGGCCCCACCTACGAGGAGCTGGTCGAGACCGAGGGACGGCCGCGGCTGCGGGGGTGGCTGGACGAGCTGCAGACCAAGAGCCTCCTCGAGGCGGCCGTGGTCCACGGCTACTTCCCGTGCGTGTCCAAGGGCGAGGACCTGATCATCCTCGACGAGCAGGGCAACGAGCGCACCCGGTTCACCTTCCCGCGACAGCGCCGCGGCCGGCGCCTGTGCCTGGCGGACTTCTTCCGTCCGGAGGAGTCCGGCGAGACAGACGTCGTGGGCCTGCAGGTCGTCACCGTCGGCTCGCGGATCGGGGAGGAGACGGCGAAGTTGTTCGCGTCGGACTCCTACCGCGACTACCTCGAACTGCACGGCTTGTCCGTTCAGTTGGCTGAGGCGCTGGCGGAGTACTGGCACGCGCGCGTGCGCTCGGAGCTGGGCTTCGCCGGTGAGGATCCGGCCGACATGGAGGACATGTTCGCGCTGAAGTACCGCGGGGCCCGTTTCTCCCTCGGTTACGGGGCCTGCCCCGACCTCGAGGACCGCGCCAAGATCGCCCAGCTCCTCGAGCCCGAGCGCATCGGTGTGCAGCTGTCGGAGGAGTTCCAGCTCCACCCCGAGCAGTCCACCGACGCCATCGTCATCCACCACCCGGAGGCGAAGTACTTCAACGCGCGGTAGCGCAGGTACCCGCTGCCTCCTGCGGGAACCGCTACCTCCTGCGGAAGCCCGCACGTCATGGCAGCACCCGCACCTCCCGCGGGTACTCGCGCCCCCTGCCGGTACCCGCAGGACATGCCGTGACACGCGCGAAGAAACTCACAGAGCGCGCACCGCGGACGAGTCGTACACTGGTCGATCCAGTGCAGGCCGGTTCCCCTCTGGGAACCGGCCTTCTCGTCCCTCACGGAGGTGTGCGCGGATGACGAGTACGGTCCCCGTAGTCGGTACCCGTTCGGCCGATGGCTCCGCCCTGCAGGCCGTACTCCTGGACATGGACGGAACCCTGGTGGACACCGAGGGCTTCTGGTGGGACGCCGAGGTCGAGGTCTTCGCCGGTCTCGGCCATGTGCTCGACGAGTCATGGCGCCACGTGGTGGTCGGCGGGCCCATGACGCGCAGCGCCGGATTCCTCATCGAGGCCACCGGCGCCGACATCATGCTCCCGGAGCTCACGGTGCTGCTCAACGACGTGTTCGAGGAGCGCCTGAACGGCAGACTGCCGCTGATGCCGGGCGCCGCCCGGCTGCTCGCCGAACTGGCCGCGCACGAGGTGCCGACGGCTCTGGTCTCCGCGTCCCACCGGCGCATCATCGACCGCGTCCTGGACTCGCTCGGGCGGGAGAACTTCGCCCTGACCATCGCGGGGGACGAGGTGGAGCGCACCAAGCCGTACCCGGACCCGTATCTGCTCGCCGCCGCCGGCCTCGGAGCGGACCCGGCCCGATGCGCCGTCGTCGAGGACACCGCGACCGGCGTCGCCGCCGCCGAGGCCGCGGGCTGCAGGGTGGTGGTTGTCCCCTCGGTCGCCCCGATCGCACCGGTGGCGGGACGCACCGTGGTCACCTCGCTCGAAGAGGTCGACCTGCCCTTCCTCCAGGGTCTGGTGACACTCAACTGACCGTCCCGGAGCCCGCTCACCGTCGATGAAGCCGAACCGTGATGTCGGCTGGCCGAAAACAGACTCCCACCAGCACCCTTGAGTCTGTGACGTTTCCCACGCGACGCAGGGGTCGACAGGTCCCTCCCGTTGTGCCGAAGCCCTGAATGCAGTAGGGGCGCAGGAAGCGTTGTGTCCCATTTGTTCAGCACCGGATGAAAGCTCCCTCTGGCGGGTTTTCGGTGTGTCCACGCCCGGTGTCACTGCGTGATGAACCCTCAACTCCAGCCCCGGCGGGCCGCCCTGCGCTGCGCACTAATGTCGACGCGAGAACATCGCCGTACCGGTCTGTGCCCCGTCAGCACCCACCCCCCGCTGCCGGGTGGCACGGGCATCTAAAGCTCTGGAGAACTTCGAGCATGAACCGCAAGATCCTGGTTCTGGCGGCCGTCACCGGCCTGCTCGCCCCCGCCCTCGCCGCCTGCGGCGGCTCCGACAGCGGAGGCGACGACGGTAAGGCGATCGTCGTCGGCACCACCGACCGGTTCAGTGCATCGGCCGATGCCCCCGCGCCCCTCGACCCGGCGTACGCCTACGACGTCGGCACCTGGAACATCCTGCGGCAGACGCTGCAGACCCTGATGGCCCTGCCGCGCGGCGACGGGGAGCCGGAGCCGGAGGCCGCGGAGAAGTGCGGATTCAGCGACAACGGCAACGAGCGCTACGCCTGCACCCTGCGCAAGGGCCTGAAGTTCGCCGACGGCAGCGCCGTCACGGCCGAGGACGTGAAGTACTCCATCGACCGCGTCCGCGCCATCAAGAGCGACAGCGGAGTGGCCGGTCTGCTGTCCAGCATCGACACCGTCGAGACCAAGGGCGACCGCGAGGTCATCTTCCACCTCAACACCGCGGACGCCACCTTCCCGTACAAACTGGCCACGCCGGCCGCGGGCATCGTCAACCCGAAGGACTACTCCAAGAACAAGCTGCGTGACGGATTCCACGTCGACGGCTCCGGTCCCTACACCGTCGAGGTCGAGACGAAGAACAACGAGCTCGTCAAGGCGGTCTTCACCAAGAACCCCGAGTACCAGGGCGAGTTGACCCCGAAGAACGAGAAGGTCGAGATGGAGTCGTTCTCCAGTGCCGACGCCATGGGCGCGGCGCTCGACAAGGGCGACATCGACATCATGACCCGCACCATGTCCCCCGAGCAGATCGAGAAGTACTCCAACGGCGGAGCGCGCAGCGACATCGAGCTCATCGAGATGCCCGGCCTGGAGATCCGCTACCTGGGCTTCAACACCGACGCCCCGCAGGTCAGGAGCAAGGCCGTCCGGCAGGCGATGGCGCAGATCGTCGACCGCGGTGAGATCGCGTCGGAGGTCTACGGCACGGCCGCCGAGCCGCTGTACTCGCTCGTACCGGCCACCATCACCGGCCACGCCAACTCGTTCTTCAACAAGTACGGCGACCCGAGCACCGCCAAGGCCCGCTCGATTCTGGCCAGGGCCAACATCACGACGCCGGTGAAGCTGACGCTGGACTACACGACCGACCACTACGGCCCCGCCACCAAGAAGGAGTTCGAGCTGCTGCAGAAGCAGCTGAACGACAGCGGCCTGTTCGACGTCGACATCAAGGGCGAGAAGTGGGCGACCTTCCGCCCGAACGAGTCCAAGGGCAAGTACGCGGTCTACGGCATGGGCTGGTTCCCGGACTTCCCCGACCCCGACAACTTCCTTGCGCCGTTCCTCGACAAGGACAACTTCCTCGGCTCCCCGTACGCCAACTCCACGATCCGCAAGGAGCTGATCCCGGACTCGCGCCGGGAGGCCGACCGCCTCGCCGCGTCCGGCAGTCTCCAGGAGATCCAGAACATCGTCGCCGACGACGTCCCGGTGCTGCCGCTGTGGCAGGGGAAGCAGTACATCGCGGCCCGCGACGACATCACGGGCACGGAGTGGGCCCTCAACTCCTCCTCGACCCTTCAGCTGTGGGAGCTCAGCCGCGGCATGAGCGGCTGACCTGGCCCGAATCGCAGGCCAGAGCCCCTTCGGAGAACGACGACAAGGCACACGTAGGTGAAAATGCGCAACCAGTGGCTGGTCCCGCCCCTCAGCGCGGGGCTGGCCGCCGCCCTGTTGGCCGGCTGCGGCAGCTCCCAGGACGGCGCCTCGGCCGACGAGGGCGAGGCCGTCGTGATGGGAATGTCGGACGACGTCCTCGCCACCGACCCGGCGTCCGGCTACGACCCCGGCTCGTGGCTGCTGTTCAACAACGTCTTCCAGTCGCTGCTGAGCTTCCCCAAGGGCGCCACGGAGCCCTCTCCGGAGGCCGCCGAGGAGTGCGGCTTCACCGACGCCGGCACCAAGATCTACGAGTGCACCCTGCGCGACGGCCTGAAGTTCAGCAACGGCCACGCGCTCACCTCGAAGGACGTCAAGTTCTCCTTCGACCGCATGATGAAGATCGACGACGACGCCGGTCCGGCGATCATGTTCCCCATGCTCGACAAGGTCGAGACCCCGGACGCCAAGACCGTCGTCTTCAAGCTCAAGTACGCCGACGCCACCTTCCCCAGCAAGATCGCCTCCGGCGCCGGCTCGATCGTGGACCACCGCGAGTACGGCAGGAACGGGCTGCGCACCGACGGCAAGGCGGTCGGCTCCGGGCCCTACAAGCTCGACTCCTTCAACAAGAAGGAGGCGGTCTTCTCCGTCAACCCGGAGTACAAGGGCACCGCCGAGGTCAAGAACTCCGGGATGACCATCAAGTTCTTCCACGGCGACCAGACCGCCCTGAAGAACGCGCTGCTGAACGACAAGATCGACCTTGCCTACCGCGGACTCGCCGCGCAGGACATCGCCGACATCCAGCAGAACACCTCCGGCAAGAGCGACGGCATCGACGTCGTCGAGGGCTCCAGCGCCGAAGTACAGCACCTGGTCTTCAACATGGAGGACCCGGTCGTCGGCAAGCTCGGCGTGCGCAAGGCGATCGCTTACCTCCTCGACCGGGAGGCGCTCGTCAACGAGGTGTACGAGGACACCGCCACGCCGCTCTACTCGATCATCCCGGCCGGCATCGGCGGCCACAACACCGCCTTCTTCGACACCTATGGCGCCCGGCCGCAGCCCGAGAAGGCCGAGGAGGCGCTGCGCGCCGAGGGCATCACGGGCAAGGTGAAGCTGACGCTGTGGGCGACCCCGTCGCGCTACGGCCCGGCCACCGTGCAGGAGTTCAAGGCGATCGCCAAGCAGCTCAACGCCAGCGGACTGTTCGACGCCGACGTCAAGTCGGTCGAGTTCGACGAGTACGAGAAGGACATTCAGGCCGGCAAGTACGGCGTCTATGTGAAGGGATGGGTGCCGGACTACCCCGACCCCGACAACTTCACGCAGCCCTTCTTCGGCGACGGCAACGTCCTCGACAACCGCTACGAGAACAGCACGATCACCGGGAAGATCATTCCCCGCACGGCCGCCCAGAGCAACCGCACCGCGACCGACAGGCAGTACGCACAGCTCCAGGACATCGTGGCCAACCAGCTGCCTGTCGTCCCCGTGTGGCAGGCCAAGCAGTACGCGGTCGTCCACGAGCGCGTGTACGGCCTGGAGAACTGCCTCGACGCGTCGACGGTCTTCCGGTTCTGGGAGATCAGCAAGGGCTGAGCCGGCACCGAGCCGCGTGGGGCTCGCGTGCCGCGCACCGGGGACCCAGCGGGTGCTGTGCAACGAGGGCCGCTCTCGAGAGGGCGGCCCTCGGCGTTTCCGCTGTTATCGGTGGCTGGTGTTCGGGGTGGCTAGTGTTCCCGGTAGCTGGACCCGGCGAGTCCGGGAGGACCGGGAAGGCCTGGAAGACCGGGAATGTCCGGGAGCCTACTGGGCGCCCGGCCGCACCAGACCGCTCTCGTACGCGTACACCGCGGCCTGGACCCGGTCGCGCAGGCCCAGCTTGGTGAGCACATGCCCCACATGCGTCTTGACGGTGGTCTCGCTCACGAACAGCTCCGCGGCGATCTCGGCGTTGGACAGGCCGCGGGCCACCAGCTTCAGCACCTCGACCTCGCGCTCGGTCAACGTGTGCAGCGTGTCCGGCACCGGCTCGTCACCGGACGGCAGATGACCCGCGTACTTGTCGAGCAGCCGGCGCGTGATGCTCGGCGCGAGCATCGCCTCACCCGCCGCGACCACCCGGATCGCCTGGACCAGCTCGTTCGCCGGGGCGTCCTTGAGCAGGAAGCCGCTGGCGCCCGCCCGCAGCGCCTCCACCACGTACTCGTCGAGGTCGAAGGTGGTGAGCACGAGGACCTTCGCCGGACCGTCCCGGCCGGGCCCGGTGATCTGCCGGGTCGCCTCGACCCCGTCCATGCGCGGCATGCGGATGTCCATCAGGACGACATCGGGCTGGAGAGCACGGACCTGGTCGAGCGCCTGCAGGCCGTCCCCGGCCTCGCCGACGACCGCGATGTCCTGCTCGGCCTCCAGAATCATCCGGAACCCCGTGCGCAGCAGCGGCTGGTCGTCGACCAGTAGGACGCGGATCGCCACGTAATTCTCCTTCGCTAGGCCGGGCCCATTCTGCCCTGCGCGGCACCGCCTTCCCCGGGCGCCCTGGAGGGTGGCTGATTGCTGTCGGCGCCCGTCGCCGCGCACGGGGGGTGATGGCCGACGGTGGGCAGTACCGGCGGGGAGCGGGCGGCCATCGGCCTCGGGTGAAGTGCCGCCGGATCCGGCCGCGGCGCGGCTATTCGGCCTCGGACGTGCCGCCGGATCCGGCCGTGCCGCGGCCCTCGGCCTCGGATCCGCCGGCGGATCCAGCCGCGGCAACCGGGAGCTCATCACCGATGGGGCCGACCGGATCGACCGGGAGGCGGTCACCGCCGGACGCGCGCGTTCTGATCGGAAGCGGATACGGCGGGGGAGTCCCGCCGAATTCCGGACAGAACGCCTGGTGATCGCACCAGCCGCACAGCTTGGTCGGGCGCGGCCGCCAGTCGCCCGTGTCCGTTGCGAGCCTGATGGCGTCCCACAGCGCCAGCAGCTTGCGCTCCACGCGCTCCAGATCCGCCATGACCGGGTCGTACGTCAGGACGTCACCGCTGCCCAGGTAGACCAGCTGCAGGCGGCGCGGCACGACGCCTTTGAGACGCCACACCACCAGGGCGTAGAACTTCATCTGGAACAGGGCGCCCTCCGCGTACTCGGGGCGCGGGGCCTTGCCCGTCTTGTAGTCGACGATCCGGACCTCGCCCGTGGGCGCCACGTCGACGCGGTCGATGATGCCGCGCAGCTTCAGCCCCGAGTCCAGGGAGGCCTCCACGAACAGTTCCCGATCCGCGGGTTCGAGCCGGGTCGGGTCCTCCAGCGAGAACCAGCGCTCCACGAGCGCCTCGGCCTCGGCCAGCCACCGGGCCAGCCGCTCGCCAGCCGCTTCCTCGTCGGCATCGGCGAAGAGCTCCGCCAGCTCCGGTTTCGCCGTGCGCAGCCGGTCCCACTGGCCGGGGATCAGCGACTTCGCGCGCGGCGCCGTACGCTCGGCTGCAGGGGCGTCGAACAGCCGCTCCAGTACGGCGTGCACCAGGGTGCCGCGGGTGGCCGCCTCGCTCGGCTTCTCGGGCAGCCTGTCGATCACCCGGAACCGGTAGAGCAGCGGGCACTGCATGAAGTCGCCGGCACGTGAGGGCGACAGCGACGCCGGAGGCGCGGCAGCCACGGCAGAAGGCGCGGCCGCCGCGGCACCGTCGGAGCTGGTTTCCATGACGACGACCTTACGGCCCGCCACTGACAATGCCGTACGCATACAGCTCTGTACCCGCATCCGTACGGGCAGGCAACCCGGGCGGAGAGAGGGGGAGTCGGGGCGGAACGCGAGGGAGCGGCCGCATACCATCGACGAGCAGACCCACTCGCCCTGCATGACCGCGACAGGCGACAGCAGGGGCGAGGGACGCTTCGAACGAGGGGACACCGTGGACGAGAGCGGCGGGCGCGGACAGCCGCGGTCGGGCAACAGCGAAGCGGACGAGCGCCGCATCGTTCCGTCACGCTCGGACGGCGCCGATGCCCCGTCCGAGCGGACGGCACCGCCCGCGGGCTCCGGGGACGACGCCCCGCTCGCGAACGGGGACCGCGCCGGGCTCGCGCCGGAGCGCCCCGACCCGAATGTGCCGGACTCCGCCGAACCGGACCCCCACGCCCAGCCGGCCCACCCGTCTGGGCCGTCCGCACCTACGAGTCCGCCCGCACCGTCGACTCGGCCGGCCCCTTCGGATCCGGCCGCGCCTTCAGTCCCGTCCTCCCATTCCGGCGCTGAGACGCCAAGCAACGCCACCGCGGCGCAGACGGGGCGCGACACCACCGCAGAGCGGCCGAGCGGTGGCCCCGAGGACCGTCCGGTGGATGCTTCCGCGACGCAGCGATCCGATGCCGCGAAGGTCCAGTCCGTAGACGCGCCCGCGAGCCGACCGAACGGCGGCGCCGGCGAGGGCGGCCCGGATGGCTCCGGGGTACAGGCAACAGCCGACACGGCCGAGCGGCGGAACGAGGCTTCCGCGGCACAGCACGCCAGCGCGCCCGGAGGACGCCCGGCCGACGGGCCGGCAGGGCCTTCGCGCGGCGAGCGGCCCAGCGAACCGTCGGTCGTCGGATCTGCAGGGCCTTGGGGCGGCACGGCTGCGGAGCGTCAGGCCGGTGGCAGTGGAGGCGGCGGGGGTCACGCCGGTGGCGCTGGCGGATCCTCGTCCGGCGGGTCCGCGGGAGGGCCGGGAGGGCAAGGCCCGCAGACGGGGCCCGGCCCGGGCGGGCCGGGCAAGCCGCCGCGGGGGCCCGGCGGCGGGCTGCTCATGGGACGGCCCTTCGGTGTGCCCGTCTACGTCGCGCCCAGCTGGTTCCTCGTCGCGGCGCTGATCACCTGGGTCTTCGCCGGACAGCTCGACCGCGTGCTGCCGGAGCTCGGCGCCGCCCGCTATCTCGCCTCCCTCTTCTTCGTGGTCGCCTTCTACGCGTCCGTCCTCGTCCATGAGCTCGCCCACACCGTCGCGGCACTCCGCTTCAAGCTGCCCGTACGCCGTATCCAGCTGCAGTTCTTCGGCGGCGTCTCCGAGATCGAGAAGGAGTCGGAGACACCCGGGCGCGAGTTCGTGCTGGCCTTCGTCGGGCCGCTGCTCTCGCTCGTACTGGCCGGGGCCTTCTACGCCGGCATGCAGGTCGTCGAGCGGGACACCGTGCCCGGCGTGCTCCTCGCGGGCCTGATGATCTCCAACCTGATCGTGGCCGCCTTCAACCTCCTCCCCGGGCTGCCGCTGGACGGCGGCCGCATGCTGCGCGCCGTCATCTGGAAGATCACCGGCAAGCCCATGAGCGGCACGGTCGCCGCGGCCTGGGTCGGCCGCGCCCTTGCGATCTCCGTACTCGTCGGGCTGCCGATGCTCACCCAGTCCGGAGCCCTGGGCTCCGGCGCCGAGCAGATCAGCGGCATGGACACCGTCACTGACGCCCTGCTCGCGGCGATCCTCGCGGCGATCATCTGGACCGGCGCAGGCAACAGCCTCCGTATGGCCCGGCTCCGCGAACACCTGCCCGAGCTGCGGGCCCGCACCCTCACCCGGCGGGCCGTCCCGGTCACCACCGACACCCCGCTGTCCGAGGCGCTGCGTCGCGCGAACGAGGCCGGAGCCCGCGCCCTCGTCGTCGTCGACGCACACGGCGACCCGCTCTCGGTGGTGCGCGAGGCCGCCATCGTCGGCGTGCCCGAGCACCGCAGGCCCTGGGTCGCGGTCAGCGGTCTCGCGCAGGAGCTGACCGACGGCATGCGGGTCTCCGCCGAGCTAGCCGGCGAGGAGCTCCTCGACGTGCTGCGCGCGACGCCCGCCACCGAGTACCTGGTGGTCGAGGACACCGGAGAGATCTACGGAGTGCTGTCCGCGGCCGACGTGGAGCGCGCCTTCGTCAAGGCGATGGCCCGGCCCGCTTCTTAGGGCTGGGATCGTCTCCGAGGCGCGCCCTGTGCCGAGAGCTTTCACCCGCCGAGGGCACCGCCCACGTGGTCAGCGGCCCCGGCCAGGACCGGTAGGCTGGTCACATGTCCGAACCGACCGGTGCCGCCCGCAGGCGCGGGCCCTTCAAGGTCGGGGACCAGGTACAGCTGACCGACCCCAAGGGCCGCCACTACACGTTCACGCTCGAGGCCGGGAAGAACTTCCACACCCACAAGGGGTCCTTCCCGCACGACGAGCTGATCGGCGCTCCCGAGGGCAGCGTTGTCCGCACCACGGGGAACGTCGCCTATCTCGCGCTGCGCCCCCTGCTCCCCGACTACGTACTGTCCATGCCCCGCGGCGCCGCCGTGGTCTACCCCAAGGACGCGGGGCAGATCCTGGCCTTCGCCGACATCTTCCCCGGCGCACGCGTCGTCGAGGCGGGCGTCGGCTCCGGCTCGCTCAGCACCTTCCTGCTGCGCGCCGTCGGCGACCACGGCATGCTGCACAGCTACGAGCGCCGTGAGGACTTCGCCGACATCGCCCGGCAGAACGTGGAGCGCTACTTCGGCGGTCCGCACCCCGCCTGGCAGCTCACCGTCGGCGACCTGCAGGACAACCTGTCGGACACCGACGTCGACCGCGTCATCCTCGACATGCTCGCCCCCTGGGAGTGCCTGGAGGCCGTCTCCAAGGCGCTCGTCCCCGGCGGCATCCTCTGCTGCTACGTGGCGACCACCACCCAGCTCGCGCGGACCGTCGAGTCCATCCGCGAGATCGGCTCCTTCAACGAGCCGACCTCCTGGGAGACGATGATCCGCAACTGGCACATCGAGGGTCTCGCCGTCCGGCCCGACCACCGGATGATCGGCCACACCGGCTTCCTGCTCACCGCCCGCCGCCTCGCGGACGGCGTTGAGCCCCCCACGCGCCGGCGCCGCCCCGCGAAGGGCGCCTACGGCGAGGACTACTCCGGACCGAACGCCGACGGAGGCACGCCCCGCTGACGCGCGGGCCGTCGACCGCACGACTCAAAGGGCCGCCGCGCTGACCCCGCCGGCGGCCCTTCGTCGGTCCTCCGCCCGCCGCGAGCCCCTGGACCGAGTGGCCTGGCCCGCCCCCCTTTTCACGACAGGCGCGGAGGACTCGTCCTGCCCGACCTGCCGACTGCAGCGAACCAAGCCCAACAGCGCGGCGTGCCCCGCGTGAAGAAGCGCCGCGAAGAAGTGCCGTAAGGAAGAGCCCACACACCAGCCGCCCAACGGCACTTCAACGGACAAATCTCCCCGCCCAGTTCCCGGAAGCCACCCGAGAACTACTCAACGGCGCTGTTTCCTTGACGTACCGCCAGCTCCACCGGACCCCGCCGTTCCGCCTCAGTGTGAGGTATGGCACCATGCTGGCCACCCCCACCGGCACAGCCCTCGCAGGAGACGCTCCTAGTGCAGCAATCCGCCGTCCCGGAACTGGCACACACCCAGACCCGCCCGATCCACTGGGTGGCCACCGCCACCGCGCTCGCCGCCGTGGTCGCGGGCTCGTCCATCTTCCAGTCCGAAGCCGCCACCGCCGCCCAGCCGGAAACCCGCCACTCCGCTGTGGCCGACGCCCCGGACCCGGCTGCCGTCGACTTCGGCCTCAACTGCGGCTCCGCCAAGACCGTGGTGCAGAAGAAGGCTTCCGGGGACCTCGACGGCGACGGCAGACCCGAGACCGTCGCCGTCGTGCGCTGCGATGCGGGCTCGGGCACCCCGCCGAACGGCGTCTACGTGATCACGCAGCCCACCGACCGGGACGCCGCCCCCCGCGTCGTGGCCACACTCGTCGCCCCCAAGGACCGCCTCACGGTCTCCGACTTCGCCGTCGAGCACGGAGCCGTCACCGCCACCCTGCTCGGCTACTCGTCGCCCGACGTACCCAGTTGCTGCCCGGACCTGCAGCAGAAGGTCAAGTGGCAGTGGAAGAACGGCACGTTCGTGCGCTCCACACCCGCCGGGGCACTCGGCGTCTGACACGCTCCGGCGCACAGCAGCGCACCCCACAGCCGCCCGGACGGCGACAGACACAGCCGTCCAGCCCGCGGCACACACAGGCACCGGCAAAGAAAATGTGACGCATCAGACACGGCAAGGGGCCCGGGCGGAGATATTCCCGCCCGGGCCCCTGCTTTTCATGGCGCTGCGCAGCAGCGCGGTCACTCAGCGTCCGGTCCGTGCACCTCGACCCTGTCCGAAATGCGACGTACATGGATGCACTCGCCCGGGCATTCCTTGGCCGAGTCGGCCACATCCCGCAGAAGCGGCAGTGGAACGGGCGTTGTGGCCCCCGGAGTCTGCAGAAGCTCGTCGGCAGGGCTCTTCACATAGGCCAGACCGTCGATGTCCAGCTCGAAGACCTCCGGTGCATACTGGGCGCAGATCCCGTCGCCGGTGCACAGGTCCTGGTCGATCCAGACCTCCAGAGCCTCACTGTCGGCGCCGGCCTCGTCCTGCACGGTCATATCTCCTGCCATTTCCCTTCGCCGAGACCACCGGCCCCACTCGCAAGTCGGGCCAGGTCTGACGGGTGTTGAACGCTTCGACGATACAACCGCCCGCTTTCCGATGTTGTTGGGTGGGTATTCCCCTGGCGTGAAGGGCAGCGCAAGGGTGAAGATCGGACACACCCCGACCGTCTTTGTGATCTAGGGGTTTCAATCGACACCCACCCAGGTAGGGTCTGGAAGCGTCCAGCTCCCTTTGGAGGAGGTGAGGACCGTGGCAGCCCACGACGACGACATCAACCGCGGCATCCGCCCGGGTCGAGGGTCCGACGACCCTGCCGGTCAGATTGCCTATCTCGAGCAGGAAATCGCCGTCCTGCGCCGCAAGCTCGCCGACTCTCCGCGCCATACGAGAATTCTCGAAGAGCGGATCGTCGAGCTGCAGACCAACCTGGCCGGCGTGTCCGCACAGAACGAGCGGCTCGCGAACACGCTCCGTGAGGCCCGAGACCAGATCGTGGCCCTCAAGGAGGAGGTCGACCGGCTCGCACAGCCGCCGGCCGGCTTCGGTGTCTTCCTCACGGCGAACGAGGACGGCACCGCTGACATCTTCACCGGGGGCCGCAAGCTCCGGGTGAACGTCAGCCCCAGCGTCGAGCTCGACGAGCTCAGGCGCGGCCAGGAAGTCATGCTCAACGAAGCGCTCAACGTGGTCGAGGCCATGGAGTTCGAGCGGGTCGGGGACATCGTCACCCTCAAGGAGATCCTCGAGGACGGCGAGCGCGCCCTGGTGCTCGGGCACACCGACGAGGAACGGGTGGTACGGCTCGCCGAGCCGCTGCTGGACGTCACCATCCGCCCCGGCGACGCCCTGCTGCTCGAACCCCGCTCCGGCTACGTCTACGAGGTCGTGCCCAAGAGCGAGGTCGAAGAGCTGGTCCTCGAAGAGGTCCCGGACATCACCTACGAGAAGATCGGCGGTCTCGGCGGCCAGATCGAGCTGATCCGGGACGCGGTGGAGCTCCCCTACCTCTACCCCGACCTCTTCAAGGAGCACGAGCTGCGGCCCCCCAAGGGTGTGCTGCTCTACGGCCCGCCCGGCTGCGGCAAGACACTGATCGCCAAGGCCGTCGCCAACTCCCTTGCCAAGAAGGTCGCCGAGGTGACCGGCCAGCCCGCCGGGAAGTCGTACTTCCTGAACATCAAGGGCCCCGAGCTCCTCAACAAGTACGTCGGCGAGACCGAGCGCCACATCCGCCTGGTCTTCCAGCGAGCCCGCGAGAAGGCCAGCGAGGGCACACCCGTCATCGTCTTCTTCGACGAGATGGAGTCCCTCTTCCGCACCCGGGGTTCCGGCGTCAGCTCGGACGTGGAGAACACCATCGTCCCCCAGCTGCTCGCCGAGATCGACGGCGTGGAAGGCCTCGAGAACGTCATCGTCATCGGTGCCTCCAACCGCGAGGACATGATCGACCCCGCGATCCTGCGCCCAGGGCGCCTGGACGTGAAGATCAAGATCGAGCGCCCGGACGCCGAAGCGGCGAAGGACATCTTCGCCAAGTACCTGACCGAGCGGCTTCCGCTGCACAGCGACGACCTGACCGAGCACGGCCATGACAAGGCCGCCACCGTGCACGGCATGATCCAGTCCGTCGTCGAGCAGATGTACGCCGAATCAGAGGAAAACCGCTTCCTCGAGGTCACGTACGCCAACGGCGACAAGGAAGTCCTCTACTTCAAGGACTTCAACTCCGGCGCCATGATCGAGAACATCGTCGGACGCGCGAAGAAGATGGCCATCAAGGCCTTCCTCGAACAGAACCAGAAGGGCCTCCGCGTCTCCCACCTCCTCCAGGCATGCGTGGACGAGTTCAAGGAGAACGAAGACCTGCCGAACACCACAAACCCGGACGACTGGGCACGCATCTCCGGAAAGAAGGGCGAACGGATCGTCTACATCCGCACCCTCGTCACCGGAAAGCAGGGCGCAGACACCGGACGCTCCATCGACACGGTGGCGAACACCGGTCAGTACCTGTAAAAGACAGGACGGCTGCGGGTGTCCTCCACGGGTACCCGCAGCCGACTGCTTTCTTGATACTGACAGACCGCACACAGCTCCTCACCGTGGCGACACCCGAGCGAGAGCAAAGACGAAAATGATCTCCCCACCAGCGCAAAGGCGTTCTAGGCTCTTCGGTACCGCCGAGTCGCGCAGTGCGGGGACGGGCACCGCACACGCACCGGAGCACCAGCGGTACTTGAGCGCCGCCCCCGACCGAGGGCGCCGCCGGGCAAGGAGGGCCGCATGACCGTACGGCGAGTAATGGGCATCGAGACGGAGTACGGAATCTCCGTCCCCGGCCACCCCAACGCCAATGCCATGCTCACCTCGTCCCAGATCGTCAACGCATACGCGGCGGCGATGCACCGGGCGCGCCGCGCCCGATGGGACTTCGAAGAGGAGAACCCGCTGCGCGACGCGCGAGGCTTCGACCTCGCCCGCGAGGCCGCCGACGCCAGCCAGCTCACCGACGAGGACATCGGCCTCGCCAACGTCATCCTCACCAACGGGGCACGCCTCTACGTCGACCACGCACACCCCGAATACAGCGCCCCCGAAGTCACCAACCCCCTGGACGCCGTCCTCTGGGACAAGGCCGGCGAGCGCATCATGGCCGAAGCCGCCGAACGCGCCGCCCAGCTCCCAGGCGCCCAGCCCATCCACCTGTACAAAAACAACACCGACAACAAGGGCGCCAGCTACGGCACGCACGAGAACTACCTGATGAAGCGGGAAACCCCCTTCTCCGACATCGTGCGCCACCTCACCCCGTTCTTCGTCAGCCGCCAGGTCGTCACCGGCGCCGGCCGCGTCGGCATCGGCCAGGACGGCCACGAACACGGCTTCCAGATCAGCCAGCGAGCCGACTACTTCGAAGTCGAAGTCGGCCTCGAGACCACACTCAAACGCCCCATCATCAACACCCGCGACGAACCCCACGCCGACGCGGAGAAATACCGCAGGCTGCACGTCATCATCGGCGACGCCAACCTGTCGGAGATCTCCACCTACCTCAAGCTCGGCACCACCGCACTGGTCCTGTCGATGATCGAAGACGGCTTCATCGCCGTCGACCTCGCCGTCGACCAGCCGGTACGCACCCTGCACCAGGTCTCCCACGACCCCACACTGCAGCGCCTCGTCACCCTCCGCAGCGGCCGCACGCTCACCGCGGTCCAGCTGCAAATGGAGTACTACGAGCTCGCCCGCAAATACGTCGAGGAACGCTTCGGCGCCGACGCCGACGACCAGACCAAAGACGTCCTCACCCGCTGGGAAGACGTCCTGGGCCGCCTCGAACACGACCCCATGAGCCTCTCCGGCGAACTCGACTGGGTCACCAAACGAGAGCTCATGGAGGGCTACCGACGCCGCGACAGCCTCGACTGGGATGCCGCACGCCTGCAGCTCATCGACCTGCAGTACGCCGACGTACGCCCCGACAAGGGCCTCTACAACCGTCTCGTCGCCCGCGGCAAGATGAAGCGGCTCTTGGACGAGGAGACGGTCGAGCGGGCCGAGGCGAAGCCCCCGGAGGACACACGCGCGTACTTCCGCGGCCGCTGCCTCGAGCAGTACGCCGACGACGTCGCCGCCGCCTCCTGGGACTCCGTGATCTTCGACCTGCCGGGCCGCGACTCGCTCCAGCGGGTGCCCACCCTGGAGCCGCTTCGCGGAACGCGTAATCACGTCAAGGAACTGTTGGACCGGTGCCGCACGGCGGAGGACCTGGTCAGGGTCCTCTCCGGCGGCTGACGGGGGCTGACCACCCCTGGTAGCCCGGACCTGGCTGCCGGGGCTGAAAAGGACTGCGTGTGGGAATCATCGAGGTGGTCCCCGGACGTTGTAACAACGGCGGGGCCGATGTCGGACCCTGCTTGTAGGGTCTGATCTTGACCGATCGAACCGAGTCGGGCGAATCGAGCGGGGTGAGGGTTATGGCGACCAAGGACACCGGCGGCGGCCAGCAGAAGGCGACGCGCTCCACGGAGGAGGTCGAGGAGCAGGCGCAGGACGCGCAGGCTTCGGAGGACCTCAAGGAGCGCCAGGAGAAGCTCAGCGACGACGTGGACTCCGTTCTGGACGAAATCGACGACGTACTCGAGGAGAATGCCGAGGACTTCGTGCGCTCGTTCGTCCAGAAGGGCGGGGAGTAAGACCTCTTTACCTTCGAATGGAAGGTGAAGGGCGGGGGCGGCTCTAGCGTCTGAAGAGCATGGCGTGAAGCGCTGTTCGCGGTGCCGGGAAGTGCAACCGCGGACGGCCTTCGCGCGCAAAAAGGCCTCCCGTGAAGGGTCGCGGGCCCTCTGTCGGCCCTGTGTGATCTGTCTCTAAAGGCCTCGGCTGTACATGTGGATCACTGCCACAACACGGGTAGGGTCCGTGACGTACTGTGCTTCAACTGCAATTCGGCCATCGGCAAGTTGGGAGATGATCCCGACACTGTTCGTCGGGCTGCCGCCTATCTGGAAGGAACCTCGTGGAAGCCAATACTCGTAGCACCGGGCGTCTACCAGCTGCCTTCCTGACGCCCGGATCCTCGTCCTTCATGGACTTCCTGTCCGAGCATCAGCCGGAGCTGCTGCCGGGCAAGCGGTCGCTGCCGCCCGTGCAGGGTGTGATCGAGGCGCCGCACGGCACGACGATCGTCGCCGTGACGTTCCCCGGTGGTGTGGTGCTCGCCGGTGACCGGCGGGCGACGATGGGTAATGTCATCGCGCAGCGGGACATCGAGAAGGTGTTCCCGGCCGATGAGTATTCGGCGGTGGGTATCGCCGGCACGGCCGGTCTCGCTGTCGAGATGGTGAAGCTCTTCCAGCTGGAGCTGGAGCATTTCGAGAAGGTTGAGGGGGCGCAGCTCTCGCTCGAGGGCAAGGCGAACCGGCTCTCCACGATGATCCGTTCCAACCTGGGTATGGCCATGCAGGGGCTGGCGGTGGTGCCGCTCTTCGCGGGTTATGACGTGGATCGTGAGAAGGGCCGGATCTTCTCGTACGACGTGACGGGTGGCCGTTCCGAGGAGCACGGCTATGCGGCCACGGGTTCGGGTTCGCTCTTCGCGCGTGGGGCGATGAAGAAGCTGTACCGCGAGGATCTGACCGAGGAGCAGGCCACGACGCTTGTGGTGCAGGCTCTGTATGACGCGGCCGATGACGATTCGGCGACCGGTGGTCCGGATGTTGCTCGCCGGATCTATCCGATTGTGACTGTGATCACCGATGACGGGTTCCGGAAGCTGACCGCCGATGAGTCCTCTCAGATCGCGCGGTCGATCCTGGAGCGGCGCCTGGAGCAGCCTGACGGTCCGCGGGCCGCTCTGCTTTGATCCGTACCTGTCGGATCCGTTTGCGGGTCCTTTTGCGTGACCGACAGAACCACTGACAGAAAGGGACGGACAGCCGGTGTCGACGCCGTTCTATGTCTCACCCCAGCAGGCGATGGCCGACCGGGCCGAGTATGCCCGGAAGGGCATTGCCCGCGGTCGCAGCCTGGTCGTGCTGCAGTACACCGACGGCATCGTGTTCGTCGGTGAGAACCCGTCCCGTGCGCTGCACAAGTTCAGCGAGATCTATGACCGGATCGGTTTTGCGGCCGCCGGCAAGTACAACGAGTACGAGAATCTGCGGATCGGCGGTGTGCGCTATGCCGATCTGCGTGGTTACACCTATGACCGTGATGATGTGACGGCGCGTGGTCTGGCGAATGTCTACGCTCAGACGCTCGGCACGATCTTCTCCAGTGCGGCGGAGAAGCCGTACGAGGTGGAGCTGGTGGTCGCGGAGGTGGGGGAGACCCCCGAGGGCGATCAGATCTATCGTCTGCCGCATGACGGGTCGATCGTGGACGAGCACGGCTCGGTCGCGGTCGGTGGCAACGCGGAGCAGATCAGCAGCTATCTGGATCAGCGTCACCGGGACGGTATGTCGCTTGCTGAGGCCTTGAAGCTGGCTGTGCAGGCGCTGTCGCGGGACACCAACGGCAGTGAGCGGGAGATTCCCGCGGAGCGGCTCGAGGTGGCGGTTCTGGACCGTACGCGCCCGCAGAAGCGGAAGTTCAAGCGGATTGTGGGGCGTCAGCTGTCGCGTCTGCTTGAGGGCGATGGTTCGTCGGCGGTCACGAAGGTGTCGCCGGACGATGTTGAGGATTCCGAGGACGAGTAGCCCGCGCTCGCCCTGCTTGTACGTCGCGCCCCCGTTGCCTTTCGGCCGGGGGCGCGGTCGTGTGCGGGGCGCAGTCCTGGGTCACGGCTGTGCAGGTGGTGGCGCTGTCGAGTCGCGCATGACCAGCTGGACCGGCAGGTCGGCGGCGCTTACGGGCCGGCCGTCGAGTACGGCGAGGAGCGCGGTCATGCCTCGCTCACCCACGTGTTCCGCGGGTAGCCGCACGGTGGTGAGTTCCGGGTCGACGGCGGTGGCGAGAGTCAGATCGTCGAAGCCGGTCACGGAGAGGTCTTCCGGGACTCGTAGGCCGAGTCGTCGTGCGGCTTTGCAGGCGCCGACGGCGAGGAAGTCGTCGTCGCAGATGAGGGCGGTGGGCCGAGGGCCCGGGGCGGTGAGCGCGGCTTCGGTGGCCGCCCGTGAGGCGTCGATGCTCAGCTCGGTGGTCACGGTGCGCAGATCGGCGCCGGGTACGTCCCTGAGTGCGGCGGTGAGGGCTTGGGCGCGTACCTCGAAGGTCCAGGAGCTGATGGCCGAGGCGATGTGCAGGAAGCGCCGATGGCCGAGGGCGAGGAGGTGGTCGGTGATCTGGCGCATGCCGTCGGCGAGGTCGAGGTTGACGGTGGCGGCGCCCGGGCTGTCGTCGGGGTTGCTGTCGAGCATGACGAGGGGGAGTTCGTCGCCGCGGATGGCGGCGAGGGCGTCGGCGGCCATGGAGGAGGCGATGACGCCGTCGAGGGCGGCTGCCGCGGAGTCGAAGGGGTCGCGGGCGGGGCCGATGCCCTCGGGCGAGGGGTAGAGGACGACGCCGAAGCCGTGTTCGGCGGCGATGCGGGCGGCGCCGGTGTAGGCGCGGGCGAAGAACTCGTTGGTGAGGGCCGGTACGACGAGGAGTGCGGTTCGGGTGCGGCCGAGGCGGAGGTTGCGGGCGGCGAGGTTGGGCCGGTAGCCGAGTTGCCGGGCGGCGTCGCGGACGCGTTGGGCGGTGGGTTCGGATACGCGGCCGCGCCATTTGTCGCCGAGGACGAGGGAGACGGCGGCCTGGGATACTCCGGCCGCCCGGGCCACGTCCTTGCTCGTGGTCCGCGCCACGGGGGACTCCTTCCGTGCTGTGCCGTGTGCCTTCGCCCCTTGCCGGCCCGGCGGAATCCGGCGCAATGAAGTAGACCGGCGAACTGGGCTCATGGTACGTATGACGGACGACGTTATACGTAAAACTTCGATCACCTCGAACGGGCGGCGGGCGCCCTGGTGCGGGGGAGAGGGTGGGGCTGGGCATGGCCGCGGGATATGCGGAGATTCTCCGGACGAGACACGCGGCGCGGCTGCTCGTGGGCACCCTGGTGGGCCGTCTGCCGAATGCCACAGCGGCGATCGCGATCGTGCTGTTCGTGCGGGCGGAGGGCGGTTCCTACAGCCTCGCCGGGGCGCTGGCGGCGGTGTACGGGGTGGCGAACGCCGTCGGGCAGCCGGTGCTCGGGCGGCTCGTGGACCTGTACGGGCAGCCGCGTGTGCAGCTGCCCGCGGCGGTCGTGTCCGCTCTGGGGGCGGCGGTCTTCTCGTTCGCCGGCACCGACCGGCTCTGGCTCGCCCATGCCTCGATGATCGTCGCCGGCCTGTTCGCGCCGCCCCTGGAGGGCGGCCTGCGGGCCTTGTGGCCGAGGATCCTGCGGCGTGAGGACCAGCTGCACACGGCGTACGCGATGGATGCCGTGGCCCAGGAGGTCATGTTCACGGTCGGGCCTCTGCTCGTCACGGTGTGCGTGTCGCTGTGGTCCGCGCAGGCCGCGCTGCTGATCGTCAATGCCGTCGGGCTGTTCGGCGCGCTGTCCGTGGTGGTGTCCGAGCCGTCGCGCACGTGGCGTTCGGCGCCTCGGGAGGCGCACTGGCTGGGCGCACTGCGCTCGCCGGGGCTTCTGGTCCTGCTGGCCTCGCTTCTCTTCGTGGGTATGGCGCTCGGCTCCATCACGGTGGCCGCGGTGTCGTACGCCGATGGGCACGGGGGCGATGCGGTGTACGGCTGGCTGATGGCGGCGATCGGGCTGGGTGCCCTGGCCGGTGGTGCCGTGTACGGTGCGCGGCAGTGGAGTGGGGCGCCCGAGAGGCGGCTGCGCGGCCTGGTGGCGCTGCTCGCGCTGTTTTATCTGCCGCTGATAATGATGCCCGGTCCCGTCGCGATGACGGCGCTGACGGCCCTTGCGGGTGTGTTCCTCGCGCCGTGCATCGCGTGTGCGTTCATCATCGTGGACCGGCATGCGCCGAGCGGCACGGTGACAGAGGCGTTCTCGTGGCTGGTGACCACGTTCACGGTCGGTGCGTCGGTGGGAACTGCCGCCGCGGGGCCGGTCGTCGAGTGGGGCGGAGCGGTGTGGGGGTTCGCGGTTCCGGGGGCCGTGGCGGGCGCCGCGCTGCTTGTTCTGCTGGCCGGTGGGCGCGTCCTCGCAGCTCCCGGCGGCACCAGGAAGTTGGCGGGCACTTCGGAAAATGATCGAAACGGTGCTGTCGAACCCGGTTTCACTGCTGGGCATCAGGCGTAATGTTCACTCATGGACCGCCGCATTTTCGGGCTGGAGAACGAGTACGGCGTCACGTGTACGTTCAGGGGACAGCGCCGCCTGTCTCCCGACGAGGTGGCGCGGTACCTCTTCCGCCGTGTCGTGTCATGGGGCCGCAGCAGCAATGTGTTTCTGCGCAACGGCGCCCGCCTCTATCTCGACGTCGGATCACATCCGGAATATGCAACTCCGGAATGTGACAATGTGACCGAACTTGTCACGCACGACAAGGCAGGCGAGCGCATTCTGGAAGGCCTGCTCGTGGACGCCGAACGCCGCCTGCACGAGGAGGGAATCGCGGGCGACGTCTATCTCTTCAAGAACAACACCGACTCGGCGGGCAACTCCTACGGCTGCCATGAGAACTATCTGGTGGCACGGCACGGGGAGTTCTCCCGGCTCGCGGACATCCTCATTCCGTTCCTGGTCACCAGGCAGCTGCTGTGTGGTGCGGGCAAGGTGCTGCAGACGCCGCGCGGCGCCGTGTACTGCGTGAGTCAGCGTGCCGAGCACATCTGGGAGGGCGTCAGCTCCGCCACGACCCGCTCCCGGCCCATCATCAACACCCGCGACGAGCCGCACGCGGACGCCGAGCGCTACCGCAGGCTGCACGTCATCGTCGGCGACTCGAACATGTCCGAGACGACGATGCTGCTGAAGGTCGGCGCCACCGACCTGGTGCTGCGCATGATCGAGGCGGGCACGGTCATGCGGGACCTCACGCTGGAGAACCCCATCCGGGCGATCCGCGAGGTCAGCCACGACATCACGGGCCGCCGCAAGGTGCGGCTGGCCAGCGGCCGGGAGGCCTCCGCGCTCGAGGTGCAGCGGGAGTACTACGAGAAGGCCCTGGACTTCTGCGAGCGCCGCGGCATCCGCACGGGCACGGTCGCGCAGGTCCTGGAGCTGTGGGGCCGCACGCTGGACGCGATCGAGCAGGAGGACCTCGACCGGATCGGCACCGAGATCGACTGGGTGATGAAGTACAAGCTCATCGAGCGGTACCGGGCCAAGCACAACATGACGATGTCGCATCCGCGGGTCGCGCAGATAGACCTCGCGTATCACGACATCCACCGCCGCCGGGGCCTGTACTACCTGCTCGAGAAGAAGGGACAAGCCGCCCGTATCTGCAACGACTTGAAGATCTTCGAGGGCAAGTCGGTGCCCCCGCAGACCACTCGTGCCCGGCTGCGCGGCGACTTCATCCGCCGCGCCCAGGAGCAGCGCCGGGACTTCACGGTGGACTGGGTGCACCTCAAGCTCAACGACCAGGCGCAGCGCACCGTGCTGTGCAAGGACCCGTTCCGTTCGGTCGACGACAGGGTGGAGAAGCTGATCGCCGGTATGTGACCGGGAACAGCAGTACGCAACGCGGGGCGCCGTACGTTCCTCGTACGGCGCCCTCGTCTGCCCGTAGAGTTGCGCGCACGTCAACTACAAGATCGACCGATACGAGGCCCCCACCGTGCGCCGACGTTCCCTGCTCCTTGCCGTTCCCGCCGGCCTACTCACGCTTGCCGGCTGTGGTGACGACAAGAAGGCCGACAAGGCCGAGTCCAGCCCGTCTCCTTCCGCCTCGGCGGAGCCCACCGCGAAGATCGTGTCCGGGCCGGTGCCCGCGGTCACGGCGGGTACGGAGTTCGGCCAGAAGCCGACCGTCGCCAAGGGCTCGGGTGAGCCGTCGAAGGACCTCGCGGTGAAGGTCCTGATCGAGGGCACGGGCGCGGAGGTTGCCAAGGGCGACTATCTGCAGGCCAACTACCTCGGCCAGATCTGGAGCACGGCCAAGGTCTTCGACAACTCCTACGACCGCGGTGCGCCCTCGGCGTTCCCGATCGGGGTCGGCCAGGTCATTCCCGGATGGGACCAGGCGCTGGTCGGCAAGAAGGTCGGCAGCCGCGTGGAGCTGGCCATTCCGCCGTCCATGGGCTATGGCTCGGAGGGCAACGCGCAGGCAGGCATCAAGGGGACGGACACCCTCGTCTTCGTCGTCGACATCGTGAACGCGTTCGGCCCCAAGAGCTCCGCGAAGGGCAAGGTCGTCGCGCAGGACAACATCGACCTGCCGAAGGTCGGCACGAACACCGACGGCAACGCCCCGTCCATCGACGTCCCCAAGAAGGACGCTCCGAAGGACCTTGTGTCGAACTACGTGATCGAGGGCGACGGCGAGGAGGTGAAGGCCACCGACAGTCTCCTGGTGCAGTACAAGGGTGTGCTGTGGGACGGTGGGAAGGAGTTCGACTCCACGTACTCGCGCGGCCAGCTCGCCTCATTCTCGCTGCAGCAGGTCGTCAAGGGCTGGTCGCAGGGGCTGACCGGCAAGAAGGTCGGCAGCCGTGTCCTCGTCGTCGTCCCGCCGGCCCTGGGCTACGGCGACAACCCGCCGAGCGGCAGCGACATCAAGAAGGACTCCACGCTGGTCTTCTCCGTCGACATCCTGGCGAAGATGTAAGACTGTCCGCGTTGCCCATCCGTACCAAGCAGGAGCAATAGACGTGAGCATCGAGAAGCCCGAGATCGACTTCCCGGGCGGCGAGCCGCCGGCGGACCTCGAGATCAAGGACATCTGGGAGGGCGACGGCCCGGAGGCCAAGGCGGGCGACACCGTCTCGGTCCACTACGTGGGCGTGGCCTTCTCCACCGGTGAGGAGTTCGACGCGTCCTGGAACCGCGGCACGCCGCTGCAGTTCCAGCTGGGCGTCGGCCAGGTCATCGCCGGATGGGACCGGGGCGTGCAGGGCATGAAGGTCGGCGGGCGCCGCCAGCTGACCATCCCGGCGCACCTCGCCTACGGCGACCGCGGCGCCGGCGGCGGCCGCATCAAGCCGGGCGAGACCCTGATCTTCGTCTGCGACCTGGTCGGGGTCTGAGTCGACGCCCTGGCCGACTGGTCGGAACACCTGACTGATCACATCCGGTGAGTCGGGAGTGCTGATCACATCCGGTCAGCAGCCCTGATCACAACCGGTCAGGAGTGGGGCCCATGCCTTCTGGCATGGGCCCTCGGCTTTTGCCGCGACACCGCGGAGCGGTACGGTCGACGATCGAAGCATCATAGGGAAGGGCGTCGATGGCCATCTCCAAGGCCGAGCGGCTGATGAATCTGGCGCTGTGTCTGCTCGGGACGCGGCGGCCGCTCAGCAAGCGCGAGCTGCGCGGCTCCATCGAGGCCTACCTGGAAGCCGGCTCCGACGACTCCTTCAACCGCATGTTCGAGCGGGACAAGGACGATCTGCGTGAGCTCGGCCTGGTCATCGAGACCGTGGAGAACCTCGACGGCGAGGTGGGCTACCTGGCCCGCCGCGACAGCAACCGGCTGCCGCCTATCACGCTCGACGCCGAGGAAGCCGCCGCCCTCGGCCTCGCCGCCAAGGTCTGGCAGCAGGCGCGGCTCGCCGGAGCCGCCAGCGGCGCCCTGCAGAAGCTGCGCGCCGCGGGCCTCCCCGAGAACGTCGACCCGTACGAGGCCCATGGCGCGCTGGAGCCGCACATCCCCGTCCACGAGGCGGCCTTCGAACCGCTGATGCTCGCCTGCCGCGACCGCCGCCCCGTCGCCTTCGAGTACCGCAAGGCAACCGCTGCCCGCCCCGAGCTGCGCCAGGTCGAGCCCTGGGCGCTGGAGTGCTGGCGCGGCCACTGGTACCTGGCCGGCTGGGACCGCGAGCGCGGCGCCGAGCGCGTCTTCCGCCTCTCCCGGATCACCGGGAAGGTGCGCAACCGCCCCGGGAAGTTCACCGCCGCCGTGCCCGACGTCGTCACCGTCCGCGAGACCGTCGCGAGCTGGGCAGGCGAGACCGCCGACCGCAGCGCCCTGATCAGACTGCGGGCGGGCGCGGGCTACCCGCTGCGCGCCAAGGCCGTCTCCGTACGGGAACTCGGCGACGGCTGGGACGAGTTGGAGATTCCGTACGGGCACGGCCTGGACGCCTGGCTGGTGGAGTTCGGGCCCGACGTGGTGGTCCTAGAGCCCGCCGAGCTGCGGGCGGACGTCGTGGACCGGCTGCGCGCCGTGGCCAAGGGCTGAGAGGGACGTAACCGAAATGGCAGCCAACGCCATCGACCAGACCCGGCGGATGCTCTCCCTGGTGACGTATCTCCGCGAGCGCCCCGGCGCGCGCGTCGCCGACGTCGCCCGCGCCTTCGGGATCACCGAGGACGAGCTGATCTCCGACCTCGACGTGCTGCCGCTGTGCGGGACGAGCTTCCGCGGCGGCGACCTGCTCGACATCGACACCGACGGCGAGCGGATCTGGTGGCGCAACCCAGGCGCCCTCGCCGCAGAAGCTGCCGAGCCGCTGCGGATCGCCGCCGACGAGGCCACCGCGCTGCTGGTCGCCGCGCGTGCCGTCGCGACGCTGCCGGGGCTACGCGAGAGCGACCGGCAGGCGCTGCTGCGCGCCACCGCGAAGCTGGAGGCCGCGGCGGGCGAGGCGGCCGGCGCCAGCTCCCGGCTCTCGGTCACCTTCGAGTCCGAGGGCGGTGTCTTCGCGGACGTCGACCGGGCGATCTCCGAGCGGCGACGGCTGTGGATCCGCTACTACTCGCCCTCCCGCGACGAACTCACCGAGCGGGAGATCGACCCCATCCGGCTGGTGAGCGTCGGGCACACGTACGTGGAGGCGTGGTGCCGCCGCTCCGAGGCCCGGCGGACCTTCCGGCTCGACCGGGTCGCGGAGATCCGGATCCTCGACGAGCCGTCCGCGCCACCCGAGGTCGAGCTGCGCGACCTCTCCGAGGGCTTGGTGCAGCCCGCTGCCGAGGATCCCGAGGTGGTCGTCGAGGTCGGGCCGGGCGGCCGCTGGGTCGCCGAGTACTACCCGCACGACAGCGCCGAGGAGCTGCCCGAGGGCGGCCTGCGCATCACACTGCGCACGCCCGACCCCGCCAGCCTGCGCCGGCTCGCGCTGCGGCTCGGGCGGGATGGCCGGATCGTGTCCCCGCAGGACCTCGCGGAGAGCGCCCAGCGGGCGGCACGCGAGGCGCTCGCGGCCTATGACGAGCCGGTCGGCACAGGCCCGGGCCCGCACCAGCCGCGTCCGCCTGCCGGCGAGCCCACCGGTGGACGGACCGAAGCGCCGCGCGTGCCGCGCGCTGGGCGCGCCGACACGCCGGGTGGGCAGCTGCCGGGCGGGCGGGATGGAGGGGCGGCCGATGCCTCGGCCGGAGGCCCGGACGCCCGGGCGGCTGCATCGGCCGGGCACCCGACGGCCTCCGCAGACCGGCCCTACGACAGGCAGGAGCATGCGCTGTGAGCAGTTCGGCGACGTCCGAAATGCAGGGGGCGTCGGCCATAGCCGCGGCGCCCGGTCAGGCTCCTGTGGTCTTCCGGGCCGCATGCCCCGACTGTCGCGCCCGCTTCGAGCTCGCCGCCGGTGCGCTGCGGCTCGCCATCGGTGCCAGCCGCCGCACCACCTTCTACTCGTTCACCTGCCCAGAATGCGGAGCTGCGGTGCGCAAGCCCGCGGGTGAACGCATTGTGGAACTCCTCACCGGCGGTGGAGTGCGGACGTTGCGCCTCCACTCGACCGTCTAGGCTGACCGACATGTTCTGGCCGATGCTGGCGATTGCTGTGGGTTTCTGTGGGCTTGCTGTCCTCGGAGTACTGGCCGTCCGGGTCTTCATCGAGGCCCAGCGGCTGGGGCGCCAGGTCACCGATTCCGCACGTCGTATCCATCGCGCCGCCGAGGACCTGGAGCGCGCGGCGGTCGGTGCCGCGCGCACGACCAGGGATGTTCTTTGACTTTTCGAAAGCTTCTCGGACAGCTTCTCCCTGTCTACTTCCCAGGTTCGACAGGTACGCTGCTGAATCGCGGCCCGGAGAACGAGGCGTGGGCCGCAGACCGGGAGTACGCACAGGGATTGCCCCGCGTTCACCCCTGAGCGTTACGATCGCTGCCAGCACGGTGGTCGGACAGCTGTCCGACCAGTCGGGCAGCAACCCCGCCCCTGCCGCCTCGGTGAGAAGGTAAACGCATATGTTCGGAAGGCTCGGCGCACCCGAGATCATTCTCATCCTCGTCGTCATCATCCTGCTGTTCGGCGCGAAGAAGCTTCCGGACATGGCTCGCTCCCTCGGCAAGTCCGCGCGCATCCTCAAGAGCGAGGCCAAGGCGATGAAGTCGGAAGGGCAGCAGACGGCCCCGGCCGACCCGCCGAACGACGAGCAGCCCCCGGCTCAGCGCACCATCCAGGCCGCGCCCGGCGATGTGACCAGCTCCCGGCCGGTCACCGAGCCGACGGACTCGACCAAGCGCTGACACAGGGCCGACGATGGTCGGCCTGCCGCACGAGATGAGGACGTGGGTTGCTCAAGTCTGCCCGCCAAGAGGAGAAGGATCCCGAGGGGCGGATGCCCCTCGCGGAACACCTGCGTGAGCTCCGCAACCGGCTCGCGAAGGCGATGCTGGCCATCGTCGTCGTCACGATCGCCGCTGCCTTCTTCTACAAGGACATCATCGAGTTCTTCACGAACCCGATCCTGCAAGCGATCGGGTGCGATTCCACCTTCTCGGAGCTGGCCCAGCAGGAGAGCGGCAATTGCGCCCGCATCGTGCTGAACGGTCTGCTGACACCGTTCACGCTCGCGCTCAAGGTGTCGCTCATGTCCGGCTTGGTGCTGGCCTCTCCGATCTGGCTGTACCAGCTGTGGGGCTTCGTGGCCCCGGGCCTGCACCGGCACGAGAAGAAGTACGCCGTGTGGTTCGTGGCCACCGGCGCCCCGCTCTTCCTCGGCGGTGCATTCTTCGCGTACAAGACGCTGCCCACCATGGCGACCGTGTTGATCGAGTTCTCGCCCGCGGATCTCGACAACCAGCTGCCGCTCGACGACCTGCTCGATCTGATCACGCGCATGGTGGTCGTCTTCGGGCTCTCCTTCGAGCTGCCGCTGCTGCTGGTGATGCTCAACCTCACCGGGGCGATCAGCGGCAAGCGCATGCTCGGCTGGTGGCGCGGCATGATCATGGGCATCACGGTCTTCGCGGCCGTCGCCACGCCGAGCACCGACCCGCTGACGATGCTGGCGCTCGCCGGACCGATCTGGGTGCTGTACTTCGTGGCGACTGCCTTCTCGCTGCTGAACGACCGGCGCCGGGCGAAGATCGCGGCCGAGGGCCCTGACGACGACGAGGCCTCCGATCTGGATCTCACCCCCGAGGACGTCGGCGAGATCGAAGCCGTCTCCGCCACCCCTGCCCTGCCCGAGCAGGCCAGCTCGGACCGGGAGCGGATCAACGGGTTCGACGACGTCACCTGACGTGAGGAGGGTGGCTCGCTGTAGGGTCCCCCGGTGACCAGCGAGATCACCCTCTTCGTCAATCCCACCGCGGGACGCGGCCGGGGCGCTCATGCAGCGCAGCCGGCCGCTTCGGCTTTGCGTACGGCCGGCTTCTCCGTGCGTACGATCCTCGGCGCGGACGCCGCCGACGGGCTGCACAGGGCCCGGGAAGCCGTCGACGACGGCACCGGCGCGCTGATAGCCGTCGGCGGCGACGGCATGGCGAACCTCGCCCTGCAGGCCGTTGCCGGGACGCGGACACCACTCGGGATTGTCGCCGTGGGCACCGGCAACGACTTCGCGCGGGCCCTGGGGCTGCCCGTGCGCGACCCCGCGGCCGCGGGCCGGGTCGTCGCGGAGGCACTCAAGGAGAACCGGGTGCGCGACATCGACCTGGGGCGGGTCGACGGGACCTGGTTCGGCACCGTGCTAGCCTCCGGCTTCGACTCGCGGGTGAACGACCGGGGCAACCGGATGCGGCTGCCGGCCGGGCGCTTCAAGTACGACCTCGCGATGGTCGCCGAACTCGCCGCCTTCCGGCCCGTCCCGTACAAGATCACGCTGGACGGCGGGGCCGTCCACGAGGTCGAGGCGACCCTCGTCGCCGTCGGGAACGGGTCCTCGTACGGCGGGGGCATGAAGATCTGCGCCGGGGCCGACCTGACCGACGGGCTCTTCGACGTCACGGTGGTGGGGGACTGCAGCCGCAGGACGCTGCTGCGGGTCTTTCCGCGTGTGTACAAGGGCACGCACCTCGAGCATCCCAAGGTCACCGTGCACCGGGCCGCCCGGGTCGAGCTGGTGGCGGAGGGTGTCACGGGGTACGCGGACGGGGAGCCGCTGGGACCGCTGCCGCTTGCCGCCGAGTGCGTGGCGGGGGCCGCCCGCGTCCTCGGACCATGACGGTCCGTGGGCTAACCGTCGGACCATGAAGCTCCCCGCGCTGACCAGCGGTTACGTGACGATACGGTTAATGATCGTCGGTTGTCAGTGCGTCCCGGTAGTCTCGAAAGCACGATGACAGAGGACCTCTCACCGGCCGAGCGGTACGCGGCAGCACGTAAGCGCGCTGCCGAGCAGGCCACCGCGCTCGCCTCCTTCCGCGAGATGTACGACTTCGGCCTCGATCCCTACCAGATAGAGGCCTGCCAGGCGCTCGAGGCGGGCAAGGGTGTGCTGGTAGCCGCGCCGACCGGCTCCGGCAAGACAGTCGTCGGCGAGTTCGCCGTGCACCTCGCGCTCCAGCAGGGCAAGAAGTGCTTCTACACGACGCCCATCAAGGCGCTCTCCAACCAGAAGTACACCGACCTGACCAAGCGCTACGGCCCCGGCAAGGTCGGCCTGCTGACCGGCGACAACAGCATCAACTCCGACGCACCGATCGTGGTCATGACCACCGAGGTGCTGCGCAACATGCTGTACTCGGGCTCGCAGTCGCTCCGCGGCCTCGGCTATGTCGTGATGGACGAGGTGCACTACCTCTCGGACCGATTCCGCGGCGCCGTCTGGGAGGAAGTGATCATCCACCTCCCCGAGTCGGTGACGCTGGTGTCACTGTCGGCCACCGTGTCGAACGCGGAGGAGTTCGGCGACTGGCTCGACACCGTGCGCGGCGACACCGAGGTGATCGTCTCCGAGCACCGTCCCGTGCCGCTGTTCCAGCACGTCCTGGCCGGGCGCCGGATGTACGACCTCTTCGAGGAGGGCGAGGGCCACAAGAAGGCCGTCAACCCCGATCTGACGCGTATGGCGCGCATGGAGGACAGCCGCCAGTCCTTCGGACGTGACCGGCGCCGCGGGCGGAACAACATGCGCGAGGCCGACCGTGAGCGGGAGCGGCGGCAGAGGTCGCGGATCTGGACACCGGGCCGGCCCGAGGTCATCGAGCGGCTCGACGCCGAAGGGCTGCTGCCCGCCATCACGTTCATCTTCAGCCGCGCCGCGTGCGAGGCGGCCGTCCAGCAGTGCCTGTACGCGGGGCTGCGACTCAACGACGAGGAGGCGCGGGCCAAGGTCCGCGAGATCGTCGAGGAGCGCACCGCCTCCATCCCCGGCGAGGACCTGCACGTCCTGGGCTACTACGAGTGGCTGGAGGGCCTCGAGCGCGGCATCGCGGCGCACCACGCGGGCATGCTGCCCACCTTCAAGGAGGTCGTCGAGGAGCTGTTCGTACGCGGCCTTGTGAAGGCCGTGTTCGCCACGGAGACACTCGCCCTGGGCATCAACATGCCTGCCAGGTCGGTGGTGTTGGAGAAGCTCGTCAAGTGGAACGGCGAGCAGCACGCCGACATCACGCCCGGTGAGTACACGCAGTTGACGGGCCGTGCGGGACGCCGCGGCATCGACGTCGAGGGCCACGCCGTGGTGCTCTGGCAGCGCGGCATGAACCCCGAGCAGGTCGCGGGCCTCGCCGGCACGCGCACGTATCCGCTGCGGTCCAGCTTCAAGCCGTCGTACAACATGGCGGTCAACCTGGTCGAGCAGTTCGGCCGGCACACCTCGCGCGAACTCCTCGAGACGTCGTTCGCGCAGTTCCAGGCCGACAAGTCGGTCGTGGGCATCTCACGCCAGGTGCAGCGCAACGAGGAGGGCCTGGAGGGCTACAAGGCCTCGATGACCTGCCACCTCGGCGACTTCGAGGAGTACGCGCGCCTGCGCCGCGAGCTGAAGGACCGCGAGACCGAGCTGGCCAAGCAAGGCGCCTCGCAGCGCCGGGCCGAGGCGGCGGTCGCGCTGGAGAAGCTCAAGCCCGGTGACGTCATCCACGTCCCGACCGGCAAGTTCGCCGGCCTTGCGCTCGTCCTGGACCCCGGCCTGCCCGCCGGGCGGACCAACGGCCACCGCGGCTTCGAGCACCACGACGGGCCGCGCCCGCTCGTGCTCACCGCCGAGCGGCAGGTCAAGCGGCTCGCGACGATTGATTTCCCGGTGCCCGTCGAGGCGCTGGAGCGGATGCGCATCCCCAAGTCGTTCAACCCGCGCAGCCCCCAGTCCCGCCGCGACCTCGCGTCGGCGCTCCGCACGAAGGCCGGGCACATCGTGCCGGACCGCCACCGCAAGAAGCGGTCGGCGGCCGCGGACGACCGGGAAATAGCCCGTCTGCGCACCGAGCTCCGCGCGCACCCGTGCCACGGCTGCGACGAGCGCGAGGACCACGCCCGCTGGGCCGAGCGCTACCACCGGCTGCTGCGGGACACCAAGCAGCTCGAGCGGCGGATAGAAGGCCGTACGAACACCATCGCGCGGACCTTCGACCGCATCGTCGCCCTGCTCACCGAGCTCGACTACCTGCGCGGCGACGAGGTCACCGAGCACGGCAAGCGCCTCGCACGGCTCTACGGCGAGCTGGACCTGCTGGCGAGCGAATGCCTGCGCGAAGGCGTGTGGGAGGGACTGGACCCGGCAGAACTGGCCGCATGTGTCTCGGCGTTGGTGTATGAGGCGCGGGTCAGTGACGACGCGCTCGCTCCCAAGCTGCCGTCAGGGAAGGCCAAGGCGGCGCTCGGCGAGATGGTCCGCATCTGGGGTCGGCTCGACGCCCTGGAGGAGGACTTCCGGATCAACCAGACCGAAGGTGTCGGCCAGCGCGAGCCCGACCTCGGCTTCGCCTGGGCCGCGTACATGTGGGCCTCCGGCAAGGGCCTCGACGAGGTGCTGAGCGAAGCGGAGATGCCGGCCGGCGACTTCGTGCGCTGGTGCAAGCAGGTCATCGACGTACTGGGCCAGATCTCGGCCGCAGCACCGGTCGAGGGGTCGACGGTGCCGAAGAACGCGCGCAAGGCGGTGGACGCGTTGCTGCGGGGTGTCGTGGCGTACTCGTCGGTGGGGTGACGCCCGGTCCCTGGCTTCGACCCTCTCGGAGTTGTCGTACGTGTCGGCGCCGTCGCATGTGCCGTCGGCGCGAGCAAGGCCCGGGCGTGGAGAGCGAGCGGCGGCGTTCAACGCCGGCGGTCGGGGACCCGTTCTTGCTCGGGCCGCTCCTCCGCGCACCGGCTCCAGCGGGGCTCCAGTGCGAAGTCAGGGACAGTTCCCTGCCGCTCCAGGCGCTGTCCCGTGCTGCCGCAGCGGTCCTCCCGTCGCGCACCCACGTGCTGCGGCACTCTTACGGGCCACAGGTGAGTGAGAGGAGTTGCCGCCGTCATGCGCTTCCGTCTGCTCGGTCCCGTCCGCCTCGCACCCCGTACGCCCTCGGCATCCAAACAGCGCGCTGTGCTGGCCACCTTGCTCGTCCGCGCGGGGACAGTCGTGCCCGCGTCCACGCTCTACGACGAACTGTGGCCCGACGGGCCGCCTCGCACCGCGCCGACCACCCTGCAGGTGTACGTATCGCATCTGCGCAAGGCGCTCGCCGAAGGGAGCGCCGGGCAGGCGGCGCCGCTGGTGACCCGGTCGCCCGGCTACCTGCTGCAGGTGGCCGCCGGTGAACTCGACATGCACCGCTTCGACGAGCTGCACGGGCAGGGCCGAGCGGCCTGCGCACAGGGCGACTTCCCCTCCGCATCCGTGCTGCTGAGCCAGGCCCTCGACCTGTGGACGGGACCCGCGCTGTCCGGGGTCGAACACGGCGAGGTACTGGCGGCGACTGCCGTACGCCTCGACGAACTGCGCCTCGAAGCACTGGAGCTGCGCATCGAGGCCGATCTGCGGCTCGGCCGGCACCAGGAGGTCACCGGTGAACTGATGGAGCTGGCACGCGCGCACCCGCTGCGCGAGCAACTGCACGGTCACCTCATGGAGGCGCTGCGCCGTGCAGGGCGGACCGCGGACGCGCTGCGTGCCTACCGCACCGTACGCCGTTCGCTCCACGACGAACTCGGAGTCGTGCCGGGCCCGGCCATCGCCCGCGTCCACGCCCGCATACTCAGCGGGCAGCCGCCCGCCGCCCGGCCCCGCCCCGGGCGCCCCCGAGGGGATTACCGCGCAGATTCCAGGCGAGCCAGCGCCGCACCGTCCCCGGATGCCCTGGCGAGCCGTGCACATCGTCGATCAGCTTGACGCGGACGTCCGGTACGGCGCTGCGCAGCAGTTCGGGGTCGCCCGGCGGGATGATCTCGTCGCGGGCGCTCGCCACACAGCGCACGCCGGCCCGGATCGCGCGCAGCTGGTCGGGGGAGAGGGCGAAGTCCTTGAGCACTGCTCGGAGTTCGGAGTCGTCGGCGCTTCCTGTCAGGCGGCGCAGCGTGTCCGTGGTGATGCCTGGCAGGCCTTCCCACCACCGGGGGTCCGTGAAGAAGTCGGCGACGGGCGCGCCGACCGTCAGCACCCGGCGTATCCGCGGATCCTCGGCGGCGGCACGCAGCGCCATGTGCCCGCTGAAGCTCAGACACAGCAGGGAGGCCGCATCTGTGCGGGCCCGGCCGGACAGCTCGTCGAGGAGCCAGGGGATCAGCCGCCAGGACTCGGCCGTGTAGCGCTGCGTGTTCTCGCCGACGCCGGGCAGTTCGGTGACCACGACGGCGTGGCCGAGGCGGGCGAGCCGGGGCAGCAGCGGTGCCCACTGCTCCTTGACGCTGACGATGCCGCCCATCACCACCAGCAACGGGCGATCCCGGTCGAGCCCGGCGGCCCAGCAACGGAACGCACCCTCGGGGTGCGCGAGTTCGAGCCGGTCGATGCCGCCGTGTCCCCGGCGCCAGCGGTCGAACACGGCAACAGCAGCCTCCTGAGCACGCTGCCGAGGGGCGTCCGCCGGATACGGGAAGCGGGCCAGCGTGTAGTGGCGGCAGGCGTCCAGGAGCTTGCCGCGTCCGGCCAGTCGGTCCCCGCGCAGCTCCCAGACCCGCGCCCAGGAGTCGTCTGCGTCCGGCGTGTCGCTGCCGATCCGGCTCAGGACGCGCGCGGTGTCCCGGGCACTCAGGCCCTGGTTGCGTGCGTGCAGCCGGGCGTACTCCTTCAGCTCGGCCAGGTGGTCCAGGTGGCGCGGCTGATCCGGAGGGCCGGGACGAGCGGGGTGGTCCCGGTCGTTCAGACGGGTGGGGTGGTGCTGTGTCATCGTGTGCCTTCCTGATCGAAGCCGATGGCCACGGCGGCGGTGTACGTGGGGGCTCCCGGGTTGCCCGTGAGCGTGAACGTGCGGCAGAGCCAGCCGGTGTGCGCGGGCGCGTCCGCGTCGAACCCGGTGAAGCGCAGTCCCAGCCCCTGCCCGATCGCCTTGCTGTACGCCTCCTTGCGCGTCCACCAGCGCACCAGCAGCGGATTGCGGGACGCGGGCGCCGTGCGCTCGAGCCGTGCCAGCTCGCCGGGTGTACACATCAGGCGGGCCAGCCCCGCGCCGTACAACTCGCGGTCGGCGCGCTCCACGTCGACGCCGATCACCTGCGCGTCAGCGCTCCGTTCGCAGATCCCGACCAGCAGTTCGTTCTCGGTGTGACTGAGGCTGACCGTGTAGCGTCCGCCCGGCCCCCGCACGAAGGGGCGGCCGCCGCGCCGGTAGCCGAGTTCGACGCTGTGCGGCGGTACGGCGGGGCCGAGGGCGGCAGCGACCGTGTACTTGAGGAGCGCGCGTGACGCGGCGAACCTGGCCCGCGCGGCAGGGTGGACGAGCGCGTCGTACCGCGCCGCGTCCTCGCCCAGCAGATCCGGCAGCGTGCCGGGGCCGCCGGGGGCCCCGCACGGCCAGTCCGGCACCCGGGAGTGCACCAGTACGGCGCCGTGTGCCGCGAGCTCATCCCTGATCAGCTGCCACGGGCCGGACGGCCCGCCGATCCGCAGGGGTGCGCCACAGCTCCGCGCCGGTTGCGTCCGCGCCTGCGCCGGTTGTGGTGGCGTCGTCATGTGCGTTGCCATCCTGATGGTCCGCCTGTCCCGCCTCGTCGTCCGGCCGATCCGTCTCGTCGTTCCAACAACCCTGCTCCAGCGCGTACTTGAGGTCGCCGAGCACGTCTGCCGCCGCCGCGCCGTCCAGGACGCGATGGTCGAAGGTCAGGCCGAGCCGCATCAGCGGGGCCGCCTCGATCCGGCCGTCCTCGCGCACGACGGGGCGCGGCACGGTGCGTCCGCAGGTGAGCGTGACGGCGGTGCCGCCGACGGAGTGGAACCCGTCGACGGGCCGGTGGCCGAGCGAACTGACGGACACCGTGCCGAGCACTGCGGGCCGGCGCCGGGCGTCGCGCAGCGCGGCGGCGAACGCGAGGCGGCCCAGCCAGACGGGGAGCCGGGTGAGCATACGGACACCCCGGAACTCGGGGAGTCCGGCGACGGAGGGCGGGGTCGAGCCGTCGGGGATGGGGGCCGCTCCTCCGGCCTCACTGACGCCGTCCGTCACGCGGGCGTCGCCTCGGGTGTTCGCATCGCCGACGCTGCGGGTGCGCGGGTCGGCCCCGCGATCGCTTCGGGTGCGGTAGCGGTCCACCTGATCCTGGATGTCGTCCAGCGACGCCGTCTCCAGCTCCGGTACGAGGGCCGACAGCACGATCCGCTGTCCGTGCGGCCCTGTCGCGTCCAGCGCCAGCTTGCCGGTGACCGAGGGAAACCGCACGATCCGGGGCCGCCGCAGCAGGCGCGGCCATCCTCGCGCCAGGACGGCATTCGCTTCCGGGTGCCGGTGCAGTACGCGGCCCGCGGCGTGCAGGACGTACGTCACCGTGGAGTAGCGGCGGGCACGGTCACCACCGACGGAGTCCCGATGAGCATGGATGGCGCTCATGTCGATCTCGGTGTCCAGGTGGACGGGCCGCTGCCTGGCCGCGTACTCCAGGAAGTACAGGGTGTGACGACGGTCGCGTACGGGCTGTGTGCCGGTGCCGGTGTTGGTGTCGATGCGTGTGCCGGTCACGGGCTCACCACCAGGTCGTAGATCTGCCGCAGGCTGCGTGCCTCCAGCACCCGGCCGACGGGCACCGTGCGGCCGAGTGCCTGCTCCAGCGCGGTCACCAGCTTCAGGAGGTACAGCGAGTCCCACTCCGGGAGATCGTCGAAGTCCGTGTCGAGGTGGGTCGTGCCGTCCGGGAGCGGCAGGCCGGTCTCGTCCCTGACCAGTCGCGCGAACTCGGCGAGGGGGAAGGTGTCTTGGAGCATGTCAGAGCCTCTCCAGTGCGAAACCGGCTTTGATCCACTTACTGGACTCGACCGCGACGGCGAGCGCCTTCTGCCCGCTCGTGATCTCCTTGAGCAACTGCTCGACCTGCAGGAACGGCAGAGCGTTGCCGTTGTTGCCGGTGTCCGCCACGCAGGAGATCTCGCGGGCGCCGGGCACCCCCAGCTGCTCGGTGATCAGCTGTGTCATACGTCCCGACAGCTGCGGCGGCAGCAGAAAGTCCAGGTCGTCCGGCGACCAGCGCAGGTCGTCGAGCAGCTCCCACAGGATCTCCACGGCCATCACCGGGACTGATTCCTCGATGGCCTTGTAGTCCTCGGTGAGGGCCTGGCGCGATTCGTGGCGATCGGCGAGCCCGAACCAGTCGATGATCTGGCCCGGTTCGCGGCCCAGCCCCGTGCATCGGTTGAGGACGCTGCGCAGCGCCACGGCCTCCTCGCGTGGCTGCGAGCTGAGGACGGCGGCGCCCGCACCGTCTCCGAACAGCACGCAGTTGACGAGGTCGCCGGGCGCCGCCTCGGCGAGGTTGCGGCGCAGATCCAGGTGCTTGGTGCACACGTCGCCGCCGATCGCGAGGCCGGTGGTGAACTCGCCACTGCCGATCAGATGCCGAGCCACCGACAGCGCCTGTACGGCGCCCGCACAGCCCGACTGCAGCTGGTACGTGGGCAGATGGTCGAGGCCGAGCCGGTCGGCGACCTGGTTCACGGTGGCCGGCATCAGATGGTCGGGGGTGGCGGTGCCGAGCACCAGGAACTCCACCTCGGCCGGATCGGTCCCGCCGGCCTCCAGCGCGTCCGCCGCGGCCCGGGCGCACAGGTCGGCCAGGGACCAGCGCACTTCGCCGGTCGTCAGATCACGGGCGAAGTGGCGGGTGCGGGTGCCGATGAAGACGTCGATCCACTCCGCGTTGACTCCGAGGGCGTGGGACAGCGTCGCGTTGTCGACCGGTTCGCCGGGCAGCGCGGATCCCGCGGCGGTGATATGGACGGGTGCGCTCACGGGGACGTTCACAGGGCTGTCTCCTGCCGCAGATAACTGATGAGTTCGCCGACGGACGTCAGGCGCGGGAGCAGGTCCTGCACCGGGACATGGGCCAGGGCCGGGAGTCGCTCCTCCAGGCGGGCCTTGAGCTCGATCAGCGCCACCGAATCGAGGCCGAGATCCTCGTGGAACCGGGACCGCTCGGACAGGTCGCCGGCCGCGAAGCCTCCGACATGGGCGACGGCTTCCAGGACGGCGGACGACACCGCATCCTGCCCAGGGTCGGGATCGGGGCCGGAGCCGGAGCCCGGGGCGGGACCGAGGCCGGGCCCGTCCGTGGCTTCGGGCTCGGCGCGGTCCGCGGGCCGAGAAGCAGCAAGAGGCCCCGTCTCCGGTACGAGGGGTGGCGCGTCGCGATCCTGGACTGCCGGTGGGACGGGTTCCGTGTCCTGCGCAGCCCGTCGGGCGGGCTGTGTGGCAGAGGCCGATGCGGTGGTCCGGGGATCCGCCGCCGAGGGCCGCGGGCCGCCGCTGCGCCAGTAGCGCGTCTCGGTCGAGAAGGCGTACGGGGCGAGCCGCACGGCGGGGGCGTCGTCTGCCGGGTGGGCGGCCGCCCAGTCGACCTCGGCGCCCGAGCGGTAGAGCGCGGCCACCACCTCTGCCAGCTCACGCCCGCCCCCGTGTTCACCCGGCAGCGGGTGCAGGGCTTCGGCGCCGGTCGGCCGGTCGCCGAGGCGCCGGACGAGCCCGGTCAGGACCGGGCCTGGGCCCAGCTCCAGCAGCTGTCCGGGCCGCTCGTCCAGCAGCTGGGCCGCGGCGTCGGCGAACAGCACGGGGGCGCTGATGTGTTCCGTCCAGTACGCGGCGTCCAGTGGTTCGGACTCCAGCCGCTTGCCACGCAGCGTCGAGTAGAACGGCAGGGTGGGTGCATGGCCGGCGCACTCCTCGGCGATGCGCCGGAACGGTTCCAGTACGGGCTGCATGAGCGGCGAGTGGAAGGCGTGGGACACCGGCAGCCGGCGCGTGCGTATGCCGTCGAGCGCGGGGGACGCGGCGATGCGTCCCAGGGCGCCCAGATCTCCCGAGAGCACTGTGGCCGCCGGGCCGTTGAGCGCAGCGAAGCCGACCAGGGGTTCCCGCTCGACCAGCTCCCGCAGGCGGGCCGCCGGTGCCTGGACGGCGAGCATGCCGCCACCGTCGGGGAGTTGTTCCATCAACGCCCCGCGTGCGGCGACCAGGCGTGCCGCATTCTCCAGGGACAGCGCGCCCGCCAGCACCGCGGCCGCGTACTCGCCCACGCTGTGGCCGAGCAGCAGCCCGGGACGTATACCGACTTCGGTCAGCGTGGCGCCCAGCGCGTGGCCCACGGCGAACAGGGCCGGCTGGGCCCAGCCGGTCCGGTGGACGGCCGCGTCGCCGCCGAGCAGTAGGTCGCGCACGGAGCCCCCGGTGTGGGGGGCCAGAGCCGCATCGGCGGCGTCCAGGTGGCGGCGGAACAGCGACGACTCGCGGTACAGGCGTGCGCCCATCTTCGGGTACTGGGAGCCCTGGCCGGTGAACAGCCAGGCGGTGACCCGCGCTTCGCCGGGGGCCCCGGAGCGGGGCGCCGCGGGGCCCTTGGCCGCCTCGGCCTCGGAGAGAACCGTCTGCGGCAGGTCCACCTGCGGCGTACCTGTCCGGAGATCCACCCGCGGCATACCTGTCTGCGGCAGCTCCACTTGCGGCGTACCTGTCGGCGAGAGATCTGCCGGTGACAGAGCTGTCCGGGGAAGGCGTGCCGCCTCCTCCCGAAGGCGCGCGGCCAGTTCCGCGCTGTCGGCGGCGACGATCGCGCCGCGGTGTGCGTGCCCGTCCTTCACTCGGTGCGAGGCCCGGCACAGCGGCCCTATGGGCAGCGGGCGCCGCCCGATCGCCTCGGCCTGCGCGAGCAGGTTGCGGCGCAGAGCAGGCCCGTCGGGCGCGGTGAGGACGAAGACGGGGGCACCGAGGCCGGTCCCCGGGAAGCCGGGGTCCGACGTGGCGTCGACCGGATGTGAAGTGACATCGGCCGGATGTGAAGTGACGTCGGCCGGATGTGAAGTGACGTCGGCCGGATGTGAAGTGACGTCGGCCGGACGTGACGTGACGTCGGCCGGACGTGACGTGACGTCGGCCGGACGTGACGTGACGTCGGCCGGACGTGGAGTGCGCCGGTCCGACGGCCGGCGTGCGGGTGCCGACTCCAGCACCGCATGGGCGTTCGTGCCACCCATGCCGAAGCTGCTCAGGCCCGCGAGCACCGGCTGCCCGGCAGGTAGTCGCAGCGGAGCTTTGAGGAGTCTCACGCCGTGCTCGGCGAGGCGGAGCCGGGCGTTCTCACGGGCGGCGAAGCGGCTCACCGGGACTGTCCGGTGGTGCAGGGACAGCGCCACCTTGATCAGGCCCGCGATGCCGGCCGCGCCCTCCGTGTGGCCGATGTTGCCCTTGACGGATCCGAGAGCCATGGGCCGGGCCCGGCCGGCGTGCAGTCGGCCCAGCGCCTTGACCTCGATCATGTCGCCCAGTGCCGTGCCGGTGCCGTGCCCCTCCGTGAAGGCCACATCGAACGGCTCGACACCGGCCCTCCGGTACGCCGCCGCCAGCACCTCCTGCTGAGACCAGCGGCTGGGAGCCGTGATGCCGTTGCTGCGGCCGTCCTGGTTGACCGCCGTGCCCCGGATCACCGCGTACACCGGCTCACCCTCCGCGACCGCGTCCGCGAGGCGCCGCAGCACGACCGTGCCCACGCCTTCGCCGCGCCCGATCCCGTCGGCGCCCGCGCTGAACGGCTTGCAGCGCCCGTCCGGCGCGGCCAGACCGGCCCGCTCGTAGAACAAGCCGAGCGCCGGCGTCAGCGCGATGTTGATGCCGCCCGCGATCGCCCGGTCGCATTCGCCCGACAGCAGCGCGTTCGCGGCCAGATGCACGGCGACCAGTGACGACGAGCACGCCGTGTCGACGGCCAGGCACGGGCCCTTCAGATCGAGGTGGTACGAGATCCGGTTGGCGATCATGCAGTATCCGTTGCCCGAGCCGATCTGCGGGGTGATACCGGGCAGATCCGTCATCGTCAACTGCGCCCATTCGCTGCCCATCACCCCGACGAACACGCCCGTTGCCGACCCGGCGAGGCGGTGCGGCGCGGTGCCCGCGTCCTCGACGGCCCGCCACGCGGACTGGAGCATCAGCCGCTGCTGCGGGTCCATCGAGGCGGCCTCGCGCGGAGAGACGGTGAAGAAGCCGTTGTCGAAGGCGTCCGCGTCCGAGAGGAATCCCCCCTCGGCGGGGCCGCCCGAGACCTGAGGGTCCCAGCGCTGCGGCGGTACGGGACCGATGCCGTCCCCGGATCGCGTCAGCAGCTCCCAGAACCCGTGTGCGTCCCGGGCGGCAGGGAACCGGCAGTCGAGTCCCGTGATGGCGACCGCGTCCGCACTCACGCCTCACCCTCCTGGTTCTCGGTTATGGGCGGCTGCGCGGCCAGCTCGGTGAGCAAATGCCCGGCCAGCGCCCGCACGGTGGGGAAGTCCCACGCGGCTGTGGGATCGACGGCCAGGCCGAAGTGGTCCTCGACATCGCCGCACAGGCTCAGAGCGGCCACCGAGTCCAGGCCGTACTCGGCGAGGGGCACGCCCGGGTCGATGTCGGACGCCGGACGCCTCAGGTACTCGGCGACGCGGTCGGTGAGCCAGGCGGTCAGCGACTGTTCGGTGGGGACGGTCGGCACGGACATGTCGGTTCCTGTCTCTCTCGCGGTCTTACACGTGGCCGTACAGGTCGAAGGGGCGCGACTCCTCGTAGCGGGCGAGCAGTTCGGTGCCCAGCCGGGTCGCATACGGTTCCGGAACGCCGGTCGTGCGCAGGCCCAGGCGGCGTGCGGTGCGGTGCAGGGCGGCGACCAGCCACGCCGGGTCGGCGAGGAAACCGCCGACCGCGGACCGCCACACTCCGACGGCCGCCGACGCGGCCAGCAGGTGCGCGTACCGCCCGGCGAGCGCGAAGGCGCCGGGGGAGGCCAGTGGCGTGCGGTCGGCGGGCGGCAGGGTGCGGCCCCGGCGGCGTACGTCCTCGAGGTCGGCGGCGAGATCGCGCAACAGGGAGCCCAGGAGGGGATCGGGGATGTCGTTGGCACGGGCCGCCGCCTCGGTGAGCGCACCACTCAGCGGGTCTCCCGTCGCGGCGAGCGTCAGCCGGTCGAGCGCCAGATCCGGCAGGGTGTCCGTCCCCGGTGTGAAGAGGTCCTGAGGCGGCGGAAGTTGATGCGCGGACGACAGCCGCCGTAGCTGGGGCACCAGCGTGGCCAGGCAGGCCGTCGGGCCGGCATGGCCGAGGCTGAGCACCGGCAGGTCCCGCAGATGCTTGCCGAAGACGGCGTGGTCGCCCTCGCGTACGTAGAAGCGGGCGCCCAGCACCACGGACTGCTCGCGCACACTCTGTGCGAGCAGCCGGGGCACCAGGTACTTGACGGCGGCCGCTGTCACACTCGCCTGCTCGGGCAGGATCTGCACGGTGCGTGCGGCCGCGAGCGACATGCTGTCGCACAGCAGCAGATCGGCGAACGCACCGGTCAGCACGGCTGCCGCATGCGGCAGTTCCACCACCTGGCGCCGGTACAGCCGCCGCTCCAGCGCGAAGCGCAGAACCGTACGAAGGCAGTGGTCCACCGTGCCGACCGCCATGCCGGGCAGCGCGCTGCGCGTCACCTGGAACGACCGCAGTGCCACCTCGCCGCCCCGCCCCTCCGCGCCGACGAGCGCCGACGCGGGCAGGGGGCAGTCGTGGAAGGCGAGGCCGGTGAGGCGGCAGCCGCGCACCCCCGCTGTGCGATAGCGGGGCAGCGGCTGCCAGTGGTCGGCGGGTACGTCGCCGGGGGCGGCCAGCAGGACGGAGTGGCTGCGGCTGCCCGGGCGGGGATCCGTGCGCGCGAACAGCACCCAGGCGCGGGCCCGGTCGGCGTTGTTGATGACGTGCTTGGCGCCGTCGAGCCGATAGCCGCCGGGCGCCGGGTGGGCCGCGAACTCGTTGCGCAGGAAGTCGTTCCCGTGTGCCAGTTCGTGGTACGCGACCGAGACCTTGCCCCCGTCCAGCAGGATGTCCGCCAGACGCCGACGCTGTGCGGCGGAGCCCGCCGTCCACACGTTGACCGCAGCCATGAACGAGGTGATGCCGTGCCCGAGCCCCAGTCCCACGTCCCGGCGGAACACCTCGCGGGCGACGCGCACCAGGTCGTCCAGGCGCGTCAGTCGCCCACCCAGCTCGGCCGGGACATACTCGGCGCCCAGCCCGAATCCGTCCAGCAGCGCCTCCCCGTCCGCGCTGAGGACGCCGCGCTCGTCGGCTTCCAGCAGCCGGGCGGAGCCCAGGGGGTTGTCGGGGTCGTCCGGGGCGCCGAAAGCGCGGGAGAGTTCGGCGGCCCGGGCGGCGGCGTCGGCTGCTGTGCCGGGCTGCGCCGCTTCTGCATGTACCGCCTCTGCCTGTGCCGCGTCCGGCCCGGCGGCCCAGGCTCGCGCGCCACCAGCCCGGCCACCGCCTGACGGCGTGCCACCCGCTCCGGTCATATCGCTGTCCGTCACAGCCGCCCGCGCCCGTGTCATCGTGGTCCCCCCTCCCTCGCGTCGCTGCTTCCTGCCAGGTCGTCGCTTCCTGCCAGATCGAGCCGCAGCAACGAGAACAACCGCCCCTGCTCGCGCAGCGCGAACGCCTCCTCCAGGAACTCCTCGTAGGCATCGCCCGCGGACGGCTCGCCGAGCCGCTCCAGCAGGCGGTCCAGGGCGGCACGCAGCCACAACCCGTCCCGCCACAAGCCCTCGACCGACCCGGTGCGGGCCTGTACCCACAGGCCCAGACAGGCCGCACCCGCGCAGCACAGGCAGTAGCGGCGCGCCACGTCGAACGCGTCCTCCGGAACGTCCGCGACGACGTCGGCGAAACCCGCCATCTCCTCGTGCACCCGCTCGGTCACGGCCAGCAGCCGTTCCGCCGCCTCCGCCGCGCCCTTCAGCGCCGGGTCCGCGTCGGCATGGGCCCGCACGGCCGCCGTCCACTCCGGCAGCGCGGCGGTGAGGGAGCTGCCGTGCCGGGCGACCAGCGACAGCCGCTCCGGCGCGAACTCCTGCAGCGGCTCCGCAAGATCGCAGGCCGCCCGCGCCCCTGCCGTGTCCGTACGGCCGCGACGCCAGTGCCGGACCAGCGAACGGAACTGGAGGATCAGCGAGTTCAGGTTCACCAGCGTGTTGCCGTCGAAGAGCCCCACGATCCGGTGGTCGCGTTCCACCTTCTGGAACATCCCGTACGCGCCGACGCCCTGCCCCGCCACGAGGAAGGCCCGAGCCCCCAGCAGTCCGGCGAGAGCGTCGAGCACGGCCTCGGTGCCGGTCGGCAGCAGATACTTGGTGACCGCCGCGACGACCGACAATTCCCCCGTAGCCGTGTGCACCATGCGGGAGGCCACGAGCGCCAGCGCCTCGTGCGTCAGTACATCCGCTGCCGCCTCCGCCAGGATCCGGCGCGCCTGCGGCAGCTCGGCGAGCCGACGCCCGTACAACCGCCTCTCCCAGGCGAAGTCCAGTGCGATGCGCAACCCGTGGTCGGCGGCGCCCAGCGAGAGCGCGGCGCACATCGTGCGGGTGAGCTGCAGCGCCTTGAGCACCGTCTCGATGCCGGAGCCCTCCGGTCCGACGAGCGCCGAACGCGGCACCCGGGCGCCGTCGAGGGCGATCCCGGAGATGTCTGCGCCGCGGATACCGTGTGTCGACACCTTGGGCAAGGAGCGCCAACTCCCGGGCGCCAGCTCCCGTTTGTCGGTCAGCAGCACAGAGAAGGCGCGCGGGCCGCCCGCCGGGTCGGTGCGGGCCAGCAGCGACAGGACGGCACCCCGCGTGGCGTTGTTGATCAGCCACTTCTCGCCGCTGAGGCGGAAGCCGGGGGATCCGGCGGCTGCATGGCCCGTGTCCGGTACCGCCTCGACCTCGCCCGCGAGCAGGTCGCTGCCGTGCGCCCGTTCCGTGAGTGCCAGCGCCACCGGCACACCGGCCCGGATGTCCGAACCCAGCCGCGCCGCCTGCTCCGCGGTGCCCGCGACCCACACGCACACGCCGCCCAGATACGTCTTGCCGTGCGCCACCGCGACCGTCAGATCGCGCCGGGCCACCGTCCGTACGAGGTGCAGCGCGTGCTCGTAGTCACGCAGCCGCCCGCCGTGCCGCACCGGCACGTAGTAGTCGGGCAGGCCCCAGTCGTCGAGAATCCGGCAGACAGCGGCCGGAAACTCCTCGCGCGCATCGAGCTCCAGACAGGCCGCGTACGAGAAGGGGGTGCGGGCGTCCGCGGGGTCGCCGAGCGCGTGCTCGAGCTCTTCGGCGAGCCGGTAGGGGGAGTGTTCCCTGGTCATCGGGGCGCCGTCCCTTCCGGAGCGGTCGCCGGAGACGATGCCGGTGCGGCCGGTGCGGCCGGTGCCTGGGCCGGAACTGCCACCGGTGCGCCCCTGCCGTCCGTGTCCGCTGCCCGGTCCGCCGCCTCACTCACCAGCGCCCTCACTGCCGGTTCCAGAGCCTCGTACAGCGGGGTCACCGCGCCCCGCAGGAACAGATCGCGCATCGTGGTGCGCCGGACCTTGCCACTCGTCGTGCGCCGCACGGTGCCGGCACGGACCAGGACCACATTGCCCGCGGGCACCGCGAACCGACGCCCGATCTCCCGCTGTGCCGCCGTCGCCACCGCCCGCAGGTCGCCGTCGCGCACGGCGGCCGGCCGCACCTCCTGGACGAGCACCAGGTGTTCGCGGTCCGTCTGCACGGCGAACGCTGCGCCGGCGCCCCGGGTGAGCGAGGGGTCGGCGGACTGTGCGGCCTGCTCCACGTCGTGGGGGTAGAGATTGCGCCCGGCCAGGACGACGACCTCCTTGATCCGCCCGGTGACGAAGAGTTCGCCGCCGTCCAGCACGCCCAGGTCCCCGGTGCGCAGCCAGCCGTCGGGGCGGAAGCACGCGGCGGTGGCCGTCGGGTTGCCGTAGTAGCCGAGCGCCACGCTCGGCCCGCGCACCCAGACCTCGCCGACCCGTCCGTCCGGCAGCTCCTCGCCCGTGCCGGGGTCGGTGATCCGTATCTCGGTGTCCCGGGGGGTGCCGCTGCCCGCCAGCGTCCGGGCGCCCTCCGTCGTGGACGGCGGTGCCAGCGTGCCCTGTTCCAGGGCGTCGGCGTCGATGCTGCGCACGGTGGGCGGGGCCGCCGCGTCCGTGCCGGTCACCAGCAGTGTCGTCTCCGCGAGGCCGTAGCAGGGGGTGAACGCCTCCGCGCGGAACCCCGCCGGGGCGAACCGCTCGGCGAAGGCGCGCAGGGTGTCGGCCCGCACCGGCTCGGCGCCGTTCGGCGCGACCCGCCAGCTGGACAGGTCGAGCTGCGCCAGCTGCTCGTCGGTGATGCGACGCGTGCACAGGTCGAAGGCGAAGTCGGGCGCCCCCGAGCCCTCGACCCGATAGGTGCCGATCATCTCCAGCCAACGGCGCGGCCGCTTCAGGAACGACAGCGGGGACATCTGCACCGCGACCCCGCCGACGTACAAGGGGTGCAGCACATGCCCGATGAGCCCCAGGTCGTGGTAGTGCGGCAGCCAGCCGCCCACCACCATGCCCTCAGAGGTACCCGCCCAGCGCTGGATCGCGGCCTCGTTCGCGACGAGGTTGGCATGGGTCACCATGACGCCCTTGGGCTCGCTCGTCGAACCCGAGGTGTACTGGAGAAATGCCAGGTCGTCCGGGCCGGTGGCGGGCGGACGCCACTGTGCGGGGTCACCGAAGTCGTCGCGGTCGGTGGCCAGACAGCGCACCTGGGGCAATGAGACGGAGTCCAGCCAGGCTTCAAGGGGCGGCACATGGTCCGTCGTGGTGAGTACGGCCACCGCGTGCGAGTCCCGCAGGATGCCGGCCACGCGCGCCAGTTGCTCCCCCTGATCGGTGGGCAGCGGCGCGGGCACAGCCACCGCGCCCGCGTACAGACAGCCCGCGAAGGCGGCGACGAACGCGGTGCCCGGCGGATGCAGCAGGAGCACGGGCCGTCCGGCCGCCCCGTGCTCCTGGAGCCAGGACGCGATGCGCCGGGCCCGGGAGTCGAGCCCTGCATACGTCAGGTGCACGGGTGCCGAACCGGCCGAGTCGTCCGGAAGGAACACGAACGCGTCCCGCTCCGCGTGCGCCGCGGTGCGCTCCAGGACGACCTCCGTGAAGGTGCCGGTGCGGGTCTTGGCGAGTGCGCTGGTCAAGGCCGTCCCCCTGTGAGAGTTCCCGCGGCGGGGCCGCTGCTGTCGATGGCACCGGGGCCGCCGGTGACCGTGATGTGCGCCGGTGACTCCGGCACGCCGCGCAGCAGGTGCCGGTACGCCACCGACCCGTCCGGCAGGGCCTGCGTGCGCTCGAAGCCCAGCGACGGATAAAGGTCCCGGAACCGCTGGTTCTTCGCCGTCGCCCGGAAGCGGCCGTGCACCGCCCCGGTGCCCGTGTCGCGGGCGTGCGCCAGGAGCGCCGCGAACACCGCCTGCTCGATGCCGCGCCCGAAGACACGGCAGCTCAGCAGGGCGTTGTCGATGTGCCAGTCCGTGTCGTCGGCCCTCACGAACACCGCGCCCACCAGGCCGCTGTCGCCGAACCTGTCGCGCACCGCGACGGTCAGCACCAGGCCCCGGTCGGCGGCCTGACGCACCTCGTCGGCCGACATCCGGCGCGTGGTGAGGTTGAACTGGTTGGTCCGCTGGGTGAGTTGGGCGACCCGCGCCATTTCGTGCGGCCGTGCCGGGGCGAGCTCCACCGTGACGTCCAGCCCTGCGAGGAACTCCTCGTACGACTCGGCGCTCTCCCGCAGCTGCCTGCGCTCGCCCTCGCTGCGGTACTGGGCGGCCCGCCGCCGGTCCGCGTCCGTCAGCTCCGGCACGTCGAACCAGCCCTCGGCCAGCAGCCGTTCGCCGTGCAGCGCCGGTTCGTCGTCCAGCGCCACCAGGTCCACGCCGGGCAGTGCCCCGGCCACCTGAGCACGCTCGAAAGACGAGTCGTCGGCGAAGACGAAGCTGTCCTCGCCGAGGTCCAGCCGCTTCGCGAGGTCCCGCAGCGCGGCGTCCTTCGGGCCCCAGCCGGCATGCACCGCGACGAAGTCCTCCTCGCGCAGCGCCATGTCGGGGTGTGTGCGCAACACGTCGAGCAGCGGCTCGGGATCGTTCTTGGAGCACACCGCGAGCAGCACGCCCTGCGCGCCCAGCTGCTTGACGACGCGCTGGAAGCGCCCGAAGGCCTCACCTCGGTACGTGGATGCCGCAGCGACGCCCTCGGCGCCCAGGTCGCCGAGCACCCCGTCCCACAAGGTGTTGTCGGCGTCCAGGACCAGCACCTTTTTCGTACGTCCGTGCAGGGTGCGGGTCAGATGGGCCACCTCGCGCGCGTACGCGGCGAGCAGTCCCGTGCCCAGGCGGGCCTGGGCGTAGGCGGCGAGGCGCGCGTCGCGCACCGGGCCGCCGGCCGCGACGAGCGGCTCCAGGTCGACGACGTGCGTGCGCGGATGGCGCAGCCCGAGGCGCAGCAGCCGGGCGTTGAAGTCCCGCCACAGAGCGCCCAGTTCGGTGCGTGAGCGGTGGTCCACGAGCTGGTGCGTGTGCTCGCGCAGCAGCGGGAGCGTGTTCAGTACGAGAGTGGCGTGGCCGTGCTCGGCGTGGTGCGCGGCGAGCCGGTCGAGGCGGGCGAGCAGCGCGTCCGCGGCGTCCCCGGCGTCCGCGACCGTCCACGGCGGGGACAGGGCGTCGAAGACCACCGAGGCGTCGAGCACACAGAGGGCGAGCCGCGTCCCGGACGCGTACACCAGGCTTTTCGTGTCCAGCAGCTCACGCTCCCAGGAGCCGAAGTCGGCCATGCGCGGGCGCAGCAGCAGACGGTGCCGGGCCAGCTCCGCGGTGAGCGAGGGCACCAGCCCGTCCAGGGTGGAGCTGCCGCACACCGCGACGGTGACCTGCTCGGCGTCCGGGAGCGCCCCGGGATCGATCCGGGCCAGCAGCCGCCCTGCCGACTGCAGCGCGGACAAGGGGTTGTCGCCCGCGGTGAGCTCGGCCAGCAGCCCCGGCAGTGCGGGCCACTGCTCCGCCAGGGTGCCGTCGGAGTGCATCAGGCGCAGCCGGTCGAGTGGACCGGTCGCCGCCGTCGTCTCGGTGGTCATGACGGGCAGCGTGTGGCAGCTGCCTTAACGGTCGCTTGTGCGGCCCGCACCGCCGCAAGCCGCGCTTAAGGACACGCTCAGAGCCTGGGGCGACCGTGCGGACAGCTGTGCGTGCGGGCCCCTCTGCGCGAGTGCCCGGGAGGCAGGACGATGGACGTTCCCGACGTATCGACCCAGGTGTGTGTGGTGGGCGGGGGACCGGCGGGGCTCACCCTCGCCGTGGAGCTCGCCCGGCGATCCGTGCGGGTGGTCGTGGTGGAGGCGAGCCGCCACTTCAACCGGTCGTTCCGCGGTGAGTCCGTCTCGCCCGACTCGGTATGGCTCCTCGACCGGCTCGGCCTGCTGCAGCGGCTGGACGGTGAATGCGTCCAGATGCACCGGATGGAGATCAACGACTCGGGACACACCGTGCTGGCCGCCGACTTCGACCGGTTCCGCTATCCGCACCCCTTCCCGGTCGAACTGCCGCAGCCCGCCCTGCTCTCCGCGCTCGCCGAAACCGGCGCTCAGTACCCCGGCTTCACGCTGCTCCAGGGCGCTTCCGCCACCGGTCTGCTGCGCGACGACACGGGCCAGGTGACGGGGGTGCGGGCCCGTACCGCCGAAGGAACGCGGGAGATCCGCGCCGCGCTCACCGTCGCCGCCGACGGGCGGTTCAGCAAGGTCCGCGAGATGTCGGGGCTGCCGTACCGGACACTGCCGCTGAACCGGGACGTCATCTGGCTCAAGCTGCCCTTCCCGTATGCCGACTGGGACGACCGGACGTATCGCATCCGGATCCGCGGCGACCAGCACGGGCTGTTCATCCCGACCCGGCCCGACAGCGTCCGCGTCGGGTTCAACATTCCCAAGGGCGGACTCAAGGAGATGCGTAGCCAGGGTCTGCCCCTGCTGTACGAGCGCCTCGACCAGCTTGCCCCCGAGCTGTCCAAGACCGTGCGCGAGCATGTCCGGGGCTGGGCCGACACCTCGATGCTGGACATCTTCACGACCGTCGTGCCGCGCTGGTCGGCGCCCGGCCTCGTCCTGATGGGGGACGCCGCGCACACCCTCACGCCCATACTCGGGCAGGGCGTCAACCACGCGATCATCGACGCCGTCACCCTGGCGCCGCTCGTCGAGCAGGCGCTGCGCGACGGCGGCGGCACGTCCGCGCTGGGGGCCGCGACCGCGGAGTTCCAACGCACCCGCGAGCCCTCCGTGGCTCGCTCCCGAGCCCTGCAACTGCGCCAGGAGCGGCTGTTCGCCCTCGGCGGCCGCGTGGGCGGGTCCTGGCGCAGGACGCTCTATCGTGCGGTGAACCGCAGCGAGTTCCTCACCCAGCGGGTGCTGGCCGGGGCGTACTTCCAGCTTCAGCAGCCGGGGGAGCGGGTGGCCGAGGTGCAGCGGGATGCGCGGGGTTGACGGCATGGGTGGAGAGGGCGCTCCGCGGGAGCGTGGGAGGTGGCGGGACGGTGGTCCGCGGGGGTTTTGGCGGGGCGGTGGTCTGCGGGCTTCCCGCCGGGACGGTGGTCTGCGGGAGCCTCGGCAGGACGGCAGTCCGCGGGAGGCTCTCCAGGACGGCGATCCGCGGGAGCCACGGCGGCACGATGGTCCGCGCGGCAGTGCGCCGGGCGAGGCGCCGCGCCTCCTGCTCGGCGCGCTGGGCCTGAACCAGTTCGCCGTGGCGGCGGCCGCAGGCGTCGTGGCCCCGATGGGGCCCGCGCTGCACGCCGCCCACGGGCTGCCACCCGCATGGCTGCCGTGGGCAGTGCTGGCCTACCTGCTTCCACTGGGCGGCCTCGTGCTGCCGCTGCGGCGGCTGATCCGCCGTACGGGTCCGCTCGCGGTGCTCATCGCAGGACTGTGGCTGTTCGTGCAGGCCTCGGTGGCCTGCACCGTCGTCCCTGGGCAGGTCGCTTTCCTGGTCCTGCGCGGCGTGCAGGGCACAGGCGGCGCCGCGCTCACCGCCGTGGCGCTCGCCCTCGTCCCCGTGCGCTCGGACCGGCTGCTCCTCGGCTGGGACGCGGTCGTCCTCGCCGGCCTCGGCGCGGGTCTGACGGCCGGGGCCGTCCTCACGGGCCCCGACTGGCGCTGGGCCCTGTGGGCCACCATTCCGCCGACGGCCGCCGGCGGCCTCACGACGGTGCGCCGGCTGCGCGCCCAGCGGCACGTGCACGTACGGAAGCCGCAGACCGTTCCCGGACCGGTACCGCGTGACGCGGAGCCGCGGGACGCGGCGGCGTGACCCGGGGAGCCGGGCGCAGCGAGCGTCGCAGAGCGACCGGTTGTGCCGCGGCTCCTGCGCCGGCAGCTGGGCCCGCCCGACGCGTCGGGCGGGCCAGGGGTTCACGCCGGCGCTGGTGAGGCCGGAATGGAGCCTTCGCCTACGCCCGCGTCGCGGCGGGTGCGCTGCACGGTGCCGTGCGGCTCGGGTGCGCTGTGTGCTCCTCGGCCTCGTAGCGGCGTACCACCCGCGCCACCTCGTCGAGCAGCGCCTCCTCGTGCGTGCGCAGGAAGAAGTGACCGCCCGGCACGGTGCGCAGCTCGCAGCCGCGGGCGCCGTATCTGCGCCAGGCCCCGACCTCCGCCTCCCCGGCCAACTCGTCGTCCCGTCCGGCGAACAGATGCAGCGGTACGGGCACAGGGACCGGGCGGCTCACAGGGCCCGCGCAGAGCGCCAGGTCGTCCCGCACCACGGGCAGCAGGGCCCGCAGCCACTCCGGATGGTCGAGCAGTAGCGGTGGCAGCCCGCCGAGGTCTGCCAGCGCCTGAGCCAGTTCCGCGTCCGTGTTCCCGCCCCCGTCCACGTCCCCGGCGACCGTCGTGCCGATGCGGGGCGGTGGCAGGTGCGGTGCGCGGTAGGCGGCCAGCAGCGCCGCGCGGGGCAGACGAGCGCCGCGCTGCTGACGGCGGCGTATCAGCTCGTACGCGATGAGCGCGCCCATGCTGTGTCCGTACAGCAGGTGCGGCCGGTCGAGCACCTCGCTGAGGCTCTCGTCCAGCTCCGCCGTCAGTGCGGCCAGTTCGGTGATCCGCGGCTCGCCGGCGCGACCCTCACGGCCCGGCAGCCGTATCGGCAGGACGTCCACCGCGGCACCCCGGTCGGTCAGCCCCCGCTGCCATCGCGCGTACGCCGAGGCGCCCCCGCCGGCGTACGGGAAGCACACCAGGCGGACCCGGGCGCCCGGTTGCGGCGGACGCGGCAGATACGCCGTCATCGGGCGGCCACCGGAAGGGGCGAGCCCGGCACGGTCGGCATGGGCACGTCCTCCCGTCCTCGCCCGGGCCCGGCCGGTGGCGCGAGGTCACCCCGGGGGGCGGCCGCCGGGCTGTCCAGGACCGGGTCCCCGCGCAGTAGGGCCTCGTGCAGTCGGCGTACCTGGGTGGACGGTTCGAGGCCGAGTTCGTCGGCCAGGACGTGACGCAGCCGGCGGTACACCTCGAGGGCCTGTCCGGTCCGGCCGCTGCGGTACAGCGCCAGCATCAGCTGGGCGTGCAGATTCTCGTGCAACGGGAACCGTGAGGTGAGCGCGGCCAGTTCGCCGATGAGCGTCCGGTGGCGGCCGCGCCGAAGCTCCGCGCCGAAACGTTCCTCCAGGGCCATGAGGCGCAGCTCCTCAAGCCGTAACGCTTCAGCGCGCAGCACGGGACCCAGCGCCACGTCGGCGAGGACCGGGCCGCGCCACAGCCCCAGCGCACGGATCAACAGGGTCGAGGCGGCGGCTTCGGCGCCCCGTTCCAGCGCCGAACGGCCCGCCAGGGTGAGCCGTTCGAACTGCGCGGCGTCCGTACCGCCCGCCGCGCCGTCCAGCCGGTAGCCGGTGTGGACCCGGCGCAGCACGTCGCGCGGGCCCCGCGGATCATCCGGGGCCAGCGCGGCCCCGATCATCCGGCGTAGTTGTTTGACGTAGGTGTGCAGCGTGGCCTCGGCGGACCGTGGCGGCCTGTCCCCCCACAACTCGTCCACCAGCGACGAAACGCTCACGGGGTGACCGCAGTTGAGCGCCAGCAGCGCCAGAACCTGCCGCGGTTTGGCGGCGCTGGGCACCACGGATGCCTGCCCCACCCGCGCGCTCAGCGGCCCGAGTACGGCAATCTCCATCACTTGCCCCCTGCCGGTGCGGTACTTGAATCCATGACGACCCTGACAGCCCGCGGTGCACCGGCACCAGTGATGTGGCCACGAAGTCAATATGAATCCGTCACGTCCGGAATCCAGCGGTCTGTCCTAGGCGCCGCCCGCAAGGCCCTCTGTCCGCCGCGGTCCGCCAGCGCCTAGCATCCGGGAACGGGCACCGAGGAGTACTGGGGGATTCGATGTCCGGTGTGGATGAGCGGCAGTCCCTACTGTGGGCACGCCAGTTCAACGGCGTTGCCGGCCAGAGCTACGACGCCACGACGGTCACGCGGCGTGCCGTCGGGATCGCGGTCGCGGTCACCGTCGGCTTCGTGCCGCTGGGTGTCGTGGCGATCGCTGCAGGGCATCCGCGCCCGATGGCCGCGGCAACGTCGGTTGCCGCGTTCCTCGGCACCTTTGGGCTGCATGTGCTGCACAGCCTTCCCGCGCTGAGGTGGTCGCGAGAGCGCTGGCGCGGGTGGACGCTCGCCGCGCAGGGCGTGCTCGGGTTCCTGCCCGTGCCCCTGGCGGGGATCGTCTGGCCGGGTATGGCGGGCTACTTCGCCGGTTCGCTGCTGCTGATGGTGCGCGGTACGAGCGGCCGGATATTGGCCGCCCTCACCGCGGCCGGGGTGAGCGCGGCAGGGCTCGGGCGCGGCGACCCCTGGACGCGCTCGCTGTACGCGGGCGGCGCCACCGGTGTGATGGCGCTCGCGGTGTACGGGGTCGCGCGTCTCGCCGAGCTCGTGGCGCGCGCCCACCATCAGCGGGAGACCCTCGCCTGGAAGGCGGTCGACCAGGAGCGTCGTCGCTACGCCCGCGACCTGCACGACCTGCTCGGCTACAGCCTCTCCGCGATCTCGCTCAAGGGCGATCTCGCACAGCGGCTGGTGCACGTCCATCCGGAGCGGACCCGCGAGGAGCTCGACGGCCTCCTCGGCGTCGCCCGGGCAGCGCTCACGGACGTACGAGCGGTGGCACACGGATACAGCACACTGTCGCTCACCGGCGAAGCGGAGTCTGCCCGCTCCGTGCTGGCCGCCGCCGACGTCCGCGCGGTCGTCGACATACGCCACGAGTGCTCGGGCTCGGTCGGCACCGTGCTTGCCACGGTGCTCCGTGAAGGGGTCACCAATTTGATCCGGCACAGCAAGGCCACCGAGTGCCGCATCGAGATACGTCGCGCGGAAGGCGGCTTCGTCCGGCTCACCCTGGCCAACGACGGCATCCGCACAGAGCAGCCGAGGCTCTGCCAGGGCGGGGGCGCGGGCCTGGTCAACCTCGCCGAACGCATGGAAGCGGTGGGCGGCCGCCTCACCGTCGACAGGGACGAACGCGGCTGGTACCGCGTCGTGGCCGAGGCCCCGGACTCTCCGAGTTGACCGCGAGGCGCCTGCCGCGCCCCTGCCGGCTGTCCTCAGGCCAGCCAGCCGGACTCCTTCGCGATCCGTATCGCATCCACCCGGTTGCGAGCGTTCAACTTCGTGACGACGGAGGTCAGATAGTTCCGCACGGTGCCGACCGACAGATGCAGCGCCTCGGCGATCTCCGGCGCGTCCGCGCCCAGGGCCGCGCGCTGGAGGATGTCCGTCTCGCGGTCGGTGAGCGGTGAACCGCCGTCCGCGAACGCCGCCAGGGCCAGCTGCTGGTCGAAGACCCGCTCGCCCGCGGCGGCCCTGCGCACCACCTCGGCGAGGTGGGCCGCGGGCGAGTCCTTCAGTACGAAGCAGGTGACCTGGTGTGCCAGCGCCCGCCGTAACGTGCCAGGGCTGCCGAGGCTGGTGAGGATCACGGTGCGGCACTCGGGCATCCGCTCGTGCAGCTCGGCGGCGGCGGTGATCCCGTCCATACGGGGAAGGTCGATGTCGATGATCGCGACGTCCGGCCGGAGGTCGAGCGCTGCCGTCACGATCGCGTCCCCGCTGGCCACCTCAGCCACAACCTCGAGGTCCTCCTCGAGGTTGAGCAGCGCCACGAGCGCGCCGCGGACCATCGAGACGTCCTCGGCCAGCAGAATCCGTATCAACCCGCCCCCACACTTCACACGGACCGAAGATCCGCCGTTCCACGTGGCGGGAGTGTAGCCACGTCAAATGACTCAAATGTGAGGAGTGTGTGGCGGAGGGTCACCGAGCGATCATGTTCGGCCACTGACCGGGCGTTCGGTGCGACGCGATGGCTGGAACGAGGAGTCCGGCCGGGCCTCGTGCAGACCCGCTCGCTGCTGCAGCCGTCGTAGCGGACCCGGAGCCCACCACGTTGCACGCCCGGTGAGCCGCAGTACCGCAGGCACCAGCAGGCTTCGCACGACCATGGCGTCCATCAGCACCGCGAGCCCCACGCCGAGGCCCAGCATCTTGATGTTCGTGACCCGTGACGTACCGATCGCCGCCATCACCACCGCCAGGATCAGGGCGGCCGCGGTGATCAGTCCGCCGGTGCGCCGTATGCCGAGCACGACCGCGGCGAGGTGGTCGCCGCTGCGCTCGTACTCCTCCTTGATGCGGGATATCAGGAACACCCCGTAGTCCATGGACAGTCCGAACGCGACGCAGAACATCAGCACGGGCAGAGCCGTCTCGATGTCACCGGTGGGCGTGAAGCCCAGCACGCCGGCGAGATGGCCCTCCTGGAAGACCCACACCATCGCACCGAACATCGCGGTCAGGCTCAGGGCGTTGACCAGCACCGCGAGGACCGGCAGCAGCACACTTCCGGTGAACAGGAAGACCAGTACGAGTGTGGCTCCCGCGATGATGCCCAGCGCCCACGGCAGGCGTTGTGCCGTGCCGTGCTGGGTGTCGGCGAGCACGGCGGCGGGTCCTGTGACGGATGTGTGGAAGGGGGCCGACAGTGACCGGATTCCGCTCACCAGGTCCAGGCTCGAGCGTGACGTGGACTCGCCGGAGTGGAGCACGGTGAGATAGCTCGCCCCGGCCGGCATCCCCGCGCCGACCCGCTGCCCGTGCACGTACCGTCCGGTGGGCCCGGTGACCTGTACGACGTGCGGAAGCCTCGACACGGACCCGCTGTACGCGGCCAGGTCCTGCCGTGTCGCCTGGCCCTCGACGAGCACGGCGAGCGAGCTGCCCGGGCTGCCGGGGAACTCGTCGCGCAGGTGCTGCTGCACCACCCGCGGCTCGGCCGAGGCGGGCAGCTGACGGTCGTCCGCCGTGCCGAACTGCACGTCCTTGAAGGGCAGTCCAAGAGCGACCAGCACTGCCACGGTGCCCACTACGAACAGCGGTGCGCGCCGCATCACCACACCGGCGAGGCGCGCCCAGCCCGCGCCCGGGTCCCGTGCGGTGCCGGCGCGCCTGCGCAGGGGCAGCCGCAGCGCGTCGACCCGATGACCGAGCAGGACGAGGGCGGCGGGCAGCGCGATCAGCGAGGCCGCGGCCGCAATGAGTACGACGGCGATTCCGGCGTACGCGAACGACCGCAGGAAGTACTGCTCGAACACGAACATCGACGCCAGGGACACCGCGACGGTGAGCGCCGAGAAGAGCACCGTGCGCCCCGCCGTACGCAACGTCGCCGCGACGGCGGCCCGCGGCTCCCGGCCCGCGGCGAGCTCCTCGCGGTGGCGGCGCACGATGAACAGGGCGTAGTCGATGGCGAGTCCGAGGCCCAGTGCCGTCGTCAGGTTCTGCGCGTACACCGACACATCGGTGAACTCGGTGATCACTCGCAGCACCGCGTTCGTACCGACGATCGCGACGATGCCCACCAGCAGCGGCAGCAGCGCGGCGACGGCACTGCCGAAGACGACCACGAGCAGCACGAGCGTCACCGGCAGCGCGATGGCCTCGGCCCGCACCAGGTCGTCGGCGATCACCTGTTGCGAGGCATGCCGCACGGCGGCGGGCCCGCCGAACTGCACGTCGATGGTGCCCTGTTCGCCCCGGTACTTCGCCTCCAGCCGCTCCAGTGCCGCATCCACGGCGTCCTCGTCGCCCCGGATGTGCGCGGTGATCAGCGCCTCGCGCCCGTCCCGCGCGCGCAGCGCCGCATCCCTGGTGTCCCAGTACGAGACGACGCCCCGCACGGTGGACTCGTTCGCCAGCCGCCGTGCGAGTGCACGGGCCTCGGCCGCGACCGCGGGGTCGTCGATGCTCCGGGACCGCTCACCGTCCGATGGTCCCGACGTCTTCGACGGCGACACCAGGAGCAGCAGATTCGGCTGCGATGCGGGCCATCGCTTCTCCAGCTCCTTCGTGGCGTACGACGATTCGGAACCCGGGATCTGCGAGCCGCCGCTGCTCATGCGGTCGGCGACGCCGCTGCCGAGCAGGACGGCGGCCGCCGTCAGCAGCAGGACGAACACGAGCGTCAGCCGCGGCCGTGATGTGACGACCCGGGCCCAGCGCCCCCGGGTGCGCGGTTCCCCTTCCCCATGTGGTGGTGATTCCTCATGTGCTGGTGACGTCGATGTCTGCGGCGCTGAGGTGTTCGGCGCTGTCATCGGACCTGTCCTCCCTGACGGCACGGTTCGCGAACCGGGAACGATCGTCGGGGAGGTGGCTAAAGCGGCGGCTGCGCCGACAGGTGCCTCGGTCCTGTCGGCGCCCGGCCAGACGCTGGCTGTTTCGGCGTCTGTGTCAGTCGGCGGCCCCCGAAAGATACGCTCGCCAGCCGCCGTATTCCGTGATGTCCGATGCCCCGTCGAGCGCGCCGGGTTCACACAGGAAGCCCGGTACGGAGGTGCCGTCGGCGAGTTCCACGCGGCCCAGGGTCATGGGCCGGGGCAAGGCGGCGAGCAGGTGGCCGAGGCCCTCGGCCGGCATCCGCCACACCTCCGTCTCGATGGTGGCGCCGCCCTCGCCGACGTGGACGAGGCCCGGTTTGGGCGGGGTGGTCCGCAGGGCGTGCAGCCGGTAGACGGGCGCCGTCGCGGTCGTACGCTCCAACTGTGCGCCCAGAGTGAGGAGTTGGGGGTTGAGCGGCTGGCCCGACAGATGGGCGCCGACGACGGCCACACGCGCCGGCGGGGTGAGGAGACGCGCGATCCGCGCCAGCCGTTCGTCCGTGAACGCCGGGCCGATCAGCATGACTCCGAACGGCAGGCCGCTCACCTCGCCGGCCGGGACCGCGACGGCCGCGAGGTCGAAGAGGTTCGTGGAGTTGGTGAACCGGCCGAGGCGGGCGTTGGCGCCGAGCGGGTCCGCGGCGACCTCGGCGAGCGTGGGGTGGCCGGGGGTCGTCGGCAGCAGCAGGGCGTCGGTGTCACCCAGGGAGGCCTGCGCCTTCGTATGCAGTGCGGCGAGCCGCTCCTGGTCGGCGTAGAGGCGGTGGGCGGGGATGTCGCGGGCGCGGGTGATGATGCCCGCGACCGTCGGGTCGAGGTCGTCCGCTCCTGCGTCTGTGGACTTGTCGATAAAGCTCCCCACGGCCGTGTAGCGCTCGGCTACGAAGGCGCCCTCGTAGAGCATCGCGGCTGCCTCGGTGAACGGCGTGAGGTCGACGGGTCGTAGTTCGGCTCCCGCTTCGGCAAGTTGGGCGGCTGCGGCTTCGTATGCCTCGGCCCAGCCCGGGTCCAGCTCGCCGAGTTGGGCGCGGTCTGGGACGGCGATGCGCCACGGGCCCGGCGGGCGTTGCGGGAGGGGAGGCAGGTCGCGGGCGGAGGGCGATGCCATGTATGCGAGGGCCTGCTCGGCCTCCGGGAGCGTAGGGGCGAAGACGGTGACGCAGTCGAGCGAGGCGCAGGCCGGGACGACGCCGTCAGTGGGGACGAGGCCGCGGGTCGGCTTGAGGCCGACGATGCCGTTGAAGGCCGCGGGGACGCGGCCTGAGCCGGCGGTGTCCGTGCCGAGGGCGAAGTCCGCGATGCCGAGGGCTACCGCTACGGCTGAGCCGGCGCTGGAGCCGCCGCTCACCCGTTCCGGGGCGTGGGCGTTGCGCACGGCGCCGTAGGGGGAGCGGGTGCCTACCAGGCCTGTGGCGAACTGGTCCAGGTTCGTCGTGCCCAGGACGATCGCGCCTGCTGCGCGGAGGCGGGCTACCGCGGGGGCGTCCGCCGGGGGGTTGTACGCGTATGAGGGGCAGCCTGCCGTCGTTGGGAGGCCCTCGACGTCGATGTTGCCCTTCACCGCGAACAGCCTCCCCGCGAGGGGGAGGTGTTCGCCTGCGGCGGCTCGGGCGTCCAGCGCGTGGGCTTCCTGTTCGACCTCCGCCTGGGTGCGTAGGTCGATCCAGACCTCCGGGCGGTCCACCGCCTCTATGCGGGCGTAGGCCGCGCGGACTCTCGTCACGGTTGGGGACGACATCTGTGCTCCTTGCGCTGAGGTGGGTTGTCGGGTGCGGGCCGTGGGCGGTTTGTGCCCCCCACTGCCTTAAGGGCGTGGGAGGTGCCCCCAGCCCTGCGGAACGCCTGCCCACAACCCGCGGAACGTTCAGCGTCCCGTTGAACTCGCTGGGCCTACGACCACCAAGGCCGTTCCCGCCTCCACCTGGTCTCCCGGCTTTGCCAGCAGCTCCAGGATCACGCCCTCCATGGGGGAGTGCACTCGGGACTCCATCTTCATTGCCTCCAGGGCCAGCAGGGGCTGGCCGGCTGTCACCTCGTCGCCCGGCTGTACGTGCACCTGCCATACCGACGCGGCGAATTCGGCCTCAACTAGGCGGCCGCCCTCGGGAACCGTCACCTCCGCGGGTGCCGCGGCCGGGGCCGCTGCCGCCTCGGCGCGGGTGAACTCGCCCGCGGCCTCCCAGGCGTCCCGTTCCGCGGCGAAGGCGGCGCCCTGGCGGGTGCGGAACTCGGCGATGGAGTCGGCGTTGTCGGCGAGGAACCGCTCGTACTCCGCGAGCGAGAAGACGCCCTCCTCGATCCGCGGTACGAAGCGGCCCGAGGCGATGTCCGCGCGGAGGTCCAGCAGCTCGTCCGCCTCGACCGGGTACCACTTGATGCGGTCGAAGAAGCGCAGCAGCCACGGCGAGCCGGGCTCGAAGGCGCCGCGCTGCTGCCAGCCCGACCACACTTGCGTCGTACGGCCCACGAACTGGTAGCCGCCCGGTCCCTCCATGCCGTAGATGCACAGGTATGCGCCGCCGATGCCGACGGAGTTCTCCGCCGTCCAGGTGCGGGCCGGGTTGTACTTGGTCGTGACCAGGCGGTGGCGGGGGTCCAGCGGGGTCGCCACCGGCGCGCCCAAGTACACGTCGCCCAGGCCCATGACCAGGTACTCCGCGTCGAAGACCGTCCGGTACACGTCGTCGACCGAGTCCAGGCCGTTGACGCGGCGGATGAACTCGATGTTCCAGGGGCACCAGGGGGCGTCGTCGCGGACGCCCGCCATATAGCGGGCGATGGCCTCGCGGGTCGCCGGGTCGTCCCAGGAGAGGGGAAGGTGCACGGTCCTGGACGGGACGACCAGCTCGTCGGCGGGCGGGAGCGCGGACTCGATCTCCCGTACCTTCTCGAGCAGTTCGTTCTGGGGCAGCACGTCCGGATCCGTCTGGATCTGGAGCGAGCGGATGCCGGGCGTGATGTCCATGATGCCGCGCAGACCGGCCGCGACCACCGCCTCCATCAGCGCGTGCACCCGCATCCGCAGCGCGAGATCCAGCTGCATCGGGCCGAACTCGACGAGCAGGTTGTCGTCGCCGCTGCGGCGGTACGTCACGTCGCCGTGCCGGGCCAGGACGCCGCCGTCGGTGATCGCCGCGCGGTCCGCGACCGGGGCGAGCGCAGGCGTCCGGCGAAGGCGTGCCGCCGTCTCGACCGTCACCGGCACGAAGTGCACCACGTCCCCCGGCCGGAGCTGCCCCAGCTTCCAGCGCTGCCCCTTCGCCACCGTGGCCGGGCAGACGAACCCACCGAGCGACGGGCCGTCGGGGCCGAGCAGCACCGGCATGTCACCGGTGTAGTCGACGGCACCGACCGAGTAGGGCGTGTCGTGGATGTTGGACGGGTGCAGGCCCGCCTCGCCGCCGTCCGTGCGCGCCCAGCGCGGCTTCGGGCCGACCAGCCGTACGCCGGTGCGTGCCGAGTTGAAGTGGACCTTCCAGCCGGCGGCGTAGAAGTCGTGGATGTCGTCCTCGGTGAAGAACTCGGGCGCAGCATGTGGGCCCTCGACGGCGCCGATGCGCCACTCGGACCCGAAGACCGGGCGCTCGGCCGGCGCCACCGGTGCGCCGGCGGTCGTGACCGTACCGCCGTGCAGTACATCCCCCGTGCGCAGCGCCCGGCCGCCGTGCCCGCCGAAGCGGCCCAGCGTGAACGTCGACGCGCTGCCGAGGAAGTCCGGCACGTCCAGGCCGCCGCCCGCGAACAGCACGTACGTCCGCAGGCCGTGCTCCGTCGGCGCCCCGATCTCAAGGAGGGCCCCGCCCGGCACGGTCACCGGCTCCCACTGCGCGACCGGCTCGCCGTCCACGGTCACCGGTGCCGGTGCGCCCGTGACGCACACCGTCGTCGCGTGCGTGAACCGCAGCGAGGGCCCCTGGAGAGTGCACTCCAGGCCCGGCGCGCCCTCCTCGTTTCCCAGTGCCCGGTTGCCCAGCCGGAACGACAGGTCGTCCATCGGGCCGCACGGAGGCACACCCACCTGCCAGTAGCCGGTGCGGCCCGGCCAGTCCTGGACGGTGGTGAGCGTGCCGCCGGACACCACCTCGGTCCGCGGCGTCGGGTCGCTCACCCCCGCAAGCGTCGCCGTCGAGTGAGTGGCCGACCGGAAGGAGTCCTCGGCCAGCGCGGCCCGCACAAGACCGAGATTCGTCTCGATGCCGTCGACGCGGCTGGCCGTCAGCGCGGCGTCCAGCTTGGCGAGCGCGTCCGCCCGGTCGTCGCCGTACGCGATGACCTTGGCGAGCATCGGGTCGTACGAGGTGGTGACCTCCGTGCCCGTCTCGATCCAGCCGTCCACGCGTACGCCCTCGGGGAACGACACGCGCGTGAGGAGGCCGGAGCTCGGCCGGTGGTCGCGCGAGGGGTCCTCGGCATAGACGCGGGCCTCCACGGCGTGGCCGCGCGGCGGACCCGGCTCCTGGACGACGCCGGTCTCACCCTGCGCGAGGCGCAGCATCCAGGCGACCAGATCGGCGCCGTAGATCTCCTCGGTGACCGGGTGTTCGACCTGGAGACGGGTGTTGACCTCCAGGAAGTACGCCTCCTCGCGAGCGGCGTCGTAGACGAACTCCACGGTGCCCGCGGATCGGTAGCCGACGCTCGCGCACAAGTCCCGGGCGGAGGCGGCCAGTTGCTCACGCACCCGCTCGGGCAGGCCCGGTGCCGGGGCCTCCTCCACCACCTTCTGGTTGCGGCGCTGAAGCGAGCAGTCACGGTCGCCGAAGGTCACGACGCGGCCCTCGCCGTCGCCGAACACCTGCACCTCGACATGGCGGGCGCGCTCGACGAGCCGCTCCAGGAACACTCCCGCGGACGAGAACGAGGCCGCGGCCACCCGCTGCACCCGCTCCCACGCGTCGGTCAGCTCGGCTGCCGAGCGGCAGGCCGACATGCCGATGCCGCCCCCGCCGCCGGTCGCCTTCAGCATGACCGGATAGCCGATGCGCTCGGCCTCCTGCAGGGCCTCCGCGAGATCCGCGAGCAGGCCCGTCCCGGGCGCCAGCGGCACGCCCGCCGCCTCGGCCGCCGCCCGCGCGGTGTGCTTGGCGCCGAACAGCTCCAGCTGCGCGGGCGTCGGCCCGACGAAGGCGATCCCGGCGTCCTCGCACCGCCGCGCGAACTCGGCGTCCTCGGACAGGAACCCGTACCCGGGATGGATCGCGCCCGCGCCCGAGTCCTTGGCCGCCTTCAGGACGAGGTCCGCGTCGAGGTACGACTCCTTGGCGGGCGCGGGACCCAGGCGTACGGCCTCGTCGGCGAGCCGGACGTGGGGCGCGCCGCGGTCCGGGTCGGAGTAGACCGCGACCGTGCGCAGGCCCAGCTCCCTGGCCGTGCGGATGATGCGGACCGCGATCTCGCCGCGGTTGGCGACCAGCAGGGCGTCGAAGCTCATGCGGCGCCCGCCCCGCCGGGGGTTCCCGGATCCCCGATCGTCATCTCGACCGCCGTCGGCTCGAAACCGTTGCACGGGTTGTTGATCTGGGGGCAGTTGGAGACGAGCACGATCACCTCGCGCTCGGCGCGCAGCGTCAGCTTCAGGCCGGGTGCGGAGATGCCGTCGACGATGCCGAGGGTGCCGTCCTTCTCCACCGGCACATTCATGTACCAGTTGACGTTGGAGACCAGATCGCGCTTACCGAGGCCGTACTTGTGGCCCTCGGCGAGGAAGTTCTCCACGCACGCGTGCTGAGACCAGGTGTGGTGCCCGTAGCGGAGCGTGTTGGACTCCTTGGAGCAGGCGCCGCCGACCGTGTCGTGGCGGCCGACCTCGTCGTCCACCACCGTCATCAGCGCGGTGTGCTCGTTCGACATCAGCACGCTGCCCGTGGTCAGGAAGATGTTGCCCTGCGCGTGGATGGTGTCGGGGGCGCTGTAGCGGACGGACGTGTCCTGGGCGTCGTAGACGAGGAAGTCCACGGCCTGGTTGCCGTGCAGATCGGTGATCGTGAGCGTCTCGCCCGGGGCGAGCACGGCCGACCAGGCGGACCGGGCCGGGACAACGGTGCTGTGGGTCATGCGAGCCCCCTCGCGGCAAGGAATTCGGCGGTGTTGAGGAAGGCGCGGCGGCCCTCGGGGGTCGCGTCCCAGAGCGGGTCGCCCGGCTGTGTCGGGGCGGCCCGCCAGGCGAGCACCTCCAGCGGGCTGCTGGTGTACGTCTCGCGCGGGTCGGCGGGGTGCGGCACGTTCGCGATCAGCACGGTGACGTCCTGCTCAGTGCGGAGCGTCACGCCGGCGCCGGGGCCGACGGACCCCGTGAAGTCGAGCGCGCCGTCCTCGCGGACCTCCACGCCCTGGAAGAAGGAGAGGGACGGCGGCAGGTCCCGCGCGGACAGGCCGTTCTTCGCGGCGGCCAGCTTGAACAGCTCACGGCCCGCGGGCGACGCCGACTGCGGCGTCCCGTCTCCGTACCGCTCCGTGTTCCGTACGAGCGTGGAGGTACCGCACAGGGCGTCGTGCCGCCCGGAGGTGTCCGCGGTGATCGAGGCGAGGACCCGGCCCTGGTCGGACAGGAGCAGCTGTCCCTCGCCGAGGTAGGCGTTCCACTGGACCTTGACCGTGTCGGCGACGTTCAGCCGCTCCCACGGCCGGTCCGCCGCATACAGCAGGAGGTGGGCGCAGGCCTCGCCCGCCAGGTCGGTGAGGCGCAGCTCGGTGCCGCGGGCCAGCACCCGGTGGGTGTAGTTGCCGCCCGCCACCGTCTCCGCCCACACCAGATGTCCCGCCTCACAGGGCGGTGCGGGCCAGGCGCTCGCGGGCACGACGGGCATGGCGTCGGCGTGGGCGCCCTCCTGGGCGCGGGCATGGTCGCGGGCTCCGTAAGTGGTCGCTGTCGCCATCGCGGGACCTTCCGGCTCGGCCTAAGTGTTTCTGTCGCGCGACAGAAATTACGAGCGGGAGGCGTCACGGCGATTGCCCGACTGTTGCGCCCCGGTTACCGATCCCTCACGCGAACCGGCCTTGCTGGGGTTGTACGGCGGTGTGCGACGATCGACGCCATGGGCACCACGGGAGGATCACGGGGACGGGTCGGCAGGCCGCGCGCCGCTCAGCGGCCGGACAGCGGGCTGTCCGCGCGCGACGAACTCCTCGCGGCGGCGGCCGAGTTGTTCACCACCCGTGGATACGCCGCCACGACCACCCGTGCCGTCGCCGAGCGCGCGGGCATGCGCCAGGCGACCATGTACCACTACGTGTCCGGCAAGGAGGACCTCCTCGCCGAGCTCCTCGAGTCCACCGTCACGCCCTCGCTGACCCTCGCCCGCCGGCTCCTCGCGGACGACGCGGCTCCCGCCGAGCGCCGGCTGTGGGGGCTGTGCCGCTCCGACGTGGAGCTGCTGTGCGGCGGCCCGCACAATCTCGGGGGGCTCTACCTCCTGCCCGAGGTGCGGTCCGAACGGTTCGCCGGATTCCATGCGGTGCGAGCCGAACTCAAGGACGCCTACCGGCAGTTGCTTGCCGCCACGGAGTTCGGGAAAACCCTCGGAAAGAGTGAGCTCGCACTCCGCACCGATCTGCTCTTCGGGTTGATCGAAGGTGTCATCCTGATCCACCGCTCCGATCCCGAACGGCCCGTGTCGGCCTTCGCCGAGGCGACTGCGGACGCGGCACTGCGCATCGCCGGAGTCTGACCGCCGGCCGGGGCCCGGGCGCCCCATGTGGCCCTCAGCCTGCAGAAACGGTCCGCCTTCGCCCTATGAGGGTGCGTAATTCGCATACCGGCCCATGATTACGGCACGTGTTTGAATGGCTGCCCAGCGTGCAAATGGGATCGAGTGTATGCCCGTGCGGCAGGGCGTTTCAGGTGCTTGCGGAATATGACATGGCGATGATCCGGTCGGACTAAGCTCGCCCACAGCGCACCGAGTTGCGGCGTATTCGTGCGCTTGTTCCCAAAGATTCCTGGTAGTTCGAATATCACCCCAGGTGTCTCCGTAATCCGCCGCAACTCATGGCAAGTCTGTACAGACCACTCTGAGTCGACTGTTTTTAGAGGGCATACATGGTGAGTGTTCAATCGCCTCCCGGTGGCCGAGAAGTCCCCTACGCGCGCGTGCTGTTGCTGCCCGCCATACTCATGGCCGCGGCGACCGGGGCCGCCGTCGCCGCCGTGCCGGAACCGGCCCGGATGGCCGTCGGCTGGTGCGGCGGGATCGGGGCCCTCATGGTGCTCGGTGTCGCCCTCGAGGCGGTCCGCCGCGGGCGTACCGTCAAGCGGCTGCACCGGCAGTACACGGACCGGCTCGCGTACCTCGAGCGGCGCGTCGCCCTGTACGACGCGCAGACCGAACACCTGGGCAAGCAGCTCCTGCCGGACACGCTCTACCGGGTGCGGCAGGGCGAGTCCCCCGCGGAGGCCATGCGCGTCGTCATCGACGAGGACCCCGACTACCGCGACCTCCCCCAGGCCCAGCGCAAGCTGCTGCACGCCGTGCTGCAGATCCTGGACCGCGGCGAAGCCATGCGCGACGCGACGGCGAGCGCCTTCGTCCACATCGCACGGCGCGTCCAGGCCATCGTCCACCAGCAGTCCGTCGAACTCCGCGAGATGGAGGAGGACCACGGCCGCACGCCCGAGGTCTTCGACGACCTGCTCCGCCTCGACCACGGCACCGCGCTGATCGGCCGGCTCTCCGACAGCGTCGCGGTGCTCGGCGGTTCCCGCCCGGGCCGTCAGTGGCCCAAGCCGGTCCAGCTGTACAGCGTTCTGCGGGGCGCGATGTCCCGCATCCTCGACTACCACCGCATCGACCTGGACTCGATCGCCAAGGTCGCCGTCAACGGCGTCTCCGTCGAACCGGTCATCCACGCCTGCGCCGAACTGCTCGACAACGCCACGCGTTACTCGCCGCCGCAGACACACGTCCATGTCACCGCCGTCGAGGTGCAGACCGGCATCGCCATCGAGATCGAGGACGGTGGCGTCAGCCTCAGCGAGGAGGCCAGGAAGCGGGCCGAGACCATGCTCGCCGAGGCACAGGAGGGCATGGACCTCAACAGCCTCAACGAGACCCCGAGGCTCGGCCTGGCCGTCGTCGGCCGCCTCTCGGCGATGTACGGCATGCAGGTCTCCCTGCGGCAGTCCGCGTACGGCGGCGTACGAGCGGTACTGATCGTCCCGCGCAACATGCTGACCACCGCCCCCGCACCGGCCCTCGCGCACGGCATCGGCGCATCCGCCGTGCCCCGGGTGGACAACGACGGCAAGCCCATCGAGGAGCTTGAGCGCGCACCCAAGAAGCGCCGCCCGACCTCGGGCCCGCCGACTCCTCTCTCCGCCCTGGAAGACGACATCCCCGTCGTCACCGAGTGGACGGCCACCGGCCTGCCGCAGCGCCGCAGCCGGGTCAAGACGCCGCTGGCCGAGCGGTACGCCGAGGCCCGCGCCGCCAAGGAACGGGAGGCCGAAGCGGCACGGGCCGCCGAGGCCAAGGCCGCCATCCCCGGCCAGCGGCAGGCGCCGCCGCCGCGCGAGCCGGAGAAGGAGGAGCCCGCGCCCGGTCTCTGGGTCGAGGCGTTCATGAACGGCCTCAAGGGCGGCGGCGACCAGCAGGGCACGCCCGGCGCAGTCGAGTCGAAGGCCCGGGCGGACGACGACAGCACCGAGGACGAGGGGGACCTCTAAGTGATTCAGCAACGGGCCAATTTCGACTGGATGCTCAAGGACCTGGCCGACGGCGTAGGGGGGATCCGGCAGATCGTCGTGCTCTCCGCGGACGGGCTGCGCATCGCCCGCCACGGCGGCGACGCGGACGCCGCCGACCGGCTCGCGGCGGCCTGCGCCGGTCTGCAGAGTCTGGCCGGCGCAGTGGCCACCGAAATCCCCGACAGCGACGGCCAGATGCGCATGGTCATCATCGAAGTCCGAGGAGGCTTCTTCTACATGATGGCCGCCGGGCCCAACGCCTACCTGGCGGTGCTCGCGGGCGAGACCGTGGACGCGGGGCTCCTGAGCAGCCGCATGCGCGACCTCGTCGTCCGCATCGGGGCCCATCTGACAAGTCCGCCACGGCGCGACGGGCAGGCCGTATGACTCCTCCGCAACGCGAACGACGCGCACCACAGGCAGGAACGGAGCAGGACCCGGGACGGCTCTATGTCATCACGGGCGGCACCGACGGAAGCCAGCGGGCGCCACTCGACCTGGTGGCCCTGATCGTCGCCCGGTCGGAAGCGCCGCCCACCGCCCCGCCGGAGCAGACCGCACTGCTGCGGCTGTGCAGGACGCCCCTGTCCGTCGCCGAGATCTCGGCCTATCTCGGCCTGCCGTTCAGCGTGGTCACCGTGCTGGTGACCGAGCTCCTGGCGGCCGACCTGGTGGAGTCCCGCGCTCCGGTCGTCCGCTCCGCACTCCCCGAACGTTCCCTCCTCGAAGCGGTGATGCATGGACTTCAAAAACTCTGACACGATCGTGGGCCCACGCGCCGAGGACCATCTGCCGGACACGGCCACGACCGCGGTCAAGATCGTGATCGTCGGTGGCTTCGGGGTCGGCAAGACCACGATGGTGGGGTCGGTGAGTGAGATCCGGCCGCTCACCACCGAGGAGACGATGACCCAGGCCGGTGTCGGAGTCGACGACAACTACGGCTCGGAGACGAAGACGGCCACCACCGTCGCCATGGACTTCGGCCGTATCAGCATCACGGACGAGCTGGTGCTCTACCTGTTCGGCACGCCCGGGCAGGAGCGGTTCTGGTTCCTCTGGAACGGCCTCTTCGAGGGTGCTCTGGGCGCCGTCGTGCTCGTCGACACCCGGCGTCTGGAAGTCAGTTTCGACGTGATGGGGCGCCTGGAAGAGCGCGGCGTGCCCTTCGTGGTCGCGATCAACGACTTCCCCGACGCGCCCCGCTATCCGATGGACGACCTGCGCACCGCACTCGACCTCCGCCCGGAGGTGCCGATGATCAAGTGCGACGCCCGCCGCAGGGCCTCCAGCCGGGACGTCCTGATGACCCTGATGCGCTACCTGCACTCCCTGACCATGTCCCCCGCCTGACCCGACCGATCCGAAAGCGACACCGTGACGACCCCATCCCACTTCCCTCGCGGCGCGGACGAACCGATCTCCCCGCCACCGGGCTGCCCGGCCCACGGCCTCGGCCCCGGCGGCCTGCGCCGTCTGTACGGACCCGAGGCCGACAGCGACCTCGCGGGCATCTACGAGAAACTGCGCGCCGAACACGGCTCGGTCGCGCCTGCCCTGGTGCACGACGACGTACCCATGTGGGCGGTCATCGGCCATACCGAGGCGCTCCACATGCTCCGCACCGGCTCGCACTTCACGCGTGACTCGCGCCGGCTGCGCGTGGTGCAGGACGGCACGCTCGGGCCTGACAATCCACTGGCGCCGGTGATGGCGTGGGCGCCTCTCATCTCCTTTGCCGAAGGCGCCGAACACCAGAGGGTGCGCGGTGCGATCACCGACGCCCTGGCGACCATCGACGACCGCGGCCTCAGGCGCTTCATCCACCGCAGCAGCCAGCGCCTGGTCAACGAGTTCTGCGAGACGGGCACGGCCGACCTGGTCAGCCAGTTCGCCGAGCATCTGCCGATGGCGGTGATGTGCGAAGTCCTCGGCATGCCCGACGAGTGCAACGAGCGCCTGGTCCAGGCCGGTCGCGACATGACCAAGGGCACCGAAACGGCGGTCGAGAGCAACGAGTACGTCGTGTCGGTTCTGTACCGGCACACGGCACGGCGCCGGGCCCAGCCCGAGGAGGACTTCACCAGCCGGCTCCTCGCCCATCCCGCGCAGCTCAGCGACGACGAGGTCGCCCAGAACCTGCGGGTCGTGCTCATCGCGGCGTACGAGGGAACCGCCAACCTCATGGCCAACGTGCTGCGCATGGTGCTCACCGACCCTCGCTTCCGGGCCCAGCTCAACGGCGGTCAGATGACGGTGCCGGAGGCGATCGAGCAGTCCCTGTGGGACGAACCTCCGTTCAGCGCCCAGCTGGGCTACGCCGCCACTCAGGACGCAGAGTTGGGTGGGCAGCAGATCAAGGCCGGCGACGCGCTCATCTTCGTCGCCGCGGCAGGCAACGTCGATCCGGTGGTCCGTCCCGACCTCAAGGCCAGCATGGCGGGCAACCGCGCCCATCTCTCCTTCGGCAGCGGGGCCCACGAGTGCCCTGGCCAGGACATCGCCCGAGCCATCGCGGACGTCGGCGTCGACGCCCTGCTGATGCGCCTGCCCGATGCGGAGCTCGCCGTGGACGAGAAGGAGCTGCGCTGGCGGCAGACGATCCCGGCCCGGCACCTCGTCGACCTGCCGGTGACGTTCACGCCGCGCCCCCCGCAGGACGTGATGCTCCGGCCCACCATGGGCAGGGTGCCCGCGCCGCGCACGGAGTGGGAGGTGTCGTCCCCGCCGCCGCGGGACCAGGCCGAGCGCCCGGCCGTCGGTGTCCCGGCGCAGGCCTCGGCGTCGGACCGGTCCGAGCAGCGGCCGGTGCCGACGCCGCCGACCTCGCCCGCAGACCAGGGGGAGCAGCCCAAGGGCGCGCTGCAACGCCTGCTTCGGTGGTGGCGGGGGGCCTGAGGGGTGGCTCGGGCGTTCCGCGAAGGGTGACTGGGTGGCCCATCGTTCCGTGGTCGCCCAGCGCCTACCGACCGGGCTGCGACCGGCCGTCGCCCGTGTTCTGACCGGCCAGTCCGCTACACCAGGCGTCGGGGTCCGACCATGCCCCCAGGACACGCTCGCTGACGAACCGGTGCGACCGCCCCGTGACCGGATCCGTGAACTCCAGCAACCGGGCCAGGAGTTGCAACGGCCGCCGGAAGTCACCGTCCGGCACGGGGTCGGCCACCACCGGATAGACGGGATCGCCGAGGATCGGCACCCCCAGTGCGTTCATGTGCACCCGTAGCTGATGGGTGCGGCCGGTCGTCGGCACCAGCCGGTACCGTCCGAGCCCGTCCCGGTGCTCCACGAGCTCGACCCGGCTCTCGGCGTTTGGCTCGCCCGCCACCTCGCGGGCGGCCATGACCCCGCGCTCCTTCTCGATACGGCTGCGGACGGTACGGGGCAGTGCGAGCCCCGGATCGTACGCGGCCACGGCCTCGTACTCCTTGTGCACTCGCTTGTCGCGGAACAGCGTCTGATACGCGCCGCGCTCCTGCGGCCGCACCGTGAACAGCACGAGACCGGCCGTCAGACGGTCCAGCCGGTGAGCGGCGCCGAGAGGGGGGATCCCCAGGTCGCGTCGGAGCCGTGCCAGCGCCGTCTCGGAGACGTGGCTGCCGCGCGGGGTGGTGGCGAGAAAGTGCGGTTTGTCGGCGATGACGATGTGCTCGTCGCGGTACACGACGTCGACGTCGAAGGGCACGGGTACCTCGGCTTCGAGCTCCCGGTGGAACCAGACGAACAGCCCGGGCTCGTACGGCGCGTCGTGCGCCACGGCACGCCCGTCCGCCCCGACGATCAGCCCGTCGTGCAGCATCCGGTCGATCACCCCAGGCCCGGCCGCCAGCCGCTCCACGAGATGATCCCGCACGGTGCCCCAGCTCCCATCCATGGGCAACCGAACCCGAACGGGGTCGACTCCGTCGCGCTGGGGCAGGGGGGCGGAGGGAATGCGGGGCCTGCGTCTCATCAGCTCGAGCGTAACTGTTGCGGGCAATCGTTCCGCTGGGCCGGGGCACCTCCCACGCCCTCAAGGCAGTGGGGAAGGGTGGGCACAACCCGCGACGGCGGGTGCCTGCGTCAGAAATTCGGTGGGCGGGCGGCAGCCCGGTTGGGAGGATGCCCCCATGCCCTCCCTGATCCACGACGTGGTGGCCCCAGGAACCCTGGCCGGACGCCCGCAGCCGACGCTGCCAGCGGTAGGCGGCCTGACCATCCGCCCCTGGGCGGAACGGGACGCGCCCGCCGTGCTCACGGCGTTCCAGGACCCCGCCATCCACCAGTGGCACGCCCGCAGCGCAGACTCGACCGCCGAAACCACCGCCTGGATAGAGGAATGGCGCACGGCATGGTGGGAGGAGCGGAACGCGTTCTGGGCGGTGGCCGACGCGGACACCGACGAGTTGCTGGGCCGGGTGGCCCTCCGCTGCATCGAGCTCGCCGACGGCACCGCCGAGATCGCGTACTGGACGCTGCCGAAGGCACGCGGCCGCGGTGTCGCCGCGCGCGCCGTCACCGCACTAACCCGCTGGGCGTTCGACGAGATCGGCATCCACCGCCTCGAGCTCACCCACGCCACCGGCAACCAGGCCTCCTGCCGAGTGGCGAACAAGACCGGTTTCGCCCTGGAGGGTACGAAGCGCAGCGCGGCGCTGCACGCCGACGGCTGGCACGACATGCACCTGCACGCACGCATCCAGGGCGACCCGGCCCCCGTACTCGCCGGCCGGCCCTCCTAGGCGCCCGACGTCGCGGCGGCCGGCTGGGGCTCCGCGGCGGGCGTCCGCCGGCCGGCGCGGCTCCGGTAGAGCCGGTAGCCCGCACCGGCGGCGAGCGTCACGCCGAGGAACAGCACGGTGAACCACTGGAAGTACCAGTGCCCGCCCGCCGGGTCGTACACGTCCGCGCGGGGCCACGCCAGGTTGACCGTCATGAACAGGCCGTAGACGAGGGCGAGTCCGTTGACCGGTACGCCCCAGCGGCCGAGGGAGAACAGCGGCCGGCCCGCCTCGTCCACCGCGTCGGCCGCGGCGCCGGGGAACTGTCCGCGCAGCCGTCGTACCAGCAGTGGACCGGTGACCATGGCGTACGCGAGGTACAGCATCACGATGCAGGTGGTGCCGATCGCCAGGAACGCATCGGGCGACGCGAAGTTGAGCAGGAGCAGGGCCGCGGCGAGGATGCCAACGACGAGTGCGGGCGCGCTCGGCATGCCTGTGCGCGAATTGACCTTGGACAGCAGCCTCGAACCGGGGAGCTGTCCGTCGCGAGCCATCGAGAAGAGCATGCGGCAGGCCGCTGTCTGGATCGCGAGGGTCGCCACCGCGATGGCCACCACCACGTCGGCGAGCAGGAACCGGCCGACGCCGTCGCCCAGGCTGCTGGTCAGGACGTAGCTCAGGCCGTCGACGGCCAGGTGCCCGTCCGTGAGGCTGGGCGCGGCGAGCAGACCACCGAGGACGATCAGGCCCCCGAGGAGGCCCGCGGCACCGAGCGCCGTGAGGATCGTGCGGGGCGCGGTGCGCCGCGGGTTGCGGGTCTCCTCGCTCATCTCGCCCGCGCTGTCGAAACCGATCATCACGTACGCCGCCATGAAGGACCCCACGAGCAGGGCACCCAACAACCCGCCCTGGGCGCCATCACCTGTGTGGAACGTGATGCCCGGCGAGCGCTCGGAGTGGGTCAGCAGCAGCACGATGATGAGGACGGCCCCGATGATCTCGGCGGTGACGCCGACCCGGTTGACCACGGACATCACGCGGTTGTCGACGATGTTCACGAGCGTGGTGAGGGCCAGCAGGATCACACCGAGCACCGCCGCGTTCGCCGCACCGGTGGGCGAGGTGGGCGCGGGGTCGCCGCCCACCAGCTGGAAGCCGGACCAGATCGCCGGCATCACCATCTGCAGGGCGAGCGCCGCCGCCGCGACCACCACGATCTGCCCGATCACCATGATCCAGCCGGCGAACCAGCCGAAGGTCAGCGTCGACAGGCGCGAGGACCACTGGTAGATCGCGCCCGAGATGGGGTAGCGGGCGGCGAGTTCGGCGAAGCACGCGGCCACCATCAGCTGGCCGAGCAGGACTGCCGGCCAGGTCCAGAAGAAGACGGGGCCGCCGAAGGCGTAGCCGAACGCGAAGAACTGGAAGACAGTGGTCAGCACGGAGATGAAGGAGAACCCGGCGGCGAACGAGGCGTAGCGGCCGAGGCTGCGGTGCAGCTCCTGGCGGTAGCCGAACTCGGCGAGGGAGGAGTCGCCGCCGGCGTCCGTGGGCGCCGGCGGATCGGGACGGAGGTCGGCAGGGGCGGAGCTTGTCATGGCGGCAACCTGCTTTCGCGGAGGCGGCCCGGGAGTTCTGTCGGGCGACATCCCGGTCGAGGGCCGGCCGGGGCGGGCGCCATTCCGTACGGCGACGTTCCTGTCGGCCTGCATCAATTCCTGTCGGGTGACAGAAATTAGGGACGGCCTGTTTCACGGGCGTGACGCAGCCGTATCTGCTGGGGGCCGAACTCCTCACGCCGCCCAGTGCCCAGGGCTCCCGGCAGCGCGCAACCAGTGCCTACGGCTCCCGGCACGCGCCACGCGTTGCGGCCGACGGGGCAGGGCCTGGCATTCCCTACGGTCTTCCAGGGTGTCGCCTTGGTGGGGGTGCGCCATCGGCCGGCTGCCGACGGAGGGCGGCCTGGACGGCGCCGACCACGATCCGGGCCGCCACGCCGACGAGGAGGACGTTGGCGGTCATCTGCGTCATCGTCACGATGCGGGCGGGCTCGGTTCGAGCGGTGATGTCGCCGAAGCCGACGGTGCTGAACACGGTGAGCGTGAAGTACAGCGCGTCGGTCCGGGTGAGCGGTTCCGTGAAGCTTCCGGGAGCGGCGCGTTCGAGGAGGTAATAGGCCGCCGCGAAGAGCAGCAGGAACAGCGGGACGGTGGTCGCGAGTGCTTCGACGGCCCGCAGACGCGGGTGGGGAGAACGGAGGATCGACCGGATCTGCAGGGCGAGGAGCACCACTACGGCCGCCAGGCCCCCGACGAGGCCCGCGAGCATGCCGCCGGTGACCCGTTCGTCCATGGGCAGCAGGTAGTACGCCACGACGAGTCCGGTCGCGGTGAGGAGCGGCCGGACGGCTGCGCGCAGTGGCACGCGATGCCGGGCTGCCCGGGGGCTCGTGGCCTCGTCGCCTGCGGCGTCGTTGCGGGCTGGACCTGGGTCGTTCATGTCTCCTCCCTGCTCCGCGGGGCCTCACCGGCCGGGAGCGGCATCAAGTCCCCGGAGATAGATTTGTCCTGTACGGGGCATTTGGCGTCCTCGGTGGCGTCGAGTCACCCGTACGGGTGCCGCACGCGACGACCGGTCTGCTGAACGCCTGCAGTCAGGGGCCGCCACCGCGGAAGGGTCTACTGCTCGGCGTTCGTGTCCGCGCAAGCCCGGTGCCCGCCCGTTTCGAAGGAGGCGCAATGGCCGTACCTTCCGGTCCCGCACCGGCGCGCGAGCCCGCTGATCCCCAGGAGATCCTCGCCGGTATCGGCGGCTCATGGCTCTGGGCACTCGGCTTCGCCCTGGCGACTCTGCTGCCGGGCATCCTGGTGCTGGTCTGGCCCGACGAGACGCTGCACGTGCTGGCCGTCATCGTCGGGCTGCAGCTGCTGGCGGCGGGAGCGTTCCGTTTTGTGACGGCCTTCTCCCGGGACGGTGATCGCGGCGGCGGCAGGGTGGCCGCAGTGCTCGTCGCGGTCGTGTTCGTCCTGGCGGGGGTGCTGTCTCTGCGGCATCCGCTGCAGACGATCGCCGCTCTGTCCTTGATCGTCGGGGTCTGCTGGCTGGTGTCGGGCCTGCTGACCGTGTTCGCCGCGATCGCGGACCGTGACCTCACCCACCGGGGTCTGGCCTTCGCCGGCGGCGCGCTCGCCGTCGTGGCCGGGGTCGTGGTCCTCGCCTATCCCGTGGAGTCGGCGGTGGCGCTGGCCCGGCTGCTGGGCCTGTGGCTCGTCCTGCTGGGCGTTGTCGAGTTGGCGATGGCGTTCGCCCTGCGGTCGGCGACCCGCCGGCTCACCGCTCGGTCCGACGCTGATCGCGAAGGTTAGCCGCTCAGTCTGCGTCAGTGCTGGCTGGAGCGCGGTCTGCGTACGTGCCGGCGCGCGGTCTGCGTCAGTGCTGGAGCGCGGCCTTGAAGGCCACGATGACCAACCCGAGGAGCAGGTTGACCGCGCCTGCGACCAGGATCAGACGGCGTGAGGCACCGGCGCGGAAGGCGGCCAGAGTCGCCCAGCCGACCTGCCCCGCCAGCGCGACGATGAGCGCCAGCCATGCCGACCCCCGGACTCCCAGTCCGAAGAGCGGACCGATCGCCACCGCAACCGCCGGTGGGACGGCCGCCTCGAGGATCGGCCGCTCGTCGGCGCACACGCGGCGAACTTCCTCCCAGCTCAGGCGCTGGTGCACCATCTGGGCCCCGAAGAGACGCGAGAAGACGTGCGCGGCCCAGAACACCACACCGGTGCAGAGCAGCAGCAGAACGAGCTCCACCCGCGGAAACGAGCCGAGTGCTCCGGCGCCGACCACTACGGATGCGGCGAGCAGAGAGCCGTACACCGCGCCGCTGTAGTCGACGTGAGCCGCACCGGTCGGCGGCCGAGTCCCCGAGTTCTGCGCGCGGCTCCGATGTGTCACACCCCCAGGTTCGCCGAGCAGGCCGCGCTTCGCATGGTCACGCCGCGTGATCAGCAGGCTCGCCGTGCGGCGGCGGGCGGAAGCGGTCGACGCCGATCAGCCGGTGTCCCGCCCCGCCGCGGCCCGTCCCACCGTCAGGGCCAGTCTGCGCACCCTGCGCCAGTTCATCGGCGGCTTGCCGCGCGGCACGCCGGGACGGTGGCGGGGCAGCCGTACGCGCAGGGCACCCGGTTCGATCCGGCAGCGTACGGGGGCGGCCAAGCTGAGGGCCTCGCCGTCGACACCCGCCGGGATGACGGGTGCGTCCGCGTCGATGACGACCTCCTGGGCGCTGGCCGAGGTCAGCCCGGGCCCGTGCCTGCCGCGAAGCATCGAGGCCGCCTGGACCGCGTTGTCGACCTTGACACCGAGCACGCCCAGGACGCCTGAGTCCAGCCGCTCCCGGCGCCCCAGGCCCGCGGGATCTCCCATCCGGTAGGGGTTGTTGCTCACCAGGACGGCTTGGGGCGCGTCGATGGTCACGGAACCAGCGCGCACCTTCAGGCGCGGGCCGCTGTGGTGGGTCAGCAGGTCCGGCAGCATCTGAAGGGTCGTACGGGCCTTGTCGCCGCGATAGGCCGGGCTCTGTACCACGGCCGCGTACGCGCCGAATGAGGCGTTGTTGACGAAGACGCGCCCCCGGCCTTCTGCCGGGGACACCCCAGAGCCTATGAATCCGAGGTCGACGCGCAGCTCGACGCCGTCGGTGAGCGCCTCAAGGCACGCCGAGGGGTCCTCGCGGTCGAGCCCGAGGTCCATGGCGAAATGGTTGCGGGTCCCTGCGCAGATGACGACGAACGGAACGCCGTGCTCCGCCGCCACGTCCGCGACCAGGGCCTGCGTACCGTCGCCGCCCGCGACACCGAGCAGGTCGGCGCCGTCGTCGACGGCCCGCCTCGCCAGCTCGGCCACGTCCTGCGGATGCGCGGGGTCCAGTACCACGACCTCGGCGCCGACGGCCCTGGCCTTGTCCGCCAAGTGGAACCTCCCGACCTTCCCGCCGCCCGAGCGCGGGTTCATGATCAGGAAGGGGCGTCGCGGAGGCGCGGCCGGGCGTTCCGGCACGTGTGCCGGGCCCGTGTCCTGTGCCAGTGCTGTTCTGCCCAGGGAGACAGCCAGCGCCCACAGGGCGAGCGAGACGAGCACCACCCACAGCAGCCCGGCGAGCGCGTAGAGCGCCAGGACGGCGACCGGTGCGGCTGTCGCCAGCATGAGAGCGAGCGCCCTGGCCGCACCTTCGCGCGCCAGCACCCACCAGACGCCGGCCGCCGTGACGGCCAGCCCGGCCGCACCCACCCCCACCAGGGCGACGCTCCGAAGCCCGGCGACCACCAGCAGGACCACAATCGCCGCCGTCGCCGCCGTCAGTGCCAGGCGAGCGGCCCAGCGCCTTTTCACGCGATCGCACCTCCCGTCGATGCCGCCGCCCCCACCTTCCATTGCAGGTGCCCGGCAGGCGAAGCGCATCACCCGGCGCGGGCGACGCGTCCCCGGGCTGTCGCGTGGCGATCAACGGCGGAGCACATGACCATGGGGATGGTGGGTCCCCGACACGGCCCGGCTCACGCAGCGGCGGGACCGGAGTCCGTGCCCGGCGAGCCGTCCATCGCCTCCTGGGGGAGGTGCGCATGCTTCCAGCCCGTGCCTCAGCCGCAGAGCGCGGCGAGAAAACCGTCGTTTCGTCCTTCGGCGCGGCCGGAGCAGCGCTGGATCCGTCCGGGGACCCGCTCCTTGCCGCGAAGTTCTCGGTCCCGACTGTCGCCCGCGACTTCGTACGCAGACAGCACCTCCAGGACCGGCTCACTGACGGCGCGAACGGGCCGCTCACAACACTGACTGATTACGGCACCGGCTCGCCGCATGGCCGACAGGCCGCGCCCAGGCTCCGAGGATGGCGGCGCAGGCGCCGCGAGAGCCGGCGGCCCCCCGTGGCGGCAGCGGACCGCGTCGGTCACGTCGCCCGGGGCGCGTCAGGGAAGCTCACCCGCGCCGGGTGAAGCATCCAGCCCTCGTAGCGCGCACAGTCGGACACCGCCGGGGGACGGCATGGATGGGAGAAGGCAATGGACAGTTCCGCGTACATGGCGTACGACTATCCGGTTCTGGGCGCATTCTGGACCATGATGTGGATCTTCCTGTGGATCCTGTGGCTCGTCCTGCTCTTCCGGATCATCGCCGACATCTTCCGCGACGACACCATGAGCGGCTGGGGCAAGGCCGGGTGGCTCGTCCTCGTGGTCGTTGTTCCGTTCCTCGGCGTCTTCGTGTACGTCCTCGCCCGCGGCAAGGGCATGGGGAAGCGCGAGATGGAGCAGGCCCGGGCCCAGCAGCAGGCGTTCGACACCTACGTGCGTGAGACCGCCCGGGGTGCAGGACGAACCAGCGAGGTCGAAGAACTGGCGAAACTCTCGGAGATCCGCGCCAGGGGCGACATCTCCGACGAGGAGTTCCGCCGGGCCAAGGAGAAGATCCTGCACTGACCGTGCTGAACATCGGAGATCGTTGCTCAGCACCCCGAGGGTTGTTTCTCAGAACCCATGGCTCAAGCCCGGACCCGGCGCGTGGGCTCCCTCAGGAGGCGGCCGTTCCGGCCGACTCCTGCTCGGCCTCGATGCGGGCGTTCCACTCGCGCTTGGAGGCCTGCCAGCCGTCCTCGTTGTGGCCGAGCCGCCAGTAACCGGAGATCGACAGGTCCTCGCGCGGGATGGCGCGCTCGACCCGCAGCAGACGGCGCAGTTCCTTCACGAAGGCCGCCTCCCCGTGCACGAAGGCATGCATCCGGCCCTCCGGGAACTCCAGCTCCCGTACGGCCTCGACCAGCGCCTCGCCGACGGGGCGGTCCCCGCGGTGCAGCCAGACGACCTCCACGTCGGTGGCGATCTTCTGCTCCTCCTCCGGGCCCGCGACCTCCAGGAACGCGCGGGTGTCGGTGCCCTCGGGCAGAGCCTCGAGGGCGGCGGCGATCGCGGGCAGCGCGCTCTCGTCGCCCACCAGCAGATGCCAGTCCGCGGCCTCGTCCGGTGCGTACGCGCCGCCCGGGCCGAGGAAACGCACGAGCTCGCCCGGCTGGGCGCGCATGGCCCAGGGCCCGGCAAGCCCCTCGTCGCCGTGGATCACGAAGTCGAGCGTCAGCTCGCGGTGCTCCGGGTCCCATGCGCGCACCGTGTACGTACGCGTCACCGGCCACTGGTCGCGCGGGAACTCGGCGCGGATCCGCTCCATGTCGAAGGGCTCCGGGTACGTCACGCCCTCGGGCCCGAACAGCAGCTTCACGTAGTGGTCGGTACAGGTGCCCGCCGTGAACCCGGCCAGCCCTTCGCCGCCGAGCACCACACGCTGCATGTGCGGGGTCAGCCGCTCGGTGCGGACCACGCGGGCGGAGTGGGGCTTCGGGGCCCGGCGTGCCGGACGCTCTGCCATGACGGCCTCCAAAATGACGTGCTTAGGCTAGCCTAAGTTAACACCCCGTCCCGGGATTTGCCCACGTCGTGCGCCACGACTTCGCTCTCACCTTTGTTGTTTCTCAGTCCTCAGGGCCCTCCTGCAAGGTCGACAGCAGCCGCTGCAACGAACCGCCAAGACCCCATCGCGCCGCGAGTGCGTCCAGCCCGGACGGGTCGCGGGGGACGCGCGGCAGCGCGACCGGCACATCGGGCAGCGGGACGTCCGCGGCGACCCGGACGACCGTCGGTGCCACGGCGAGATACGGCCGTGCCTCGTCCAGCCTCTTGCGCTGCGCCGGGGTGAGTGCCGACCGCGGGTCGTCGACCGCGGCCATGATCCCGGCGAGGTCGCCGTACTGCGCGAGCAGCTTCGCGGCTGTCTTCTCGCCGACCCCGGGCACGCCGGGCAGCCCGTCGCTGGGGTCCCCGCGCAGCAGCGCCAGATCCGCGTACCCGGGGCCGTCCACGCCGTACTTCTCGCGCAGCCACGCCTCGTCCGTGGCCTGCAGGGTGCCGACGCCCTTCAGCGGATACAGCACGCGCACCCCGCGCTTGTCGTCGACGAGCTGATAGAGGTCGCGGTCGCCGGTGACGATGTCGACGGGGCCGGGGGCATGCGTGGCGTAGGTGCCGATCACGTCGTCCGCCTCGTACCCCTCGACGCCCGCGCGCGCGATGCCCAGTGCGTCCAGGACGGCCTCGATGACCGGCACCTGCGGCGAGAGCGTGTCCGGCACCTCCTCCACGTCCGGGCCGACCTCGACCTCCTCCGCGACGCGATGCGCCTTGTACGAGGGGATGAGCTCGACGCGCCACTGCGGGCGCCAGTCCGCGTCCATGCAGGCCACCAGGTCGTCCGGCTGATGGTCGCGGACCAGGCGGTCGATGAAGTCGAGCAGGCCGCGCACGGCGTTCACCGGTGTGCCGTCCGGGGCCTTCACCGAGTCCGGGACCCCGAAATAGGCCCGGAAGTACAGGGATGCGGTGTCGAGGAGCATGAGCCGTCGCGTTCGCTGAGTCACGTTCGCATCATGCCGCAGGGCACTGACAGTCACGACGTGCGCCGGTGCCATCGGGTTTGCTTCGGCATCGCAGACTTCCGCATCGCAGAAGTGAACCGACTGTGAACTGAGCCACTCCTGCGTTTGGCCTGCACCGATCCGGGCAGGCGCGCAGCCGGAGCGGACCCGGTCACATTTTCAACCAACTCGGTCGAACTTGATCGGTCAGGCGGGCGGACCCCGCGCCGCTCCACGGCCCGCCGGCGGGGGAGGCGGGCCGTGTTCGTTCTACGCGAGAGGTTTATGTGTCCAGGCTGCAAGCAGAGCACCTGTACAAAGTGTTCGGCAGACGACCCGATGCCGCGGTGGAGAGGCTCCGCCAGGGAGCCGACCGTGAGGAGCTGCGTGCCGACGGCACGACCGCCGCGGTCATCGACGCGTCCTTCACGGTCGAACCCGGCCAGATCTTCGTAGTCATGGGTCTGTCGGGATCCGGGAAGTCCACGCTGCTGCGCATGCTCAACGGGCTCCTGGAGCCGACGGCCGGACAGGTGCGCTTCGACGGCCAGGACCTCACCGGGCTGAGCGCGCGCGAGCTGCGCGAGGTCCGCTCCAAGAAGATCAGCATGGTCTTCCAGCACTTCGCGCTGTTCCCCCACCGCAGCGTCCTCGACAACGCCGCTTACGGCCTGGAGGTGCAGGGGGTCCCGCGCGCGGAGCGCGAGAAGCGCGCCACCGAGGCGCTGGAGCTCGCGGGCCTCAACGGCTGGGAGCAGTCCTGGCCCGACGAGCTGTCCGGCGGTATGCAGCAGCGTGTGGGCCTCGCCCGCGCGCTCGCCACGGACGCCGACCTGCTGCTCATGGACGAGTCGTTCAGTGCGCTCGACCCGCTGATCCGCCGTGACATGCAGGACCAGCTCCTCCAGCTGCAGAAGACCCTGAAGAAGACCATCGTCTTCATCACCCACGACCTCAACGAGGCCATGCGCCTCGGCGACCGGATCGCCGTCATGCGCGACGGCCGCATCGTCCAGATCGGCACGGCCGAGGACATCCTGGTCACCCCGGCCAACGACTACGTCGCCGCGTTCACCCAGGACGTCGACCGCTCCCGCGTCCTGACCGCGGGCGCCATCATGGCCGACCCGGAGACCGCGTACGGCACGAAGACGCCCGACGGCACGGAGCTGCGCACCGCACAGGAGGTGATCGACGCGGCGCCCGCCATCGTCTCCGAGGACACCCCGGTCATCGAGCTCTTCACGCCCTGCTCCACGAGCGGCGTGGCGGTCGCAGTCGTCGACGATGACGGCGAGCTCGTCGGCGTCGTACCGCGGGCGCGGCTGCTCGCCGTGCTCGGCGAGCCGATGACGCCCGCCGACCAGGCGCGGGAGGCTGTCCCCGCCCCCGCCCCGGTCGGCGACGACGCCGAGGGCAAGGTGATCGCCAGTGCCTAGGATCCGTCTCGGCGACTGGGTCAACGACGGCGTCGACTGGCTCGTGAACCACATGGCCTGGCTGTTCGACGCGATCAAGGCGGTCGTCGACGGCATGTACGACGGCATCAACGCCGTCCTGTCCGCGCCCGAGCCGCTGCTGCTCGTGGGCATCCTCGCGGTGATCGCCTGGTGGCTGCGCGGCCTCGTGCCGGGCATTCTCACCTTCGCCGGCTTCGCGTTGATCGACTCGCTCGAGCTGTGGGACGACGCCATGTCGACCCTGTCGCTCGTGCTGGTGGCGACCATCATCGCGCTGGTCATCTCGGTGCCGGTGGGCATCTGGGCGGCTCGCTCCAATACCGTCAGCGCCCTCGTACGGCCCGTCCTGGACCTTATGCAGACGATGCCGGCGATGGTCTACCTCATTCCCGCCATCCTCTTCTTCGGCATGGGCGTGCCCTCCGGCATCGTCGCCACGCTGATCTTCGCGCTGGCTCCGGGCGTACGGATGACCGAGCTCGGCATTCGCCAGGTCGACAAGGAGCTCGTGGAGGCGGCGGACGCCTTCGGCACCACGCCGCGCAACACCCTGCTGCGCGTCCAGCTGCCGCTCGCGCTGCCCACGATCATGGCCGGCGTGAACCAGGTGATCATGCTGGGCCTGTCGATGGTGGTCATCGCGGGCATGGTCGGCACCGGCGGCCTCGGCGGCGCCGTCAACGAGGCGATCGGCAACCTCGACGTCGGTCTCGGCTTCGAGGCGGGCATCGGCATCGTCATCCTGGCGATCTACCTGGACCGCATGACCGGCGCCCTCGGCCGTCAGCTCTCACCGCTGGGCCGCCGCACCGCCGCCAAGGCGCGCGTCGCCGTGGGCGGCCTGAAGATCTGGGACCACCGCCCGCGCCCCGCGGTAGCGGTCGTCGGCGTCGTCGTCCTCGCGCTCGTCGCGGGCGGCATGGGCGTCTTCGGCTCCGGCTCGGGCACCGACACCGCCTCGGCGTCCACGGACGTCGGCAAGGGCAAGCAGGTCAGCATCGGCTACATCCCGTGGGACGAGGGCATCGCCTCCACGTACCTGTGGCAGGAGATCCTCGAGCAGCGCGGCTTCGAGGTCGAAACCAAGCAGTACGCGGCCGGGCCCCTCTACACCGGCCTCGCCCAGGGGCAGATCGACTTCCAGACCGACTCCTGGCTGCCGACGACGCACGCCGAGTACTGGAAGAAGTACGGCAACAAGCTCGACGACCTGGGCAAGTGGTACGGCCCCACCTCGCTGGAGCTCACCGTGCCCTCGTACATGAAGGGCATCGACTCCCTCGACGACCTCAAGGGCAAGAGCGGCGAGTTCAAGGGCAAGATCATCGGTATCGAGCCCAGCGCCGGAATGATGGGCCTGCTCAAGGACAAGGTCCTGAAGGAGTACGGCCTGGAGGGCGAGTACGAGGTCGTGGACGGCTCCACGCCCGCGATGCTCGCCGAGCTCAAGCGCGCGTACGCCAAGAAGGAGCCCATCGTCGTCACGCTGTGGTCGCCCCACTGGGCCTACAGCGACTACGACCTGAAGAAGCTCAAGGACCCGAAGGGCGCCTGGGGCGAGGGCGACGGCGTGCATACAATCGCCCGCAAGGGCTTCGCCTCGGAGAACCCCGAGGTCGGCAAGTGGCTCAGTGACTTCAAGATGACCGAGGAGCAGCTCACCGGTCTCGAGGCGCAGATCCAGAAGGCCGGCAAGGGCAAGGAGCAGCAGGCCGTTCAGACCTGGCTGAAGAAGAACCCGGGCCTGGTCGACAAGTGGGCCCCGGTCGCGAAGTCCGCCAAGGGCGCGAAGGGTCAGGGCGAGGCGGCCCGGCCGCTGAACGTCGCCTGGTTCCCGTGGGAGGAGGACATCGCCGTCACTTACCTGTGGAAGCACGTCCTCGAGGACCGCGGCTACACGATGAACCTCAAGCAGTTCGCCATCGGCCCCATGTACACGGCCCTGTCCCAGGGCCAGCTGGACGTCCAGTTCGACGGCTGGCTGCCGTACACGCAGAAGTCGTACTGGGACAAGTACGGCAAGGATCTGACCGACCTCGGTACCTGGTACTCGCCGACGTCACTGGAGATCGCCGTCCCCTCGTACGTCAAGGACGTGAAGACCCTCGAGGACCTCAAGGGCAAGGGCGACACCTTCAACGGCAAGATCATCGGCATTGAGCCCGGCACGGGCACGATGAACCTGCTCAAGACCAAGGTGCTGCCCGGCTACGGCCTGGACAAGGAGTACGAGGTCGTCGACGGCTCCACGCCCGGCATGCTGGCCGAGCTGAAGCGCGCGTACGCCAAGAAGGAGCCGATCGCGGTCATGCTCTGGACGCCGCACTGGGCGTACAGCGAGTACGACCTGACCAAGCTCAAGGACGACAAGGGCCTGTTCGGCAAGGGTGACACGATCCGCACCGTCGCCAGCAAGGCGTTCCCGCAGCAGTACCCGCAGCTCACGAAGTGGATCAAGAACTTCAGGATGACCGAGAAGGAACTCGCCGGCCTGGAGAACGAGATCAAGAAGCGCGGCAATGGCCATGAGGAAGAGGCGGTCGCCGCCTGGGTGAAGGAGAACCCGGGGATCGTGGAGCGGATGGCTCCGCAGTAGTCCGGCCGAACCTGGTGGACCTCGTGTGAGGGGTGGGCTTCGCTTTTGTGGCGAAGCCCACCCCTCACGGCGTTCCCGCGGCCCCTCGGTCGTTCGTACGCTCGATAGTCGCGCCTCATCAGCCCCGTGAGTCCCAGCCCACCCCGTCCCGCCGACCGTAAGACGACATCCGTGACCGCCGCTGCCCGCAGCCCCCTCCGGCCCGTGCGCCTCGCCGCCGCAGTGGCCGTCATCGTCGCCGTGGTGCTGCTGCTGGCGCAGATACCCCAGGCCAGCGCGGCGCCCGCCTCCGTCGCCACCGCCCGCCTCGCGCAGCTGGCCGGGGACGTACGGACCGCGGACGGGTACCGCTACGGCCTGGCCGACGACACCGGCCGCTCCATGGACGCCGCGCAGATCCTGCAGGCGCCCGACGGCACCTACCTCGCCGTCTACCACACGCTCCTCGGCGACGGGCGCTTCCACGCGTCCGTCGCCACCTCCACGGACCTGCTGCACTGGCACCGCCGCCACGACTTCGGCCCCGGCACCCACCAGGCCTCGCTCGCCCACGACGGCACGGGCGGCTACGTCCTCGCCTACGAGAAGGACCCGGCCAACCACATCGCGATACGGGGTTATGAGGACCTCTCCGCGCTGCTCGCCGGGCGGGCCGACCGGGCGTACGACGCGCCCCGCACCCTTTCGCGCTGCGCCGAGGGCACGCCGAGCATCACCGCCGTCGAGGGCGACACGATCCGGCTCACCGGGCACTACCGGGCGAACTGCGACACCGACCGCCAACTGCGCGCCACGCTGACGGGTTTCAGCCGCTGGCACGCCGAGCCCGACCACCGCCTGGACCGTGCCGTCCAGTCGTGGGGCAACACCGGGAACATAGGCGACCGCGCCCTGCTGCGGCTCCATGGCATGCGCGTGGTGCTCATAGAGGGACAGAGGTGGCGGAACGACTTCGCGAGCTGGGGAACCTTTGCATACGATCCCGTCACCGGCCGCGCCGACCGGCTCGCCATCCGCACCCACGGAGGCAGCCGCGCCTTCGCCAATCCCTCGGCGACCCTGCTCACTGCTCCGAACGGCCGTCCGGCACTGCTGATGAGCTTGTTCGTTCCTCGGGAGGGAGCGGCGCCCGGCGAGTCGGGCCAGCTGCTGTACTGGCGCGCCCTCTGAGGCCTCGGTCGACGGCAGGGCGAGTGGGAACGACCCGCCATTGTGTTGACAAGGATGTGACGGGCAGATGAAACCGTTTGCCGAACGTGCGTAGGGTGCAGAGAACTCAACAGGGCCCGGAGTCTGCACCGGGCTCGTGGGGCCACCCGGGCCGGCTCGGAGAATCCGCCGGTGCCCGAAGGCCCTGAAAGGCCCGACCATGACGATGCACAGGAGGGAGCCGAAGCGATGGACGACAGCAAAGAGACCCTTCGGGTAGGCGCGGCCGTCCGGCGGCGGCGCAGGGCACTGGAGCTCACCCTCGCCGTCGTGGCCGAGCGCAGCGGTCTCTCTGTGCCGTTCCTGAGCCAGGTGGAGAACGAGCGTGCGCGCCCCAGCATGCGCTCCCTCCAGCGGGTCGCGGACGCGCTGGGCACCACAGCCGTGGAGCTGCTCGCTGCCGCCGACCCGGCGCGCAGCGTCGCCGTCGTACGGGCCGAGGGGGCACCCGGGCCCGCGGGCGAGGCCGCCGTACGTCCCCTGGTGACCGGCCGCCACCAGATGCACGCCCTGGAGTTCACCGGCGACCACGACGCCGGCCGGGAGTTCCATCACCGCAACGACAAGTTGATGTACGTGGCTGACGGTGCGGTCGAGGTAGAGGCGGAAGGCAGGGCCTACCGGCTCGGCCGCGGCGACACCCTGTATCTGACCGGCGGCGCCAGGCACCGCTGGCGGGCCACCGTCCCGGACACGCGCGTGCTCGTCGTCTCGGTCGCGGAGTACATCGAGGCAGCGGAGGACCCGCGCCGCTGACCGGTTCATCCGGTCCTCTCCGGAGGACCGGATGCCGTCATCCGATGGAGTGGACCAAGCGGGGTGGTCATGCCCGCCCCGCGGCCGACCGATCGGCATGGAGCCGCTGGTCTCCGCGGTCCGTGGCGCGCGGTGCCGGGTGCCTCCGCCGGAGACGTACGGGGCCGCCTGCGGCAGCGTGGAGCCGACCGCCGAGGCATCCGCCGGCGGGCACCACGCCCGCTACCGCTGCGACCAGCGTGCCGCTCCGGCCGTGGGCACCGCGCGCTGCCGCCGTGGGGTGCGTGCTGCTCCAGATGGTCGGGACCGTGCCGCTGTGTCCGTGGGGTGGGTGCCGCTGTCGCCGTGGGGACTGCGCCCGCTCGCGCCGTGGGCAGCGTGCTCCCGGCGCGGGCACCGGGCCGCTCCCGCCGTGGGCACCGCGCCGCTCCCGCTGGTGGGTATCGCGTCTCTCCCGCTGCGGGTACCGCACCGCTATCGCCGCGGTCACCGTGCCGCTCCCGCCGTCAGTACCGTGCCCTGACCGCTGTGGGCAATCGTTCCGCAGGGCGATGGGGGTCCCCCTGCTCGCGCGAAGCCAAGAGCTTGGGGGAGGGTGGGCACAGCCCACGACGGCGGGCGGCCCCTCGCCGTCCAGTACCCCTAACGGCGTAACCGCCCGGCCGGACGGCCCCGCCGCGCAAAGGCCCTCGCAGCCCCCGGCGGCCGCCGACCACGCGGCCGCCAAGCGCCGCCCCGCGGGCGAAAATGAGGTAGCGCGCGACCAGAAGGGCGCGAATCATGGCGGACATGACTCTCACCGCCCCTCCGGCCGGCGGAGTCCGCACCCCCTGGGAGCACCTCCCGGTCCACGTGCGCGGCGCCGTCGCCAACGTGCTCGGCGCCCCCGTGATCGACGCGGCCACCCAGCGCGGCGGCTTCTCGCCGGGCGTCGCCGCCCGCGTCCGCCTCGCCGACGGCCGCCGCGCCTTCGTGAAGGCGGTGAGCGCCGAGGCCAACCCCGACAGCCCCGAGATGCACCGCACCGAGGCCCGGAACGCCGCCGCCCTGCCCGAGACGATAGCGGCGCCCCGCCTCCTCGGCTCGTACGACGACGGCACCTGGGTGGCCCTCGTCTACGAGGACATCGTCGGACACCAGCCCCACGTGCCCTGGCGCGAGGACGAGTTGCGACGGGTCCTCGACGCGGTGCACGACCTCGCGCACGCCCTGAGCCCGTCGCCCTTCGAGGCCCCGACCGTCGCCGAGCGGGAGGCGGAGGCCTTCCGGGGCTGGGAGCAGCTGATCGCGGCGGGGGACACCCACGCCCTCGACCCGTGGGCCCGCCGCCATCTGCACGAGCTCGCCGAACTGGCCGCTCCCTGGGTCGACTTCGCCGCGGGCGACACCCTCGCGCACGGCGATCTGCGCGCGGACAACATGTTGCTCACGGCCGACGACCGCGTCGTCTTCGTCGACTGGCCCCACGCGTCGCTCGCCGCGCCGTGGTTCGACCTCCTCGTCATGCTGCCGTGCGTACGCGCCCAGGGCGGCCCGGACCCCGAGGACGTGTTCACCAGCCATCCGCTGGGCCGGGACGCCGACCCGAGGGGCGTCACCTCGGTGCTCGCGGCCCTCGCCGGCTTCTTCGTGCAGAACGCGCGCAGGCCCGCCCCGGCCGGGCTGCCGACGATCAGGGCCTTCCAGTACGCGCAGGGCGCCGCGGCCCTCGAGTGGCTCAGGAAGCGCCTGCGGAAGAGGCGGAGGAAACAGCGCTAAGGCAGCGGAAGCCGAAGCGCTATGCAGCGGAAGCCGCAGCGCTGACCAGCGCCCGCATCACCCGCAGGTCCTCGCCCATCTCCGGATGCCACTGCACGCCCAGCACCCAGTGCGGACCGGGGAGCTCCACGGCCTCGACGGTGCCGTCCTGGGCGTGCGCGCAGACCCGCAGGCCCTCGCCGAGCCGGTCCACCGCCTGGTGGTGGTACGTGGGCACGGACGTCTCCTCCGGGACGGCGTCCGCGTACCGCGTGCCCGGCACCGGCGTAACCGGGTGCCGCCCGAACACGCCCACGTCCTTGGTGTGTCCTTCGAGGTGCTGGACGAGGGTGCCGCCGAGCGCCACGTTGAGCAACTGCATACCGCGGCAGATGCCGAGCACCGGCGTCCCGGACGCCAAGGCCGCGTCGATCAGGGCGAGTTCCCACGCGTCCCGTTCGCGGGCGGGCGGCCCGGTGCGCGCGTCGCGTTCCGCCCCGTACCGCACCGGCTCGACGTCCGGACCGCCCGCGATGACGAGCCCGTCCAGCCGTGCGAGCGCCGATTCGGCGTGTGCCGGGTCGTCCGGCGGCAGCATCGCGGCGAGACCGCCCGCGGCCTGCACGAGCCGCGGATAGCCGACCGGCAGCAGCGCCGCGTCCAGCTCCCAGGCACCCCAGCGGGCCCCGGACTCCAGATACGTACTGACACCGATCAGCGGCCTGCTGCTCACCATGCACCCCTTCGACGTACGCGGCGCCTTGGTGCCGACCCTGGCGCGTCCAATGGAACAGAGTCATACCTTTGCTGGGCCGTGCCGTCGAAATCAACCCCGCCTCACGACACGCGCAACCTCACGTCAGAAAGCCCCGGAGCAGAGCCGCCGTGCCCGCGCAGTGCTCGCGCATGATCTCGCGCGCCCCGTCGGCGTCCCCGTCGAGCACGGCCTCCACCAGCGCGGTGTGCTGGCGCTGCGAGTGCTCGAGGTTTCGTACCAGCAGCGGAATGCAGTCCAGGAGATCGTTGACCTGCGCGCGTACGCCCGCGTACTGGGCGGACAGTGACGGCGAGCCGCACAGCTCCGCCAGCGTCAGGTGGAACAGGGTGTCGCGCCGCCGGTAGTCGGCCAGCGCTGCGTCGTGGGTCCCGGCGAGGGCGTCCCGCAGCCGCCGGGCCTGTTCGCCCGTCAGTCCGTGCGCCGCGCACAGCCCGGCGGCCCCGACCTCCAGCACCTCGCGGAACCGCAGCACGTCCTCGACGTCGGTCTTCTCGATGCGCCGCCGCAGCTCGTCCTCGCCGGGTACGCCGGTCCGCGCCACGACGAACGTGCCGCCGTAGCGCCCGCGCCGGGACTCCACCAGGCCCTCGTCCTGCAGGACCTTCAGCACCTCCCGCAGCGTCACCCGGCTGATGCCGAGCCGGTCGGCCAGCTCGCGCTCCGCGGGCAGCCGTCCGCCGCCGGGCACCAGGCCGAGCCGGACCACCTGGAGGATCTGCTCCAGTGCCTCCTCGAAGCCGTTGCCGGCCCGCACCGGCCGGAGCACCGGTGTCAGCCGGTCGTCGGCATCGGCCCCTGACATACGGGCGTACCCCCTTCCCGAGCCCTTCCCAAGCAATGGTTCTCAGTAATACCTTAAGTGGCCTCGGCTGACCGAAGGAGGCCCTTCCGTGGCAGACGGCACAGCAAACCGCACACCCCCGCTCAGCGTCGAGGAGCTGCACGCCCTCGTCGCGAGCGGCGAGATCGACACCGTCGTCCTGGCCTTCCCCGACATGCAGGGCCGACTCCAGGGCAAGCGGTTCGCGGCCCGCTTCTTCCTCGACGAGGTACTCGACCACGGCACCGAGGGCTGCAACTACCTCCTCGCGGTCGACACGGAGATGAACACGGTCGACGGCTACGACATGTCCTCCTGGGACCGCGGCTACGGCGACTTCGCCATGCACCCGGACCTGGCCACGCTGCGCCGCGTTCCCTGGAACGAGGGCACGGCGATGCTCATCGCCGACCTGGCCTGGAACGACGGCGCGCCGGTGGTCGCCGCACCCCGGCAGATCCTCCGCCGCCAGCTCGAGCGGCTCGCCGAGCACGGCTTCACCGCCCAGGTCGGCACCGAACTCGAGTTCATCGTCTTCAAGGACACGTACGAGCAAGCCTGGGACGCGAACTACCGCGGCCTGACCCCGGCCAACCAGTACAACATCGACTACTCGGTGCTCGGCACGGGCCGCATCGAGCCCCTGCTGCGCCGGATCCGCAACGACATGGCGGGCGCGGGCCTGACCGTCGAGTCCGCCAAGGGCGAGTGCAATCCCGGCCAGCACGAGATCGCGTTCAAGTACGACGAGGCCCTGGTCACCTGCGACCAGCACGCCATCTACAAGACCGGCGCCAAGGAGATCGCCGCCCAGGAGGGCGTCTCGCTCACCTTCATGGCCAAGTACAACGAGCGCGAGGGCAACTCCTGCCACATCCACCTCTCGCTCGCCGATGCTGACGGAACCAACGTCATGGCCGGTGCCGGTCCTGGCGGCATGTCCGAGGTCATGCGCCACTTCCTCGCCGGGCAGCTGGCCGCCCTGCGCGACTTCTCGTTGCTCTACGCCCCCAACATCAACTCGTACAAGCGGTTCCAGCCGGGCTCCTTCGCGCCCACCGCCGTCGCCTGGGGTTACGACAACCGCACCTGCGCCCTGCGCGTAGTCGGCCACGGCCGCTCGATGCGCTTCGAGAACCGGCTGCCGGGCGGCGACGTCAACCCGCACCTCGCCGTCGCGGGCCTGGTAGCGGCCGGCCTGTACGGCATCGAACAGAAGCTGGAGCTGCCCGAGCCCTGCGCCGGGAACGCGTACGCCTCCGACTACGAGCACGTCCCCACCACCCTCCGCGAGGCCGCCGAGCTCTGGGAGACCAGCCCCATCGCCAAGGCCGCCTTCGGCGACGAGGTGGTCGCGCACTACCGCAACATGGCGCGCGTCGAGCTGGACGCCTTTGACGCCGCGGTGACCGACTGGGAGCTCCGCCGCTCCTTCGAACGCATGTGAGGCCCTTCTTGTCGTACGAGTCCTACGAGCTCCAGGTACTCAATCCGGCCACCGAGGAGACCGTCGCGACCGTCCCGGCGGCCACCGCTCAGGACGTGGACGCGGCGGTGGTACGCGCCACGGCAGCCCAGTCGCGGTGGGCCGCCCTCGCTCCCGCCGACCGGGCGCGTGCGCTGCGCCGCTTCGCCGTCGTCGTCGACGAACACCTCGAAGAACTGGCCCGGTTGGAGGTCATCGAGGCGGGCCACACCATCGGCAACGCTCGCTGGGAGGCGGGCAACGTCCGCGATCTGCTGGACTACGCGGCCGGGGGAGTGGAGCGGCTGAACGGCCGCCAGATCCCCGTCCCCGGCGGGCTCGACGTCACGCTCCTCGAGCCGCTCGGCGTGGTCGGCGTCATCGCGCCCTGGAACTTCCCGATGCCGATCGCCGCCTGGGGCACCGCCCCCGCGCTCGCGGCGGGCAACGCGGTCATACTCAAGCCCGCCGAGACCACGCCCCTGACCGCGCTCCGGCTGGCCGAACTCGGCCTGGAGGCGGGACTTCCCGAGCACCTCTTCCAGGTGCTGCCGGGGGACGGCCCGGTGGCCGGGAACGCCCTCGTCGAACACCCGGGAGTCGCGAAGATCGTCTTCACCGGATCGACGCGGGTGGGCAAGCAGATCATGGCGAAGTGCGCCGACCGAGTGAAGCGCGTGACCCTCGAACTCGGCGGCAAGAGCCCCAACATCGTCTTCGCCGACGCGGACATCGAGGCGGCCGCCCTCAGCGCGCCGATGTCGTTCCTCGACAACTCCGGCCAGGACTGCTGCGCCCGCACCCGCATCCTCGTCCAGCGCACCGCGTACGACCGCTTCCTGGAACTCCTCGCCCCGGCCGTCGAGTCCGTCGTGGTCGGTGACCCCGCCGACGAGAAGACGCAGATGGGCCCGCTGATCTCCAAGGCCCAGCTGGAGCGGGTCACCTCGTACGTCGCTGGGGACGCGCCCGGAATCCGAGGCACCGCGCCCCAAGGCCCTGGCTTCTGGTTCCCGCCCACCGTCCTCACCGATGTCGACCCGCACGCGCGCGTGGCCGTCGAGGAGGTCTTCGGGCCCGTCGCGGTCGTCCTGCCCTTCGAGGACGAGGATGACGCGATCCGGCTCGCCAACGCCACCGAGTACGGCCTCTCGGGCTCGATCTGGACGCGCGACGTGGGCAGGGCGCTCCGCGTCTCCCAGGCGGTGCGGGCAGGCAACCTGTCCGTCAACTCCCACTCCAGCGTCCGCTACTGGACCCCCTTCGGCGGCTACAAGCAGTCGGGGCTCGGCCGCGAGCTCGGACCCGACGCCCTCACCGCCTTCACCGAGACCAAGAACGTCTTCATCAGCACGGAGGCCTGAGCCACTCATGACCGAGCAGACCGAGCAGCCCATCTGCCGCCGCCTCGTCGGCCGTACCGCCGTCATCACCGGAGCCGGCAGCGGCATCGGCCTCGCCACCGCGCGCCGGCTCGCCTCCGAGGGCGCGAACGTCGTCTGCGGCGACGTCGACGAGCAGCGCGGCAAGGCCGCCGCCGAGGAAGTCGGCGGAACCTTCGTAAAGGTCGACGTCACCGACCCCGAGCAGGTCGAGGCGCTCTTCAAGACCGCGTACGACACCTACGGCAGCGTCGACGTCGCCTTCAACAACGCGGGCATCTCACCCCCCGACGACGACTCCATCCTGGAGACCGGACTGGAGGCGTGGAAGCGGGTCCAGGAGGTCAACCTCACCTCCGTCTACCTGTGCTGCAAGGCCGCCATCCCCTACATGCGGCGCCAGGGCAGGGGCTCCATCATCAACACCGCGTCGTTCGTGGCCAGGATGGGCGCGGCGACCTCGCAGATCTCGTACACCGCGTCCAAGGGCGGCGTGCTCGCGATGTCGCGCGAGCTCGGCGTGCAGTTCGCCCGGGAGGGCATCCGCGTCAACGCGCTCTGCCCGGGGCCGGTCAACACCCCGCTGCTGCAGGAGCTGTTCGCAAAGGACCCGGAGCGTGCCGCGCGCCGCCTCGTCCACATCCCGGTGGGCCGGTTCGCCGAGGCGGACGAGATCGCGGCCGCCGTGGCTTTCCTGGCGAGCGACGACTCGTCGTTCGTCAACGCCACGGACTTCCTTGTCGACGGGGGGATTTCGGGGGCGTACGTCACGCCTCTCTAGTCCCCGCGGGGAGCTCTGGCGTCTGTGCAGGGTGCCGGGCGCCGGGTGCCTGGGGGAAGGGCTTCGCAGGACGGGCGGCGGGCGCGGTGTACTGGCGTTCGCGCCACGTCCTACAGTTCCGGGATGAGCATGACGCCTCCGCCCGGCTGGTACCGCGATCCTTCGGACCCGTACACCGAGCGCTGGTGGGACGGGACCGCGTGGACCGACCACCGGCGTGCGGCCCAGCTTCCCCAAGCGGTCCCGGAGCAATCGGGGTTCTGGCCCAGCACACCCCAAGGAGCCCCGGCCCAGCAGGGGTTCGGCCCACCGGTACTCCAGAACGGGACGTCTGACCAGGGCGGCTCCGGTGGCCCCCGGGCCAAGGCTCTGGCGATCATCGTGGCCGGGGCCGTCCTCATCGCGGCGATCGTCACGGGCGTCGTCGTCCTAGGCACGGGCGACGGCGACCCGGAGGCCGCGGTCTCACCGACGGCCTCGGGATCCGCGCACTCGGCCGAGGAGTCCGGTGGGACACCCTCCGGTACCCCGTCCGAGTCCGCGTCCGAGCCGTCCGCCGACGACCCGTCCATGGTCGTGGACGAGCTCAACGGCATCACGTTCCCCCTGCTCGACGGCTGGGTACGGCCGCAGTACACCGTCGACGACGACGTCGTCATGACGACGGACGGCACATACGACTGCCCGGGCGACAGCGGCGTCTGCCGCCACGGCACCGTCGTGTCCCGCACGGTGACCGCGAACGACGAGAAGTCCCCCGAAGCGCTGGCCAAGGAGGACATCGACGACGCCGCGGACCGTGCCTACGACCGGGACGCGGTCAACAGCAGGCCGTTCAACGGCATCGTGTCGCACCAGCAGGTCAAGGCCGGACCGGTCGCGGTCGCGGGCCGCACCGGGTACTTCGTGCGGTGGCGGGTCAGGACCGAGGTGGGGCCCGGCGGGTACGTCCAGTCGCTGGCGTTCCCGTCGAGCGTCGGGTCCGAGTCCATGGTCATCGTCCGCTTCGCCTTCGACGCGGGTGAGGACGGGCCGCCGCTCGGCGACATGGACAGGATCACCAAGGGGATCCGGCCCATCAACGACGCCGACACGGGCGGCGGCGTCGGGAGCAGCATCGGCCCGACGCAGTGACCGTGCCGGTGCCTGGGCCGCAGGGGCGGCGATCGGGTCGTTAGCCGACGAGGGCGAGGGCGAGGGCGAGGGCGACGGCGAGGGCGAGTCGTCGGCAGGGTGCCTCGTGGCTCAGAGGAACGTGCGCCCCTCGCCCCGGTACGTCGGGGCGGTCGCCGTCACGGTCTCCCCCTGGACCAGGTGCAGCTCGTCGAACCGTTCGCACAGCTCGCCGGCCTTGGCGTGCCGGAACCACACCTTGTCGCCGATCAGCAGATCGTCCGCGGGCCCGCCCAGCAGCGGGGTCTGCACCTCGCCGGGCCCTTCCTGGGGGTCGTACCGCAGGCCCTCCGGCAGATACGGCACCGGCAGCCGGTCTGCGCCCGCGACCCCCGACGCCGGGTAGCCGCCGCCCAGCACGGTCACCACACCCACACCCGGCCTGCGGACCACGGGCTGCGCGAAGAGCGCGGCCGGACGCCCGCTGAACGACGTGTAGTTGTCGAAGAGCCGTGGCACGTAGAGGCCCGAGCCGGCGGCGATCTCCGTGACCGCGTCCTCGGCCGCGGTGTGCTGCACGCTGCCCGTGCCGCCGCCGTTCACGAACTCCAGGTCGGGCGCCACGGCGCGCACGGCGCGTATCGCCTCGGCACGGCGCTCGGCGAGCTCACGGCGGCCCGCCGCCTGCATCAGCCGGACCGCGCGCGACCGCAGCGGCCGTCCGGCGACGGAGTCGCCGACGCCCGCGATATGGCCTTCGTAGCCCATCACGCCGACCAGCCTGAACCCCGGCCGACGGGCCACCACGCGTGCCAGTTCGGCGAGTTGGGCGGGGGAGTGCAGGGGTGAGCGCCGCGCTCCGACTCGTATCCGTCCGCCGAGCAGCCGCAGCGATGTGTCCAGTTCCAGACACACCCGCACCTCCTCGCGGCCGCCGTCCCGGGCGTCGTCGATGAGGTGGAGCTGCGCCGGGTCGTCGATCATCACGGTCACGGCGGCCGCGAGCTTGGGGTCGCTCGTCAGCTCGGCGAACGCCTTCCGGTCAGCGGACGGGTAGGCGAGCAGGACGTCGTCGAACCCGGAACGCGCGAGCCAGAGCGACTCGGCGAGCGTGAACGACATGATCCCGGCGAACCCCTCGCGGGCCAGCACGCGTTCGAGCAGGGCCCGGCAGCGAACGGACTTGCTGGCGACCCGGATCGGCTTGCCTCCCGCCCGGCGTACGAGATCCGCGGCGTTGGCGTCGAAGGCGTCCAGGTCCACGATCGCGAGAGGGGCCTCGAGGTGGGCTGTGGCCCGGTCGTACCGGGCTCGGTCGGTGGCGCGGGCAGTCATGGCCGAAGCCTGCCAGACTGAATTACCGCAGGGTAGGGGGATGTTCCGGGCAGATCGCCCCGGCCTGTTCCGGGCAGATCACCCCGGCCTGTGGACTGGTTCCCGTTCGAGCCGCGTCAGCCCGTAGAGTGACGCGAACGCAGGAAAGAACGCGACGCGCCTGTGCCTGAGGGGCGACAGGCCGGCCCCCGGCCGGTCCGCCCGGGCACCGTGGCCGGGCACCAGGAAACGGGGGGTGCATGAGCGCCGAACCACGACGCGCCCCTACCCCGCCACGCCCGACGACACCTCCCCGTACGTTCGCGGACGACGCGACGTCTCCGGCGGACGCATCGCCTCCGGAGGGCACAGGGTCCGCCGCGGACGCGGCGCCCCTGGCGAGCGGCCCGTCTCCGTCGCGTGCCACGGATAACGGTTTTCCGACGCCGACGCCGACGCCGACGCCGACGCCGAGGTCGACGAGTGCGCCTGCCGGAGGCGAGGAACGGACGGCGGCGGGCCGCCTGGCGCGGGCTCTGGACGAGGGCAGCCCCCGGCCTTCGACGCCTTTGACCGAACGCCCGGACGGCGGCGAACGCCTGCAGAGGAAGGCCGCCGGTGAACCGGTTCCGCGCGTGGCCGAGGACCGCACCCGAGAGGCGGAGACGAGGCAGGAACCGGACCTGGACGACCTGGACCGGTCTTCGGGACGCGGCATAGGCCGGAGTCCGGTGGAGGAGGACCCGGGCCGGATACCTGAGCAGGCGGCGGAGCGAGGTTCGGCGCAGGACACTGACCGGTTGCCTGTGGTGCCGGGGGTGCCGGGGCAGGGCGGGCCGCGAGCGTCGCAGGGGGGCCGGGACGGTGTCGGTTCCTGGGCTTCGGACGCTTCGGACGACCATCTGGTGCGGGGCGAGGCCTGGGCATCGGAGACGGGCCGGTCCCGGGCGGCCGCTGCGGACCGGCCTCCGGCCGAGGGGCAGGGTTCGACGGCCGGCGGGCGCTTGGTGGAGGCGGGCGCTGCGGCGTCCGCGTCTGGTTCGGACGGCCCTGTGACCGATCCACAGGCGGTGCGTAGCGGTGGGCAGGGACAGCTGGCCGGCGGCCTCGCGGAGGGTGCGTGGGCGGCCGCGTCCGCTTCCGGCAGCCTCCCGGCCGCCCGCCGCGCCCCCGTGACGCACGCCGACGAGGGCGGCCAGGCGGCCGGGCGCAGTGGCGAGCAGGCGCAGTCGGCGCGAGCCGGAGCCCGCTTGCCGCGACCGCTGCCCACCTCAGCCGTATGGGAGGGGACCGCACCTGCGGGGCCGCCGCCCCCGGCGGCCTCGGCGCGCTTTCCCGACGCACCGCCGGAACCGACGGGTTCGGTACGGCTTCCGGATGCGTCGTCTGGGTCGGCGGCATCGTTGCGCCCTCCGGAGGCGGCGTCCGCGTCGACCGGTTCGGTGGGCCTTCCGGATGCGCCGTCAGCGTCAGCGGGTTCCGTGCGGCTTCCGGATGCCGCGCCCGCGCCGACCGGATCAGCGCGCCTTCCGGAGGCGGCGTCCGCCCCGGCCGGTTCGGTGCAGCCCCCTGACGCCGCCGGTCCCGTGGTTCCGCCGCGACCGGCTGTCGCCCCGCGGGCCGCCGAGTGGAGCGCCCCCGTTGGGGCCGACGGCGCGGCGCCCGCCGCCGGCGTACGCCCCGTCGTACCGCCGCAGCCCGCCGCACCCCCGAGCGCCGGTGCCCGGGACGCAGCCGTTCCCCCGCCCCCGCGGTGCCCGCCGTCAACTCCGCCTGTGCGTCCGGCGGTTCCTCCGCCTCCGGTTCCTCCGGCCCGGCCGTCTGCTCGGCCCGGGCCGCTGGATCGGCCTGTGCTGCCCGGCCGCGCGGGGGACGACGTGGCCGGACCTGTCACGCCAGGCCCCATGTCCGGGGCAGACGGGCCGACGGGTGGGTCGCCCGGTTCGGGGCCGTCCGCGGTCTGCGAGGAGCGGCCCGCCGAGACCACCGCCCGTCTGCGCCCCATCAAGGACGACAGCCGCCCGGGGAGCGGCCCGGCCAGGGCGGCCGCGTCCTCGGCCATGACGCCGGCCGCCGGTGTGCCCATCGCCGCGTTCCCGGGTCCCACCGGGACCACCAGTACCGCTGCAACCGCCACCCACACCGTCGATCGGACGCCGGGGCCGGGAGCCGGCCGGCCGTTCACGGGCTTCGCTCAGCACGACGCGTACAACCACGACGCGTACCACCCGGACGTGTACGACGACGACACCACGCGGCTGCGGCCGATCAGGGCGCGGAGCCGGCCGAGGGCCGCGGCCGCCGCGGTCTGCGCCGTGCTCGGTCTCGGGCTCATAGGCGGTGCCGTGACGGGGAGCTGGCTGACCGGCGACAGCTCGGCGGCGGCCGGCAGCGAGAACTCCTTCGCGGCGGCCGGCGACCTGTGGCACAGCGTCCCCGTCGACCGGCTCTTCCCGCCCGTCGTCAAGGGCGACGGCGCGGGCCCGGGCGGAGCCGACCGCGTCTGGACGCGGATCGCCGTCGCCCCGGACACCGGCTGCAAGACCGCCTTCGACCCGCTGCTGCGCAAGGCGCTCGCCCCCGTCGGCTGTCTGCGCCTGCTGCGCGCCACGTACACGGACGCCACCCGCAGCGATGTCACGACCGTCGGCCTGCTGTTCACCAAGGCCGACGCCGACGGCATGCGCGCGCTGCACACCCGTTTCGAGGACGAGGGGCTCGACCGGCGCGAGGACCTGATGCCCCGGCCGTACGGGGCGAAGGGCACCGTCGCCGACGACTTCGGCGACGACCAGCGGGCGTCCTGGACCGTCTCGGTGCTCACCGACGCCCCGGTCGTCGTCTACGCGGTCTCCGGCTTCGCCGACGGCCGCACCGTCGAGGAACCGCAGCCCGCCGCCGACGCCATGAAGGCCGGCGCCACCACCGCCCCCGCCCAGGCAGGCCTCGGCTACGAGGCGAAGGGCCTCGCCGACCGTATCGAGCGGAGCCTGCGCAAAACCGTCACCGCGGCCACGGAGAAACCCTCATGAAGCGCATCGCGCCCAGGAGCGTGACGGGACCCGCCCGCCTCGCCGCCACCCTCCTGGCCGCCCCCCTTGCCTTCGTGCTCGCCCTGCTCCCCGCCACCGCGGCCCACGCCGACGCCATCCGCGCACAGCAGTGGGGCCTGGACGCGCTCCACACCCAGCAGGCATGGCGTACGACGAAGGGCAAGGGCATCACCGTCGCCGTACTGGACACCGGTGTGGACGCCACCCACCCCGACCTCGCGGGGAACGTCCTGAAGGGAAAGGACCTGGTCGGCTTCGGCGCACAGCGAGGCGACAAGTCCTGGGCGCAGCACGGCACCGCCATGGCCGGGATCATCGCAGGCCACGGACACGGCGCGGGTAACGCCGACGGCGTGCTCGGCGTCGCTCCGGAGGCCAAGATCCTTCCGGTCCGGGTGATCCTGGAGGACGGCGACCCGGCCCGGAAGAGGGCCCGCGCCACCCGCGGCAACGCCCTCGCCGAGGGCATACGCTGGGCCGCCGACCACGGCGCCGACGTCATCAACCTCTCGCTCGGCGACGACTCCAGGTCGGCCCACCCGGAGCCCGCCGAGGACGCCGCCGTCCAGTACGCGCTGAAGAAGGGTGCCGTCGTCGTCGCCTCAGCCGGCAACGGCGGCGAGGAGGGCGACCACATCTCGTATCCCGCCGCCTACCCCGGCGTGATCGCCGTGACCGCTGTCGACCGGTATGGGACGCGCGCGTCCTTCTCCACCCGCCGCTGGTACGCGACCGTCAGCGCGCCCGGCGTGGACGTCGTCATCGCCAACCCGGACCGCGACTACTACAACGGCTGGGGCACGAGCGCCGCGTCGGCCTTCGTCTCCGGCGCCGTCGCGCTCGTCCGCGCCGCCCACCCCGGACTCGACCCCGCCCAGATCAAACAGCTCCTCGAGGACACCGCCCGCAACTCCCCGGCCGGCGGCCGCGACGACTCCCGCGGCTTCGGCCTCGTCGACCCCGCAGTCGCCATCCGCAAGGGCGCCGACGTCCCGCAGGACGACCTGCGCGCGGCGGCCTACGGCAGCAAGTACTTCGGCCCGGGCCCGACCAACTCCGACTCCGGCGCCGACTCGTCTGACTGGGTCGGCCCGCTCGCAGGCGGCCTGGGCGCCGTGCTGCTGGCGGCAGCGGTGGTGCTGTGGCGGGGACGGGGAGGCGTCCGCCCGGGCCGCAGGGTGTCCGGCTGACGACCCCCTGCACGTGCGTGCGCCCGGCAGCTGGGCCGGGCTTGTCGGGGGCATGCCGCCAGTGCGGGGGCCTGCGTGCGCCCATCAGCTGAGCCCGGGCGGCAGGGCGGCAGGGCGGTCGGCTGACCCGCCGCGCCATGCGTGCGCCCGGCAGCCCCGGGCATGCCGCGTGCGCCTTTCAGTTGGGCCAGGCGTACCGGGTCTTTTGCGGCTGGGCCCGCAACCGCCGCATGCGCCTCGCGGCTGGGCCGGTCATGCCGCGGGTACTCCGCCGTTGGGGCAGGCGGGCCGCAGGCGCTATGCGTCCAGCTGCGCGAGCGCCGAAACCGCCGCCTTTGCCGCCCGTTCGACCAGGGAGACGCCCTTCTCCTTGGACGCGTTGCCGCCGGAGAGGACAGCGACCAAGTACTGCCGGCCGTCCACCGTGACCCGCCCGATGCTGTTGATGTCCCACAGCGCGGTCGTGCTGCGCTGCAGCCAGCCGTTCTTCAGCGCCCACCCGGAGCCGGCCGCGGCCGAGACGCCCCAGTCCTGATCCGTGGCGATGTGCCCCATCAGCTCCTGGATATACGCGCGTGACGACTCGGTCAGCTCCGACGAGGAACCTGACGAGGTGTCGCCGGACGACGTCGACTCCGTCGTCCCGAACACCGCCCGCAGCAGCGTCAGTTGGTCCTCGGCCGTCGTCTGCGTAAGACCCCAGCGGCCGTTTTCCCCGGCCTCCGTCGAGGTCAGTCCCAGTCGCTCGTTCGCCGCGTTCAGACCGTCGGCGCCGCCGATCGCCTGCCACAGTGCCGTCGCCGACGCGTTGTCGCTGTTCTCGATCATCGCCGTCGCGTACGTGCGCTCCTGCGCCGTCAGGTGCCGCCCCTCGTCCTGCGCCTGCAGCAGCAGCGCCGCCAGAATGTCGACCTTGACGATGCTCGCGGTGTCGAACGTCGAGCCGTTCCCGTACACAGCGGTACTGCTGCCCGTGCCGCTGCCGGCGTCATCGTCGTCGTCCTGCGACACCTGGGCGTCGCCGCTGTCCAGCGCGAAGACGGCGACGGACAGCCGCGCGTCCCCGTCCGGGTCCGGCAGCACGTCCGCGAGCGCCTCGGCGAGCCTGTCGTCGGGGTCGACGGTGGCCTCCTCGGTCGGGGTGTCCGACGGCGAAGGATCAGCCGACGCCGTCCTGGTCGCGGTCGCCGTCGCCGACGACGTGACAGCCACGGAGTGCGCGACGCCGACCGCGTCGAGTACCGAGCTGCAGCCCGCCAGCGATCCGACCAGGACGGTGATGGCGCAGACCATGCGTATGTGCCGATGCATGCCCGGATGCTCTGCGGTCGTCCTGTGCGGACGGTAAGACGAGTCTCAGCGTGCACTGAGAAGACCATGAAGACCGCCTGGAGGACCGCCTGGAAGATCGTCTGCCGACGCAGAGGAGGCCGGCGACATGCCGCCTGCTGGTGTCGTCCGACGGCTCGATAGGGTCGGTGATTGTGGCGAACAAGAACATCCCGGACCCCGGCTTCTCCGACGACGACGGCTCGGCCGACCCCGCGCTGAGCGCCGCGCTCGCCGCCTGGGCCGAGGACCGGACGGCCGAGCAGCCGGTGCTGGCGGCGCTCAAGGGCGCCCGGCTGCTGGTCCCCGTCGTCGCCGTTCTCGGTGAGGTCGAGGAGGACGAGAACGGGCTGCGCCGCGAGAAGACCAGCGACATGGCCGTGCCCACGCTCAAGGCGGGCGCGCGCACCGCGCTGCCCGCCTTCACGTCCACCGAGTCCCTGGCCCGATGGGACCCGGCCGCCCGCCCCGTCGCCGTCCCCCTGCACCAGGCGCTCCAGGCCGCGGCCCACGAGAAGGCCGACACGCTCGTGCTGGACCTCGCAGGGCCCGTACCGTACGAGCTCACCGGAGCCGCCCTGCTCGCCCTCGCCGAGGGCCGCACCAGCACCGATCCGCTCACCGACCCCGCCGTCACCGAAGCGGTGCGCACCGCCGTCGCCGCCGAGCCCGCGGTCCTCCGCGCCCACCTCGGCCCCGGCAGCGCCGACGGCACCCTCGCCCTCGTCCTCGATCCCTCCGACACCCCGGCCGAGGCGGTCCGGCGCGTCGCCGAGCGCATGGCAGCCGACGACACACTGAGGGCCCGCCTGGTCCGCGGCCTCGATCTGGCAGTGCTGCCGACCGGGACGACGCCACCGGGCGAGCCCCTCTTCGTGCGTTCCTGACGCGCGTATGCGTGGTTGTGTCTGACGTGCCCGTCTTACGGGGCACTCGGCGCGCGGACCTCCGCGCGCCGAGTGCCCCGTACCAACGACGACTCAGCCGAAGACCGGGCCCGTGTACTTCTCGCCAGGGCCCTGGCCCGGCTCGTCCGGCACCAGCGACGCCTCGCGGAACGCCAGCTGCAGCGACTTCAGCCCGTCACGCAGCGGAGCCGCGTGGAAGGAGCTGATCTCCGTCGCGCTCGCGTCGAGCAGACCGGCCAGCGCGTGCACCAGCTTGCGGGCCTCGTCCAGGTCCTTGTGCTCGTCGCCGTCCTCGGTCAGGCCGAGCTTCACGGCGGCGGCGCTCATCAGGTTGACCGCGACCGTCACGATCACCTCGACCGCGGGAACCTCCGCGATGTCGCGGGTCATGGCGTCGAAGTCGGGCGTCTCGGTCGTGGGGGTCGCGTCGTTCATGCCCCACACGATAGGCCCAGCCGCGCCGGCCCCAGTCCGGGGGAGCCCACGGTGAGACCGCGGAAGCCCACAGTGAGATCCGCGGGCGCCTGGAGTGCGTCCGCGGAAGTCCGGTGCGCGGTGATTAGCCCCGTACCCGGAGAGCTGCTAGCCTTGCGTAATGACCGGTCGGACATCGACGTGTCCGGCCCACAAGTGGAGGCTCCGAACTCCCACCTGACCGCCCCAGCGGGGCGGCGGGTCACCGGTCAGACGGTTCGCCCCAGAGGCGATGTCCGTCCGATGCGCCCCGCGGTCTCGCGACGGTGCTCCGGTAGTGCAAGGAGCCCCGCATGTGATCGTCCGGGGCATTTTTCATGCACCGGCGCGGTTAGGTCCAACGAACACAGACGTTACGCGGCTGTCCGCCAGACCGCCGCGCGGTGCTACCGAGGAGGATCCATCAGCGCCGAGCCCCGCATCAACGACCGGATTCGCGTTCCCGAGGTGCGACTTGTCGGTCCCAGTGGCGAGCAGGTCGGGATTGTCCCGCTTGCCAAGGCCCTGGAGCTTGCGCAGGAGTACGACCTGGACCTGGTCGAGGTCGCGGCGAACGCCCGTCCGCCCGTGTGCAAGCTCATGGACTACGGGAAGTTCAAGTACGAGTCGGCCATGAAGGCCCGTGAGGCGCGCAAGAACCAGGCGCACACGGTCATCAAGGAGATGAAGCTCCGGCCGAAGATCGACCCGCACGACTATGACACCAAGAAGGGTCACGTCGTCCGGTTCCTCAAGCAGGGCGACAAGGTCAAGATCACGATCATGTTCCGTGGTCGCGAGCAGTCCCGGCCGGAGCTGGGCTACCGGCTGCTGCAGCGGCTCGCGGAGGACGTCCAGGACCTCGGTTTCGTCGAGTCGAACCCGAAGCAGGACGGCCGCAACATGATCATGGTCCTCGGTCCGCACAAGAAGAAGACCGAGGCGATGGCCGAGGCCCGTGAGGCCCAGGCGGCCCGCAAGGCGGAGGCGAAGGCTCACCCCGGTCGTTCGCAGAACGCAGCCGAGGAGACCGCCGAGGCCCCGGCCGAGGCTCCCGCCGAGGCCTGATCCCAGGACGCCAGTCCCGGGGGTCCAAGGGTCCCGGGACGCAAGTCCAGGGATGTCAACCGATACATCTGACGCTCCCGTATGCCCGGTTGAAAGACCGGGCATCGGAGCGCCACTGACGAGGAGAGAACGGCGCTATGCCGAAGAACAAGTCGCACAGCGGTGCCAGCAAGCGCTTCAAGGTCACCGGCTCCGGCAAGGTGCTCCGTGAGCGCGCCGGCAAGCGCCACTATCTCGAGCACAAGACGTCCCGTCTGACGCGTCGCCTCACCGGCAACGCCGAGATGGCCCCGGGCGACGCCAAGAAGATCAAGAAGCTTCTCGGCAAGTGACGTCGTGGCCCCCGATGACCGGGGGCCGTATGACGCCAGGACCGGGACCCATTCGATACCGGGCCGTGTGACGACACACCACGGCCCCGCTACAAGGAGTTAAAAAGTGGCACGCGTCAAGCGGGCAGTGAACGCCCACAAGAAGCGCCGGGCGATCCTCGAGCAGGCCAGCGGCTACCGCGGTCAGCGTTCGCGCCTCTACCGCAAGGCGAAGGAGCAGGTCACCCACTCCCTCGTCTACAACTACAACGACCGCAAGAAGCGCAAGGGCGACTTCCGTCAGCTGTGGATCCAGCGCATCAACGCCGCTGCCCGCGCCAACGGCATCACCTACAACCGCTTCATCCAGGGCCTGAAGGCCGCCGGCGTCGAGGTGGACCGCAAGATCCTCGCCGAGCTGGCCGTCAACGACGCCGGTGCGTTCGCCGCGCTCGTCGAGGTTGCGCAGAAGGCGCTGCCGAGTGACGTCAACGCGCCGAAGACGGCGGCCTGACGGCTCGCCGAGCCCAGCGCTCTAACGGACCCGCAGGCCTTGGGCCTGCGGGTCCGTGCGTGTCCGGGCCACGCCCGCCCGTCAGCGCGACGGGGTCGCCCAACTATGAGGGCCACCGTCCGTCGTGGGTTGTGCCCACCCGTTCCGCCCCAGCGGAACGATTGCCCACAACGGTATCCACAGATTCCGTACGCGAAAGTGAGTCCATGTCCGCCGCCGAGCTGATCTCCCCGCGTTCGCCGCGTGTCGCCGCTGCCAAGCGGCTGGCGAGGCGCAACTTCCGTGGGAAGGAGCGCCGGTTTCTCGCCGAGGGGCCACAGGCGGTCAGGGAGGCCGTGCGGTATCGGGGCGGCGGTGAGGGCACGCTCGTCGAGCTCTTCGCGACCGTCGAGGCCGCCGAGCGGTACGCCGACATCGTCGCCGACGCCCAGGCCGCCGGGGCCCGGGTGCATCTGGCCGCCGACGAGGTGATCGGCGAGATCTCGACGACGGTCACCCCGCAGGGCCTCGTAGGCGTGTGCCGGTTCCTCGACACGGACTTCGACGACATCCTCGCGGCCCGTCCCCGCCTGGTCGCCGTTCTCGCGCACGTCCGCGACCCCGGCAACGCCGGCACCGTGCTGCGGTGCGCCGACGCCGCCGGAGCCGACGCCGTGATCCTGACCGACGCCTCCGTGGACCTGTACAACCCCAAGGCGGTGCGAGCCTCGGTCGGTTCGCTGTTCCATCTGCCCGTCGCGGTCGGCGTCCCCGTCGACCGGGCCGTCCAGGGCCTCAAGGACGCAGGCGTACGCATCCTCGCCGCCGATGGCGCAGGCGAGCACGACCTCGACACCGAGCTCGACCACGGCACGATGGGCGGGCCCACCGCCTGGGTCTTCGGCAACGAGGCCTGGGGCCTGCCGGAGGAGACCCGCGCCCTCGCCGACGCCGTCGTACGTGTGCCGATCCACGGAAAGGCCGAGAGCCTGAACCTGGCGACCGCCGCCGCCGTATGTCTCTACGCCTCCGCCCGTGCCCAGCGGGCCGCCGGAGGGTGCCGCGCCACGGCACCCGGCCAGTGAGGAACGGTGCGCCGGCGACTCGACCGCACGGCGCGCCCTCACAGGGTGTCGCCGCGTAACCGACGCCTAGTAGGGTGACGCACTCGGGGGCCCACTGCCGGTTCGAGAGGTGGGGTACGGGGATGGTTGTCGGCACAGGCAGGACCGCGGAGGCAGGCAGTGCCTTCGCCCCTCCTTCGTGCGGCCCGGGCGGCCCGGACGACCTGCACAATCTGGACGACCTGGAGAACCTGGGTATCGCCCCCGACGACCTGCCCGACGGCTTGGTCGTCGCCGACGAGAACGGCCGCGTCATCTGCTTCAACCGCGCCGCGTCCCGTATCACCGCAGTCCGCCGCTCCGATGCCATCGGCCGCCCCCTCGAGCGTGTCCTCCCGCTGGAGGACCTCAAAGGCCGCCGCTGGTGGCAGCTCACCGATCCGTACGGCGGCCTCGCCACCCGCGTCGGACAACCCGAGCGCAACCTGCTGCTGCCGGGCGGCCGCGAGGTCCTGGTCTGCGCGCGGTACGTGCGCACCGCGCCCACCGGACCCGTGCGCCGCGTCGTCGTCTCGCTGCGCGACACCGAGGCCCGCCGCCGCACCGAGCGCAGCCACGCCGAGCTGATAGCGACCGTCGCCCACGAGCTGCGCTCGCCGCTCACCTCCGTGAAGGGCTTCACGGCGACCCTCCTCGCCAAGTGGGAACGGTTCACGGACGACCAGAAGCGGCTGATGCTGGAGACCGTCGACGCCGACGCCAACCGCGTCACCCGGCTGATCGCCGAACTCCTCGACATCTCCCGTATCGACTCCGGCCGGATGGAGCTGCGTCGGCAGCCCGTCGACATCGGGGCGGCGGTGGCCCGCCACATCCAGTCGCACGTGGCAGCCGGGCAGTCCGCCGACCGCTTCCTCGTACGGATCGAACACCCGCTGCCCGATCTGTGGGCCGACCCCGATAAGATCGACCAAGTGCTCAGCAACCTGCTGGAAAATGCGGTGCGGCACGGGGAGGGAACCGTCACCATCGAGGTGGCGTCCGCGCCCCTCAAGAACCAGTCGGCAGGAACGGCAGTCACCGTGAGCGACGAAGGTCCCGGCATCCCCGAGGAGTCGATGGGCCGCGTCTTCACCCGCTTCTGGCGGGGCAGCAAGCGCGGCGGGACCGGCCTGGGCCTGTACATCGTCAAGGGCATCGTCGAGGTCCACGGCGGGACCATCACGGTCGGGCGCGCGCCCGGCGGCGGCGCCGAGTTCCGATTTACGTTGCCCGTGGGCGCCCCGGCCTATCTCACCTGAGCCGGATCCAGCCGCCCGCGGGCTCATTCGCACACCTCACCCCCGTTAGACTCGGCCATTGGCACGTTTGTGTCCGCGTTCCTGGGACGATTCGTCCCCCGAGTCGGGACGGGACCTCAGCCAGCCAATCGGAAGCACGGGAAGAGATGTCGGCACCGAACAAGTCGTACGACCCAGTCGAGGTCGAGGCACTGAAACCGGAAGAGATCGAGCGCATGCGGGACGAGGCGCTCGCCGCCTTCGCGGCCGCCGGCGACCTCGAGCAGCTCCAGGAGGCCAAGGTCGCCCACACCGGCGGCACCTCCCCGCTGGCCCTCGCCAACCGCGAGATCGGCGCGCTTCCCCCGCACGCCAAGGCCGACGCCGGCAAGCGCGTCGGGCAGGCCCGCGGCGCCGTCAGCAAGGCGCTCACCGCCCGCCAGGCCGAGCTCGAGGCCGAGCGCGACGCGCGCGTGCTGGTCGAGGAGGCCGTGGACGTCACGCTGCCCTACGACCGCGTACCGGCCGGCGCCCGCCACCCGCTGACGACCTTCATGGACCGTGTAGCGGACGTCTTCGTCGCCATGGGCTACGAGATCGCCGAGGGCCCCGAGGTCGAGGCCGAGTGGTTCAACTTCGACGCGCTCAACTTCACGCCCGACCACCCTGCCCGGCAGATGCAGGACACCTTCTTCGTCCAGGGCCCCAAGGGCTTCGAGGGCGTCGACTCCGGTGTCGTCCTGCGCACGCACACCTCGCCGGTGCAGGCCCGCGCGATGCTCGACCGCGAGCTGCCCGTCTACGTCGTCGCCCCCGGCCGCGTGTACCGCACCGACGAGCTGGATGCCACGCACACCCCGGTCTTCCACCAGATCGAGCTGCTGGCCGTCGACGAGGGCCTGACCATGGCCGACCTCAAGGGCACCCTCGACCACATGGTCCAGGCGCTCTTCGGCCCGGACATGAAGACCCGGCTGCGCCCCAACTACTTCCCCTTCACCGAGCCGTCCGCCGAGATGGACATGCTCTGCTACGTGTGCAAGGGCGAGTCCGTGGGCAACCCCGACCGGCCCTGCCGCACCTGTTCCAGCGAGGGCTGGATCGAGCTCGGCGGCTGCGGCATGGTCAACCCCAAGGTGCTGACCGCCTGCGGCGTCGACCCGGAGAAGTACAGCGGCTTCGCCTTCGGGTTCGGCATCGAGCGGATGCTGATGTTCCGCCACAACGTCGAAGACATGCGAGACATGGTCGAGGGTGACGTCCGCTTCACCCGGCCTTTCGGGATGGAGATCTGATGCGGGTCCCGCTTTCCTGGCTGCGGGAGTATGTCGACCTCCCCGCCACCGAGACCGGCCGTGAGGTGCAGGCCAAGCTGATTTCGGCCGGCCTCGAGGTCGAGACCGTCGAGCAGCTCGGCGCCGACCTCAAGGGCCCGCTGGTCGTCGGCCAGGTCCTCACCATCGAGGAGCTGACCGAGTTCAAGAAGCCCATCCGCCACTGCACCGTCGACGTCGGCCAGGCCAACGGCACCGGCGAGCCCCAGGAGATCATCTGCGGCGCCCGCAACTTCGCCGAGGGCGACAAGGTCGTCGTGGCCCTCCCGGGCGCCGTGCTGCCCGGCGACTTCCAGATCGCCGAGCGCAAGACGTACGGCCGGATGTCGCGCGGCATGATCTGCTCCAGCGACGAGCTGAACATGGGCGACGACGGCAGCAAGGGCATCATCGTGCTGCCGCCCGAGACCGAGATCGGCAAGGACGCCGTCGAGCTGCTCGAGCTGGTCGACGAGGTCCTCGACATCGCCGTCACGCCCGACCGCGGCTACTGCCTGTCCCTGCGCGGCGTGGCCCGCGAGGCCGCCACCGCGTACGGCCTGCCGCTGCGTGACCCGGCGCTGCTCGACGTCCCGGGCCCGAACGCCTTCGGCTACCCGGTCCAGGTCGCCGACCCCACTGGCTGCGACCGCTTCACCGCCCGCACTGTCACCGGTCTCGACCCGGAGGCCGTGTCGCCGATCTGGCTCAAGCGCCGCCTGCAGAAGGCCGGGATGCGCCCGGTCTCGCTCGCCGTCGACATCACCAACTACGTGATGCTGGAGCTGGGTCAGCCGCTGCACGCGTACGACCGCTCCCGCGTCCAGGGCACCATCGGCGTGCGCCGGGCCGAGCAGGGTGAGAAGTTCACCACCCTCGACGGCGTGAACCGCGTGCTCGACGCCGGTGACCTCGTCATCACGGACGACCGCGGCCCCATCGGCCTCGCGGGCGTCATGGGCGGCGCCAACACCGAGATCGCCGACTCGGTCCGGGACCCCGAGACCGGTGAGGTCCAGGGCACCACCGATGTGGTCATCGAGGCCGCTCACTTCGACGCCATCTCCATCGCCCGCACCGCGCGCCGCCACAAGCTGGCCTCCGAGGCGTCCAAGCGCTTCGAGCGCGGCGTCGACCCGCTGGCCGCGTCCGCCGCGGCACAGCGCACCGTCGACCTCCTCGTGCTGCTCGCCGGCGGCACCGCCGAGGCCGGCGTCACCGAGGTCGTCGCGCCCGCTGCGCCCCGCACCATCACCATCCCGGCCGACCACCCGGACAAGGTCGCGGGCGTGACCTACGGCCGCGAGACCGTCGTACGCCGCCTGCAGGAGGTCGGCTGCGATGTGTACGGGCAGGACGAGCTGGTCGTCACCGTGCCGTCCTGGCGGCCCGACCTGGCCGACCCGAACGACCTGGCCGAAGAGGTCATCCGGCTCGAGGGTTACGAGAACCTGCCCTCGACCCTGCCGAAGCCCCCGTCCGGCCGCGGCCTCACCGAGCGCCAGCGGCTGCATCGTCGAGTCGGCCGCGCGCTGGCCGGTGCCGGGTACGTCGAGGCGCCGAACTACCCGTTCGTCGGCGAGCACGTCTTCGACCAACTGGGCCTTGCGGCGGACGACCCGAAGCGCCGCGTCGTCAAGCTCGTCAACCCGCTCTCCGACGAGGAGCCCGCGCTCCGTACGACGCTGCTGCCGGGCCTGCTCGGCGCGCTGCGCCGTAACGACGGCCGTGGCTCGCACGACCTCGCGCTGTTCGAGACCGGCCTGGTCTTCCACCCGCGCGACGAGCAGAGCGTGGCGGTACGGCTCGCCGTGCACCGGCGCCCCACCGACGAGGAGATCGCGGGCCTGACCGGCGCCCTCCCCGTCCAGCCGCGGCACGTCGCCGTGGTGCTCGCGGGCGCCCGTGAGCAGGCCGGCTGGTGGGGCAAGGGCCGTCCGGCCGAGTGGGCCGACGCCGTCGAGGCCGCCCGCACGGTGGCCCGTCAGGCCGGCGCCGACCTCATCGTCCGCAATGGTCAGTACGGGCCGTGGCACCCGGGTCGCTGCGCCGAGCTCGCCGTCGTCATCGACGGCGCCGAGCGCGTCGTCGGATACGCGGGCGAGCTGCACCCGGGCGTCCTGAAGACCCTGGGCCTGCCCGCGCGTACCTGCGCGATGGAGATCGACCTGGACGCCCTGGAGGCGGCGGGCACCGGTCCGGTGCGCGGGCCGAGCATCTCCACCTTCCCGGTCGCCACGCAGGACGTCGCTCTCGTTGTCGACCAGTCCGTCCCGGCTGCCGAGGTCGAGAAGACGCTGCGCGAGGGCGCGGGCGAACTCCTCGAGTCCATCCGGCTGTTCGACGTCTTCACCGGCGAGCAGATCGGCGAGGGCAAGAAGTCCCTGGCATACGCGCTGCGCTTCCGCGCCGCCGACCGCACGCTGACCGTCGAGGAGGCCTCCGCGGCCCGCGACGCGGCGGTCGTGCTGGCGGCCGAGCGCACCGGGGCGGTGCTGCGCGGGGCGTAGGCACTGCGCACGTGGGCAGTGCCACGTGCATAGTCCCTGGTGAGGGGCGCATCCAGAGACTGGATGTGCCCCTCACTCATTCGGGTGGGAAGTCGGGGCGATGGGTCTCGATCCCGGCGGCCGGTCGAAAGAATCTGTCCGGCCGCGGAGACGACCTGCTCGCTGCTGCGCTCTTCCCAGGCGATCCCCGGGCCGAGCGCACAGACGTGCCGCCTCCGGGGCACGGCAGGTCATCGTGAGGCAGACCGCGGGAACAAGGTCCTAGGCCTAGGGGGCGCCATGATCCGTGTCAAGGCTGGAGCTCCCTCCGCGGCAAGGCCCCTGGCGGTCTCCTGGGCCAAGAGCCGGGCCTGCCTGCCGCACGGCTGCCCGCACTGGTGCCGCCGGACCCTCACGCTCGGGCTGCCGATGATGTGGGGCACTCTCGCGATCCTGTACAAACTCACCTGCCCGCTCGCCCAACAGAGCGGCCTGGGAGCGCGGATCGTCTCCAGCGCCGTGTTCTTCACCATCGGCACCGCGCTGATTGCGCACGTCCGCCGCGCACTGGTGCGCGAGTTGCGCCAGGTCCGCAAGGTGGCGGGTGCCGCGCAGAACGTGCTGCTGCGCCCCCTGCCGCCCCGTATCGACGGCCTCGCCCTCGCGGCAGGCCGGCTCTGCGCGGACCGCGGCGCCATGATCGGCGGCGACCTGTACGAGGTCATGGCGACCGAGCACGGAGTCCGGGTCATCATGGGCGACGTACGAGGACACGGCCTTGGCGCGATCGGAACCGTCGCCGCGCTGCTCGGCAGCTTCCGTGAGGCGGCGCACGACGAGCCCGAACTCGCCTCCGTACTGCGCCGCCTGGAACGGGCGATGGCCCGGCACCTGCGCGAGCGGGCGCGGGCCGAACACCCCTCGTCCGGGCCCACCGCAGCCCCGGGCTTCGGCACCCCCGGCGCGATGGAGCCGGACGGCCCGGCCGCCGAGGAGTTCGTCACCGTGCTGCTCCTGGAGATCGGCCGGGACGGCGAGATCCTCGCCCTCAACTGCGGCCATCCATGGCCGTATCTGCTGCGGAGCGGGGATCAGGGGGCCGGGGGCGAGCATGCATGCGGGGCGGAGACGGAGAAGACATGCGCGGAGGCGGCGTCCGCGACCGCGCCGACGCCTGCCGGACCGGGTCCGGCCGGGCGGGCGGGGGCCGGGAACGACCTCCGGGCCGAATCCGGCCATGTCGCGCACTCGGAAGCGGCGTGCGACTCCGAGGGAACGGCGGCGGGCGCGACGGGCCGCTCCCCGGAACATGGCGTCGGCGCGGGGGGTTGTGTGGAGCTCGTCGGCGGAGCCGGCAACTGCGTGGAACTCGTCGTCGGTGGGGAGCCGATGCCGCCGCTCGGGCCGTTCCCGCTGCCCGACGAGCTGCCCTTGCAGCGCTGCGGACGGCTGCTGCAGGGCGAAATGTTGTTCCTGCACACCGACGGTGTGGAGGACGCACGCGACGCCGCCGGCCGGTTCTTCCCCCTGCGGACCGTGCTCACCGAAGCCGTGCAGGCGGGCCAGGTCTCGCCGCAGGCCGTGATCCGCTCGGTGTACACGCGGCTGCTGCAGTACACACGAGGGGGACCGGCCGACGACGCGGCGTTTCTGGTGGTACGCAACGAGCGCGGCCGGGCGCCCGGGCATCCGGCCCCGGGCCGGCCTGCCTCGGGCCGGCCTGCGTGCGGCAGCCCGACATCGGGCCGCAGCGCTCCCGGCCGCGAGGCCTCCGGCCACTCGGCCTCGGAGGACGCGGCTTCCGGGGAAGCGGCCTCGGGCCGGTCGGCCGCGGGCGAACCGGCTCCCGGGGGAGGCCGTTCCGGCGAGCAGTCTTCCGGGCACTCGGCCGCGGGCGAAGCGGCTCCTGAGGCAGGCCGTTCCGGCGAGCAGTCTTCCGGTCGTCTTCTTCCTGGCGTGGGCGTTCTCCGCGGAGCTGGTTCCGGCCGCTCGGCCTCGGAGGACGAGGCTTCCGGCCGGTCGGCCTCGGACGAAGGGGCTCCTGGGGCAGGCCGTTCCGGCGACGGGTCTTCCGGTCGTCTCCTTCCTGGCGCGGGCGCTCTCCGCGTAGCTGCTTCCGGTCACTCGGCCTCGGAGGACGAGGCTTTTGGGGAAGCCGCCTCGGGCGAACCGGCTCCGGGGGCAGGCCGTTCGGGCGAACCGGCTCCGGGGGCAGGCCGTTCGGGCGAATCGGCTCCGGGGGCAGGCCGTTCCGGCGAATCGGCTCCCGGCGCAGGCCGTTCCGGCGAGCCGTCCCCCGGTCGCCGCCTTCCCGGTGCGGGTGCTCTCCGCGAAGCTGCTTCCGACTCATCGGCCTCGGGCGCAGGCGTCTCCGGCGAGCGGGCCCCCTGCGCACCCGCTTCCGAGGAAGGCCCTTCAGGCACGCCCCGGCCCGGCCGCTCTGCCGGGAGCCGCGCCCATGCGGGCCCCGCCAGGTGAGAGGCGTAAGACGCCGAACAGCCGCCGCCACGCACCCGTGCCGTGCGCCACGGGCCGAGGGCCGTCTGGCACGGCGCGCGCCGTCCGCCCTGCCGCGGAGTGTCGGGCAGTCGGCACGGGCGGACGGCGCGAAGGCGGGCCGCCGCACTGTACGAGGGGGAGCCGGCGGCCCGGCCGGCCTCTTTCGAGGCATTCCAGTCAAGCGAGTGGAAAGTGGCCGGAACAGAGCGCGCATCACCCCGGATGCGGGCACTCCGTTCACACCCCGTGTGAAGTCCGGGGACCGAGTCCGGACTCCGCCCGGGTCACGAACGGCGGCAGCGCGCTAACCTGCCGTGCAAGACGGACGCAAGACGGACGCCCTGCTGTCGGGCTGGGGGGTCCGGGGCCCGCGGCGCGCCGCCGGTGACGGGCTCCCCGGGCAGACGCAGCGCTGTCGGCACCGAGCCACCGGAGGGCATCGATGCAGCCCAACACCCTGCTCGACGCGATTCTCGACGAGGCCGGCATCTCCCATGCGGGGCTCGCCGCCCACGTCAACCAGGCGGGCAAGGCGCGCGGCATCGCCCTGCGATACGAACACACCGCCGTCGCCCGCTGGTTGAAGGGCCAGCGACCGCGCGGCCAGGTGCCCGACCTGATCTGCGAGGTCCTCGCGGCCCGGCTGCGGCGCCCTGTCACCCTCGACGACATCGGGCTCGGCGTACCGGGCAGACCGGCCGCGGTGAACGGCACCACGCTCTCCGGGTTCGTCGAGCGGGCCACCGCCCTGTGGCGCTCCGACGAACAGCAGCGGCCGCACATACTCGGCGCGCCCGCCGTCACCGGCACGCCCGCGGTCATGCCCGTATGGGAATGGGAGAACCCGCCCGAGGACGTCGACGTCTCCAGGGGCGGCATGCACCCGGTCAGCACGGCCGACATCGAGATGCTGCGCGCGGCCCGGGCGCACTACGAGCAGATGTACCGCAAGGCGGGCGGCGTCGCGACCCGCGCCCGTATCGTCGGCTTCCTCAACGCCGAGGCCGCGCCGCTGCTGCGCGGCAGGTACACGGACGCCACCGGGCGCCAACTGCACCGCGCCACCGGCGGGTTGGTGGCGATCGCGGGCATCTGTGCCTACGACTCGGATGCGCACGGTCTCGCCCAGCGCTACTTCCACCAGGCCCTGCGTCTTGCGAAGGCGAGCGGGGACCGGGGGCTCGGCGCCTATGTGATCGCCCTGCTCGTCAACCAGTCGCTGTTCATGCGCGAGTACCGCCAGGCCGTGGCCTTCGCGGAGGCCGCGCTGCGCGCGGCGGGCCGGCACATCACCCCGGCGCTCGCATCCGACCTGTATGCGATGCAGGCCAAGGCGTACGCCCACCTCGGCGACGGCAGCAGCGCGCTGGCCTGCATCCGTCGTGCCGAATCTGCGGCCGAACGCATCCACCGCGGCCACGAGCCGGACGAGACCGGCTACGTCCAGCCGGGGCTGGTCAACGTACAGGTGGCGGAGGCGCTCCTCAGCCTCGGTGACATCGCCGCGGCGTGGGAGCACGCGGCGGCCGCGGTCGAGAACCCCGCCCACGACCGCGGTCGGGTCCACCGGCTGGCCATGCTGAGCCACATCGAACTGCGCCAGGGCAACGCCGACCGGGCGGCCGCCACAGCGGTGGAAATGGCCGAACGGGCCAGGGGAATGGAGTCCCAGCGGCTGCGCGACAGACTCCGCGCGGTACGCGAACAGTTGATGAGCAGCGGCTGCGCGGGCACCGCCGAAGCAGCCGAACTCATCGACGGCGCACTGCGCGTACCGCTCTAGGCGCGGCCTCACCGGCGCGCGTGCCGCCCCAAGGAGCGCTCCATCGGCCCTGCTGTGAGCACCTGCTGTGAGCACGCTCCTGCTGCGATATTGCCATCTACTCGGCGGAAGGTGGCAGAACCGTGCAGTGGACGAAACAGAGCGAACAGACTGTCTATGAAAACCCATGGTTCAGGGTCAATCTCGCGGATGTCGAGCTGCCGGACGGTCGGCACCTCGACCACTTCCTGATCCGGCTGCGGCCCGTGGCCGTGGCCACGGTCGTCAACGAGGCCAACGAGGTCCTTTTACTGTGGCGGCACCGCTTCATCACCGACAGCTGGGGGTGGGAACTCGCCGCGGGCGTCGTCGAGGACGGCGAGGACATCGCCCACGCGGCCGCCCGCGAACTCGAGGAGGAGACCGGGTGGCGGCCGGGCCCGTTGCGGCACCTGATGAGCGTCGAGCCCTCCAACGGGCTCACCGACGCCGTGCACCACGTCTACTGGGCCGACGAGGGCGAGTACACCGGGCATCCCGTGGACGCCTTCGAGTCGGACCGGCGTGAATGGGTCCCGCTCAAACTCGTCCCCGACATGGTCGCCCGCGGCGAGGTCCCGGCCGCCAACATGGCGGCGGCGCTGATGCTCCTGCACCACCTCAGGCTCGGTCAGGACGGTCCACCCCATGTGCCCCGGGACCGCCGGGACAGCCGGGACAGGTCCTAGTGGCCGAGGGCCTGCCAGACCGCCACGGCCACTGCCGCGACCGCGGCGAGGGCGGCGACGGCGGGCACGGGCCAGCGGGCGTGTTCGAGGGCGGCGACCCGGGCGGCCAGGTCGTCCATATCCTTGGCGCTCTGTTCGTCACGCTGCGTGAGCAACGCCAGTCCGCCATCGATGCGGGCCAGGCCCACCTCGAGGCTGCGGCGTAACTCCGCGAGTTCTTCCGGGACCACGAGATGCTCGGGGTCGGTGGTCACGAGTGCGCTCCTTTCCATAGTCGGCACATCCCTTGCAAGCGCACGGAAAGTCAACCGGCCTGGTGGACGCGGCGGGAGAGTGTGCGAGCGGCATATGCGGGCCCGGTGCGCACACGGTGTGTGAACGGTTCGGGCCCGGCACTCCGAAGAGTGCCGGGCCCGAAATCGTTACGGAGCGTGAAAGTAACGCTGTGGCATGGTGATCATGCGCACATGACGGTCAGTACTGGTAGAAGCCCGACCCCGTCTTGCGCCCCAGCCGGCCCGCGTCGACCATCCGCTGCAGCAGCGGGGGAGCGGCGTACAGCGGCTCCTTGTACTCCTCGTACATCGAATCGGCCACCGAGGCCACGGTGTCGAGGCCGATCAGATCGGAGAGCTTGAGCGGGCCCATGGGGTGGGCGCAGCCCAGCTCCATGCCGTTGTCGATGTCCTCACGGCTGGCGATGCCCGACTCGAACATCCGGATCGCGGAGAGCAGATACGGGATGAGCAGGGCGTTCACCACGAAGCCCGAGCGGTCCTGGGCGCGGATCGCGTGCTTGCCCAGCACCTTCTCGACCAGGACCTGCGCCCGGCTGAGGGTGCCCTCGGAGGTGGTGAGCGCGGGGATCAGCTCGACGAGCTGCTGCACGGGTGCCGGGTTGAAGAAGTGGATGCCGACGACCTGGTCGGGCCGCGAGGTCGCGACGGCCAGCTTGACCAGCGGGATCGACGAGGTGTTGGACGCGAGGATGGCGTCCTGGCGGGTCACCACCTGGTCGAGCACCTGGAAGATCTCCGTCTTCACCTGCTCGTTCTCGACGACCGCCTCGATCACCAGGTCCCGGTCGGCGAACTCGCCGAGGTCCGTGGTGAAGCTCAGCCGCGCCTGGGTGGCGTCCCGCTCCTCCTCGGTGATCTTGCCGCGCTCGGCCGCCTTGGAGAGCGAGTTGTACAGCCGGGTGCGGCCGATCTCGAGGGCCTCGCCCGTGGTCTCCGCGACCTTGACGTCCAGCCCGGCGCGCGCGCACACCTCGGCGATGCCCGCCCCCATCTGGCCGCAGCCCACCACACCGACGCGTGCAATATCCCCCATAGGGTCCGTCACCTTGTGCCTTTCGCTCATCTTCGGGCGGCAGCGCCTCCATACTTTGGGGCCTGCCTCGGCCATGCACGTTACTCCGGATCCGCCGCTGCCCGGCGGGCCGGGGTCCGGGCCCCGGGCCGGGTGGACCAGCGGGACGGCCGACACACTGCACAGAGGGCGGGCAGATGCGACGTATGACACGCAGAGGATTCGCGGCCGGTGCCGCGGCGGCTCTCACGGGTCTGGCGACCGCGGGGGACGTGGCGGGGACCGCGGGGGACGCGGCGGCGGCGCCGGGTTCGTCGGCGCAGGCGTCCGCCGAGATGCGGGGCATGTGGCTGGCGACGATCGCGAACATCGACTGGCCCTCGCGCCCCGGCCTCAGCGCCGCCCAGCAGCGTACCGAGCTGCTGAGGCATCTCGACAGGGCCGTGAGCCGCCAGCTCAACACCGTGATCCTCCAGGTGCGGCCCACCGCGGACGCCTTCTGGCCGTCGCCGTACGAGCCCTGGTCCGCATCCCTCACCGGCATCCAGGGCAGGCACCCCGGCTGGGACCCGCTCGGCACCGCCGTCACGGAGGCGCACCGGCGCGGCCTCGAGCTGCACGCCTGGTTCAACCCCTACCGGGTGGCGAATCACGGGGACCTGTCCCGCCTGTCCTCGAGGCACCCCGCGCGCCGGCACCCCGAGTGGGTCGTGAAGTACGGCGGGAAGCTCGTCTACAACCCGGGGCTGCCCGAGGTCCGGGACTTCGTCCAGACCGCGATGCTCGACGCCGTACGCCGCTACCCCGTCGACGCCGTGCACTGGGACGACTACTTCTACCCGTATCCGGTGGCCGGTGAGGTCTTCGACGACGCCGCGGCGTACCGGCGCTACGGCTCCGGTTTCCCCAACCGTGCGGCCTGGCGGCGCGACAACACCGACCAGCTCGTCCGCGGGATGGCGGCTCGGATCAAGCAGGTCCGGCCGGGTGTGCGCTTCGGGATCAGCCCGTTCGGGGTGTGGCGCAACCGCAGCACCGACCGGCTCGGCTCGGACACCCGGGCGGGTATCCAGACGTACGACGATCTGCACGCGGACACCCGGAAATGGGTGCGCAGCGGCTGGATCGACTACATCTGCCCCCAGCTGTACTGGCACATCGGCTTCGCCGCCGCCGACTACGCCAAGCTGGTGCCGTGGTGGGCCTCGGTGGTCCGCGGCACGGGCGTACGGCTGTACCTGGGGGAGGCCCTGTACAAGGCGGGTGACCCGGCGCAGCCCGCGGCATGGCAGGACCCGGCGGAACTCTCCCGGCACGTGACCTTCGCCAACGGCTTCCGCGAGGTGGGCGGGCACGTCTTCTTCTCGGCGAAGGGAGTGGCCGTGGACAGGATCGGCGCCATGGCGCGCGTCGTCCGCGACCACTACCCCACGCGGGCCCGCGCACCGCGCTGAGCCACCGCGCCGGGTCCTGCGCAGTGCCGAGCCCGGCGCTACTGCTTGTTCGGGTCCTTGTGCTGTACGACGGAGTCGGGGCCCGGCGACATCACGGCCTCGTGCCCGTCCTCGAACCGGACACGGAAGGGCGGGTTGCCGTCCGTGCCCAGTACTTCGACAATCTCCGCGACTTTGTCGTGCTGGCCGACGATCCTGCCGTGCACCAGCAGATGGTCGCCCTGAGTTGCGCGCATAGGAGTGACCTCCTTGTCCCGTCGGGAACCCCCTCGGGCGGCCCGTCGAAAGCCGGGCGGCCCGTCGAGTGTCCCGTCCGGGGCCAGCGTTCCGTGGCGTGTCCGTGGTCGTCAGTCTACGACCGGTGGCGGCGCTTGGACCTCTCGAGCAGGGGCCCATTGAGTGACGGCGATGCACACGAGTACGGCGACAGCCGTGAGCGGGGCGGCCGGTGTGAGCGCCTCGCCGAGCAGGAACACCGACCAGACGAGGGTGAGCAGCGGCTGCGCGAGCTGCAGCTGGCTGGCCTTGGGGATGCCGATCGCCGCCATGCCCCGGTACCAGACCACCAGGCCGACGAACTGCGATCCGGCCGCCACCCACAGCACCCCTGCCACGCTGTGGGCCGTGAGGTGGACGGGCTCGTACGCCAGCGCGGCCAGCGCGCCGGGCACGGCGAGCGGCAGGCAGAGGATCAGCGCCCAGCCGATGACCTGCCAGCCGGGCATGACGCCGGCCAGACGGCCGCCCTCGGTGTAGCCGGCGGCGCAGATCAGCAGGGCCCCGAAGAGATACAGGTCGGCGGTGGTGAGTGCGCCGCCGCTCTGCTGCACGGTGAACGCGATCACCGCGGCGGCACCCGCGAGGGCGGCCACCCAGAAGCTGCGGGACGGTCGAGCGCCGGTCCGCAGTGCCGAGAACAGGGCCGTCGTCAGCGGCAGCAGTCCTACGACGACGGCCGCGTGGGAGGTGGTGGACGTCTCCAGGGCAAGCGTGGTGAGCAGGGGGAACCCGAGGACGACACCGGCGGCGACGACGGCGAGTCCCGGCCAGTGCCGCCGCTCGGGCAGCGGGATGCGCAGGGCCAGCAGACAGCCGCCCGCGATCAGGGCCGCCAGTACGCTGCGCACGGTCACCAGCGACCAGGGGCCGAAGCCTTCCAGGCCCCAGGCGGTGGCGGGGAAGGTCAGCGAGAAGGCGGTGACGCCGAGCGCGGCCTGCAGGGTTCCGGCGCGGCGGGCCGAACGGGTGGCGCTCCGGGGGCCGTTCGTACGCGGACCTGTGCCGGTACGCGGTCCGGAGGCAGCCTGAGCAAGTCCGGGTCCGGGGCCCGGATGTTCCGGGACGCCACCGTCCACCGCTATCGAGGATGCCGCAGTAGCGCTATCGTGTGCTCTCATGCATGAGCGTAGCAGTGTGGGTGAACTGGCGAAACGGCTGCGGGAGGAGCTTGACCGCTACTCTCCAGGTGGAAAGCTGCCGTCGAGTCGCGTACTCGTCGAGCGGTTCCGTGTGAGCCCGGTGACCGTGTCCCGTGCTCTGGCGCAGCTGGCAGCCGAGGGGCTGGTCGTCACCCGCCCGGGAGCTGGCGCCTTCCGCGCACAACCCCGCACCGCCCCCGCATCCGTCGGCGACACGTCCTGGCAGGAGGTGTCGCTCAGCGCCGACGCGACCGCCGAAGCGGTACCGCGTACTGTCGACGCCTCGGGCGTCCTCGTCAGCCTTGCCGCGCAGCCGTCCGGAGTCGTCGAGTTCACTGGCGGCTATCTGCACGCATCCCTGCAGCCCGAGCGGGCGATGGCGGCGGCACTGGCGCGGGCCGGGCGGCGGCCCGGGGTGTGGAGCCGGCCGCCCGTCGACGGCATCGCCGAGCTGCGGGAATGGTTCGCGCGCGGCATAGGAGGCGCCGTCGGCGCGGCCGACGTACTGATCACCGCGGGCGGGCAGTCCGCGCTGACCACCGCACTGCGGGCGCTCGCCCCACCCGGCGCACCGGTCCTCGTGGAGTCGCCCACCTACCCCGGCATGCTGGCCATCGCCCGCGCGGCCGGACTGCGGCCGGTGCCGGTCCCGGTGGACTCCGGCGGTGTGAAGCCGCGGCTGCTCGCCGATGCGTTCCGGGCGACGGGCGCGCGCGTGTTCGTCTGCCAGCCGCTGTTCCAGAACCCGACGGGCGCGGTGCTCGCCCCCGAACGGCGCGGCGAGGTGCTGCGCATCGCCCGGGACGCGGGCGCGTTCGTCGTCGAGGACGACTTCGCACGCCGCCTCGTCCACGAGGACGCGGGACCGCTGCCCCGGCCGCTGGCCGCAGACGATCCGGACGGAGTCGTCGTGCACGTCTGTTCGCTGACCAAGGCCACCTCGCCGAGCTTCCGCGTCAGCGCCCTCGCCGCCCGGGGCCCGGTCCTGGAGCGGCTGCGCGCCATCCAGGTCGTCGACACGTTCTTCGTACCGGGCCCGATGCAGGAGGCGGCGCTGGAGCTCGTCGGCTCGCCCGCGTGGCCCCGTCATCTGCGGTCCGTGGCCGCCGAGCTGAAGAGCCGCCGCGACACGATGACCGCCGCGCTGCGCCTGCACCTGCCCGAACTCGCCGTGCCGCACATCCCGTCCGGCGGCTACCACCTGTGGCTCCGCCTGCCCGACGGCACGGACGAGGCCGCCCTGGTCGCGGGAGCCCTCCGCGCGGGCGTCGCCGTCACGCCCGGCCGCCCCTACTTCTGCGCCGAACCCCCCGCCGCCCACCTGCGGTTGAGCTTCGCGGGCGTCGCGGGGACGGCGGAGATCACCGAGGGGGTGCGTAGGCTGCGGACCGCCTGTGACGAGGTGCTCTAGTGCACCGCGAGCTCAAGGCCGCGAGGCCGCCGCAGGGGTCAGCTGCCTGACAGCTTCTCCTGCAGCCAGTCGAACACGACCTCGCAGTGCTGCTGCGGGGCCATCGGGGAGCAGTGCAGCTGGGCCCCGGTGGCCGCGGTGAGCTTCACATAGTCCTTCGGAGCCGTCAGCTTGTCGAACAACTGGCGCGGCTGGCCCGGATAGAACTGCTCGTCGTCGTAGTCGAGGACCAGCGTGGACGATTTGATGCGGCCCACGACGCTCGTGACGTCGAGCGACTCGATGAGTCTGGCGGGGGTGTAGAAGTCGGTGAACATCTTGCCCTCGCGGGCGTCGAGCATCGCCGGCGCCGAGAAGGGCTCGATGCGCTTCTTCAGCGTCGCGGCCGCGGACGGAGGCAGCTCGGGTACGACGTCCTTGTTCCAGATGTCGTTGGTCTCCGCCTTGTCGGGGGTGAGGATCTTACGGATCTCCGGAGGAAAGCCCAGCCACGGCGCGAGCACGCCGGGCATCGCCACCAGGGCGGCGATCCTGTTCTCGAAGGCGGCGGCCCTCGGGGCCAGGCACCCGCCCATGCTCAGCCCGGTCAGGGCGATCTTGCCGGTGTCGACGTCTGAGCGGGCGGCCAGCCAGTCGACGAGCGGCGTGACCACCGTCTCCCAGCGCGGTGTGAAGACCACCCGGTCCACGAAGAGGAGTTGTCCCTGGCCGGGGCCGTCGTACACGAGTGCGTTCCAGCCGCGCTCCAGAGCGGCCTGGACGCCGTAGGTCCACATGTCGACGTTCTGCCCGTCGCTGCCGTTCGTGAGGATCACGGTGGGGCGCCGCTCGCCCGAGGTGTCCGGCCGGAAGAACCACACGGGCAGCGGGGTCCTGCCGTACGGGACGTCCGCGGTCACCGGTGCCGGGTCGCACAGCTCGCAGAACCTGTCCCAGGCGCCGCGCCCGGCCTTGTACAACTGCTCCTCGCTGCCGGGGTCGTCGGAGCCGAGAACGAAGAACAGCGCCTGGCCGTAGTACTGGGCGGCCCGCAGCGCACGGAAGCGCCTGGTCTCTTTCCCGGGCTTGCTGCCCTGGGGCGCCTCCATCAGCTGGTCGCCGAGGTTCCTGAACGTCTCGGTGTACGTCTGCTCGGACAGGCCGGCCTTGTTGATCGCGTTCACGGCAGTGAGTACCTCGCCCACCTCACCGGCGCCGTAACCGGACCCACCGAGCGCGAGGAGCCCGCTGAAGTTGAAGGCCGGGTCCTTGAAGAGCGTCATCGCGCCGGGCGTTGGACCGCCCGCCGGGACGGAGCCCGACGCCGTCGGACTGGGAGTGGGCGCATTCGCGGGCGACGCGCCCGAGGGCGTGCACCCGGCGGCCAGCACGGCACCCGCCGTGCCGACGAGCCCGGCCAGCGCGGTGCGGCGGCCGGGGCCGGATGGATGATCACTCGATACGTGCGTCATGCCAGCCGAAGGTACGAGCCGCGCCTCGGGGACCCTCTCCGCGACACCGGCCCTTACCCCGAACGGCGCTTCACCAGGTTTACGCAGCAAAACGATTCGACATGGCGGTTCCCGGCCTGTGAATCTCCCGCCATGACAGACAACCCCGCCGCGCCCGGCCTGCCCGACGGCTACGAGTTCGAGAAGCACGAGCGGGGCGGTCGCGGGCTCGCTCAACTTCGGCGTGTACGACGCGGTGTCGGGGATACAGGTGGCGTACGCGCGCGTGGTGACCGACGAGGCGACCTTCGCGTGGCTCTGCGACGTGTACGTCGCCCGTCCGTCCGCGGCAAGGGCCTGGGCACGGCACTCGTCGCCGCCGTCCGCGACCACCTCCGGCCGCACGGGCTGCGGCGGATCCTGCTCATCACGCAGGACGCACACGCCGTATACGAAAGGGTCGGCTTCGCGGCGCTGGACAAGCCGGAGAAGTGGATGGCGCTCGGGCTGCCGTAGAGCGATGGTGCTCCAACTGCGGTAGAACAGCGCGCGACCCGGTGGGAGGCGCGAGCGGGTGTACCGGCGGGCGCACGGGTGCGCACGGAAAGTAAAGCCTTGACCTGGGGATTCCGGCCCACCACGATCACCGCATGCAGGTTCGGGTCACGCTCATCGCTGCCGCACGCAGTTCCGCGCTGCTCGCGGAGCGCTTCGACGACGACCGGCCGCTCGACCGGGAGGGCTGGTACGAGGTGCAGCGCGCCGCTCCCGCCTTGATGCCGCTAGCGGCGGCGGAGCTGCGGTACTGCTCACCGACCCCACGCAGCCGGACCACGGGCGACGTCCTCGGCCTCACGCCACTGGCCCAGCCCGCACTGCGCGACTGCGACATGGGCAGATGGCGCGGTCTCACCCTCTCCGAGGTGACGGCGCGGGAACCGGTCGCCGTCGACGCATGGCTCGCCGACCCGCGCTCCGCACCGCACGGCGGCGAGTCCCTTCTCGCGTTCATCTCCCGTGTGGGCCGCTGGCTGGACACCCGGCCCGCGGACGACGGCGGCAGAATCGTCGCGGTGGCCGAGCCCGCGGTCGTCCGCGCGGCCCTCGTCTACGCGCTGAAGGCGCCCCCGTCGACGTACTGGAACATCGACGTCCGCCCGCTGTCGACGGCCACGCTCACCGGCCGCGCCGGGCGGTGGAACCTGCGACTGGACCGCGAGAGCGGGCAGGCCTGAACACGACGGCGGGCCGGTGGACGCCATGACGTCCACCGGCCCGCCCAACGGATCGGACCTGCCGGGTCAGACCTGCGCGGTCTGGCGCGCAGCCAGGTCGAGCGCGACGTCCGTGATCATGTCCTCCTGGCCGCCGACCATGCCGCGCCGGCCGATCTCGACCAGGATGGCGCGGGTGTCGAGACCGTAGCGGGCGGCCGCGGCCTCGGCGTGGCGCAGGAAGCTGGAGTACACGCCGGCGTAGCCGAGGCTCAGCGTCTCGCGGTCCACGCGGACCTCGCGGTCCTGCAGCGGGCGGACGATGTCGTCGGCCGCGTCCATCAGCGGGAACAGCTCGCAGCCGTGCTTCCAGCCCATGAGGTCGGCGACGGCGATGAACGCCTCCAGCGGGCAGTTGCCCGCGCCCGCGCCCTGGCCGGCCAGCGAAGCGTCGACACGCGTGCAGCCGTTCTCCACGGCGACCACGCTGTTGGCCACGCCGAGGGCCAGGTTGTGGTGGGCGTGGATGCCCAGCTCGGTGGCCGGGTCCAGTACGTCGCGGTAGGCCTGGAAGCGCTCGCGAACGCCGTCCATGGTCAGGCGGCCGCCGGAGTCGGTGACGTACACGCAGTTCGCGCCGTAGGACTCCATGAGCTTGGCCTGACGGGCCAGCTCGGCCGGGTCGGCCATGTGGGACATCATCAGGAACCCGGCGACGTCCATGCCCAGCTCGCGGGCGGCGGCGATGTGCTGGGCGGAGATGTCGGCCTCGGTGCAGTGGGTGGCGACGCGCACCGAGCGGATGCCGAGCGCGTGGGCCTGCTTGAGGTCGTGCAGGGTGCCGATGCCGGGCAGCAGCAGGGTGGTGGGGATCGCGCTGCGAGAGACGTCGGCGACGGCCTCGATCCACTCCCAGTCGGTGTGGGCGCCGACACCGTAGTTGATGCTCGAGCCGGACAGGCCGTCACCGTGGGCGATCTCGATGGCCGCGACGCCCGCGGCGTCCAGGGCGGCGGCGATCGTACGGGCCTGCTCGACGGTGTAGCGGTGCCGGACGGCGTGCATGCCGTCGCGCAGGGTCACGTCCTGGATGTACAGGGCGGGGGCGGTGGTGTCGGTCGCGGTCATCGGGTTGCCACCTTGCTGTGTGCGGCCATGCGCTCCGCGGTGCGCAGCGCGGCCGAGGTCATGATGTCGAGGTTTCCGGCGTACGACGGCAGGTAGTGGGCGGCGCCCTCGACCTCGAGGAACACCGACACCTTCACCGCGTCCGTGCCGGCGGCGTCGGCGGGCAGCAGTCCGCGCAGCGGGTCGTCGGCCGGGACGCGGTCGAACTGCACCTTCTGCTTTAGGCGGTAGCCGGGCACATAGCCCTGGACGCGGCCGACCATCTCCTCGATGGAGGCGGTGACCGCCTCCTGGTCGCACTGCGAGACCAGGCAGTGCACGGTGTCGCGCATGATCAGCGGCGGCTCGGCCGGGTTGAGGATGATGATCGCCTTGCCGCGGGCGGCGCCGCCGACCTTCTCGATGGCCGAGGAGGTGGTCTCGGTGAACTCGTCGATGTTGGCGCGCGTGCCGGGACCCGCGGAGCGGGACGAGATGGAGGCGACGATCTCGCCGTAGTGCACGGGGGTCACGGCCGAGATGGCGGCGACGATCGGGATGGTGGCCTGCCCGCCGCAGGTGACCATGTTGACGTTGGCGGCGTCCAGGTTGTCCTCGAGGTTCACCGGCGGCACCACGTACGGGCCGATGGCGGCCGGGGTGAGGTCGATGACGGTGCGGCCGAGGTCGCGCAGCACCTTGTCGTTGTAGCGGTGGGCACCGGCCGACGTGGCGTCGAAGACGATCTCCACATCGGCGAACTCGTCCATCTTCACCAGCCCGTCGACGCCCTCGTGGGTGGTGGCCACCTTGAAGCGGCGGGCGCGGGCCAGACCGTCGGACTCGGGGTCGATACCGACCATCACGCCCATCTCGAGGGTCTCGGACAGGCGCAGCACCTTGATCATCAGGTCGGTGCCGATGTTGCCCGAGCCGATGACGGCCACCTTGGTGCGGGCGCTGGGTGTGGTGGTGCTCACCGGTTGTCTCCTTCGGGGGCGAACGCGACCTGGACCGTGCCCAGGCCGGAGATGGAAGCCTCGAACGCGTCGCCGGGAGCCGCGACGGCCATCGGGCCGAGCGCACCGGTCAGGACGACGTCGCCTGCGCGCAGCGGGTCGCCCATGGCCGCGAGCGTGGAGGCGAGCCACACGGCGGCGTTGAGCGGGCCGCCCAGGCAGTCGGCGCCGGTGCCCTCCGAGACCACCTTGTCGCCGCTGGTCATCGACATCCGGACGCCGCGCAGGTCCACCTGCGTCAGCGGTACGGGCGTGCCGCCGAGCACGAACAGGCCCGACGAGGCGTTGTCGGCGACGGTGTCGACGATGGTGATGTCCCAGCCCGCGATACGGCTGTCGACGAGCTCCAGGGCCGGCAGTGCGAAGTCGGTCGCGCGCAGCACGTCGGCGACGGTGCAGTCGCGGTGCGGCAGGTCCGCGCCGAGGACGAGGGCGACCTCGGCCTCCACCTTGGGCTGCAGCAGCCGCCCGGCCTCGACCGTGCCGCCGTCGGCGACGGCCATGTCCGCGAACAGCGCGCCGAAGTCCGGCTGGCCGACGCCGAGCTGGGCCTGGACGGCCGGCGAGGTCAGGCCGATCTTGCGGCCGACGATACGGCGGCCGGCGGCCACACCGCGCTCGACGTTCAGCCGCTGCACGGCGTAGGCGGACTCGACGTCGCCGTCGGCGAAGAGGGTGCGCAGCGGCGGGCACGCGACGCCCGTCCGGGTGGCTTCCACCAGAGCGTCGGCGGCCTTGGTCACCGCCGGGGAGACGGCGCCGGCGCTCATGAGCACCGCCGGGGGGTGCTGGACGTGGTGCGGGGCGCTGACATGCGACACCTCCGGGGACGGAACGGGTGCGGGATACGAGTGCGGGATACGGCAGCCGGGGTGGCGGCACGTGCCCTGCGACACCTCCGGTATAGACGGGGCGCCGTTCATGCGCCAAAGTTTGTTCCGTGACACGGAACAGCTCGGGCGGCAGCATGTTGGACAAGGCCGCCACTATCCTCGAATCCTTCCGTCCGGACGGCGGGACGTACCGCCTGACGGAACTCGCCGAGCGCACCGGCCTGACCAAGACCACCGCCTTCCGGCTCGCCGCGGACCTTGTACGGCTAGGTCTCCTGGAGCGCACGGGCGACAGCTACCGGCTCGGCGGGAAGCTCTTCGAACTCGGCTCGCTGGTGCCGCGCAGGCAGGACCTCCGCGATGCGGCGCTGCCGTTCCTGCAGGACCTCTTCGAGGCCACCCGCGAGACCGTGCATCTCGGCGTCCGCGAGGGCCACGAGGTCGTCTACGTCGAGCGGATCCACGGGCACGACGTGCTGCCGCTGCCCTCCCGCATCGGCGGCCGGCTCCCGCTCACCTGCACTGGCGTGGGCAAGGCACTGCTGGCCTTCTCCGGCACCGAACTCACCGAGGAAGTGCTCGCCCAGCCCCTGCCCAGCCTCACCCCGTACTCGATCACCGACCCGGCCCGCCTGCGCACGGCGATCGAGCAGGCCCAGGTGTCGGGCCTGGCATACGAGGAGCAGGAGGCCGCCCTCGGGGTCAGCTGCATCGCCGCCCCCGTCTTCGACGGAGCCGTGGCCGTCGCCGCGCTGTCGGTGGCCGTGCCGAGGGCCCGGTACCGCCCCGCCCAGCTCGCGCCGGCGGTGCGGACGGCTGCGCTGGGGCTTTCGCGGGTGATGCGGGGCGGGGCCTGACCACGGTTCCCGCCTCGGCGTCGTCTGGCAGCTACCGCCGGGTGTACTCCGTGACGAGGAACAGATCCTTCGCAGGACCGGTCACCCGCCACACCGTCCGCCACCGATCAGGGCCCTGCACGGTGAACTCGCCCCGGTAGAAGTCCGCGGAGCACGGGTGGTCCGCCGCATGGTGGCCCGAGGTCAGGTCCAGGTCGTGGAACGGGCGGCCGTCCGAGAACTGGACCAGGGCCGTGCCGGGCGGGCGGCCGGGGAGGAACCGGAGGGTGCGTTCGGCGGGGCGGGGCGTGCCCTGCCAGACGAAGGTGCCCGACTCGTGGTGCAGCAGCCCGTCGTCCGCGTGGTGCAGGCCGCCCTCGGGGTTTCCGTCGTGGCCGCCGCTCTCCAGTGGCCCGAACACGGTCGTACCGCTGAAGGTGCCCTCGGCGCCGCTCGCGAGGTCCCGTACGGTTCGGTCGACCTCCCAGCTCCCGGCCAGGTAGGCCAGTACGTCCGGCACCGGCCAGAAGTCGCCCATCGCCTGCCGCCTCCCTGTCAGCTGGACCGGCTCCGAGCCTACCTGCGCCGGATTCAGGCAGGTCAGGCCGCTGCCGAGGTGGCCATGACGTCCGGTCAATCCAGGTCTGTCAACCCAGACTTGGGGCCGTCCTCCGCCACAACAGTCCCTGCGCGAACCATTGACGCACCCCCGCCCCCTCCCTATCTTGCCGTTCGAGCTATTGACCATCGTCCGATATTCCGAACAAACGAGCCGCGGAGTATCCATGTCACCCAGCCGCACCCACACCCGCAACCGCTGGAGACTCGGCCTCACGGCCACCGCTCTCCTGACCGCCACCGCCGTCGTCCCGGCCCCCACCGTCAACGCCGCCGACGCCACCGACTACTCGATCACCGTCGACCCGAAGGGCTCGGGCGCGAAGATCGACGACACGATGTACGGAGTCTTCTTCGAGGACATCAACCGAGCAGCGGACGGCGGGCTCTACGCAGAGCTCGTGCAGAATCGGTCCTTTGAGTACAGCACCGCGGACAACGGCTCCTACACGCCGCTGACCTCCTGGAAGACCGCCGGTTCGGGCACTGCGCAGGTCGTCGACGACGACGGCCGGCTGAACGAGCGGAACCGCAACTACCTCCGCCTGGACCTCGACGGCTCGGCCGCCGGCACGGGCGTCGTCAACTCCGGCTACAACACCGGCATCAGGGTCGAGAAGGGCAAGAAGTACGACTTCTCCGTGTGGGCCCGCACCGACAGTGCCGACGGAACTCCCCTCACCGTGTCCCTCGCGAGCAGCGACGGCACCACGCTGGCCCCCTCCCTCCAGCTCACCGCCAAGGGCGACACCTGGGCGAAGTACACGGGCACGGTGACCGCGGTCACCGACAGCACCGCCGGCCGCCTCGCCGTCACCGCGCACGGCAGCGGCACCGCCCGCCTCGACATGGTCTCGCTCTTCCCGCGCGACACCTACAAGGGCCGCCCGAACGGCCTGCGCAAAGACCTGGCCGAGAAGGTCGCCGCCCTGCACCCGGGCTTCGTCCGCTTCCCCGGCGGCTGCCTGGTCAACACGGGGAGCATGAAGGGGTACGACGAGGCGTCGGGCTACGAACGCAAGCGCTCGTACCAGTGGAAGGACACCATCGGCCCGGTCGAGCAGCGCGCGACCAACTCCAACTTCTGGGGCTACAACCAGAGTTACGGTCTCGGCTACTACGAGTACTTCCAGTTCTCCGAGGACATCGGCGCGATGCCGTTGCCCGTCGTCCCGGCCCTGGTGACCGGCTGCGGGCAGAACAAGGCCGTCGACGACGACGCGCTGCTCAAGCGGCACATCCAGGACACCCTCGACCTGATCGAGTTCGCCAACGGGCCCGTGACGAGCGAGTGGGGCAAGAAGCGGGCGCAGATGGGCCACCCGAAGCCCTTCCACCTCACGCACATCGAGGTCGGCAACGAGGAGAACCTGCCGAACGAGTTCTTCGCCCGCTTCAAGCAGTTCCGCGCCGCGATCGAGGCCAAGTACCCCGGCATCACGGTGATCTCGAACTCCGGCCCCGATGACGCGGGCACCACCTTCGACACGGCCTGGAAGCTCAACCGCGACGCCAACGTCGCCATGGTCGACGAGCACTACTACAACAGCCCGCAGTGGTTCCTGCAGAACAACGACCGCTACGACTCGTACGACAGGAATGGCCCCAAGGTCTTCCTCGGCGAGTACGCCTCCGGGGGCAACGCCTTCAAGAACGGCCTCGCCGAAGCCGCGTACATGACGGGCCTGGAGCGCAACGCGGACGTCGTCAAGCTGGCCTCGTACGCCCCGCTGTTCGCCAACGAGGACTACGTGCAGTGGCGGCCGGACCTGGTCTGGTTCAACAACCACGCCTCCTGGGGTTCGGCGAACTACGAGGTCCAGAAGCTCTTCATGAACAACGTCGGTGACCGCGTCGTGCCCAGCACGTCCACCACCACGCCGAACGTCAGCGGCCCCATCTCGGGTGCCGTCGGCCTCTCGACCTGGGCGACCACCGCCGCGTACGACGACGTCAAGGTCACCGGGGAGGACGGCGCCACGCTGCTCAGCGACGACTTCTCGGGCGACGCCTCGAAGTGGACCCACACGGGTGGCGGAAGCTGGAGCATCCAGGACGGGCAGTACGTGCAGACCGACGTGGCCGCCGAGAACACCATGGTCTCCGCGGGCGACACGGCCTGGCACGACTACGACCTGAACGTGAAGGCCACCAAGAAGTCCGGCAAGGAGGGCTTCCTCGTCGCCTTCGGTGTGAAGGACACCGGCAACTACTACTGGTGGAACCTGGGCGGCTGGAACAACACCTCCTCGGCGGTCGAGCAGGCCGTGGACGGCGGCAAGTCCACGCTGATCTCGAAGGCCGGGTCGATCGAGACGGGCCGCACCTACGACGTCCACGTCAAGGTGCGCGGCCGCCAGGTCACCCTGTACCTCGACGGCCAGGAGTGGGGCAGCTTCACCGACGACAAGCCCGCCGAGCCGTTCCGCCAGGTCGTCACGCGCGACGCGAAGACCGGCGACCTGATCGTCAAGGTCGTCAACGCCCAGTCCGCCGACGCCCGCACCGCGATCGACCTCGGCGGGGCCAAGGTCGGCAGCAAGGCGGCCGTCACCACGCTGCAGGCCGCGCCCGACGCCGTGAACACCGAGACGGCCACGCCGGTCGCGCCCGTCAGGTCCACCTTCGACGGGGTCGCCGACAAGTTCACGTACACCTTCCCGGCCAACTCGATCACCTTTCTGAGGATCAAGGAGGGCTGATCTCCGAGGATCGAGGAGGGCCGGTCCCGCGCTGCGAAGGCAGGGCGGGACCGGCCCGTCCCGCCCCATGGTGTGATTTCCGCCGCCAGCGGAGACAGGGCCCTTTCGGCAGGAACCCGCTCACGAGATATCTTGATGTCGAGCAATGTTGCAGACGTGGAGCGGAGCACCCGGTGACTGACTCGACCATCATCTATACGCACACTGACGAGGCCCCGGCCCTGGCGACGTATTCGTTCCTGCCGGTGATCCAGGCGTACGCCTCGCAGGCCGGTGTCACTGTGGAGACCCGTGACATCTCGCTGGCCGGCCGCATCATCGCCGTGTTCCCGGAGTACCTGACCGAGGACCAGCGCATCCCGGACGCCCTCGCGGAGCTCGGCGAGCTCGCCAAGACGCCCGAGGCCAACATCATCAAGCTGCCGAACATCTCGGCGTCCATCCCGCAGCTCAAGGCCGCGATCGCCGAGCTCCAGGGCCAGGGCTACGCGCTGCCGGAGTACCCGGACGACCCGAAGACCGACGAGGAGCGCGAGATCCGCGCCCGCTACGACAAGATCAAGGGTTCCGCCGTGAACCCGGTCCTGCGTGAGGGCAACTCCGACCGCCGCGCCCCCGCCTCGGTCAAGAACTACGCCAAGACCCACCCGCACCGCATGGGCGCCTGGACTTCCGAGTCCAAGACGAACGTCGCGACGATGGGCGTGGACGACTTCCGTTCCACCGAGAAGTCCACGGTGATCTCGGAGGCCGGCGCGCTCCGTATCGAGCTGAAGGGCGACGACGGCTCCACCACCGTCCTGCGCGAGTCCGTACCGGTCCTCGAGGGCGAGGTCGTCGACGCGTCCGTCATGCGCGTGGCCGCGCTGCGCGAGTTCCTCGCCGCGCAGGTCGCCCGTGCCAAGGAGGAGGGCGTCCTCTTCTCCGTGCACCTCAAGGCCACGATGATGAAGGTCTCCGACCCGATCGTCTTCGGCCACGTCGTGCGCGCCTTCTTCCCGAAGACGTTCGCCAAGTACGGCGAGGTCTTCGCGGCGGCCGGCCTGACCCCGAACGACGGCCTCGGCGGCATCTTCAAGGGCCTCGAGTCCCTGCCCGAGGGCGCCGAGATCAAGGCGTCCTTCGACGCCGAGCTCGCCGAGGGCCCGGCCCTGGCGATGGTCGACTCCGACAAGGGCATCACCAACCTGCACGTCCCGTCCGACGTGATCGTCGACGCCTCCATGCCGGCGATGATCCGCACCTCCGGCCACATGTGGGGCCCGGACGGCCAGGAGGCCGACACCCTCGCGGTCCTGCCGGACAGCAGCTACGCGGGCGTCTACCAGGCCGCCATCGACGACTGCCGCGCCAACGGCGCCTACGACCCGTCGACCATGGGCTCCGTCCCGAACGTCGGCCTCATGGCGCAGAAGGCCGAGGAGTACGGCAGCCACGACAAGACCTTCGAGATCCCGACCACGGGTACCGTCCGCCTCGTCGACCAGGCCGGCAACGTCGTCCTGGAGCAGACCGTCTCCGCCGGCGACATCTTCCGCGCCTGCCAGACCAAGGACGCCCCGATCAAGGACTGGGTGAAGCTGGCCGTCACCCGCGCCCGCGCCACCGGCGACCCGGCCGTGTTCTGGCTGGACGAGACCCGCGCCCACGACGCCAACCTGATCGCCAAGGTCAAGCAGTACCTGCCGGAGCACGACACCGAGGGCCTGGACATCCGTGTCCTGTCCCCGGTCGAGGCGACCAAGCTGTCGGTGGAGCGCATCCGCCGCGGCGAGAACACCATCTCCGTCACCGGCAACGTCCTGCGTGACTACCTGACCGACCTGTTCCCGATCCTGGAGCTGGGCACCAGCGCCAAGATGCTGTCGGTCGTCCCGCTGATGGCGGGCGGCGGCCTCTTCGAGACGGGCGCCGGCGGCTCCGCCCCGAAGCACGTCCAGCAGCTGGTCAAGGAGAACTACCTGCGCTGGGACAGCCTGGGTGAGTTCTTCGCCCTCGTTCCGTCGTTCGAGCAGTACGCGAAGACCACCGGCAACGCGCGCGCCCAGGTCCTCGCCGACACCCTCGACCGCGCCACGGCGACCTTCCTCAACGAGGACAAGTCCCCGACCCGTCGCGTCGGCGGCATCGACAACCGCGGCAGCCACTTCTACCTGGCCCTGTACTGGGCGCAGGAGCTGGCCAAGCAGACCGACGACGCGGACCTGGCCAAGGCCTTCGCCCCGCTCGCCGAGACGCTGACCGCGCAGGAGCAGACGATCGTCGACGAGCTGAACGCCGTCCAGGGCAAGCCGGCCGACATCGGCGGCTACTACCAGCCCGACCCGGCCAAGGCCTCGGCGGTCATGCGTCCGTCGACGACCTTCAATGAGGCGGTCGCGTCGCTCGCCTGACGACGGCCCTCTGTTCGCACCCTCCCCCATTGCCTTAAGGGCATGGGAGGTACCCCCATCGCCCCGGCTGGTTCCTCGGACCAGCCGGGGCGGTTCCGTATCCGCAGCCAGGGCCCACCGCCACCCTGATCTGATTGCATAAAAGTGCAGCGCAGCGTATAGTCATGCCATCCAAGAGGAGGGTTCCATGGCGGTACGCGCAGCAGTGGCAGGAGCGAGTGGATACGCGGGCGGGGAACTGCTGCGTCTGCTTCTCGTGCACCCGGAAGTGGAGATCGGCGCCCTGACCGGCAACTCCAACGCCGGTCAGCGGCTCGGTGCGCTGCAGCCGCACCTGCTCCCGCTCGCCGACCGGGTCCTGGAGCCGACGACTGCCGAGGTCCTCGCAGGTCACGACGTGGTCTTCCTCGCCCTGCCGCACGGCCAGTCCGCCGCCGTCGCCGAGCAGCTCGGCCCGGACGTGCTCGTCGTGGACATGGGCGCCGACTTCCGGCTGAAGAACGCGGCCGACTGGGAGAAGTTCTACGGCTCCGCGCACGCCGGGACCTGGCCCTACGGCCTCCCCGAACTGCCGGGCGCCCGCGCAGCGCTGGAGGGGTCCAAGCGCATCGCGGTGCCCGGTTGCTACCCCACGGCCGCCTCGCTCGCGCTCTTCCCGGCGTACGCGGCGGGGCTCGCCGAACCCGACGCGGTGGTCGTCGCCGCCTCCGGCACCTCCGGCGCAGGCAAGGCGCCCAAGCCGCATCTGCTCGGCTCCGAGGTCATGGGCTCCATGTCGCCCTACGGCGTGGGCGGTGTCCACCGGCACACCCCCGAGATGATCCAGAACCTCAGCGCGGCCGCGGGCGAGCCGGTCACCGTCTCCTTCACGCCGACCCTCGCGCCCATGCCCCGCGGCATCCTCGCCACGTGCACCGCCAAGGCGAAGCCGGGCACGACCGCCGAGTCCGTCCGGGCCGCGTACGAGAAGGTCTACGCCGACGAGCCGTTCGTCTACCTGCTGCCCGAGGGGCAGTGGCCCGCGACCGCCTCCGTGTACGGCTCGAACGCCGTTCAGGTGCAGGTCGCGTACGACGAGGCGGCAGGGCGCGTGATCGCCATCTGCGCCATCGACAATCTCGCCAAGGGCACCGCCGGCGGTGCCGTCCAGAGCATGAACATCGCCCTCGGGTTCGCCGAGGAAACGGGTCTTTCCACGATCGGAGTCGCACCGTGAGTGTCACGGCAGCAAAGGGATTCACGGCGGCGGGCGTCGCTGCCGGGATCAAGCAGAACGGCAACCCGGACCTGGCCCTCGTGGTCAACAACGGGCCCCGCCTGACCGCCGCGGGCGTCTTCACCTCCAACCGCGTCAAGGCCGCCCCGGTGCTGTGGTCCGAGCAGGTCCTCAAGGGCGGGCAGGTGTCCGCCGTCATCCTCAACTCCGGTGGCGCCAACGCCTGTACGGGCCCGAAGGGCTTCCAGGACACGCACGCCACCGCCGAGAAGGTCGCCGAGGTCCTCGAAGCGCACAGCGCGGGCGAGGTCGCTGTCTGCTCGACCGGCCTCATCGGCGTACTGCTGCCCATGGACAAGCTGCTGCCCGGCGTCGAGCAGGCCGCCGCGGCGCTGAGCGAGCACGGCGGTGAGAAGGCCGCCATCGCCATCAAGACCACCGACACCGTCCACAAGACCTCCGTCGCCGGCGGCGAGGGCTGGACCGTCGGCGGCATGGCCAAGGGCGCGGGCATGCTCGCCCCGGGCCTCGCCACCATGCTCGTCGTCCTCACCACGGACGTCGACCTGGACAGCGAGACCCTCGACAAGGCGCTGCGCGCCGCCACGAAGGTCACCTTCGACCGGGTCGACTCCGACGGCTGCATGTCCACCAACGACACCGTCCTGCTGCTCGCCTCGGGCGCCTCCGGCGTCACCCCGGAGTACGACGAGTTCGCCGAGGCCGTACGGAAGGTCTGCGACGACCTCGGCCGGCAGCTGATTGGCGACGCCGAGGGCGCCAGCAAGGACATCAAGGTCGAGGTGATCAACGCGGCGACCGAGGACGACGCCGTCGAGGTGGGCCGCTCCATCGCCCGCAACAACCTCCTCAAGTGCGCCATCCACGGCGAGGACCCCAACTGGGGCCGTGTCCTCTCCGCCATCGGCACGACCAAGGCGGCCTTCGAGCCGGACCAGCTGAACGTCGCCATCAACGGCGTCTGGGTCTGCAAGAACGGCGGCGTCGGCGAGGACCGTGAGCTCGTCGACATGCGCTACCGGGAGGTCGTCGTCACCGCAGACCTGGCCGCCGGGTCGGAGTCCGCGACGATCTGGACGAACGACCTGACGGCCGACTACGTCCACGAGAACAGCGCCTACTCGTCATGACCAATACGACGCGGAAGCACACCGCACTCCCCAAGGCGCAGATCCTCATCGAGGCGCTGCCCTGGCTGACCCGGCACCACGGCAAGACCGTCGTCATCAAGTTCGGCGGCAACGCGATGGTGAACGAGGACCTGAAGGCGGCCTTCGCCCAGGACGTCGTCTTCCTGCGGCACGCCGGGCTCAAGCCGGTCGTCGTGCACGGTGGCGGCCCGCAGATCAGCGCCCAGCTCGACAGACACGGCCTGGTCAGCGAGTTCAAGGCCGGGCTGCGGGTCACGACGCCCGAGGCGATGGACGTCGTACGCATGGTCCTCGCCGGCCAGGTCCAGCGCGAGCTCGTGGGGCTGCTCAACCAGCACGGGCCGTTCGCGGTCGGCATGACCGGCGAGGACGCGCACACCATCACCGCCACCAAGCACCTGCCCGAGATCGACGGCGAGCTCGTCGACATCGGGCGGGTCGGCGAGATCACCGAGATCGACACTGGCGCGATCGAGGCGCTGCTGGCCGACGGCCGCATCCCCGTCATCTCTTCGATCGCCCGCTCCCAGGACGACGGACATGTCTACAACGTCAATGCTGATACGGCGGCTGCGGCTCTCGCTGCGGCGCTGGGTGCCGAGACCCTGATGGTCCTGACCGACGTCGAGGGCCTCTACGAGGACTGGCCCAACTCCGACGAGGTCATCAGCCGGCTCACCGCGAGCGAGCTGGAGAAGCTGCTGCCGGACCTGTCCAGCGGCATGGTGCCGAAGATGGAGGGCTGTCTGCACGCCGTACGCAACGGCGTCCACACCGCCCGTGTCATCGACGGCCGTGTCCAGCACTCGATCCTGCTGGAGATCTTCACCGACGAGGGCATCGGCACGATGGTCGTGCCCGACGAAGCGGATACGTCAACCGAGGGGGAGCAGTGACGCACAACCAGGAGTTGACCCAGCGCTGGCAGGGCGCGCTCATGGACAACTACGGCACGCCGCGGCTGCCCCTGGTCCGCGGCGAGGGCACCCGGCTGTGGGACGCCGACGGCAAGGAGTACCTGGACTTCGTCGGTGGCATCGCGGTGAACGCGCTGGGCCACGCCCATCCCGCGATCGTCGAGGCCGTCAGCAAGCAGATCGCGTCCCTCGGCCATGTCTCCAACCTCTTCATCGCCGAGCCGCCCGTCGCGCTCGCCGAACGGCTGCTGCAGCTCTTCGGGCGCAAGGGCCGCGTGTACTTCTGCAACTCCGGGGCCGAGGCCAACGAGGGCGCCTTCAAGATCGGGCGGCTGACCGGTCGCAAGCACATGGTCGCCACGCAGGGCGGCTTCCACGGCCGCACCATGGGCGCCCTGGCGCTGACCGGCCAGCCCGGCAAGCAGGAGCCCTTCCTGCCGCTGCCCGGCGACGTCACGCACGTGCCGTACGGCGATGTGGAAGCCCTGCGGGCCGCCGTCACCGAGGAGACGGCGCTCGTGATCATCGAGCCCATCCAGGGTGAGAACGGTGTCGTCGTGCCGCCCGCCGGCTATCTGAAGGCGGCTCGCGAGATCACCCGGGCCACCGGGACGCTCCTCGTCCTCGACGAGGTGCAGACCGGCATCGGCCGGACCGGGCACTGGTTCGCGTACCAGGCGCACGAGGGCGTCGAGCCCGACATCGTCACACTCGCGAAGGGGCTCGGCGGTGGTCTGGCCCTCGGCGCGACCGTCGCCTTCGGCGAGACCGCCGAGCTGCTGAAGCCGGGCCACCACGGCACGACCTTCGGCGGCAACCCGGTGGCGTGCGCCGCCGGACTCGCCGTGCTCGACACGATCGCCTCCGAGGGCCTCCTTGAGAACGTGAAGCGGGCGGGCGAGAAGCTGCGCGAAGGAATCGAGGGCGCCGAGGGCGGTTCTCGCCACCCGTTGATCGAACATGTCAGGGGTGCGGGGCTGCTGCTGGGTATCGTGCTCTCCGAGCCGCTTGCGCCGAAGGTGCAGCAGGCGGCTCAGGACGCCGGCCTCCTGGTGAACGCGCCCGCTCCCAACGTCGTACGGCTCATGCCGCCGCTGAACCTCGGCGATGACGAAGTGGACGCCTTCCTGCGGGCGCTGCCCGGTGTCCTCGACGACGTTTACGGGGACGGACGATCCGGAGAATGAGACGACGATGAGTCAGGCACAGGACAACGAGCCCCAGGCCGGGCCTGCCGTGCCGCAGACGCGCACCGCCCGCCACCGCCGGATCGTGGACATCCTCAACCGGCAACCGGTGCGTTCCCAGAGCCAGTTGGCGAAGCTCCTCGCCGACGACGGGCTGAGCGTCACTCAGGCGACGCTCTCCCGCGATCTGGACGAGCTCAACGCGGTGAAGATCCGCAACACCGACGGCGACCTCATCTACGCGGTGCCCAGCGAGGGCGGTTTCCGCACCCCGCGGGCTCCGCTGGGCGAGTCGGCGAAGGAGGAGCGGATGCGGCGGCTCTCCGCTGAGCTGCTGATCTCCGCGGAGGCCTCGGCCAACCTCGTCGTCCTGCGCACCCCGCCGGGCGCCGCCCAGTTCCTGGCCTCGGCCATCGACCAGGCCGAGCTCCACGACATCCTGGGCACCATCGCGGGTGACGACACGCTGCTCTTGATCAGCCGTAATCCGACGGGTGGTCAGGCGCTGGCGGACCATCTGCTGCGGCTCGCGCAGAACCATCACTAGGCCCGGTGGGGCGGTTTTCGGTCGGAAAGCAGGGGCCGGCGGTCTTCGCAGACCGCCGGCCCCTCGTCGTGGTGGCTCAGCGCCACGGCCTCGCCGTCACACCCGCTCGGCCCGCCGCGCCCGGTGCGACATCCAGGCCGCGACGAGCGCGCCCGAGACGTTGTGCCACACGGAGAACACCGCGGCGGGCAGTGCGGCCAGCGGGGTGAAGTGGGCGGTGGCGAGGGACGCGGCGAGGCCGGAGTTCTGCATGCCGACCTCGAAGGCCATGGCCCGCGAGGCGGGCGCGCCGAGCCGGGCGAGCTTCCCGGCGCCGTAACCGAGCGCCAGACCCAGGCCGTTGTGGAGCACGACGGCCGCGAACACCACCAGCGCCGCCGACTTGATCGCCGCCGCGCTGCCCGCCACGACGACTGCCACGATCAGCGCGACCGTCGCGGCCGACAGCCACGGCAGCAGGCCGAGCACCCGGTTCACGTACCGGCCGAGCAGCAGCCGCACGACGAGACCGCCGAGCACCGGCAGGAGCACCGTCTTCAGGATGTCGGTGACCATCGCACCCGCCTCCACCGGCAGGTACTCGCCCGCGAGCAGCAGCGTCAGCGGAGGCGTGACCAGCGGGGCGACCAAGGTCGAGACGGTGGCGACGGACACCGACAGGGCCACGTCGCCGCGGGCCAGATAGGCCACCACATTGGACGCGGTGCCGCTCGGCGCGCAGCCGACCAGGATCACGCCGGCGGCCAGCTGCGGGGAGAGGTCGAGTGCGTGGGCGATCAGCCATCCGAGGCCCGGCATGATCACGTAGTGCGCCACCAGGCCGAGCGCCACCGCCCACGGCCGCTTCGCGACACCCTGGAAGTCGGCGACCGACATCGTCAGGCCCATGCAGAACATGACGACACCGAGGAGGTACGGCACGTTCGTCTTCCAGCCGGCGAGGGCGTCGGGCACGGCGAGGCCGATGGCACCGGCGAGCAGCACGAGTACGGGGAAGACGGTGACGGCCCGCCGGGCGGCACGATCGGCGCCGGAGGCGTCCGCGGTCATGACATGTTCAGTATGCACCGAGTTATGCAAACGTCGGGGGTGCGGGGGCTGCAACACCGTCTCGCGATGTGAGCAGGCCTGTTCGCTTCCCGGACTGCACGGCCACCCCGGACAGGGACCATCCACAGGTGCGTCGGCTCTACCGGAGGTACACCCCGAGCCCCTTGGTGCACCGCACTGCTCCGTTCTCGAGGATCAGCAGCGCCTCCATGCCGTCCAGCGACTCCAGCCACGGCAGAGCCCGTTCCGACCCCATCGCGAAGGCCGCAGTCGCCCACGTGTCCGCCCAGGTCAGGCTCGGGCCCACCACGGTGACGGCGGCGAGGTCCGTCTCGGCGGCCAGACCTGTGTGCGGATCCACGATGTGACGGCCGCGCTCGGCCGTCCCGGACGACGCCACGGCCACCTCGCCCGAGCCCGAGACGACCGCCGCCAGACGGCCGGACCGCAGCGGGTCGGCCACCCCGATCCGCCATGGCCGGTCCCGTCCCGGCATGCCGTACAGCTGCGCATCGCCGCCCCCGTTCACGCTCACGCCCTCCACACCCGCCTCGGCGATCCGCCGTGCCGCATGCTCGGTCGCCCACCCCTTCACCAGGCCCGTCGGGTCGACCGACCCCGCGTACGTCGCGCTGAACCAGCCCCCGCTGAGCCGCTCCGCCTCCCCGCACAGCGCCAGCACCGCGCCGACCTCCGGATCGCAGTCCGCCGCGGTCAGCTCGCCGCGCGCCAGCCGGGAAACCTGGCTGCCTTCGCGGTAGGTGCTGAACACCTCGTCCACGCGGTGGAGTTCGGCCACCGCCGCATCCAGCGCTTCCCGGACACCGCTCGGCCGGCCGCCGCGGATATCGAAGGAGAAGACCGTGCCCATGGCCTCCTCGACATGCCGCCACGGCTCAGCCATCGGCCTGGTCCAGGGCGGACTGCAAGGACGTGCGGTAGCCCTTGCTCGTGTAGCTGGCGCCCGAGACGGTGTCGATGTCCGCGCTCTGGGCGGCCACAGCGGCCTGGTTGAGCTTGGGCACCGCGTCGCCGGAGATCTGGGAGCTTCGTCCGCCGCTCGGCGACTGCACGGCTTGGGCCGCGGTGATGCGACCGCTTGTGACCGTGATCCGCACCTGGACCGGTCCGTACGGGGTGTCCGCCACGCTGCCGGTGACCGTGCGGGCCGTACGGGAGGAGGCGGCGCTGCCCGGCTCGGAGGAGGCGGTCGGCGCCGCGCCCTGAGCGGAGGCGCCCGGCTTCGAGGCGCCCGGCTTCGAGGCGCCCGGCTTTGAGGCGCCCGGCGCCGAACCGGGGGCTGAGGAGCCCGCGGACGGATCGGCGGTCGCTGATGCGCCACCGGCCGCCGACGGACCGCCCGATGCCGTAGGCGCGACGGCGACCTGAGACGGCGGCGCAGCCCCCTGCGCCGAGGCGGCGGCCGGATCGGACGCCGGCTTCAGCGACAGCAGCAGCACGATCCCGGACACGGTGGCGGCGGTGGCGAGCACCACACGCCGAACGGGGTGGCTCTTCCTCATCGTTCCTGGGCTCCTGATCTCCCGTCGCTCACATCTCGAACGACTCGTGATGGATGCGGCGGGCGGGCACCCCCGCGCCGCGCAGTGCTTCGTAGACCGACCGCGCGAAGCCGGGCGGCCCGCACAGGAAGACGTCGTGGCGGTCGATGTCCGGCAGCTTCCGGCGCAGCGTCTCCGCCGAGATGTCCGGGCGCTCGCCGTCCGGGCTGTTGACCGCGTACATCAGTCGGGCGCCCCGCTCCTCGGCGATGTCCGACAGCTCGTCCCAGAGGGCGAGGTCCTGGGTGCTGTCGGCCCGGTAGAGCAGTGTCAGGTCGCCGCCCGCGCCGGGCAGCGTCTCGAACAGCGCCCGCATCGGCGTGATCCCGACGCCACCGGCCACCAGCAGCACCTTGCCGCGGCTGCGCCGGGACGCCGTGAGCGCCCCGTACGGGCCCTCGGCCCACACGCGCGTTCCCGGCTCGAGGTCGCGCAGTGCGGCGCTGTGGTCGCCGATCGCCTTCACCGTGATGCGCAGCATGTCCGGGCGGGGCGCCGCCGACAGCGAGTACGGGTGGGAGCTGAACCGCATCCCCTGCGCCAGGAACCGCCAGCGGAAGAACTGGCCGGCCTCCGCGCCCATGCGGTGCAGCTTCCGCCCGCGGATCAGCACCGACACGATGCCGGGCGTCTCCTCGACCACCGCCTCGACCCGCATTCGGTGCCGCAGGTTCAGCCGGACGGGGGTGAGGATCCGGTACCAGATCACCAGCGCGGTCACCGACCCGTACAGCCCGTACCAGGCGGTCTTCGCGGTGGGCTCGACGGCGAAGTCGTTGCCGGTGGAAAGCTGGTGCCAGAACGTCAGGAACACCGCCGCGTACGTGAGCAGGTGCACGTGGTACCAGGTGTCGTACGGCAATCTGCGGCGGATCCCGCCGATCGAGACCAGCCCGACGAGCAGCAGCAGACCGGCGCCGATGGCGGCCTTGCCCATGTCCGGCAGTTGGTTGATGGAGTCGATCGTCTGCTGGACGATGTCGCCGAGGCCCTTGCCGGCCTGCAGGGCGTAGCCCCACATGGTGAGGAACAGGTGGGCGACGACCAGGCAGAGCGTGTAGCGGCCGCTCATCGCGTGCCAGCGCGCGACACGGTCCGAGCCCACGCGTCGCTCCAGGGCGGGCACCCGGGCCATCTGCAGTACGACGAGCGCCATCATGTACCCGGCGAGCAGGCCGGTGATCCGGCCCGCGTTGAGGATCCTGCTGTTGTCGTCCGCGATGGACGGGGTGTTGTGCCACCACAACCACAACACGCCCGCCGCGCCCGCCCCGACGGCGACCAGTAGCGGTACGGCCGGGGAGCGGCGCGGGCGGATACGGCGCATCGTCTGGCGCCGGGCGGCACGACCGCCTGCGATCGTGGTGGTCACGGTTCCTCCGTGGGGACGGGGCCCTTGGCTCACTCATACGCGCCGCGACCGCCGAGCGTTCAGTGATCCGCGAAGTGCCGTGCGTTCAGTCGTCCGCGGAGCGCTGTGCGTTCAGTTGCCGGCGGAGTCCAGTGCGGACTGGAGCGACTGGCGGTACCCGTCGCTGGTGTACGTGGCTCCGGAGACCGTGTCGATGTCGGCGCTCTGCGCGGCCAGCGCCTCCCTCGTCAGCTGGGGTATCGCGTAGCTGTTGATCTGCTGGTCCTTCGGGTTCTCCTGGGGGTACGTGACCGCGGTGACGTCGGTGATCTTGCCGTTCTTCAGCGTGACGCGGACCTGGACGGGGCCCCAGCGGGTCTGGACCGAGTCCCCGGTGACGGTCTTCGTGCCCGTGGTCGAGCCGCTCGATCCGCTCGATGCGCTCGCGCTGCTGGACGGGGCGGGAGACGTCGCGCCCAAGGCCACGCTCGGCGTCGTGTGCGGCTTCAGCGACAGCAGCAGCACCATCCCGGAGACGGTGGCGGCGCTCGCCAGCACGATGCGGCGCAGCGGACGGTTCTTCTTCAACGCGTGCACTTCTACGGCCTCACAGTTCGAACGACTCGTGGTGGATGCGACGGTCCGGGACCCCGGCGGCGCGCAGCGCCTCGTACAGGTCCTGGGCGAAGCCGTGCGGCCCGCACAGGTACACGTCGTGCCCGGCGAGGTCGGGCACGGCCGTGCGCAGGGACTCGGCCGTGAAGCTGGGGCGCTGCCCGTGCGGACCGTTGAGCGCGTACAGCACCTTCGCCCCGCGCCACCGCGCGATGGCCTCCAGTTCCCCGCCCAGCGCGAGGTCCTCGGCCGTGCGCGCCCGGTAGAGGAGGGTGACCTCGCCGGGCAGCGTCTCGAACAGGGCCCGCAGCGGGGTGATGCCGACACCGCCCGCGATCAGCAGGGACTTGTGCGCGGTGCTCCGGTCGGCGGTCAGCGACCCGTAGGGCCCCTCCGCCCACACCCGCGTGCCGGGCCGCAGCATGGGTACGGCGGCGCTGTGGTCGCCGAGCGCCTTGATCGTGATCCGCAGCAGGTCCTGGCGGGGCGGCGCGGACAGGGAGTACGGCGTGGAGGTCCAGCGCATGCTGTCCGTGAGGAACCGCCAGCGGAAGAACTGCCCCGGTTGCGCACCCATCTCGTGCAGCCGCCGGCCGCGCATGACGACCGAGTACACGCCCGGCGCCTCCCGGTGTACGGACTCGACCCGCAGCCGGTGACGCAGGTTCAGCCGCACCGGCGCGAGGACCCGGAACCACACCACCAGGGCGGCGACACCCAGGTACAGCGCGTACCAGGCCGCCTGCGCCGCCCCGTTGCCGGTGAAGTCGGATCCCAGGGCGAGCTGGTGGCCGAAGGCGAGGAAGACCGCGGCGTACGTGAGTAGGTGCACGTAGTACCAGAACTCGTGGCTGACCCGGCGGCGCACGGCGCGGGCCGAGGTGATCCCGACCGCGAGCAGGATCACCGTGCCGGCGGTGGCCTTGAGCATCTCCGGGTAGTCCAGGACCACCGTGAGCGTCTCGTGCACGACCGAGGAGCCGTCCTGGGCGGCGTACCCGAAGAGGATCAGTACGACGTGGGCGACCAGCAGGCAGATCGTGTAGCGGCCCCCCATCGCGTGCCAGCGCGCCACCCGGTCGGAGCCGATCCGCCGCTCGAGGAGCGGGACGCGGGCCATCAGCCCGACGAGTACGGCGCAGGCGTAGCCGCAGAGCAGCCCCGCGATCCGCCCGGCCCCGGTCAGCCAGCCCGCCGTGCCCACGACCGACCCTGTGTCCTGCCACCACAAAGCGACCACCGCGGCGGCACCGCCCCACAGGATGGCGAGCACCGGGCCGGCGGGGGAGCGCCGGGGCTCGGGAGGCGCAAGGGCCACCGTCCGCTGCTCGTACACCGTCGTCATCTGCTCGTCCTCTCGGCTGTCCGGGACGCACCCCGCGGCCGTCCGGGATGCAACTGTGCCGAGGGAACCTCTGAGCAAGCTCTGAGCTCACGGCGGGCGGCACAGCCTTCGCCGCAGGTCGGACGGGGTGGCGCGGCCCGGAAAGGCCGGATCGGCGGGCCGCCGTGCCGCCGTGCCGCCGGATCGGCGGCACGGCGGACTCAGAGGAAACTCAGAGCCCGAGGCGGCAGACCCCGGCCCGGAGAGGCCGCATCCTGGTACGTGCGATGAACACTCCCCGCTCCCGCGGCACCGGCCGCCCCGCCCTCACCCGACCCGACGGCACCCCCCTCCGCGTCCTCGTCGTCGACGACGACCCCGACCTGGCCGAGGTCCTGTCCGGCGCCCTGCGCTACGAGGGCTGGGAGGTGCGGACGGCCGGTGACGGCGCCTCGGCCGTCACCGAGGCGCGCGAGCTGCTCCCCGACGCCGTCGTCCTCGACGTGATGCTCCCGGACACCGACGGCTTCGCCGTGCTGCGCTCGCTGCACACCGTGCGGCCCGATGTGTGCGTTCTCTTCCTGACCGCACGGGACGCCGTCGAGGACCGCATCGCGGGGATCACGGCGGGCGGCGACGACTACGTGACGAAACCGTTCAGCCTGGAGGAGGTCGTCGCCCGGCTGCGCGGACTGCTGCGCCGCGCCGGCATGGCCCGGCAGCAGGAGGACGGGCCGCGGCTGACCGTCGGCGACCTGGTCATGGACGAGGAGGCCCGCGAGGTCACCCGCGGCGGCGAGCTCATCGAGCTGTCCCCGACCGAGTTCGAGCTGCTGCGCTTCCTCATGCGCAACCCGCGGCGCGTGCTCAGCAAGGCGCAGATACTCGACCGCGTGTGGTCGTACGACTTCGGCGGCCAGGCGCATGTCGTCGAGCTGTACATCTCCTACCTGCGCAAAAAGGTGGACGCGGGCCGCGCGCCCATGATCCACACGGTGCGGGGCGCCGGGTACGTGCTCAAGCCGGTGGTCCCGTGAGAACCCGTGGTCCCGTGAGCACGGGCCTGCGGCGTCGGCTGTCGCGTCTGCCCCGCCGGCTGTCGGCCCTGTCCTGGCCCCACACGCTCCGGGCGCGGCTCACCGCTGGCCTCGTCGTGCTGCTCGCGGTCAGCTGCGCGGCCGTCGGCGTTGCAGCGGTGGTCGAGCTGGACGGCTTCCTCACCGGCCGCCTCGACCAGCAGCTGCGCGACGTCGGCGTACGGTTCCCGGCGAGCCTGGAGCACGGTGGGCGCCTGCAGTCGGACCACGACGGCGACGAGCACGCCGACACCCGCCGGCAGGCCGCCGGCACCTTCGGCGCCCGGCTGCTCCGCGACACGGTCACCCAAGCCGCGGTGGTGGGCTCCAGCAGCGGCACGGGCGATCTGTCCGCTCCGCTGAACGCCGGGGACAAGAAGGAGCTCGCCGCGGTGCAGACCGACGGCCAAGGTCACACCGTCGACCTGTCGTCGCTCGGCGCCTACCGCCTGATGGCGGTCGAGGGCAAGGACGGCGACGTTCTGATCACCGGACTGCCGATGGAGCCCGTCGAGGCCACCGTCCACCGCCTGGAACTCGTCGCCGGGGTCGTCTTCGGCGCGGCACTCGCCATCACCGGCGTCGCCGGAGCCCTGTGGGTGCGATGGTCGCTGCGGCCGCTCAGCAGGGTGGCCGCGACCGCGACCCGCGTCAGCGAACTGCCGCTCGCCAGCGGTGAGGTGGCCCTTCCCCCGCGCGCCCCCGAGCCCGACCCGCGCAGCGAAGTGGGCCGAGTCGCCGGCGCCTTCAACCGGATGCTCGGCCATGTCGAGGACGCGCTGACCAAACGGCACGCGAGCGAGGAGCGGCTGCGCAGTTTCGCCGCCGACGCCAGCCATGAGCTGCGCACACCGGTGGCGTCGGTCCGCGGCCACGCCGAACTGGCGCTGCTGCACCCGGGCGAGGTGCCCCCGAAGGTGGTGCGGGCCCTGGAGCGCATCGCGGCCGAGTCGGCCCGTATGGGCGAGATGGTCGACGACCTGCTGCTCCTCGCCCGCCTCGACGCGGGCCGCCCCCTGGAACGTCTCCCCGTCGACCTCACCCGCCTGGTCCTGGACGCGGTCACGGACGCGCAGGCCGCGGGACGCGGACACCGCTGGACGCTGGAGCTCTCCGAGGAGCCGGTGACGGTGGTGGGCGACGCCCACCGGCTCCAGCAGGTCCTGGCCAACCTGCTGGCCAACGCACGTCTGCACACACCCGCCGGCACCACGGTGACCGTCTCCCTGGAATCCGAGGAGTCCGAGGGGTCCGAGGGGTCCGACAAGGGGACGGCCGTACTGAAGGTCCACGACGACGGCCCCGGCGTCGCCGCGGAGGTCCAGCCCGGAGTCTTCGAACGCTTCACGCGTGCGGACCGCCGCCGCACCGAGGGCGCGGGCGGCGGCGCCGGCCTCGGACTGTCGATCGTGGCGGCGGTGGCCGAGGCCCACGGCGGAAGCGTCACGCTCGACAGCACCCCGGGATCGACGACGTTCACGGTTCGGCTGCCCGCGAGCAGCGAGTCGCCCTAGCAGCTAGCGTGTCACCCTTAGTAGCGAGTGATCGCGGTCGGCCCGCTCTCCGTCCCGATCGCGATGTGCGGCCGGCGCGCCGGCTCGGCCCAGTCCAGGATCCGGCGCATCGCATCCGTGGGGACGGACACACAACCAGCCGTCGCGCCACGCCCGTTGACGTGCAGGAAGATCCCCGCGCCGCGCCCGCGCACCGGCCGGTCGTAGTTGAACCCGATGACGAGCGCGTACGCGTACTCCGGGTCGTACTCGATGAGGTGCTCCGCCTCCGCGGCGCGGCAGTCGGCGGCACGCGGCTCGGTCCAGCGGTTGTAGGACCGCGACCCGTTGTCCTGGCACCACCAGGAGTTCTGGCGCACACGGCGGTACGCGGTGGTGGTGCCGACGGGCGCGCTCCTGATCCCGAAGGCGTACGGCAGGCCGTACAGGCCGGTGGGCGTGGTGTAAGTGCCCTGCCTGCGCGAGGTGCCCTCGGCCAGGCCCTTCGCTCCGAACCGGGCCGGAGCGGAACCGGCCTGCACCCAGCGCCCGTTGCGCCGCTCCCACCAGATGACGGTCCCGGTCGTCGAGCCGGTGCGTGCGGCCTGGGCGGTGATCAGCTGGGTGCCGCCGCCCGTGTCCGCCATCCGCTCGGGAAGAGGCACGGCACCACCGCCGCGCGGCGTTGCGCCGATGGCGACGAGGGTGAGCAGGGCAGCGGACGCGAGAGCGACGACACCGGGGCGCATGCCTCAGACCGTACTGGGCGGCAAGGGCAACGGCAGCCCTGGTAGGCCGTCCAGACTAGTCGTCACATGGTCCTTCTTCGCGAAGTACTCGCTGAGCGATGCGTCGTCCTCGCGCGCGAAGCGCTTGCCGTGCAGCTCGCGGTCGGCGTCGTACGTCATGAGGGGCACTGCGAATCCGCACGAGTCGCGGACGAGGTCCGCCGTCACCACGATGATCGCGCGCAGCCCGTGCTGTCCGTGATCGATGTCGGGGAAGTGCGTGAGCAGTTCGGGGAAGCGCGGGTCGTCGCGGAACACGGCCTCGCCGCGGCCGTGCACCCGGACGATGTTCGGCGGTCCCTGGAAGGCGCACCACATGAGGGTGATGCGGCCGTTCTCGCGGAGGTGGGCGATGGTCTCGGCGCCGCTGCCCGCGAAGTCGAGATACGCCACGGTCCGTTCGTCGATCACGGCGAGGGAACCGGTGAGGCCCTTGGGGGAGAGGTTGACCGTGCCGTCGCCCGAGAGCGGAGCGGTCGCGGTGAAGAACAGAGGCTGAGCCTCTATGAAGGAGCGGAGCCTGCCGTCGATGCGGTCATAGGTCTTTCCCATACCCAGTGAGTATCGTCCTGGATACTTCGAGTGTCTAACGAAATGAGAGGCTCCGTTTCGGCTCGCGATGGCTGCCCGCACCTGGACGATGGAGACATGGTGCGGAAATCCAGCAAGTCCGGCGCGGTGCGGATGCGACGCGTCTACGACCCCGTCGAGGCCGACGACGGCACCCGGGTCCTGGTCGACCGGCTCTGGCCCCGCGGTCTGTCGAAGGATGCGGCCCGGCTCGACGCCTGGCTCAAGGAGGTGGCCCCCTCCGACGAGCTCCGGAAGTGGTACGGGCACGATCCCGGCCTGCACGAGGAGTTCGTCGAGCGCTACCGGGCCGAGCTCGCGGACCCCGAGCGAACCGCTGCCCTGGAGCGGCTGCGGGACCTGGCGGCGTCCGGCCCGGTGACCCTCCTGTCGTCGACGAAGGAGCTTCTGCTCAGCCACCTCCCGGTGATCGTCGAGGCGATGAGCGACTGAGGCCCTGGTCGAGCGCCTGGAGGCAAACCTTGAAGGAGGCCGATTGACGAAACATACGGAGCAGTGCATACTCATGCATGTCAGCGAATGCACTGTGAGGAGAAACCCGTGACCGAGCGCGTCGTACTCGCCTACTCGGGCGGTCTGGACACCTCCGTCGCCATCGGCTGGATCGCCGAGGAGACGGGCGCCGAGGTCATCGCCGTCGCCGTGGACGTCGGCCAGGGCGGCGAGGACCTGGACGTCATCCGCAAGCGCGCGCTCGCCTGCGGTGCCGTCGAGGCCGAGGTCGCCGACGCCAAGGACGAGTTCGCCGACGAGTACTGCCTCCCGGCGATCAAGGCCAACGCCCTCTACATGGACCGCTACCCGCTGGTCTCCGCCCTCTCCCGGCCGACGATCGTGAAGCACCTCGTGGCCGCCGCCAAGAAGCACGGCGCCACCACGGTCGCCCACGGCTGCACCGGCAAGGGCAACGACCAGGTGCGGTTCGAGGCCGGCATCGTCGCCCTCGCCCCCGACCTCAAGTGCATCGCCCCGGTCCGTGACTACGCGATGACCCGTGACAAGGCCATCGCGTTCTGCGAGGAGAAGAACCTCCCGATCGCGACCAGCAAGAAGTCCCCGTACTCCATCGACCAGAACGTCTTCGGCCGCGCCGTCGAGACCGGCTTCCTCGAGGACATCTGGAACGCGCCGATCGAGGACATCTACGAGTACACCCAGAACCCGGCCACGCCCCGCGAGGCCGACGAGGTGATCATCTCCTTCAAGGAGGGCGTCCCGGTCGCCGTCGACGGCAAGCCCGTCACCGTCCTCCAGGCGATCCAGCAGCTCAACGAGCGCGCCGGCGCCCAGGGCATCGGCCGGATCGACATGGTCGAGGACCGCCTGGTCGGCATCAAGTCTCGCGAGGTCTACGAGGCCCCGGGCGCGATCGCACTGATCACCGCTCACCAGGAGCTCGAGAACGTCACCGTCGAGCGCGAGCTGGCCCGCTACAAGCGGCAGGTCGAGCAGCGCTGGGGCGAGCTCGTCTACGACGGCCAGTGGTTCTCCCCGCTCAAGAGCGCTCTGGACGGCTTCATCAACGAGGCCAACCAGCACGTCAACGGCGACATCCGGATGACCCTGCACGGCGGCCGCGCCGTCGTCACCGGCCGGCGCTCCGAGTCGTCGCTGTACGACTTCAACCTCGCCACCTACGACACGGGCGACACGTTCGACCAGGCCGCGGCCAAGGGCTTCATCGACATCTACAGCCTGTCGTCGAAGATCGCCGCACAGCGTCATCTGCGGGCGTAGCCCGACGTGGACCGTGCCTAAGCAGTAGCGTGATGACCGCCTCCCTGACCGCCGGTCGGCAGGGAGGCGGTCGCACATCGACCATCTCCGAGGAGCACAGCAAGTGAGCAGCAACACCGGTGACGTCCGGCTCTGGGGCGCCCGTTTCGCCGACGGCCCCGCCGAGGCCCTCGCCAAGCTGTCCGCGTCCGTCCACTTCGACTGGCGGCTCGCGCCCTACGACATCGCCGGTTCGCGCGCCCACGCGCGCGTGCTGCACAAGGCGGGGCTGCTCACAGCCGACGAGCTGGAGCGTATGATCGCGGGCCTCGACCAGCTCGAGGCGGACGTGGCCTCCGGCGACTTCGTGGGCACCATCGCCGACGAGGACGTCCACACCGCCCTCGAGCGCGGCCTGCTGGAGCGTCTCGGCCCGGACCTCGGCGGCAAGCTGCGCGCCGGCCGGTCCCGCAACGACCAGGTGGCGACCCTCTTCCGGATGTACCTGCGCGACCACGCCCGGATCATCGGCGGCCTGATCGCCGACCTCCAGGAGGCGCTGATCGGCCTGGCCGAGGCCCACCCGGACGTCGCCATGCCGGGCCGTACGCACCTCCAGCACGCCCAGCCGGTGCTCTTCGCGCACCATGTGCTCGCCCACGTGCAGTCGCTCTCGCGGGACGCCGAGCGGCTTCGCCAGTGGGACGACCGGACCGCCGTGTCCCCGTACGGCTCGGGCGCGCTCGCCGGCTCCTCGCTGGGCCTCGACCCGGAGGCGGTGGCGAAGGACCTCGGCTTCGAGCACGGTTCCGTCGCCAACTCCATCGACGGCACGGCCTCGCGCGACTTCGTCGCCGAGTTCGTGTTCATCACCGCGATGATCGGGGTCAACCTCTCCCGGATCGCGGAGGAGGTCATCATCTGGAACACGAAGGAGTTCTCCTTCGTCACGCTCCACGACTCCTTCTCCACCGGCTCGTCGATCATGCCGCAGAAGAAGAACCCGGACATCGCCGAGCTCGCGCGCGGCAAGTCCGGCCGCCTCATCGGCAACCTCACGGGCCTCCTCGCGACCCTGAAGGCCCTGCCCCTCGCGTACAACCGCGACCTGCAGGAGGACAAGGAGCCGGTCTTCGACTCCTGCGACCAGCTCGCGGTCCTGCTGCCCGCCTTCACCGGCATGATGGCGACCCTCACCGTCAACCGGGAGCGCATGGAGGAACTGGCCCCGGCCGGTTTCTCGCTCGCCACCGACATCGCCGAGTGGCTGGTCAAGCAGGGTGTGCCGTTCCGTGTCGCACACGAGGTCGCCGGTGAGTGCGTCAAGGAGTGCGAGGCGGGCGCCATCGAGCTCGACCAGCTCACCGACGAGCAGTTCGCCAAGATCTCCCCGCATCTGACCCCCGAGGTGCGGACCGTGCTGAACGTGCCGGGCGCGCTGGCGTCCCGCAACGGCCGCGGCGGCACCGCCCCCTCCGCGGTCGCCGTCCAGCTCGCCGAGATCAAGGCCGACGTGGCCGCGCAGCAGGAGTGGGCCGCCGCCCGCAAGTAGGCCGTACGGGGTACCGAAGAACCCATCCGGGAGCCGCAAGGGCATCGCGGGTTACGTTGGTCGACAGCCGCAAGGAGCCGACCGAACGGAGCCCGCGATGCCCATTTCCCGTCTGGCCGCAGCGACGACTCCCACCTGCCACATCGGCCTCGGCCTCGCCGCCGTCGGCCGCCCGGGCTACATCAACCTCGGCCGCGACCAGGACCTCCCGCCCGTACGCAGCGTCGACGCGATGCGCGCCCGCACCCACGAACTCCTCGACGCCGCCTACGCACAGGGCGTCCGCTACTTCGACGCGGCCCGGTCCTACGGCCGCTCCGAGGAGTTCCTCGCCGACTGGCTGCTGGCCCGCCCCGACATCACGGACGTCGTCGTCGGCAGCAAGTGGGGCTACACGTACACGGCGGGCTGGCGCACCGACGCCGAGGCACACGAGGTCAAGGACCACAGCGTCGCCACGTACGACCGGCAGCGCGCCGAGACCGCCGCACTGCTCGGCGGCCGGCTCGACCTCTACCAGATCCATTCGGTGACCCCGGACAGCCCGGCCCTCGAGGACAAGGAGCTGCACGCGCGCCTGGCCGAGCTGGCCGCCGAGGGCGTGACGGTGGGCCTGTCCACCAGCGGCCCGGCCCAGGCGGAGGCCATCCGCGCGGCCCTCGCGGTCGAGTACGACGGCGAGCCGCTCTTCCGCACCGTCCAGGCGACGTACAACGCGCTGGAGACCTCGGCCGGTCCCGCACTCGCCGAGGCGCACGAGGCGGGGCTCACGGTGATCATCAAGGAGGGCATGGCCAACGGACGCCTGGCAGGTCCGCACGCCCCCGCGGCCCTGCGCGCGATCTCTGAGGAGACGGGCCTCGGCCCCGACGCGGTCGCCCTCGCGCTCATCCTTCAGCAGCCCTGGGCCGGAGTCGTCCTCTCGGGAGCGGCCACGACGAACCAGCTCGCCTCGAACCTGCACGCCGCGGCCGTCGACCTGGATACGGACCAGACGGCCAGGCTCGACGAGCTGGCAGAGGACCCCGAGACGTACTGGCAGCACAGGGCCGGGCTGCCCTGGAGCTGACGGCCCCGGGGTGCCCGGTCACGCCGTGAGGGCCTCCGCCCAGGAGGCCAGCGCGGTGAAGTCCTTGCGGGCCAGGCCGGTCCGCGGGTCGATCCACAGCAGCATCGCGGCCGCCGGGTGATGGCGCTCGATCCAGTCCCGGTCAGCGTCCGTGACCTCGTCGTCGACCCAGGCGAAGGGCCGCCCCGCCGCGTACGCCACGATGTCCCGCGTCTTCCAGTACGTGCCGTCCGGCGAACCGCCGTGCAGATCGCCCCAGTCAACGTACGGCAGCCGGGGCAGCCCCAGATGAGGGCCGATCCACTCGTTGGCCTCGTCCATCCACGTGGTCGCCCAGATCAGGTCGTACGCCCCGGACAGCTTGAGCAGCTCCGCACCATGCCCGGCATGCAGCAGCACGGGCAGATACGGCGACGCAGTCCACCCCTCCGGCCGCGTCAGATGCACCGCATACCCCTCGGGCACGGGCCCAAGCAGCGCCATGTACGGATTAAGCGGCCCGTCGATATCCACGAAGAGCAACGGCTTCATGGAACCAGCATCCCCGCGTGCCTCGCTGTGGGCAGGCGTTCCGCACGGGCGATGTGGGTCCCCCTGGTCGAGCGAAGCCCGCCCCCGTCGTACAGCACCCAAAGACGAGGCCGAGCCGAACCCCGCCGCAGGCGCTACGCCGCCTTCGCCTTGGTGGCGTACATGTCCACGTACTCCTGCCCCGAAAGCCGCATGACCTCAGCCATCACCGAGTCCGTCACAGCCCGCAGGACGTACCGATCCCGGTCCATGCCCTCGTACCGCGAGAACTCCATGGCCTCACCGAACCGGACCGTCACCCGCCCCGGCCGCGGCATCCCCGCACCCCCCGGCTGCAGCTTATCCGTGCCGATCATCGCGAACGGCACCACCGGCGCGCCGGTCATCAGGGTCAGCCGCGCGATACCCGTACGGCCGCGGTAGAGCCGGCCGTCGGGGGAGCGGGTGCCCTCCGGGTAGATGCCGAAGATCCTGCCCTCCTCGAGTACGCGTCGGCCGGTCATCAGCGCCGCGACGCCGCCGTTCGCGCCGTCCCGGTCCACAGGAATCATGCCGACGCCGGTGAAGAACCAGGCCATCAGGCGGCCCTTGAGGCCCTTGCCGGTGACGTACTCGTCCTTGCCGATGAAGACGACCTGGCGGTCGCAGACCAGCGGCAGGACGATCGAGTCGATGAAGGTGAGGTGGTTCCCGGCGAGGATGACCGGGCCGGTGCCGGGGATGTGCTCGGCGCCCTCGACCCGTGGGCGGAACATCAGGCGCATGATCGGTCCGAGCACTGCCTTGATGAGCGCGAAGCGGGACAACGGGTCCTCCGGTGTCAAGGGTCGAGGGTGAGTCTCTGCAGGTGAGGACGATACTCGCGGGCCCCGGGTGGTTGCACACCGGGTTCACCGACTGGATACTCACTGTTGACCCATGTTTACCTGGAGTGGCGTGCCGTTGCACGGCCGACATCCGGACGACACGCTGCGGTCGGCATAGCGGCTCCCGCCTCCGCCACCCGACCCTCCGTCAACTGGCAGCCCTCGTACGACATCCAGCATCACCCGTGTGTTCCGTCCAAGGTCTCCCACCCGTCACTTGAGGACACCTACGATCAGTCCCGGTTTGACAGGTGCAGGGCACCACAACGGGAGGAGCGCTCAATGGCGACGCAGCGGACGCAGGGGTCGGAAGAGCAGCGGCCGGGAGCGAGCCTTGGCCGGCGCGCCGTACTGGGGGCCGCGGTCCTCGGCGCGGGCGGAGCCGTCATCGGACTGCCCGGCACGGCTGCCGCCGCAGAACAAGCCGCCGAACAGTACGGCGGCAGGGGCTACAAGGACCTGCCGGTGCCCACCATCATCGGGCACCGCGGCGCCAGCGGTTACCGCCCGGAGCACACCTTCGGCTCGTACGAGCTGGCCCTCGACCTGGGCGCCCACGTCGTCGAGGCGGGCGACCTCGTGCCCACCAAGGACGGCCACATCGTCTGCCGCCACGAGCCGGAGATCGGCGGCACCACGGACGTCGCGGACCACCCCGAGTTCGCCGACCGCAAGACCACCAAGGTGCTCGACGGCGTCTCCACCACCGGCTGGTTCACCGAGGACTTCACGCTCGCCGAGCTGAAGACCCTGCGCGCGATCGAGCGCATCCCGGCCAACCGCCCGCACAACACCCTGTACAACGGCCGCTGGGAGATCCCCACCTTCGAAGAGGTGCTCCAGTGGCAGGACGAGCAGACCCGCAAGCGCGGCAGGCAGGTCTGGATCTACCCCGAGACCAAGCACCCCACCTACTTCCGCAAGCTCGGCCTCGGCCTGGAGGAGCGGGTCGCCAAGCTGCTGCGCAAGTACGGCAAGGACAAGAAGAACTCGCCGGTCATCCTCCAGTCCTTCGAGCCGAGCAGCATCCAGCGCCTGAACAAGCTCGTCGACAACCCGCTCGTCGTGCTGCTGTCCTCGGCGAACAGCCGCCCCTGGGACTTCGTCGAGGCGGGCGACCCGCGCACGGTCGCCGACCTGGTCAAGCCCGAGGGCCTGAAGTGGATCGCCTCCTACGCTCAGGGCATCGGCCCGACCCTCGACCTGGTCATCCCGAAGGACGCGAGCGGCAAGCTCACCACGCCGACCACCCTGGTGGCGGACGCACACGCGGCGGGGCTGATCCTCCACCCGTACACGATGCGCAACGAGAACCCCTTCCTGCCCGCGGACTTCAGGAAGGGCACCGACCCGACGGCCTACGGCGACGCCTTCGGCGCCTTCAAGACCTACTTCGCCACCGGCATCGACGGGGTCTTCACCGACAACGCCGACACCGGCCTGCTGGCCCGCGCCGACTTCGTCAACGGCTGAAGCCGCCGCCCCGGATGGGGTGACAGACGCCCGCCCCGGCAACCTCGCGCCGGGGCGGGCGCGTTCTGCCCGACGTGATCCCCAGCACGCCGTACGACATGGTCGGCGCCCTCCGCCCCCTGCTGGCCGCCGAGGTATCGGCTGAGGCCGGTGCCGGTACCGAGCCCGGCGACCTCGAACAGGCCGTGTGGCTGCGCCTGCTGGAGCACGTGCACAGCGAAGGCCCGCCCGGGAACCCCGCGTCCTGGCTGGTCGACGCCGTCCGCGCCGAGGCGCGTCGGCTGCGGCGCGCGACCCGGTACGAACTCCCGTACACCGCCGAGCCGGCCGACGACACAGCCGGCCCCGAACAACTCGCCCTGACCGCCACCCGGCGCCGGGCGCTGCACGCAGCCGCGCGGGGACTGCCCGGCCGCTGCGCGCGACTGGTCGCGGCGCTGCTGTCGCCCCGGGACCTCACGTACCGGGAGATAGCGGCGGAGTTGGGTATCTCACAGGGCAGTCTTGGCCCGGAACGTTCTCGATGTCTGGGATGTCTGCGGAGATTGCTCGCCGCGGAGGTTGCAGCTCACAGCGCTCAGGGAAAAGAGTGAGGGACAACCGGCGGAGCAGGTGAGCGGGAGGCATGCACACATGGGCATGAGTGTGACCATCTCGGAGGCGACCGAGCAGGACGCCGAACAGATCCTCAAACTGCAGTACCTGTGCTATCAGGGCGAGGCCGAGCTGTACGGCGACTACTCCATCGAGCCGCTCACCCAGCCCCTCGATTCCATCAAGGCCGAACTGCGCGGCGGCAGCGTGCTGGTGGCGCGGCTCGGCGACGAGGTGGTGGCATCGGTGCGCGGCACCGTGACCTCCGACGGCACGGCCCGCATCAACAAGCTGATCGTCCATCCGCGGATGCAGCGGCACGGCCTGGGCGGGCGGTTGCTGAACGCCATAGAGGAACGGCTTGGCGCGGAGGGCACGGCGCGGCGCTTCGAGCTCTTCACCGGCCACCGCAGCGAGGGCAACCTGCGGCTGTACCGCAAGCATGGATACGCCACCGTCGGCACCGAACGCGTCCATGACCGGCTCACGATGGTGACCCTGTCCAAGGACGCCGAGGCGAATGCCTTCGTCGCCAGCGCCTGACAATTCGTCTCGCTGATCACGGGTGGGCCGGGTTCCGCAGAGAGCCCGGCCCGCTGCCGCGGCACCGTGACGACCATCGCGCCGAGGCCGACCCGCGGGAAGCCCGCGAGGCGGCTAGCCTTCGGCGGCCGTAGCCCCGCGGGCCCTGCGCAGCCAGAACATCGCGGTCACCGGCAGGATCACCGGGATGAACAGATAGCCCATGCCGTAGTCCGACCAGACCGTGGCGTCCGGGAAGGCGGACGGCTCCGCCAGCGTCCACGTCCCCACGATCAGCACGCCCGCGAGCTCGGCGGCGCAGCACACCAGCGCCGCCCTGCGGGCCGTCTCCCCACCCCGTACGAGCGAGTACGTGATGAAGCCGTACACGACGCCCGCGACCGCGGACAGCGAGTAGGCGAGCGGGGCGTGGTCGAACTCGGTCGCGATCTGGACGATCGAGCGCGACACGGCGCCGACCACCATCACGCCGTACAGCCACACCAGCAGCATGCCCGGACCGCTGATCAGCCGGGTGCGGGGCCTGCGCTGACCGGTCACGGTCCCGTTCTCCTCGGACACGGCCACCTCAGCCTCCCCAGATGTCGTAGAGCCGCACCTCGAGCACGGCCAGCACCACGCCGCCCGCCGCGACCGTCACCGAACCCCAGCGGGTGCGCTCCGCCAGCGACATGAAACCCACGGCCGGAATGCAGGCGAAGGCACCCAGCAGATACGCCACGAAGATCGCCGTGCCCTGCTCCGGCTTCTCGCCGCGCGCCAGCTGGACGATGCCGACCACCAGCTGGACCACGACGAGCAGCGACACCACGGCCATGCCGATGAAGTGCCAGTCCTTCGTCGGCTGGTCACGGTAGGCGGCGAAACCGCACCAAGCGGCCAGCACGAGCGCGGCGACGCTGGTCGCGACCGTCAGGGCATCAAGCATGCTGAGACCCTAATACGGGCCAAAGGACCCGGGCCGTCCGGCCCCGGTGCCGGGCCGTTCACGCCCTCGGTGGCCAGGGCGTTCGTCCCGTACGGCCGGGACGTCGGTCGCGACCGCCGTGGCATTGGCCACAGCACAGGGCGCTTCAAGCCGGGTTGGGGACTTCTCCGCGAACGATCCTCCTGTCCGTCCGTGCAGGTCATACGAGGGGCCAGGGGAACGTTGCCGGGCGAGGTGGCGTCCAGGAGTGTCCGGTATTCGGACAGCGGGTGGCTGGGTCCGACATGACGTCTGCTTTACTTGATGCATGACCACGACGAGCTACCGCGTATCCGCGACCGAGGCGATCACGACGCCCGGTGCTCGTTGTATGTGTCGAATGTGCGCCTTCTGAGGGCCCCAGTACCGCCAAGAGACTCGCGCCCCGAAGCGAGACTTGCCCAGCCATGTCCGTAGGTGACTGCACACGCTGATCCGCACGTCCTGACAGCTGCCTGCCCACCACGCACGGACTGAGCCTGCCCCGCGCACACGCTTCTCCCCGGTTCCCATCGCCATGAGCGAGAACCGTGCCGCGTTCCGACCATGAATGCCCCGTGCCGGCCGCCATTCGCGCCGCGCACTCGACAGTGACGGAAACACACGTGATCACCACATCGGGCCTGACCAAGGTCTACCGCTCGCGCGGCCGCGAGGTGACCGCCCTCGACGGCGTCGACCTCCACGTCCGCGAAGGCGAGGTGTACGGCGTCATCGGCCAGAGCGGCGCCGGAAAGTCCTCGCTGATCCGCTGCATCAACCTCCTGGAGCGCCCCACCGCCGGCACCGTGACCGTCGGCGGCCAGGACCTCACCGCCCTGGCCGGAAGCGGCCCGCGCGCCGGCAGGGAGCTGCGCGAGGCCCGCAGCCGCATCGGCATGGTCTTCCAGCACTTCAACCTGCTGTCGTCGCGCACCGTCCAGGCCAACGTCGAGCTGCCCCTGGAGATCCTCGGCGTCTCCGGCAAGGAGCGCTCGCGCAAGGCCCTGGAACTCCTCGACCTGGTCGGCCTCTCCGACAAGTCGAAGGCCTACCCGGCCCAGCTCTCCGGCGGCCAGAAGCAGCGCGTCGGCATCGCCCGCGCCCTCGCCGGCGACCCGAAGGTGCTGCTCTCGGACGAGGCCACCAGCGCCCTCGACCCCGAGACCACCCGCTCCATCCTCCAGCTGCTGCGCGACCTCAACCAGCAGCTCGGCCTGACCGTCCTGCTCATCACGCACGAGATGGACGTTGTCAAGACCATCTGCGACTCGGCCGCCCTCATGGAGAAGGGCCGGATCGTCGAGTCCGGCACCGTCACCGAGCTCCTGGCCACCCCCGGCTCGGAGCTGGCCGCGGCCCTCTTCCCGGTGAGCGGCGACGCCTCCGGTGACGACCGCACCGTCGTCGACGTGACCTTCCACGGCGAGGCCGCGACCCAGCCCGTGATCTCGCAGCTCTCCCGCACGTACAACATCGACATCTCGATCCTCGGCGCCGCGATGGACACCGTCGCGGGCAAGCAGGTCGGCCGTATGCGCATCGAACTGCCCGGCCGCTACGAGGAGAACGTCGTGCCCATCGGCTTCCTGCGCGAACAGGGGCTGCAGATCGACGTCCTGGGCCAGGAGCCCGTGCTGCTGAAGGAAGGTGCCAAGTGACCTGGTCGGAGATGCAGCCGCTGCTGTCCCAGGCGTGTTGGGACACGCTCTACATGGTCGGCTGGTCGACCCTCATCGCGGTCGTCGGCGGTCTGCCGCTCGGCATCCTGCTGGTCCTCACGGACCGGGGCGGGCTGCTGCAGAACACCGTCCTGAACAAGGTGATCGGGCAGATCGTGAACGTCGCCCGCTCGCTGCCGTTCATCATCCTGATGGTGGCTCTGATGAGCTTCACCCGCTGGATCACCGGCACCACCATCGGTCGCGAGGCCGCGATCGTGCCGCTCGCGATCGGCGCGATCCCGTTCTTCGCGCGGCTCGTCGAAACGGCCGTCCGCGAGGTGGACGGCGGCCTCGTCGAGGCCGTGCAGGCGATGGGCGGCAACACCTGGACCGTCGTACGCAAGGTCCTCGTCCCCGAATCACTGCCGTCGCTGATCTCCAGCGCCACCACGACCATCGTCGCGCTCATCGGGTACTCGGCGATGGCGGGCACCGTCGGCGCGGGCGGCCTCGGCGACATCGCCATCCGCTACGGCTACCAGCGGTTCGAGACCGGTCTGATGTGGATCACCGTGGCGATCCTCGCCGTGGTCATCTCCGTCATCCAGTTCGCCGGCGACTACGCCGCACGCGGACTGCACCGGCGGGGCGGTCGCTCCGGAGCCGCACCGAAGCTGAGGTTCCTCAAGGCCGAGGCCGCGTCCGGCGCCGACACCGCTGCCGGGACCGGCACCATCCCCGCCCAGGCCACGGAGGCCGGCAGGGCCCCGGCCGCCGAGGTGACCAAGGTCCCCTGAGTCCCGGACCCGGACACGCATTCCTCCCCGAATCTCCCCGCCCACCCACGACGGGGTCGCACCACCCATGGAGAAAGGCACTTTTCGTGCGTAACACCGCCAAGATCACCACCGCCGTCCTCGCCGCCGGAGCCCTCACCTTCGGGCTGACCGCCTGCGGTTCGGACTCCGGCTCGGGCGCCAAGGCCGACGCCTCCGACCCGCTGGTCGTCGCCGCGAGCCCGACCCCGCACGCCGCGATCCTGAACTACGTCAAGGACAACCTGGCGAAGGACGCGGGCCTCAACCTCGAGGTCAAGGAGTTCACCGACTACGTCACGCCGAACACGGCGACCGAGGACGGGTCTGTCGACGCCAACTACTTCCAGAACAAGCCGTACCTCGACGACTTCAACAAGAAGAACGGCACCCACATCGTGCCCGTCGTGACGGTCCACCTGGAGCCGCTCGGCCTCTACTCGAACAAGATCAAGTCGGCCGACGACCTCAAGAGCGGTGCCACCATCGCCGTCCCGAACGACACGGTCAACGAGGCGCGGGCGCTCAAGCTCCTCGACGCCAACGGGATCATCACGCTCAAGGACGGCGTGGGCAGCGAGGCGACCCCCAAGGACATCGCCAAGAACCCGAAGAACCTGCAGTTCAAGGAGCTGGAGGCGGCCCAGACCCCGCGCTCCCTGGACGACGTCGACGCCGCGGTGGTCAACGGCAACTACGCCATCGAGGCGGACCTCAAGCCCTCCGAGGACGCCCTGGTGCTGGAGTCCGCGGACAACAGCCCGTACGGCAACTTCCTCGCCGTCAAGGACGGCAACGAGGACGACCCGCGCGTGAAGAAGCTCGCCAAGCTGCTCACGTCCGACGAGGTGAAGAAGTTCATCGAGGACAAGTACGACGGCTCCGTCATCCCGTCGTTCTGAGCCGGCCCGAGCAACGGAGACAGTCGCACCATGCGCAAGACAGCCATATCCACCGCGGCCGCAGGGATCGCTCTGGCCCTGGGCCTGACGGCCTGCGGCTCGGGCTCCTCGTCCGCGGGCGGTGACGACGAGGGCACGCTGATCGTCGGCGCCACCGCGGTCCCGGCCGGCGAGGTCCTCACGTACGTCAAGGACAACCTCGCGGAGAAGGCCGGCCTCGACCTGGAGATCAAGGAGTTCACGGACTACGTCCTGCCGAACACCGCGCTCAACGAGGGCTCGCTCGACGCCAACCTGTACCAGAACAAGCCGTTCCTGGACGACTTCAACAAGTCCAAGGGCACGGACCTGGTCCCCGTCGTGCAGGCATACCTGCCCCCCATGGGCGTGTACTCCAAGAAGGTCAAGGACGTCGCCGGCCTCCCCGAAGGCGCCACCGTCACCGTGCCCAACGACACGACCAACGAGGGCCGGGCGCTGAAGCTCCTCGCCGCCCAGGGCGTCATCGAGCTCAAGAAGGACGCGGGGGCCGACGCATCGCCGGCGGACATCGTGTCGAACCCCAAGAAGCTCGTCATCAAGGAGCTGGAGCCGGCCCAGCTGCCCCGCTCCCTGGACGACGTCGGCGCGTCCGTCATCAACAACAACTTCGCCCAGGACGCGGGCCTCAGCCCCACCGAGGACGCCATCCACCTGGAGTCCGCGAAGAACAACCCGTACGCCAACATCCTCGCCGTCAAGAAGGGCAACGAGGACGACCCGCGGGTCGAGAAGCTGGTCAAGCTCCTCCAGTCGTCCGAGGTGAAGAAGTTCATCGAGGACAAGTACAAGGGCTCGGTCCTGCCGGTCACCGGCGCCTGACACCCTTTCGGCCGCCATGGGGTCCGCTCGCGAACAGGAGCGGACCCCATGGTGCAGTTCCGCGCCGCGATGCTGCATGCTGGGGCATTCACACCTGGGCTTACGGTCAACAGGGCTTACGGGCCACCGGCCTTACGGTCCACCGGCCTTATGGCCTGCCGGGCTTACGGTTCCTGACGGTTACGGAGCAGCGCATGACTAGCACCTTCCCCAACATCTCCATCAGCACGGAGCGGTTGGTGCTGCGTCCCCTCGACGAGGACGACGTGCCCGCCCTGGCCGAGATGATGAACGACGAGCAGGTCGGCGCCTGGACCGACGTCCCGCAGCCCTACACCGAGGACGGGGCCCGCACCTGGATCACCGAGTACGCCCCCACCGAACGCGCGGCGGGCCGCGGGCTGGACCTCGCCGTCACGGAGTTCCTCACCCAGCGCCTGGTCGGCATCGTCCAGCTGACCAAGACCAACTGGCACGTTCGGGCCACCGAACTGTCGTACGTCATCGCCCCCTGGGCCCGCGGCGAGGGCTACGCCGCCGAGGCAGCGCTCGCCACCGCCCAATGGCTGTTCAGCGACCAGAAGTTCGAACGCATCGAGCTGCGCACGGCCGCCGACAACACCGCCTCCCAGCAGGTCGCCCAGAAGATCGGCTGCATCAGCGAGGGCGTCCTGCGCAACGCGTGCATAGCGCACGTCCGGGCGGAGGACGGCACCTGGACCGACGTACGCACCGACTTCATCGTGTGGAGCCTGCTCCCCGAGGACCTCGACGGCGTCATCGACCAGCTCTCCGAAAGCAGCGGCTTCACGGCGTTCTCCGACTGGTCCTGACCCGGGGCGTCGCCGCTCGCGTCGTGGGCAATCGTTCCTCCCCCATGCTGGGCGATGAGGGAGGGCGACAACCGCCCAGAGTCGCGGGCGCCACCTCCGAGGAGCCGCCGGCCAGGTTCACCAGGTACGCTCACGGTGCCCTCGGGCGCCGCGTGCGCCCCCTGACGACCTGCGAGAACCCTCGGGAGACTGACGACGATGGCCGACCGGGTCACGGTGATCGGCTGGGACGGTTCGCCGCTGACCGACGCGGCGCGCTCCGCGCTCGCGGCGACCACGCTCGTGGCCGGCGCGGGACACCATCTGGCGCTGCCCGAAGTGCCCGCGGCCGCCGAGCGTATCCGTCTCGGCAGCGTCTCCCTCGCCGCCCGCCGTATCGCCGCCCACCGCGGCACCGCCGTCGTACTGGCCGACGGCGACCCGGGCTTCTTCGGCGTCGTACGCACCCTGCGGGCCCCCGAGTTCGGCCTCGAGGTGGAAGTGGTGCCCGCCGTCTCCTCCGTGGCCACTGCGTTCGCCCGCGCCGGGATGCCCTGGGACGACGCGCAGATCGTGGTCGCCCACCCCCGCACCCTGCGGCGCGCCGTGAACGTGTGCCGCGCCCACAGCAAGGTCGCCGTCCTCACCTCCCCCGGAGCGGGCCCCGCCGAACTCGGCCTCCTCCTCGAAGGCGTCCACCGCACCTTCGTCATCTGCGAGGAGCTCGGCACCGGCCGCGAACAGGTCACCGTCGTCACCTCCGACAAGGCCGCCGACCACACCTGGCGCGACCCCAACGTCGTCATCGTCATCGGCGGCCCCGTCGCCGCGCCGGAGAACGGCGGCTGGATCGCCGGACGCGACCAGACGGCCGTCCCCGCAGCCGAGGGCCACGGTGGACCCCCGTCGCGAGGCTGGGCGCTGCCCGCCGAGGAGTACGGCAGCGAGCCCGACGAGGGCGAGACGGACCGTATGCGCGCCGCCCAACTCGCCCGCCTCGGACCGCGCGTCGGAGACCTCGTCTGGGACATCGGCTCCGGCAGCGGCGCCTTCGCCACGGAGGCCGCACGCTTCGGCGCAGCCGTCATCGCCGTCGACCGAGACAGCGACGCATGCGCCCGCACCCTCGCCGCCGCCCGCCGCTTCGGCGTCCAGCTGCAGATCGTGCACGGCACCGCCCCGCACATCCTGGAGGACCTCCCCGAACCCGACGTCGTACGCGTCGGAGGCGGGGGAGTGGCGGTGGTCTCCGCCGTCGCCGACCGCCGCCCCGAGCGGATCGTCACACACGCCGCGACCCGCGACGAGGCCGAACTCATCGGCCGTGACCTGACGGAGCACGGATACGCCGTCGAGTGCGCCCTCCTGCAGTCCGTCGAACTCGACACACGTGCATGGACCGAGAAGAAACGGACCGTTGCCTTCCTGCTCGCGGGAGTCCGGGAAGGGCGAATCGAACCGCCTCGCTGAAGAGTGTCGGTCTTGTGACGGATGGGGCCGAACGGGCGCCCCGTGAACCTGCCGCCACACGGTGCGCGGTAGGCTGGCCGATCGTTGTACTGCACTCGGGTGGCTGATGTTTCGTTGGTCAATGTCCGGAAAGCGCGCCCGTTTTGGGGGTGTGTGTGGTACGGCAGGACCGGAGGGCGCGCGACGTGGCGCAGTCCACAGCGGGCCGTGGACGCATCCAGCTGCCGCGGTGGCGGTCTGACCGGAACAATGCCGGTTACGGCATTGCCGGCGGCCCGTTCGTGCCGCGTGGCGCGCACGCTCGTTCTCATGACGGGCGGTCGGTGCGCCGCTCCGGGCACAGGGGCCGCCCCGGCCGAAGGCCGGGACCGGTCGAAGAAGCACTAACCGATGGGCGAGGGGTTACGCATGACCGACACCGGCCAGGGCCCGGGCGAGGGACTGCCGGAGAGCGCAGGCATGGTGGAGCAGCCGGGCGTCCCCGCGCCCGGTGCGTACACCTACCTCGACCCCTCCGAGAACCCCGCCGATGACGACGACCTGCTGCTGATGCCGGGTGCCCAGGGCGCGTGGAGCGAGGGGCAGACCGCTGTGCCCGCCGCCGTCGCCCACGAGCCAGGGCCGCACGAGATGGCGGGCAGAGACAGCGGCTCGGTCGACCTGAGCGGCGTCCGCGTCCCGGCACCCTCGCCCGCGCCGGTGCGCCGCCCGCTGCACCTCGGCCCGCCCGTGCCGGACAGCAGCGCGAGCCCTGTGCGTTCGCTCGCCGACCGGGGCCCGGCCAGTACGCCGCCGAACCCGGTGTACGTACGGCACGCGGGTCCGCCGACGAGCGGCCCCGAATACCTCGACATTCCGCGTGGCGATGCGGACTCCTCCGTGGCGGCGGGAACCGGCGAGACCACGCCGGGCGCCGCTACCGCGTGGGCGCCCCAGCCTCATTCAGAGGCATTTGCGGCCATCCATGGAACCTCCGCAGAAACGGTCGGTCCGGACGCTGCCGCGCAGCCTGCGCCGGATCCCGCGGACGGGGTCCTCGCCCCGTCCGCAGCGGACGCCGGGCAGCCGGCGCACACCATGGACGCCGGGCCGCTTGCTCCTGGCGCCGATGCGGGGCTGATCCAGCACATGGCGGGGCAGTTCCAGCGCGGTGCAGAGGCGATGGAGGCGCTGCAGGGCGGAGACGCCGCACATGTGCAGCAGGGCGCCGCAGAGTTCGCGCACGCTCAGCACGGCGTAGAGGCCGTGCAGGGGCAGCACGCGGGCGTGGCCGCACACGACGGGTACGTCGCTCAGCAGGCCGCGGACCCCGCCCAGTTCGCGCACGCGGGGGATGCATACCAGCCGGGCCAGGCGCCCGCTCCGGATGCCGGGGCGCACGCGTTCCCCGTCACGGCGCCGCCGTCGGCCCCCGTACCGACCGCGGAATCCGGCCAGTTCGTGTACGCGGACGAGTCCGCCCCGACGGGCCCGCCGTCCGTCGGTGAGCAGTTCTCCCTCGACCTCACGCACGACGCGGAGCCGCTGCACGCATTGCACGAGGCGCAGATCCCGGCACCGGGGTTCGCCTCGGACGCGGCGCAGGCGGAGCAGCCCGCCGGCTTCTCCGGCGCTGATGGGCAGTCGTATCCGGGAACGCCGGTGAACGACGCCGCGCCGGTGGCTGACGGTGATCCGCTGGGCTACGTCGAGCAGGCTCAGCAGGTTCCGACCGCGGACGACGCCGGCCAGGCGGGACTCGCGCCCGAGGCCGCCGATGTCCAGACGGCCGCCGAGACCCCTGCCGCACCGACCGGCGTCGCCCCGCACGCCGAGGGCGCCAGCACGCAGCTGGAGACGTCCGGCACGCTGCCGGACGGGACCGGCGTTGCACTGCCGGACGGGACCGGCGTTGCGCTGCCCGACGGGAGTGGCGCTGTTCTGCCCGACGGGGCCGGCGTTGCTCTGCCCGATGGATCTGGCGTACTGCCCGACGGCTTCGGCGAGGTGCCGGTCGCGTCGGCCCTCGAGGACCAGGGCGCCCAGCCGATCGGCCAGTTCGTGCCGGTCGAGGGGTCGGTGCCGACCACGCCGCACCTGGCGCCCACGCCTCCGCACGCACTGCACGTACCGCCGGTGCCGCCGCTCGATGAGCAGGCCGAGGCCGCCGCTGTCGCGAACGCCGAGGCGGCGGAGCCCGCCGAGGAGGCATCGCAGCCGGTCGCCGAGGCGGTGGAGCCCATCGCCGGGCCCACCGCCGTCACGGTGGGCATCCAGGACGGTGGCCCCGCCGCCGTGCCGGTGGATGAGTCCGCCGTCGTCACCGTAGAAGCGCCGTCCGCCGTGCAGGAAGCGGACGGCACCGTCGCCGCACCGGCGGAGGAGATCCCTGCCGCACCGGTGGAGGAGATCCCTGCTGGACCAGCCGAGGAGATTCCCGCCGCCCTGGCTGGGGACGCGCAGGTCGCATCGGCCCCGGACACGCCGGTGGCACCGCAGGGCGGCGAGACGACCATCGCCTCGGCGGAGACCCCTGCCGCACCGGTTGAGGACGCCGTGGCCGTGCCCGCCGGCGAGGTCGCCACAGAAGCGCCTTCACCGGCACCCGAGTCCGACTCCGACGCCGAGTCCGAGCCCGCGCCTGACGTCGTACCGGTCCCCGAACAGGGGACCGCCCCGGTCAGCGCCCCGGTCGTATCCGACCACGAGCCCGTCGGCATCGTGCCCGCGCCGCGCGACGGCCAACAGCCCACACCCGTTCCCACCGCGGAGGCAGCACCCGTGCCGGACAGGGACGTCCAGGACCCCGAGCCACTCGTCGCGCAGAACGCGGACAGCCTCGACACACAGGAGGCCCCCGAGGCCGCGGCAGAGACCGCCGCCCCGGCGGGGATCCCCGGGCAGCAGGCCGGCCCCCCGGCCCCCGGATACGACGAGGCCGAACGCGAGGCGGTCCTGCGCGTCATGCGCGAGCGCCGCGACATCCGCAACGGCTTCCGTAGCGACCCCATCCCGCACGAGGTGCTGCTCCGCGTCCTGGAAGCGGCGCACACCGCGCCGTCCGTCGGCCACTCCCAGCCCTGGGACTTCGTCGTCATCCGCTCCGCCGAGACCCGGCAGGCGATGCACGAACTGGCCATGCGCCAGCGCGAGGCGTACGCGAAGTCGCTGCCCAAGGGCCGCGCCAAGCAGTTCAAGGAACTGAAGATCGAGGCCATCCTCGAGACCCCGGTGAACATCGTCGTCACCGCCGACCCGACCCGTGGCGGCCGCCACACCCTCGGCCGCCACACGCAACCGCAGATGGCCCCGTACTCCTCGGCACTCGCCGTCGAGAACCTGTGGCTGGCCGCGCGGGCCGAGGGCCTCGGAGTCGGCTGGGTCAGCTTCTTCGACGAGCGCGAAATGGTGCGGGCGCTGGATCTGCCCGAACACCTGGAGGTCGTCGCGTACCTCTGTGTCGGATACGTCGAGGAGTTCCCGGAGGAGCCGGAGTTGATGCAGGCCGGCTGGTCCAAGCGCCGCCCGCTGTCGTGGGTCGTCCACGAGGAGACGTACGGCCGTCGCGCCCTGCCCGGTGAGCAGCCGCACGACCTGCTCGCGGAGACCGTCGCGGGCATCCGTCCGCTGGACGCCAAGGCGCTCGGCGAGGCGTGGGAGCGCCAGAAGCGCATGACGAAGCCCGCGGGCGCGCTCGGCATGCTGGAGATCATCTCCGCCCAGCTGTGCGGTCTGTCCCGGATGTGCCCGCCGCCGATCCCGGAGCCCGCAGCCGTCGCGATCTTCGCCGGCGACCACGGCGTGCACGCCCAGGGCGTCACCCCCTGGCCGCAGGAGGTCACCGGCCAGATGGTGGCCAACTTCCTGGGTGGCGGTGCGGTCTGCAACGCCTTCGCCAACCAGGTGGGCGCCGAGGTCTGCGTCATCGACGTGGGCGTCGCATCCGACCTGCCCTCGACGCCCGGTCTGCTGCCCCGCAAGGTGCGCGCCGGCACCGCCGACATGACGACAGGCCCCGCGCTGACCCGCGAGGAGGTCAAGGCGGCCATCGAGGTGGGCATCGAGACGGCTCGCGACCTGGTGGCCGCCGGTAACAAGGCGCTGCTCACCGGCGAGATGGGCATCGCCAACACCACGGCGTCCGCCGCGCTGATCTCGGTCTTCACGGGCGCCGACCCGGCCGAGGTGACCGGCCGCGGCACCGGCATCAACGATGAGACGCTGGCCCGCAAGACCGAGGTCGTCCGTCGCGCGCTGGAGCTCCACCAGCCCGACCCCACCGACCCGATCGGCGTCCTCGCGGAGGTCGGCGGACTCGAACACGCCGCGATGGCAGGCCTGTTGCTCGGCGGCGCGTCACTGCGTACGCCCGTCATCCTCGACGGCGTGAGCGCGGGCGCCGCCGCCCTGGTGGCCCGGGCCATCGCCCCCGAGGTGCTGGCCGCCTGCATCGCGGGCCACCGCAGCGCCGAGCCCGGCCACATGGCAGCCCTCAACAAACTGGGCCTCCGCCCCCTGGTCGACCTCGACCTCCGCCTCGGCGAGGGCACAGGCGCCCTCCTGGCCCTCCCCCTGGTCCAGAGCGCAGCAAGAGCAATGCACGAGGTGGCGACGTTCGACTCGGCGGGGGTCACCGAAAAGTAGCGTTCTGCGGCTGTGGGCAGGCGTTCCGCTGGGGGTCCCCCAGGCCTTTTAAGGGCACTGGGGGGAGGAACGGGTGGGCACAGCCCCACCGACGTACCCGCACCGGCGGGTGGGGGGTCCGGGGGCGGGTGCCCCCGGTCTCGGGAAGGGGCGGGCTTGGGGAAAGAAAACCGCCCCGCCCCCGCCGTATCGTGGACCCGCACCTAAAATCCGCACGTCAAGGGCCGCTCCAAAGCCGCAGCGCCCCCCTCGCACCGCCGCCCGCAAGAGGAGCCGCACCTCCCATGGCCGAAAACCCCGCCTACCCCGTAGGCCTCCGCCTGACCGGTCGCCGAGTCGTCGTCCTGGGCGGCGGCCAGGTGGCCCAGCGCCGCCTCCCGGCGCTCATCGCGGCCGGCGCAGACGTCCACCTGGTATCCCCGGAAGCGACCCCCTCCGTGGAGGCGATGGCAGACGCGGGCGAGATCACCTGGCACCGCCGCCGGTACGAGGACGGAGACCTGGCCGCAGCCTGGTACGCGCTGATCGCCACCGGCGACACCGAGGCGAACACCGCCGCATCAGCCGAGGCGGAAGCCCACCGTGTCTGGTGCGTCCGCTCCGACAACGCCGACGCCGCCACCGCCTGGACCCCCGCGACGGGCCGCAGCGAAGGCGTCACCGTCGCCGTGCTCACCACGGACGCCCAGGGCCGCGACCCGCGCCACACGGCCGCCATCCGCGACGCCGTGGTCGAGGGACTGCGCGACGGCACGCTGGTCGCCCCGCACCACCGCACGCGCACCCCGGGCGTGGCCCTCGTCGGCGGCGGCCCGGGCGACCCGGACCTGATCACGGTGCGCGGCCGCCGGCTGCTCGCCGAGGCCGACGTGGTGATCGCCGACCGGCTCGGCCCGCGCGACCTGCTCGCCGAACTCCCGCCGCACGTCGAGGTCATCGACGCGGCAAAGATCCCGTACGGCCGCTACATGGCCCAGGAGGCCATCAACAACGCCCTCATCGAGCACGCCAAGGCCGGCAAGTCGGTCGTACGGCTCAAGGGCGGCGACCCGTTCGTCTTCGGGCGCGGCATGGAGGAGGCTCAGGCGCTCGTCGAGGCGGGCATCCCGTACACCGTCGTGCCCGGCATCTCCAGCTCGATCTCCGTGCCCGGTGCCGCGGGCATCCCGGTCACGCACCGCGGAGTCGCTCACGAGTTCACCGTCGTCAGCGGGCATGTCGCGCCGGACGACGAGCGGTCGCTGGTCGACTGGGCGGCGCTCGCGAAGCTGCGCGGCACCCTCGTCGTCCTGATGGGCGTCGACAAGATCGGCAGGATCGCCGAGACGCTGGTGGCGCACGGCAAGCCCGCGGACACGCCGGTCGCCCTGGTCCAGGAGGGCACGACGGCCGCGCAGCGCCGGGTCGACGCCACGCTCGCCACGGTCGCCGAGACCGTACGGACCCACGAGGTGAAGCCCCCGGCCGTGATCGTCATCGGCGAGGTCGTGAAGGTCTCGGACGGCAGGGCGCCGGGCGGGGCCGAGTAACCCCGGGTAACAGAAGTCGTTCCAAGCCGTTGGCACCACTCCCAGGACAAGGCAGTATCACCCTGTGGCCGATCTCATCACCGTTGAGGATCCCGCCGATCCGCGCCTGCGCGACTACACGGGCCTGACCGACGTCGAGCTGCGCCGCAAGCGCGAGCCCGCCGAAGGCCTGTTCATCGCCGAGGGCGAGAAGGTCATCCGGCGCGCCAGGCACGCGGGTTACGAGATGCGCTCGATGCTGCTGTCCGCGAAGTGGGTCGACGTCATGCGTGACGTCATCGACGAGGTCCCGGCCCCGGTCTACGCGGTCAGCCCGGACCTCGCCGAGCAGGTCACGGGCTACCACGTGCACCGCGGCGCGCTGGCCTCGATGCAGCGCAAGCCGCTGCCGACGGCCGAGGAACTCCTTCAGACGGCCCGCCGGGTCGTCGTCATGGAGTCGGTCAACGACCACACCAACATCGGCGCGATCTTCCGCTCCGCCGCGGCTCTCGGCATGGACGCGGTGCTGCTGTCGCCCGACTGCGCGGACCCGCTCTACCGCCGCTCGGTGAAGGTATCCATGGGTGCCGTCTTCTCGGTCCCCTACGCGCGGCTCGAATCCTGGCCCAAGGGCCTGGAGGCGGTCCGCGAGGCGGGCTTCAACCTCCTCGCACTCACCCCCAGCGAGAAGGCGAAGAGCCTGGACGAGGCCGCGCCGCACCGGATGGAGCGTGTGGCCCTGATGCTCGGCGCGGAGGGCGACGGCCTGTCCACGCAGGCGCTCGTGGCCGCCGACGAATGGGTCCGCATCCCGATGGCCCACGGCGTCGACTCGCTCAACGTGGGCGCGGCCGCCGCCGTCGCCTTCTATGCGGTGGCGACGGGGCGCCCTCAGGACTGAGATCCGCCGGGTCCGGGCGCCGCGACGACCGGGAGCCGCACGGACTAGTGCGGCGCGTTGCCGCCTCCGGCAGCTGCGCCGCCTCCGGCAGCTGCGCCGCCTGCATCAGCTCCGTCGGCTCCGGCACCTCCGGTGCCTCCCGTCCCTCCGGCGGCCAGGGCCTGCGACGCCCCGTGCGGCACGTCACCCACGCCGCCGAGCCCGCGGTCCGGCCCCTGGCAGCCCTGCGCCGCGGCGATACCGAGCGCCACCAGCAGCGTCACGACCACGAACACGAAGAGCCGCTGCCTGAGCAGCCGCGGATTGGCCGGCCGGCGACCGGTCCCCGTCGTCCTCGGCGCCGGCCGTCCGGCACCACTGCGCGGCGCCGGACGGCTCCCGGAGCGGGTCGCGCTGCGGGACGGCGTGGGCCTGGGCGCGGTGCTCCGGGAGGAGGCATTGCGCGACGCGGTGCTGCGGGACGCCGGAGTGTTCCGGGACGCCGGAGTATTCCGAGGCGAAGGAGTGTTCCGCGCCGAGGAGGGGCGGCCCCCGGAGCGTGAACCGCCGTTGGAGCCCTGCGGCGGAGCGCCCTGGACACCCCGCTCGGTGCGCTGTTCCGTGTACTGCTCGGTGAGCCGGCCCGTCGGCCGGTCGCCCGCCCCGCGCGGCGCCGGCGACCGGGTGTCCGTAAGACTCTGGGCCTCCCTGGCCGCGATCTCCTTGAGCCTCAGCGACAGCTGCAGCGTGCTCGGGCGCTCCTCCGGGTCCTTCGCGAGGCACGCCCGGACCAGCGGGGCCAGCGCATCGTGCACCCCGTCGAGCTGCGGCTCCTCGTGCACCACCCGGTAGAGCATGACCTCCGAACTGCCATGCCCGAAGGGCGAGTCGGCGGTCGCCGCGTACGCGAGGGTGGCACCCAGAGCGAAGACGTCCGTGGCGGGCGTGACGGCCGCGCCCCGCACCTGCTCGGGCGCGAGGAAGCCCGGCGACCCCACCGCCGTACCGACGTGTGTGAGCGTGCTCGCGCCCGTCGCCCAGGCGATGCCGAAGTCGATGATCCGCGGCCCCTTGGGGGACAGCAGGATGTTGGAGGGCTTGAGGTCCCGGTGCACGACACCCGCCTCGTGCACGGCGACCAGCCCCTCCGAGAGGGCGGCGCCGATGGCGGCCACGTCGGCGGCCGTCAGCGGACCCTCCTCGGCGACCTTGTCGTGCAGCGACGGCCCCGGAACGTACTGCGTGGCGAACCACGGCCGGTCCGCCTCGAGATCGGCGGCGACGAGCCGCGCGGTGCAGCCGCCGCGGATGCGGCGCGCGGCCGACACCTCGCGCGCGAACCGCGAGCGGAACTCCTGGTCCTCGGCCAGATCGGGCCGGATCACCTTGAGCGCGACCCGCTGGCCACGCCGGTCGGAACCGAGATAGACCACACCCATCCCGCCGGCACCGAGCCGCCTGTGCAGCCTGAACGAGCCGACGACACGCGGGTCCTCGCGCCTCAGGCGCATCATCGCCATGTCCATCCCCGCTGCCGGTCCGTCTGACGAGCCACAGCTTACGTTTCCGCGGCCGAGTGCGCTCACAGGCCGCGCCTTCACGGCCCGATCGATTGTCAGTGCCGGGTGGGAGACTTGAAGAGTGGCCAGGGGAAGGGGGATCCGGGCCGCTCGGCACCGCCCGGATACCCAACCGTCCGTCGTCGAAGGGGGATTGGACCGGTGAAGGGTGATCGCGTGGAGATAGTCGTGGACGCGGGGGACACGACGCGTACATACGAGGTGGTGGCAAGCCGTGCAGGCCGCCGCGTGGAGACGGCTGTGCGCCGGGGCGTGGTCGAGGTGAGCGAGGTGACGCGCAACGGTTCAGTGGTCCGTACGGCCCGGTTCATGGCGAATCGAGTGCTGGCCCTGGTCGAGCAGCCCGTGCCGAGGGAGGACAGTTCGGAGCAGACAGGGCGTTCCCTCCGGGAAGACCCGGAGTCCTAGGTCCGCGTCTCCACCCAGGGGAGTATGCGGCCGGGGACCGCTCATCCTGCGGGAGGCCCGGCAATCGGTACGAGGGCATGACGCCAGGCGTCGCCCGCGCGCCTAGATTTGAGGTCAAGCGGCGGGTGCAGCACTCGTCCCCCGAGGTCAAGCACCCGCCGCTGCCAGGCACGAGAGTCGGTGACACTGCGGCTCACACAGATTTGGTCAGGGGAGGGACCATGGCGGACACGGCACCGCGGACCATGATCCGCAGGCAGGGGCGCAGGGCGTATCTCGCCGCGTTCGGCACCAGCCGGTCCGGCCGGCGCCACCCGCTGGTGGCGACCGCCATGGTCCTTCCCCTGGCGACCCTCCTCGTGGTCGTCTTCGGCGGCTGGGAGGCGGTGGTCACACAGGCGTCGTCCGTGGGCGTGATGCTGGGGCGTTGAGAGGCGCCCCAGGCCCGGAAGAGCGGTCCGGGCGGGGACATCCGGCCATGAAACCCCGTGGGGACGGGGGTGCGGCGGACGGCACAGATGCCCGCGCAGCTGGGGAGCTGCGCGGGCACTCTTTTTTGCGCCTAAATCGGCGCCGCTCTCGCGTAGCTGGTTGCGCCCTTTTTTGCGCCTAAGCCGGCGCCGCTCTCGCGGACGTGGTTGATCGCCGCTGTGGTTCCGCAATTGATGGTTGCGGTGGTCTTGGGCCAAGATTGCCCACTCGTCCGACGCAGGGCCTGCGTACGCTCATGCCAGCAGCCCGATCACCGCACACCAAGAGGAACCGTTGCCCGCAGACGTACTCCCCGCGCTGACCGTCAGGGCGCGAGCCGCGACCCACCCGCCGAGCGCCGTCTGCACCTGCGCAACCCCGGACAGGGTGCTGGCCGACCGACCCGACGGCACGGTTGTCCGCCACGGCGGCACCGTGGCCAAGGCCCACGCCCCGGGCACGGACCCCGTCGAGCTCTCACGTCGCCTGGCAGTCGCCGCGCACGCGGACCTGAGCGGCGTCCTCCTGCCCCCGCTCAGCCCGACGCCCGTCGACCTGCACGGCCGCCTGGTCACCTGCTGGCCGTACGGCACCCCGGTGGACCCCGAGGTCCCCGAAGACGCCCCGTGGGAAGCGGCCGCCACGCTCCTGGCCCGCCTCCACACGACCCCGCCGTCCACGCTCCCGGCCGGGCTCCCGCCGATGCGGGGCCCCGCCAAGGCGGCCCGCGCCATCGCCAGACTCCGGGCGGCGGGCCCGCATCCCGCCGCCGCCCCGGTGCTCCGCGCCTGGTCCGGCCTTCCCGCCTGGGCCCGAGCCGAGGCACCGATGCCGGGCGCCGGGGCCCTGTGCCACGGTGATCTGCATCTCGGCCAGCTCGTACGCCACCCGGCTCTCGAAGGGCCCTGGCTGCTCATCGATGTGGACGACATGGGTCTGGGCGTGCCCGCCTGGGACCTCGCCCGCCCGGCCGCCTGGTACGCCTGCGGCCTCCTTCCGCCGGACGAGTGGACCCGCTTCCTGACCGCCTACCAGCAGGTAGGCGGCCCCGCGGTCCCGCCAGAAGGCGACCCGTGGGCGGCGCTCGACGTCCCGGCCCGCGCGCTGACCGTTCAGACCGCTGCCCTGGCCATCGCGAAGTCCGTAGCCGCTGATCGCCCGCTCGACGAGGTGCAGCAGGCCGTCGTCGACGCGTGTGATCGAATGGCGGCGGTACCGCCGCAGTTGAAGCCGGGCGACGCCAAGTAGGGTGCAATCGACCGAAGCCGGGCAGTGTTCCGGCGAAGCCGTACCGACCGGCGAGGAGTTGAGCCGACCATGCAGTGTCCGAAGTGCCATGCACCGATGCACACCTACAACCGCAATGGCGTCCAGATCGAGCAGTGCAGCGGTTGCCGCGGGATATTTCTCGACTACGGCGAGCTGGAGGCTCTGACCCGCCTCGAGTCCCAGTGGTCGCAGCCGGCCCCGCCGCCCCCGGCCGCTCCCCAGGCGTATCCGCCGGCCGCGCCCGCCTGGGGCGCCCCGCACGGTGGTCACGGTGGTCACGGCGGCCACGGTCACTACGGGCACCACCGGAACAAGAGCTTCGGCCACATGCTCTTTTCTTCCTGAGCCCAGAGAAGCACGACGAAGCCCCCGGTCGCATGACCGGGGGCTTCGGGGGGTGTGGACGATACTGGGATTGAACCAGTGACCTCTTCCGTGTCAGGGAAGCGCTCTCCCGCTGAGCTAATCGTCCGGGATCACGGCCGGGGCCGTGTGCACTGCGTGCGCGATACTGGGATTGAACCAGTGACCTCTTCCGTGTCAGGGAAGCGCTCTCCCGCTGAGCTAATCGCGCGGGAAGATCCGTACGGATCCGTCAAGATCCATGGGATCAGGTCGTCGGAGACCGATCCTCGCGGATCAAGTCCTTGCAGACCAGTGGACGATACTGGGATTGAACCAGTGACCTCTTCCGTGTCAGGGAAGCGCTCTCCCGCTGAGCTAATCGTCCTTGGAGGTGGAGACGGGATTTGAACCCGTGTAGACGGCTTTGCAGGCCGTTGCCTCGCCTCTCGGCCACTCCACCTGGAGTGTAGGGGGTCGGGAAGACCCTCCACTTCGAGCGGACGACGAGGCTCGAACTCGCGACCTCAACCTTGGCAAGGTTGCGCTCTACCAACTGAGCTACGTCCGCCTGTCGTTTCGGTCCGCTCTCGCGTCCCGGCGACGTGTTGAACTTTAGCGGATTCCTGGGCCAGCACAAAAACGCGTTTGCGCAGCGTGCTGCGCCGTGGCGCCCCCGACGCGGTCACAGGGCACCGGAAGGGCGTCCGCGAGAGCATCTGCATGGTCGGCGCAGGGCGCCCACCAGGCGTGGGTCAAGGCATTCCCGCGCCACCGCCCCATGGCGCCCGACCTAGACTCTCAGCCGTGCAAAGCCCGCCTCCGCCTTCCTCCCCGACGGCCTCGACGGCGCCGATGGCTCGCTTCGGCGGCCTCGTCGCCCGCGGTCTGCTCGATGTCACCAGCGACCCAGCGGCGCTGGACTCCACCGGCTTCTGGGCCGTGACCGCCGACTTCGAGGGACGGCTCGTCTGCGCCCGCTTCGGGGACGTACGCAGGGAGGCCGTGCCCGCACCGGTGCCGGGGGCATGGCGCGGCCCGGCGACCGGCGACTGGACGTCGTCGCTCGACCATGACGCGTACACGGCGGGTGTGCGTCGTATCCGCGAGTACATCGCGGCCGGGGAGGTGTACCAGGCCAATCTCTGCCGCGTCCTGTCCGCGCCCGTCGCGCCGGACGCCGACGTGGACGCGCTCACCTCGCTGCTGGCGCGCGGCAACCCCGCTCCGTATGCCGGAACGATCCGGCTGCCCGGACACGGCGTCGAGATCGCCAGCGCCTCGCCCGAGCTCTTCCTCCGCCGCAACGGCCGTGTCGTCGAGTCGGGGCCGATCAAGGGCACCGGCCGCACGGAGGCGGATCTGCTCGAGAAGGACCACGCCGAGAACGTGATGATCGTGGATCTCGTCCGGAACGATCTCGGGCGCGTCTGCGAGACCGGTTCCGTGAGCGTTCCGGAGCTCTGCGTGGTCGAGAAGCACCCCGGTCTCGTCCATCTCGTCTCCACCGTCCGGGGCGAACTGCGCGAGGATGCCGGCTGGCCGGAGCTGCTGGCCGCGACCTTCCCGCCCGGTTCGGTCACGGGCGCCCCCAAGTCCAGCGCCCTGCGGATCATCGATGCGCTGGAGACGGCTCCGCGCGGACCGTACTGCGGGGGCATCGGCTGGATCGACGCCGACCGGCGCACCGGCGAGCTCGCCGTGGGCATCCGGACCTTCTGGATCGACCGCGCGGAGGGCGTCCTCCGCTTCGGCACCGGCGCGGGCATCACGTGGGGCTCGGACCCCGAGCACGAGTGGCGGGAGACCGAACTGAAGGCGTCACGGCTGCTCGCGGTAGCGTCGGGGGAGTACCCGGGCGTGTAGTCCGGGGATGTGGGACGTACGCACAGACGTACGAGGCGAGCGGAGGAAGACCCACGTGAAGATCTGGCTCGACGGAGGGCTGCAGGACCACGATGCCGCCCGCGTCTCCGTGTTCGATCACGGTCTGACGGTCGGCGACGGCATCTTCGAGACGGTGAAGTCGGTCGACGGGCGGCCCTTCGCGCTGACCCGCCACCTCGACCGGCTCGCCCGCTCGGCGCGCGGCCTCGGGCTGCCGGACCCGGATCTGGACGAGGTGCGCAGGGCCTGCGCCGCCGTACTCGAGGCCAATCCCATGCCGCTGGGCCGGCTCCGCATCACGTACACCGGTGGCCTGTCACCGCTCGGCTCGGACCGCGGCGACCGCGGCCCGACCCTGGTCGTGGCCCTCGGCGAGGCGGCCCGGCGCCCGGACACGACGGCCGTGATCACCGTCCCCTGGACCCGCAACGAGCGCGGCGCGCTCGCCGGACTCAAGACCACCTCCTACGCCGAGAACGTCGTGGCCCTCGCCCGCGCCCATGAACAGGGCGCTTCCGAGGCGCTGTTCGGCAACACGGTGGGGCAGCTGTGCGAGGGCACGGGATCGAACGTGTTCGTCGTCCTGGACGGTGAGATCCACACGCCTCCGGTCGCCTCCGGATGCCTGGCGGGCATCACGCGCGCGTTGACGGTCGAGTGGACGGGCGCCCACGAGACCGATCTGCCGCTCGACGTCCTGGACCGCGCGGACGAGGTCTTCCTGACGTCCACGCTGCGCGACGTGCAGGCCGTCCACCGCGTCGGCGGCCGCGAACTCCTGGGCGGACCCGGCCCGGTGACCGCGAAGGCGATGCGGATCTTCGACGAGCGGGCGGGGGACGACCTCGACCCGTAGGTCCCTTGCCTCCTGGCCCCGGGCTCTCGGCGGTGTCCTGGTCGGCGCCGGAATTCGGATGAACCGGGGCCCGGAGGCGGGTAGAACAGCCACGATGACGACGACCCTGCGGCCGATCGAGCCGCTCCAGCACGATGCCGACGGTGCGCGTTCACGCCGCTACCAAGTGTGTGTGAACAGCCGCCCCGTGGGCGCGGTACATCTCGGGACGCATCCCGTCTTCGGACCCGGCGCGGCCGAGATCCGTGAGCTGCACATCGACGAGCGCGACCGTAGGCGAGGCCGGGGAACCGTCGCCGGACTCGCGGCGGAGGAGGTGGCGCGCGGCTGGGGCTGCAGGCGCATGGAGGTCTCGGTGCCCGCCGACGCCGAGGCGGCACTCCGGCTGGTCACGGCGCTCGGCTACGTCCAGCGCAACCGCGGCATGGAGAAACCGCTCGGCACCGCCCCGCCCGAACTGCCCGAGGGCAGCCTGGGCCGGCCCATGACGGAGGCCGAATACGGTCCGTGGCTGGAGCACGGCAAGGCGCAGTACGCGCAGAGCTGGATCCGACGGGGCGTCACCGAGACCGAGGCCCGGGCCAAGTCCGAGAAGGACCATGCGGCCCTCCTGCCCGACGGCCCGGCAACCCCGGACATGCTCCTGAGCGTCCTGGAACACCAGGGCACCGTCGTCGGCACCCTGTGGGTGGCGCTGCGTGACGAGGGTGCGTACGTGTTCGACGTGCAGGCCGACGAGCGGTACCGCGGCCGGGGCCACGGCCGCTCCCTGATGCTGCTGGCCGAGGCGCAGGCCATCGCCGCCGGAAAGCCCCGCATCGCCCTCAACGTCTTCGCGGGCAACACGCCCGCCGAGCGGCTCTACGAGTCACTGGGGTACGCACCGACGGTGTACGCCATGTACAAGCAGCTGCAGTAAGGGACGCGCAGCTCCGGCAGGGGCGCAGGGCGGAAGGCACCGCGGGGAGGGAATCGCCGGAAGGCTACGCTTCCCGCTCGCCCAGCAACCGGTCGGCGATCTCCTCGATGCGCTCGCGCAGCCCTGCCTGGCTCTTGCCGCCGTCCAGGCGCTCGTCGCCGATGACGTACGTGGGCGTTCCCGTCACACCGATCGCCTTGCCCTCCGCCTGGTCGGCGTCGACGATCAGGATGTGCCTGCCGTCGATCAGGGCGGTGTCGAACTCCTCGGCGTCCAGACCCAGTTCATGCGCGACCTCCACCAGGAACGGATCGCCCTTGCGCTCCAGCTCCTCGACCCGGCCGAGCACGGCTTCCACGTAGGCCCAGCCCTGGCCCTGTACCGCGGCCTCCTCGGCCGCCTGGGCGCCGGCGAACGCGTACTTGTGCTTCTCGAGGGGGAAGTGCCGCAGCCGCAGCTCCAGGCGATCGCCGTAACGGGCGCGGAGTGCGCGGAGGTCGTCGAGGGCGCTGCGGCAGTCGGGGCACTGAAGCTCGCACCAGACGTCAAGGACGGGGCGGGCCGTGGTGCCGGCGGGGGAGGAGTCGCTCATGGGTCCAGTCTCCCAGCCGGGCGCAGGCCGCCCCAACCGGAGGCCTGGTCTGAGACCTGGAGCGGGGCTTCTCTGGGACCTGGAGTGGGCTTGTCTGGGACCTGGGAAGGATGCCGTACCCGGAGATGTCCCTGAGGTCCGGACACACCGTGGCCCTGGGGCTCGGAGCGGTGCACGATGGAGGGGACGAATCGTCCCAGCCCGACTCCCTGCCATGCCTGGAGGCCCGGATGATTGCCGAGACCGTCTGTTCCGCCGTCTCCGCGGCCGGCCTGGGCATTGCCGCGATCACCGCGTACCGCAAGCGCTTCCTGGCGGCGGCCCGCATCGCTGCGTACTCGCTGGTTCCGATCGGTCTGGTCATGACCGGTGCCGTGCAGTGGATGGTGCACACCGCGTTCAGCCCGGTGTCCTGGGCGGGCTTCGGGGTGCTCGGCTGCGCCTGGCTGCTGTTCATGACGACCCGCGCGGTCGAGCGGCGCGGCGGTGGAACCCGTAAGGAGCGCAAGGCGGCGAAGACCGCCGCACGGGGAGCAGCCGTGGCCCCGGCGGCTTCGGCCCCGTCCCTCGGCCAGGGTGCACCCCCGGCCGTCCGGCCCGGGACCAGGTCCGGCGGCGCCGACGCCACGGACGACTTCAGCGACATCGAAGCCATCCTGAAGAAGCACGGCATCTGACATCGGCCGTCAGGGAAGCCGCTACCTCCTCCAAGTCAAGGATTTCGGCGAACTACCGCTTCATTTGGGCGTGTTGATCGCGTAGCAGGCGTGGGCTGCGTCATCATCGCCCCGAGATGCTGGACACATCACAGGGCGATGCCGCCCCTCCGACTCCGGCCGAGGAGCGTCGCGGGTGCCTCTTCGCGCTCTCCCAGCCGCCCCTGATGATCTTCTTGGCGGTGATCGGCATTCTGCTGCTCATGGCATCGGTGCATGATCTGTTTCTGCTGTGACGCGGCGATGGCGGGCGGGACCGTCCCTGAACAGGATGTCCTGGCGGCGTCGCAGGGTGTCTCAGCGTGCGGCTTCCTTGCGGCGTGCCCGGTACGCCGCGACGTGCAGCCGGTTGCCGCAGGTGCGGCTGTCGCAGTAGCGGCGTGAGCGGTTCCGGGACAGGTCCACGAACGCGTGCCGGCAGTCGGGCGCCTCGCAGCGGCGCAGCCGGTCCTGCTCCCCGGCCACGACGAAGAAGGCGAGGGCCATGCCGCAGTCGGCCGCCAGATGGTCCGCGACGGACGCGCCGGGCGCGAAGTAGTGCACATGCCAGTCGTAGCCGTCGTGATCGGTGAGCCGAGGGGTCGTGCCTGCCGCGGCGACCAGCTCGTTGATCACGCCGGCGGCGGTACGGGCGTCGTCGGCGGCGAAGATCCCCGCGAAGCGGGCTCGTACGCGCCGCACGGCGGCCAGGTCGTGATCGGTCAGGACCCCGACGTCGCTGATCTCGTGCTTCCGTACGAAATCGGCCAGGGCCGCGACGTCCGCGAGCCCGTCGGCCTCGTCGTTCTCCGGTGCGGTGTTCACCAGATCGACCACGGTATCGAGGGCACACCGGGTGTCGTGGGTGATCAGCACGAGTCGCTCCCTGGCCTGGGGGGATCGGGCAGAGCCCGCCGATGCAGGCCGATGCTAGCGGCTCCCTGTTGCGGACAGTCGCTCCGGGACGCCGAGGCCGTACCCGGGCGCAGGCCATCTGGCGCCGGTCGGCCCGCCGCCTAGTCCCGTACGGGCCCGACCGGCCGCGGCCCGGTGCCGCCGCCCGCCCACTCCGTTTGAGGCGACCGGCAGTCTCCGGCCCGACGTAGTGGGCGAGGGCATTGGCCCGACGCGCGGCCCACGGTGCAGCGCGCAGGCTGGCGCAACCAACGGCCCGCCGGCGCCACCGAGCGGGGCAGACGGGACGGCATGGTGGCGAGGGAGGGGCGGCGCCTGGCCCCGGCATGGGGCCCGACCAGACACGGGGGCCATGACCAGACACGGGGGGTGACCCGGCACGGGGGTCGCCCCGGACCAGGCCCGACCCGGGGGCGGGGCCCCGCCCGCATCGCGCACCCGCGTACGCGTCGGCGCCGCCCCGCGGAACCCCACGGCAGCGGCGCCGGCGCCTGCCCTATGCGGTTGTCGTGGCCCGAGCCGTCTCCCCGAGTGGACGGCGCCGGGCTGCTCTGGGCCTGGCCTCGCTAACTCTCCGCCAGGATGTGAGAGAGCTCTGTGTCGAGATCGAAATGGCGATGCTCCGTGCCAGGCGGAACCGCGGCGTCCGTTCGCTTCAGGAAGGACTCCAGGGCCCGCGCCGGGGCCTCGAGCAGGGCCTCGCCCTCCGGCGAGCTCAGGGCGATGCAGACGACGCCCTGACCGTGGCTGCGCGACGGCCAGACACGGACGTCGCCGGTGCCCGTGGGCCTGTGCAGGCCCTCGGCGAGGAGGTCGCGGGCGAACACCCACTCGACGGTCTCCTCGGCACCGGTGTGGAAGGTGGCGTGCACGGCATACGGATCGGCCGTGTCATACCGCAGTCCTGCGGGAACAGGCAGTGAGGACTCGCTCGACACAACGAGGCGCAGGTGCAGCTCGCAGCTGACCGTGGTGTTCATAAGCGCCAGGGCCTTTCGCTCAGTGTGCGCTCGGGGATTCGCACGTCGGCGAAATCGACATGCCACCTACGGTGCCGTTGTAAACCCCTCTGAGTGTTTTGCGTGTGTTTAGGTAGCTCGTCCGGCCGAGTATGAGTTCGTCGGCAAGAGCCATTCCGGTGATTGACGTTTCCCGTCCGGTAGGGTTTGGCCGTATGAATACGGGGAGTGACGAACCGGGGGAGGTCGCCGTGGTAGCCGACGCAGGGGCGGAGTCCCACGAGCCCGAGCTGGGCTCGAAGGCGCCGGAATTCATCAAGGCGCGCCGCGCGCTGCACCTGAGCTGGCAGGTCGGCGTCTTCGTCGTGGGGCTCGCGGTGGTCGTGGCGGGCGTGGTCATGCTTCCCCTGCCGGGACCGGGCTGGCTGGTGATCTTCGGCGGCATGGCGGTCTGGGCGACCGAGTTCGTCTGGGCCCAGCTGGTGCTGCGCTGGACGAAACGCAAGGTCACCGAGGCGGCACAGCGTGCGCTCGACCCGAGCGTCCGGCGCCGCAACATCATCCTGACGACCGTCGGGCTGGTGATCATCGCCGTGCTGGGCGGGATCTACGCCTGGAAGTTCGGCCTCGAGATGCCGTGGAACATCGAGCAGTGACCGGCGGAAGGTGACCGCGGGCGGGCCCGCCCGCGTCCACCTGTGGCGCGCGGCTGGCCCCCTCCGGCTCCTCCCGGGCCCGCGGCCCTCGGTGCGGGTGTGGCCGCCGACGTGCCCCCTGCGGCGCCGTGCGCCCGCCCCCGACCTGCCCGCTGGGCGGCCCTGCCCCTCCGGTCCTCCGGGTCGACTGCGTGCCGCCGGGGCGCGTGCCGGCGGACGCTGCACCGTGCCGGGCCGGGGGGCGGCTCGCGGGGCGTCCGTGGCTGTGTCCGGTCCTCAGGCTGCGCCAGCGGCCCTGTCCGCGCGTACGGCCCGCGGTCGGCCTCCGTTCGGCGCCCCGGCCCTCGGTCGCGCCGACTCGGTGCCGCCTGGCGGTGTGCCCGCGGACGCTGCATCGGCTCGGGCCAGGAGGCGGCTCACGGAAGATCCCTGCCTGAATCCGGTCCTCCGACGGGGCCTGCTGCCTCGGCGCCCGTATGGCCCGGGATCTGCCTCCGTTCGGCGCACCGCGTACGACCCGCGGCCTGCCCCCTGACGCTGCCTCCGACCCTCGGTCTGCCCGTGGGCGCCCCCGGCCATCGGGCCGACGCCGAGCCGCCCAGCCGCTCGGCGGCCGCCGCACCGGCTCGGCCCGGCTGCGGCTCTCACGGCGGCGCCCCCTATCGCAGCCTCCACGGCCGGCCGCCTGGTCGGAGGCACCTCCTGACATGCGGTAATGTTCTCTGTGCGCCCGGGCGATTAGCTCAGTGGGAGAGCGCTTCGTTCACACCGAAGAGGTCACTGGTTCGAACCCAGTATCGCCCACCCCGGATCTGCGGCCCGGAGGCTCCCAGCCTCCGGGCCGCAGTCGTGTCCACGGACGACGACCTATGGCGACGAGCACGGTGCCCGGCTCGGCCTGACCGTCCCAGCCATGTCCACGGACACAGGACAGGGGCAGGGGCAGGGGGTACGGCACACGACCCGCGGCCCCCGCGCCCGCATGCCTGACAGTCCGCCCGATCCGCGCACCCCACGGCCGTACCAGGCCCAACCATCCCGCGACGGCGCCGCATCCCCGCCCCACCCCACCAAGGGCCCCCACCAGGCGCGGTGTTCCGAAGCGCTCGCCGTTATTGAAACGCTTCGAGTAAATCCTGTCCGAATCGTTGACGGGGCCTCACCCTCTCCGTACCTTGTGCCAGCAAGCGCTTGCTTGAAACGATTCACGACAAGTCATGATGTGGCGGGGAGGCCCAACTGTGCGTGCCGACGAGTCTATTGGGAGGCGGAAGCTCCTCAAGGCGGGGGGTGCTTCCTTGGCCACGGTGGGGCTGATGGCAGCCGGCTGCGGGGGAGAGAGCGGCTCGGGCGGCGGCGGGACCGTCACCCTCCGCCACGCCTGGTGGGGCGGCGAGCCGCGGGCGGTGGCGATCAAGAAGTGCATCGCCCTGTTCGAGAAGAAGTACCCGAAGATCAAGATTCAGCCGGAGTTCACCGACTACGCCGCGTTCTGGGAGAAGTTCCAGACCCAGGCCGCCGGCGGCAACCCGCCGGACGTCTTCCAGAACGCCGTCGGATTCCTGCGTAAGTACGACAAGCGCGGCGTGCTGATGGACCTCAACTCCCAGATCAAGGCCGGGAACCTGAGCCTCGACGGCTTCCGCAACGGCGTGGAGGCCAACGGCCAGGTGGACGGCAAGCAGCTCGGCATCCCGGTCGGTGCCAACACCATGTCGCTCGTCATCGACAACAAGGTCTTCGAGAAGGCCGGAATCAAGCCGGAGTTCGGCTGGACCTGGGACGAGTACTTCGACGCGCTCCAGCACATCAAGGACACCCAGAAGATCGCCGGAGACACCGGCTACTTCGGGATCATGTACCTCTACGACCTGTACCTGCGTCAGAACGGCAAGGCGTTCTTCACCGACACCGGCCTCGGGTTCACCGAGGACGACCTCATCCCGTGGTGGGAGGACGGCTACAAGCGCGTCAAGTCCGGTGTGATCTGCGACCCGAAGAAGGTCGCCCAGGTCGCGCCCAAGTCCGCGCTGTCGGCCGGGCTCGCGGCGTCCGAGTTCACGTGGGACAACTTCTCCGTCCGCTACGCCGGCGAGGGCCACCCCAACATCGGCCTCGCGCCGATCCCGAGCGTGGACGGCAAGGACACCGGCCAGTACCTCGGCTCCCTGATGCTGTCGATATCCAACAAGACCAAGCACCCCAAGGAAGCCGCCCAGTTCGTGAACTTCATGGTCCACGACCCCGAGGTCGGCAAGATCATGGGGTACGACCGCGGCATCCTGCCCACCGACGAGCAGTACGAGGCCTTCACGCCGTCCGACGACCAGAACAAGGCGATCGCCGCGTTCGAGGAGGAGTGCAAGAAGGAGGGCGTGCTGGGCAAGATCACCCCGCACCCGTCCGGCGCCGACGTCGCCGAGGCCGCCTTCCTGCGCATCGCGGGCGACATCGGCCAGGGCAAGACCAAGGTGAACGCCGCCGTGAAGCAGTTCTTCAACGAGGCGAAGGCCGCCTTCGCGGCCTGAGGGGACATCGCACCATGACGCTCGTCAAGGACGCCCCCGTCCTGGCCCGGAGCGAGCGCTCCGCCGGCCCCGCCGCAGCCAAGCGGCGGGGCCGGCGGGAGAGCCTCGCCGGCTATCTGTTCATGTCGCCGTGGCTGGCAGGCTTCCTGCTGCTCACGGCCGGTCCGATGGTGGCGTCGTTCTACTACGCCTTCACCAGCTACAACCTGTTCACCTCGCCACAGTGGGTGGGCTTCGACAACTTCACCGCGATGTTCGACGACCCCCGCTGGCGCAAGTCGGTCGAGGTCACCCTGAAGTACGTGGTGATCGGCACCCCGTTGAAGCTGCTCCTTGCGCTCGGCGTGGCGCTGCTGCTGGCGCAGAGCCGGCGCGGCCAGGCCCTGTACCGGGCGGCGTTCTACATGCCGTCGCTGATCGGCGCGAGCGTCTCGGTCGGCTTCGTGTGGCGGGCGCTGTTCTCCGACAACGCGATCGTCGACAGCGGTCTGAAGGCCTTCGGCTGGAACCTGGGCGGCTGGATCGGCGACCCGGACCTCGTGCTCTACTCCCTGGTGGCGCTCACCGTCTGGCAGTTCGGCGCCCCCATGGTCATCTTCCTGGCCGGCCTCAAGCAGGTCCCGCGCGAGCTGTACGAGGCGGCCGAGGTGGACGGCGCGGGCCCGTTCCGCAGGTTCTGGAGCATCACGCTCCCGATGATCTCCCCGGTGCTGTTCTTCAACGTCCTGCTGGAGACCATCCACTCGTTCCAGATCTTCGGCTCCGCGTACGTCGTCTCCGACACCTCCTGCGGTCCGGCGGACGGCACGCTCGTCTACACCTGCTACCTGTACCAGAAGGCGTTCAAGGAGACGCAGATGGGCTTCGCGTCGGCGATGGCCTGGATGCTGCTGCTCGCGGTGGCGCTGGTCACCGCGGTGCTGTTCTGGTCGCAGAAGAAGTGGGTGCACTACGAGGAGGGCGCCAAGTGAGCACCGCCAACGCCACCGTCCGTACGACTGGTTCGCGCCGCCGCACCGGCTCCGTCGTCTGGCACGTCTCCGCCGTCGCGGTCCTGGCCGTCGTCCTCTACCCGGTGCTGTGGGTGGTCGGGGCCTCGTTCAAGCCCGGTGAGGACATCATCGGCTCGCTGGACCTGTTCCCCGCCGATCCGATCCTGTCCAACTTCTCCGGGCTCGCGGACGGCATGGCCAACATCCCCATCTCCACCTTCTTCCTCAACTCGTTGATGTACGCGGGGCTCGCCGTGGCCGGCGTGGTCGTCTCCAGTTCGCTCACCGCGTACGCCTTCGCGAAGATCCGCTTCAAGGGGCGGAACCTGCTCTTCACGCTGATGATCGGGACGCTGCTGCTCCCCTACCACGTACTGCTCATCCCGCAGTACGTGATGTTCCAGAAGCTCCAGCTCACCGACACCTACGTGCCGCTGCTGGCCGGCAAGTTCCTCGCCACGGAAGCCTTCTTCGTCTTCCTGATGGTGCAGTTCATGCGCGCTCTGCCGCGTGAGCTGGACGAGGCGGCCCGGCTGGACGGATGCGGCCATGTGCGGATCTACTGGTCGGTGGTGCTGCCGCTGACCCGGCCCGCGATCATCACCACGGCGATCTTCACCTTCATCAACGCCTGGAACGACTTCATGGGGCCGCTGATCTACCTCAACAACCCGGACCGGGCCACGGTCTCACTGGCCCTCATGATGTTCCGCGACCAGCAGGGCATCTCCGACTACGGCGGCATGATCGCCATGGCGATGGCGGCGCTCATACCGGTGCTCGCCTTCTTCCTCGCCTTCCAGCGCTATCTGATCGACGGCATGGCGACCTCCGGACTGAAGGGCTGAGACGCCAATGGCGTTCCGTACCGATGCAGGCCGGATGACGGCCCGGCAGGCCCGCAAGGCCGGTAAGGCCCGTACGCCCCGTAAGGCTGCCCACGAGTCCGTTTTCGCCGAGCGATTCGGGCTGTTCGCCGAATGCCTGCTCACCGGGGTGTGGATCGCGGTGGCCGCGCTGCCGCTGGTCACGTACCCGGCCGCGTTCGCCGCGGGGGCGCGGCATCTGCGCCGGCGGATCGCCCACGAGGGCGGCGGCTTGCGGGAGTTCGCGGCCGACTTCCGCCACGCGGTGCGCCGCGGCTGGCTCGCCGGTCTCGCCGGGTGGGCCGCGGCGGCCGTCGTCTGGGTGGACGTCCAGGCCGTACGCGCCGGGCTGCCCGGCGGCCGCCTCGTGGCCGCCGTCGGGATCTTCGCCCTGATCGGACTGGCCGTCGCGGGCATGCGCGCTGCGGCGGTCTGGGAGCCCGGAGCGTCCTGGCGGGCCCTCCTCGCGACCGCCGGGCGCCGCACCGTGCTGGACCCCGCCGGATCCTTCCTGCTCGTCGGCGGACTGGTCGTGGTGGCCGTGTCCGCCTGGGTCACGCCGCCGCTCGCGGTCCCCGTGCTGGGGGCCGTCGCGGCGGCCGCCGTCGCCGTCGAGGAGCGGTACCGGCGCCGCTGAACCGCCCACCCGGAGTCTGCGTCGCCGGCCGGCGGGCCCACCTGGTGTCCGCGTCGCCGCCGGCCGGCCACCGGAGTCTTCGCAGGCCGGCGCCCCAGGCGCCGCGCCGCTCATCTGTCATGCCCCTGACCTCCCCGCTTCCTGACCTACCCGCACGTCGAACGGAAAGGAAAGGCCATGTCTCCCATCCCCCGCAGGTCCCTTCTCAAGGCGGCCGCCGTCGCCGGTGCCGCCGCCCAGTTCAGCTGGGCGTTGGGCACGCAGGACGCGTCCGCCGCGACGAGAGCCGAGGCCGCGGCTGCTGAACCGGATCCGGTGACGCTGAACTGGCTCGAGGACGGCGGCCTGGGCGCCGCCCCCGGCTCCACCGTCGGCGTGCCCTGGCCCAAGGGCGCGTACGACAAGGACCAGACCTTCGCGCTGGCGACCGCCGACGGCAAGGAGGTGCCCGTCCAGAGCTGGCCCCTCGCGTACTGGCCCGACGGTTCGCTGAAGTGGACCGCGCACGCCATCGGTCCCCAGACGACCGCCGACAAGTTCACGCTCACCGCCGGGGCGCCCGCCGCGCCCGAGAAGAAGATCACGGTCGACAAGAGCGGCGGCACCATCGACATATCGACCGGTGTCATCACCGCCAAGATCGGCAAGAGCGGCTCCACCCTCGTCAAGTCCGTCACCCGCGGCTCGACCGAGATCGCCAAGAGCGGACGCCTCGTCCTGCTGCGCCAGGGCGAACTCGAGGACGGCGACCAGGGCCAGCAGAAGTACGAGCGATTCGAGAGCGCGATCTCGGAGGTCGAGGTCGAGCAGGACGGCCCGGTCCGTGCCGTCGTCCGCATCGACGGCAAGCACCGCCGCGGCGACCGCGCCTGGCTGCCCTTCTCCATCCGGCTCTACTTCTACGCGGGCGCCGAATCGTTCCGCATGGTGCACACCATCACTTTCGACGGCACCCAGGAGCCCGGAAAGGCCAGCGGCGACTTCATCCGCGGCCTCGGTGTGCGCTTCACGGTGCCGATGCGCGACGAGGCGTACGACCGGCACATCCGTATCGGCGGCGACGACACCGGACTGCTGCGCGAGGCCGTCAAGGGCATCACCGGTCTGCGCCGCGACCCCGGCGCGGCCGTGCAGGCGGCCCAGTTCGAGGGCAAGAAGCTTCCCGACCCCTCCACTTGGGACCAGCGCGTCACCACCCGCCTCCACCTCATCCCCACCTGGGGCGACTACACGCTCTCGCAGCTCTCCGCCGACGGCTTCACGCTGCGCAAGCGCACCAAGGCGGGCCACGGCTGGATCGCCGCGGGCGGCGGCCGCAGGGCGAGCGGCTTCGGATACGTCGGAGGCGCGAGCGGCGGACTCTCCTTCGGGATCCGGGACTTCTGGGAGAAGTTCCCGGCGCAGCTCGACATCCGGGACGCCCACACCGACGAGGCCGAGGTCACGCTCTGGCTCTGGTCGCCCGAGGCGCAGCCCATGGACCTGCGCTTCTACCACGACGGCCTCGGCCAGGACACCTACGCCGAGCAGCTCGAGGGCCTCAACATCACCTACGAGGACTACGAGCCGGGCTTCGGCACCCCCTACGGCATCGCCCGCACCAGCGAACTCCTGTTCTGGGCCAACGACTCCACGCCCAGTCCCGAGACCCTCGCCCAGCAGGTCACCGCCGTCCGCACCCTCCCGCAGCTCGCCGCGCCGCCCAAGCACCTCATCAAGGCCAAGGTCTTCGGCGGCCTCTTCTCCGAGCCCGACCGCTCCACGGACGCCAAGGCGAAGATCGAGGACCACCTGGACTTCCTGTTCACCTATTACAAGGATCAGGTGGACATGCGCCGGTGGTACGGCTTCTGGGACTACGGCGACGTCATGCACTCGTACGACCCGGCCCGCCACCAGTGGCGCTACGACGTCGGCGGCTATGCCTGGGACAACTCCGAGCTCTCGCCCGACCTGTGGCTCTGGTTCGCGTACCTGCGCAGCGGCCGGGCGGACATCTTCCGCTTCGCCGAGGCCATGACCCGGCACACCGGCGAGGTCGACGTCTACCACCTGGGCGAGTGGGCCGGCCTCGGCACCCGCCACGGTGTGCAGCACTACGCGGACAGCGCCAAGCAGCAGCGCATCGCCAACACCACGTACCGCCGCTACTACTACTTCCTCACCGGCGACGAGCGGGTCGGCGACCTCATGCACGCCAACGTCGACTCCGACGAGACGTTCCTCGTCCTCGACCCGATCCGGAAGATCCGCACCGAGCCGTACACACCCGACCGGCACGCCCTGTCGATCGGCTTCGGCACCGACTGGAGCGGTCTGGTGTCGGCCTGGCTCACCGAGTGGGAGCGCAAGGGCCCCAAGTGGGAGAAGGCCAAGGCACGCGTGCTCTCCACCATGGAGACCATCGCCGCCCAGCCCAACGGCTTCGTCCAGGGCAGCGGCCTGTACGACCTCGACACCGGCAAGTTCGCGATCGCCGAGACGCCCGTCGTCGGCGTCTCGCACCTGTCGGCGGTCTTCGGCCTGAACGAGCTGTGCGCCGAGCTGATCGACCTGGTCGACATGCCGAAGTTCAACGAGGCCTATTTCGACTACTGCCGCTACTTCAACGCCACCAAGGCCGAACAGGCGGCACGCTACGGCTCCAACTTCGGCTCCCTGCTGCTCTTCCAGGGCCACTCGCGCCTGGACGCCTATGCGGCCGTCCAGACAGGCGACGAGAAGCTCGCCAAGCGCGCGTGGGACAAGTTCTACAACTCCGACGGCTACAAGGAATCGGCCCCCTGGAAGACGGAGAAGGTGAGCGGACCGGTCACCCTGGTGCCCGGCAGCGAGGCCAACTGGGTCTACACCAACGACACGGCGCTGTACGGCCTCGCCGCCATCGAGAACCTGGCGCTCCTCGGCGACAAGATGCCGTAGCCGGCGGCTAGTCCATCTTGTCCAGCACCTCCCGCACCCGCCGGGCGTCCCGGATCCGCTGCTCGTACGTCGCACCGACCGCGAGCAGCAGGAGCCCGGCGAGCGCGGGAGGTACCCAGCGGGGCAGCGCCCCCGCTATCTGGACGAGGTACGGGGCGAGTTCGTGCAGCGCGTCCAGGGCGAGCACGGTGCCGCCGATGAGCAGCGGCGCCTGGAGACGGTGCCGGGCGCCCAGCAGAGTGACCAGCAGCGCCGCCGCGCCGAGCAGCAGCGGACGCAGCCAGTGCGGATCGCCCCAGGCCGCGACTAGGCTGGGCACGAGCGTGGCGGCGAGTCCGGCGCCGTATGCCGTCCACGACGAGGCCTGGGGGTCACGGCGCCTACGCAGGGCGCCGACGAACAGCGCCGGGACGGTCACTGGCAGCGTGTACGCCTCCGGGGTATCCACGTCCCAGGAGGCCAACCGTACCCAGGTGGCCAGGACGAACAGGGCGGCCGCCGCGTAACCGACGGCGCGGCGGTCGGAACGGACCGCGGTGCCTGCGGCGATCACGCCGCACAGGGCCAGCACCAGGGCGAGCATAGGCGGGTTGGCGACGGTCAGTGTGACGGCGAGCAGTCCGGCGACGGCGCCCGTCACCTCGACCGGCACGGTCGCCGGGGAGCCGCCGAGCCGCGAGGCGAGCAGGGCCGCGGCCACGGGCACCGCAAGGACGAGCAGGGCCGTGTGCTCCGGCCGCCAGCCCGCGGAAGCGCCCGTCGCGCAGGCCAACGCGGCGGCGTACGCGAGCGCGGCAGGGGCCGTGACGGGAGCCAGACGCGCGACCCACGAGGCCGCCGCGAACACCACGGTCAGGGCGACGAGCACCGCCAGCGTCGCGCTCTCGGATGCGAGGGAGAGGAACGCCAAGGAGAGGGAGGTGACCAGCGAGAGGACGGTGGCGGTCGTCTGCACGGGCGGCCGACCGAAAGAAGCCGCGAGCGAGAGTAGACCAACCGGCTGCGAACTGCCCGGGGACTGGGCGGCAGCCGCCGCTGCCGCGAGGGCGCCCACCGTCGTGATGCCCTGGGCCAGGAGACCGACACCGTAAGGGAGTTCGAGCACCGCCGGGAGGACGAGCGCGGTCGCCCAGGCCAGAACCAGCACGCCGGTCAGGGCCCGCGGGCGCCAGGTCGCGTTCCGGATCGCTGCCAGCACAGCGGCGACGACGGCCAGGACGACGGCGGCCGATGCCGCGTGCGGCGGCCACGGAACGTCGACCGTCACTGCCGCGCGGGCGTCCGACGGCACGCCGGTCCAGGGCCGCGCCGCCCAGCCGACCGGGCCGAGGAGCGCGACCGCGACGAGCGGCAGGGCCCAGAGCAGCGCCAGCGCCTGGACCGTGCCTGAGGCCCACGCGAGGCCACGGCGCACCGGCTCGGCAAGCCGCCCGCGTACCGCCGCCAGCAGCGCGACACCGCCCGCCAGATAACCGAGGACCGTCCAGTCGCCGGGCAGGACCACGCGCAGGATCCCGCCGAACGCCGCGACCAGGAGGAGCCCGCCGGCGAGCGCGGTGCCCAGGGCATTACCCGGCTTCGGCAGCTGCAGTGCGGCGCCCAGCCCGATGGCCGCCGCGAGGGCGAGGAGCGCCGACGCACGGGCGGCGGTGCTCGGGCCACCCGCGTCCCAGGAGAGCCAGCCGGCAGCCAGTACGCCCGAGCCGCCCATGCCGTACGCGCCGACGGCGGCGACGACACGCACGGACCTGGCGGTGCTCCGGAGCGCCACGATCGTGTCGAACCCGGCTGTCACCAGCAGCGCGGCCGTGATCCAGTACGGACCAGCGGCGACCGCGATCGCCCAGAGAAGCAGGGGGAGTTGGGCAGCGGCCAGAGCAGCGGGCAGAGGCAGACGGAGCGGGAGGCGTTGGACCCCCTCCCGCGCAGGGTGGTCCGAGGCGGGGGAGGTCAGGTCGGGCAGCAGCCCGAGCCCCCGGCCGTACGCCGCCCACACCCCCGCCAGCACCGCCGACGCGACCGCCGCGTACCCCGTGCCGTCCACGGCCGCGAGCGCGGCCTCGTGCAGCGCGTAGGCGTCGAGAACCGTCAGCGCGAGTCCGAGCCCCGCCACCGACTCGGCCGTCGAGCGCAGCCCGCGCTTCAGCAGCGGCACCGGCGCGGCGAGCACGGCCAGCGTGACCGAGCCGAGCACCAGGGCCCGCCCGGCGATCCCGAGGTGTCCCCAGCTGACCAGCGTGAACGCCGCCGCGGCGACGGTGAGCAGGACGCCGCCGAGCACGAGGAGCACGTTCTGGACGCGCGGCGCGGTGGCCTCGGGGCGGGGCTCGACGGGTGCCTGCGGTACCTGCTGCCGCTGCAGCGCGGCGACCAGCCAGGCGCGCCGGGCCAGCAACTGGACCCGGCGGGCATCAAGTTGCCGCAGCTCGGCGTCGATGAGCCGCAGCTCTTCAGCCGGGGGCGGGATGTGTGTCATGCCTCGGAGTGTGGTCCCCGTCACGTCGTACGGCATGAGTGTGGGTACTCAGCATGAGTGTGAGTACTCAGAACGCACTGATCCCGCGCACGGGAAGGCTCCGCACGGGCAGACTCGGTACGTGGACTGGTGCCGTTACCGCTTCCGCAGCGTCTGGAACCTGCCTGCTCAGCCGGCCGAGGTGTACGCCGTGCTGGAGCGGGCCGAGGAGTATCCGCGCTGGTGGCCGCAGGTGCGCGCGGTGACGCCCCTCGGCGACCGGGTCGGCGTGGCCCGCTTCCGCTCCGTCCTGCCGTACGACCTCGTCGTCACCGCCCACGAGCGGCGGCGGGACCCGGCAGCCGGGGTCCTGGAGATCGAGATGTCCGGTGATCTGGAGGGCTGGGCCCGCTGGACGCTCGCACAGGCCCCAGATGGGAGGGGCACGCGCGCGTGCTACGACCAGGAGGTCGAGGTGCGCAAGCCGGTCATGCGGCGCCTCGCCGTGCCCGCGCGTGGTCTGTTCCGGGCCAACCACGCGCTGATGATGCGCGGTGGCCGCCGAGGGCTGACCGCCCTGCTGAATGCGGTTTGAAGCGAGCCCCCCGGGGCCTGTATGGTTCAGTGCGTTCCCGGGCGATTAGCTCAGTGGGAGAGCGCTTCGTTCACACCGAAGAGGTCACTGGTTCGAACCCAGTATCGCCCACCCGGAGAGGCCGGTCCGCCAGCAGGCGGACCGGTTTTCTGTTGTGCCCAGGTTCCCGTTGTGGCCAGGGTCCTGTTGTGCTCAGGCCGCCGCCGGAAGCTCCGGACGCAACGGCCACGCCGGGTCCACCGCCTCCTGCGAGCCGCTCCGGGCGAACCAGGCCTGCAGCCCGCGCGCCTGTGCCGCATGCCACACCGCTTGCAGCGTGTGCAGCTCGGCCGGCGAGAGCCGCTCCAGCCGGGCTGCGAAACGCCGGCCTATCGCCCGTACGACATCCAGGGCGGCCAGCGCGTCGGCCGCCGCGTCATGGGCGCCGTCCAGCACCACGCCGTAGTGCTCGCACAGATCCGTGAGCGTGCGACGGCCCTTGCGGTAGCGGTCCAGGTGCTTGTCGAGGACCCGCGGGTCGAGCACACACAGCGGGGAGCTCTCCAAGTAGTGGGAGAGCGAGGAGGCGCGATGCCGCCTCAACTCCCGGTCAAGGATCGTCAGATCGAACGGCGCGTTCATCACCACGAGCGGGCGGCCCGCCGCCACATGCTCGGCGAGCGTCCTGGCCACCTCCTCCATCACGGGGGCCGGCCAGCGGCCGTTGCGTTGCAGATGATCCTCCGTCAGACCGTGTATCGCCGTGGCCGCTTCGGGCACCGGGACCCCCGGATTCACCAGCCAGCGGGTCACGCGCGCGCGGAGCCCCGCGGCGTCCTGCACGACGACGGCGGCGGACACGATCCGGTCGGTCTCGACGTCCACGCCGGTGGTCTCGGTGTCGAATGCAACCAGGGGTCCCTCGTACCAGCACGTCATGTGTACACAACTCCTCGTTCACCCTTCGGCAGTTGACGTGCGTCCCCTGCCCCGACCTGGTGATACCCGGCCGTTTGCGGCGTACGCAGGGGGGAGACAACACAGATACGGGTCATGCCACTTCAGGGCCCGTCACGGGGATCCACCACTGCGGAAGGCTTGTTGGAGATGGCGCTCGCGCAGCCCGAAAGGGGCGGGCTGCTGCCCGAGCGGATGGCTCCGCCGCGCGGCTCGCTCGCCACCACCGCCTGTATGGAGACGCTTCAGGTGGGCTATCTGCATGCCGTCGCGGCCGCCGCGGGCTGCTCGCTGTCGCAGCCCTTTCCGGACAACGGCATCGACTGGCACGTCAGCCACAGCACCCCCGGGCACACGGTCGACGACGAGGTGACCATCAAGGTGCAGCTCAAGGCCACGTACCAGATCCCGCCGAACCCGCCGGGGCCCGCGTTCTCCTTCACGCTCGACAACGCGCACCTGGCGAAGCTCGCCCGCACCCCGGTCTCGGTGCACAAGATCCTCGTCGTGATGATCGTGCCCAGGTCACAGGACGAGTGGCTGCGCGCCGGCCACGACCGGCTCGACCTGCGGCACTGCTGCTACTGGATCAACCTCGCCGGGCACCCCATCACCGGCCGTCGCAGGACCACCGTGCGCATACCGACCTCGCGCATTTTCGACGACCGGGCGCTCTGCGAGATCATGACGCGGGTCGGGACGGGAGGGAAACCGTGACGCACCGCCCGATCGACGAGCCCCTGCGCCCCCTCGGCGCCATGCGGCCGCACCCCGCCGACGCCGCGGCGCTCGGCGCGCAGCCGCCCGAGCCCGCCCAGGTCGACCCCGCGGTGCTCAGCGCGCTGCTCCACCGGCACGGCTGGCAGCGTCGCGGCGGCGCCGCCGGGCGGTACGCGCGCTGGACCCCGCCGGGCCCGGGCAGCAGCCGTACGAGCCTGCTCGTACCGGAGAGCCGCGCTTTCCCCGACAGCGACGACCTGCTCGGCGAGGCCCTGGTCGCGCTGAGCCGCAGCGGCACGCCCGCCGCCCGTGAGGTGCTGGTCGGGCTCGCCGTGCCCAGCGACGAGATCCGCTGGTGGCGCGACGTGCCGACCGGGCCCGCGGGCGCCGCCGCCTGGACGGCGGAGGAAGAGCTGCGGACTGCCGCGCGGCAGATGCTTCTGGCTGCCGCCCTGGCGGTGCGCGGGCGCGCCGGGTACTACGGGGCCCGCCACCGTCGCCCTGCAGCGGCGTCCCTCGAGAACGTCCTCGTGGGACCGGCACCGGGCGGACGGCAACTGACCGCGTTCGTGCCCGTCACCCCGGTGCGCCCCCTCGCCGTACGGCTGCACCAGGCGCTGTACGCGGCCCGCGAGGCCATCGACTACCGGCGGGCCACCGGCGGCATGGACGCCTTCGACGGAGCCGTCGAGGCGGGCGTCAGCCACGAGCTGACGGAGGCGCTGATCGCCCTCGTGCGCGGCTCACAGGGCGCGCGCATCGCCGTGGAGTGGGCGCCCGCCGCCGGGGTCCCCGAGGGGGGCGCGACGCCGGCGGAGCCGGTGGAGTTCTCGCCCGGCGACCTGTCCGTCCTGCGTGAGGCGAGCGCGCGCTACATGCGCGTGGAGCCGTCGGTTCCGGTGCGTCTGACCGGCACCGTGGTGCGTATGCGCAGGTCGGGGCCGCGCGGTGACGGTACGGTGCGGCTGCGTGTCATCGCGGGCGCGGAGGTGCCGCACGTACGGCTGACGCTGGACGAGGAGGCGTACCGGATAGCCGGGCATGCGCATCTCGTCGGGCTGCCGATCCGGGTGCACGGGAGGCTGGAGAGCCGCGGCGGCTTCCGGCGGCTGACCGGGGCGTCCGGCGTTGCGCCGGTACAGGTGGACGACGCGGAGCGGGACCGGCTGATGAAGTCGCTCCAGGAGAATCTCGACTTCCTCGAGGAGGCGTGCGGCGCCGACGACTGACCCCCAGCGCCCCGGCGGTGCCGGGCGTCAGGCCGCCGGACGGTGGGCGTACAGGTCCCGCAGGAGCGCGATCTCCGCGCCGTGGTGCAGCATCTCGCGGTTGATGTGCAGGACGAGCGCGGCCATGGGCTCCTTCGCGTACGGTCCCTCGGCCGGGCCGCACGGGTCGGCGAGGCCGCTCTCGCCCAGGCCGCGCACCCCCGCCGTCCACTCCGCGTACGCCGCGTCCAGCCGGTCGAGCGCCGCCGACGCCGTGCTGGGATAGGCGTACGTCATGTAGTCCACAGGCTCCGCCCCGAAGTGCGAGGCGTTACGGGCTCCCAGTACGCCGACGAGGATGTGGCCCAGGCGCCAGGCGATCGTCGTCACCGGCGCGGGCTGCGGCTCCGGGTACGCGTAGTCGATGGTGAAGTCGCCGGAGCCGGCCGCGACCGGCGCGGTGCTCGTGCCGCGCCTGCGCACGTTCCAGCAGTCAGGGACCGGCTCCCAGAAGTACTCGTCGTCGGTCAGACCCGCCAGGCGCGGTCGCAGCTGGTGCTGCCAGTGCCAGTCGAGCTGGTCGGCGAGGAGCGTGTTCCAGTCGAGTGCCATGCGGCTCACCCTAGGGCGAAGGGCGCCGGGCGGCCCGCTGACGGCGGTCCCGGGAAACCGTTTCGCGAGCGGGCCCGGCGAGTCGGTACGATCCGTTAGTGCGTCGCTTATCTCGTGGCGTGCGAAATCCACCTTCAGGCAGGAGAGACCGGTGTCAGACGTCCGTGTGATCATCCATCGCGATTCCGAGCGGGAAGAGCGCGTGGTGACGACGGGCACTACGGCCGCCGACCTCTTCGCCGGTGAGCGCACCATCGTCGCGGCCCGCGTGGACGGCCAGCTCAAGGACCTCGCGTACGCGATCAAGGACGGCGAGAAGGTCGAGCCCGTCGAGATCTCCTCCGAGGACGGCCTGAACATCCTGCGCCACTCGACCGCGCACGTCATGGCGCAGGCCGTGCAGGAGCTGTTCCCCGAGGCCAAGCTGGGCATCGGCCCGCCGGTCAGGGACGGCTTCTACTACGACTTCGACGTCGAGCGGCCGTTCACCCCCGAGGATCTCAAGGCCATCGAAAAGAAGATGCAGGAGATCCAGAAGCGCGGGCAGCGCTTCTCGCGCCGCGTCGTCACCGACGAGGCCGCACGCGAGGAGCTGGCGTCGGAGCCGTACAAGCTGGAGCTCATCGGCCTCAAGGGCTCCGCGTCCTCGGACGACGGGGCGGACGTCGAGGTCGGCGCGGGCGAGCTGACCATCTACGACAACCTCGACGCCAAGACCGGCGACCTGTGCTGGAAGGACCTCTGCCGAGGCCCGCACCTGCCCACCACCCGGAACATCCCGGCGTTCAAGCTGATGCGGAACGCGGCGGCGTACTGGCGCGGCAGCGAGAAGAACCCCATGCTGCAGCGCATCTACGGCACCGCCTGGCCGTCCAAGGACGCGCTGAAGGCGCACCTCGACTTCCTCGCCGAGGCCGAGAAGCGCGACCACCGCAAGCTGGGCAGCGAGCTCGACCTGTTCTCCATCCCCGACCAGATCGGCTCCGGCCTCGCGGTCTTCCACCCCAAGGGCGGCATCATCCGCCGCACCATGGAGGACTACTCGCGGCGGCGCCACGAGGAAGAGGGCTACGAGTTCGTCTACACCCCGCACGCCACCAAAGGGAAGCTCTTCGAGACCTCGGGCCACCTGGACTGGTACGCCGACGGCATGTACCCGCCCATGCAGCTCGACGAGGGCGTGGACTACTACCTCAAGCCCATGAACTGCCCGATGCACAACCTGATCTTCGACGCGCGCGGCCGCTCGTACCGTGAACTGCCGCTGCGCCTCTTCGAGTTCGGGACCGTGTACCGGTACGAGAAGTCGGGCGTCGTGCACGGCCTCACCCGCGCCCGCGGCTTCACCCAGGACGACGCGCACATCTACTGCACCAAGGAGCAGATGGCGGACGAGCTCGACTCGACGCTCACCTTCGTGCTGAACCTGCTGCGCGACTACGGTCTGACCGACTTCTACTTGGAGCTTTCCACCAAGGACCCGGAGAAGTTCGTCGGCTCCGACGAGGTCTGGGAGGAGGCGACCGAGACGCTGCGCAAGGTGGCCGAGAAGCAGGGCCTCCCGCTGGTCCCGGACCCGGGCGGCGCGGCCTTCTACGGCCCGAAGATCTCCGTCCAGGCGAAGGACGCCATCGGCCGCACCTGGCAGATGTCCACCGTGCAGCTGGACTTCAACCTGCCGGAGCGCTTCAACCTCGAGTACACCGGGCCCGACGGCTCCAAGCAGCGGCCGGTCATGATCCACCGCGCGCTGTTCGGCTCGATCGAGCGTTTCTTCGCGGTGCTCCTCGAGCACTACGCGGGTGCGTTCCCGGCGTGGCTGGCGCCCGTGCAGGCCGTCGGCATCCCCGTCGGCGACACCCACGTGCCGTACCTCCAGGAGTTCGCGGCCGAGGCGAAGAAGCGGGGCCTGCGGGTGGAGGTCGACGCCTCATCGGACCGCATGCAGAAGAAGATCCGGAACCAGCAGAAGCAGAAGGTCCCGTTCATGATCATCGTCGGTGACGACGACATGCAGGCCGGGACGGTCTCCTTCCGCTACCGGGACGGTTCGCAGGAGAACGGCATCCCGCGCGACGAGGCGCTCGACAAGATCGTCGACGTGGTGGAGCGCAGGATCCAGGTCTGAGCGCCGCCCGCTTACGTGGGTTCAGGGCCCCGGGGACTTCCCCGGGGCCCTTTCTCCGTGGACGCGCGCCTCGGTACCTCGGGCGCGTGCCTGGTCCTCCCGCGTGAACACCTGGATGAGCCACGACGAGAACGAGCCCGTCACGGCGGCGAGCAGCGCCAGACCGCAGCACATCAGCCCCACCGCGACCAGACGCCCCATGGGTGTCACGGGCACCACGTCGCCGTATCCGACGGTCGCGAGCGTCGAGCACGTCCACCAGACGGCCTCCCCGAAGGTACGGATGCTGGCGCCCGCTGCCGTGTGTTCCGCGTGGTAGACGGCGAGGGCCCCCGTGAAGCCGAGCAGGACCACCGACATGCTCGCGTAGGCCATCACGCGCGCGTACACGGCCAGACGTGGTTCATGGCGCCGCCGCTGCATCGCCTCGTAGAGCCGTACGAAGCGCAGCGGCCGGAGCAGGGGCAGCAGGAGCACGATGGTGTCCAGCCAGTGCTTCCGTACGAACCGCAGGCCTTGGCCGCTCATCCGCCACAGCACCGCATAGTCCACGACGAACAGTGCCCAGGAGGCCATGGTCACTGCGAGGCAGGCGTCGCGCCAGTCCTCGGGCAGGGACTCACCGAGCACCCACACCGCGTAGGCGGCGAGATACGCCAGCGACGCCACACCGAGCGGGATCTCCGTGCGTTGCTCCCAGCGTGCCTGCCTGCTCTCGGTGTGTGACGAGCGGCTGTGGTGGTCCATCCGGCCAGCTTGGCGGGGTGCGGTGCAGGGCCGCCCCGGCGACACGTTCCGAACGGGCGAAGCCATATGCTGCACAGCATGACGAGTGAGCCGGAGCAGCAGATCGGAGTGGGGACGCAGGACGCGTTCCAGCGTTTGTGGACCCCCCACCGGATGGCCTACATCCAGGGCGAGAACAAGCCGACCGGTCCGGGAGCGGACGACGGCTGCCCCTTCTGCTCGATTCCCGGCAAGTCCGACGAGGACGGGCTCGTCGTCGCACGCGGCGAGCACGTGTACGCGGTGCTCAACCTGTACCCGTACAACGGCGGCCACCTGATGGTCGTGCCCTACCGCCACGTGGCCGACTACACGGACCTGACCGGGCCGGAGACCGCCGAGCTCGCCGAGCTCACCAAGCAGGCCATGACGGCGCTGCGCAGCGCCTCCGGGGCGCACGGGTTCAACATCGGCATGAACCAGGGCACGGTGGCGGGGGCCGGCATCGCGGCCCACCTGCATCAGCACATCGTGCCGCGGTGGGGTGGCGACACGAACTTCATGCCGGTTGTCGGCCACACGAAGGTGCTGCCGCAGTTGCTGGCCGATACGCGGAAGATGATCGCGGACGCCTGGCCTGCGGCGTAGCCGACGGGCCAGGGCTCCGCGCCCCCGGAGGGTTTACGCCTCGTACACGTCCGCTGCCGTAGGCGTCGGGTCCTGGATCAGGTTGCTCAGTAGCAGCGAGCGGGTGCCGAACTTCTCCGTGTCGACGCCGTTCTCGGCGAGGACCTTGATCGCCGCGGCGTGCACCACGCGCAGTACGGGTGTGGCGGTGCGCAGTGCGTCGTCGGCCATGAAGCGGTGGCGCCAGGGCTTGTCCGCCCAGGCGTGCCGCAGGCCGAACGGCTCGGGGAGCTTGATCTTGCCGCCCAGGAAGTCGAGCAGGGGCGGATACCAGGTGAAGGGGGCGCGCACCGCGAGGCGGACCACCTCGTCGGGCTCGACGAGGGGCAGCTTCTTCTCCTGGACCTCCCAGAACCTGATCGGCTTGGCGACCTCCTTCACCTTCGCCTTCGGCTTCGTGGTGAAGAGGGAGTGCACAGGCCCCAGTGCGTGCCCGGTGACCTCGATGCGCAACGTCTCGTGCAGCACCGTCACGGTGATCAGCATGGTGATCACCAGCTGGCCGTCCCAGAGCGTGAACTGCACGCCCAGATAGTGGCGGTCACCGCCGCCGAACTGCTGCTCGTTGCAGATGCGCTGGACCTCGTGCGGCCTGATCTGGAAGGCCTCCACGTCCGTGCCGGTCGGCCGGGACACCTCGTCGGCTTTCTCACCGATGGGCGAGACGATCCAGTGCCGCATGGAGGGAGTGGGGAAGCCGCCGGTGTGCAGCGGGCCGCGCTCCAGCATGCGCAGCTGGTCGTGGATGGACCGGATGACGTCCCAGCTGCGGAAGGGGTGGATCTCGGTGCCCTTCTCGCGCGGCACGAGCTCCTCGGCCAGCTGCCAGCTGCCCCAGCGGGTGCCCATCCCCAGGATGCCCTTCGGCCCGGCGTAGAAGACGGTGTTGGACTGCTGCTCGGCGGTCAGCCGGGCCAGGCCCTGGCGGAGCCGCTCGGCCGCCGTCTCGCCGGGACTGCCCGGCACCGCCTCGGGGATCTTGGCGCCGACGCCCCCACCGGCCAGCAGGCTGTCCCAGCGCTCGCGCATGTCCTTGGCGGTGCGCTCGCATATCTGCCTCGCCCAGAACCAGCCCGCCACGGGAGCGACGATCGCAGCGCGCGTGTACCAGGCCCAGAAGCCGTCGAACGGCAGCCGGAGAAGGAAGATCACGGCCAGCACGCCCACGGCGAACAGGACGGCGGTTGCGAGTACGGACGCGCGTTTGTCCTCGGTCTTGGCGACCGTCCTTCTGATCTGGAAGACCAGCAGCCACACCGCGAGTCCCGGCAGGAAAAGCAGCCCGGACAGCACCGTCACTGCCGTGAGCCAGCTGTCGCGCTCACGGCGGAGGCGGTTCGCGGCGAGGCAGTGCTCCACGACAGCCTGCGGTTCGGTCCCGAAGGACTGGATCAGCGGCTTGCGGGCGCCCCCGAGCATCCGGACCTGGACGGCCCGCGCGAAGGCCTCGCCGAGGTTCGGTTTGAAGAGGTCCCACCACAGGCCCTCCTTCACCTCGCACTTGTGCCAGTCGCTGTTGGCCTTGAGGATCTCTTTGACGTCGTTGTCCCGGTACGCGGCCGAGGCGAGCGCCTGCGTCGCCGCCGTCTGGCCCGCTGAGCCCGACAGCGGCACCTGGGCCCCGGGCCTGAAATCGAATACGTCGTCCGCCACTGCCGCCCCCATCGCCGCCGCGCTTCGATGCTGCGGCCCTTCCCGACTTCCTTGCCCCGCACACCTGTTGATCGGCTCATCGGCTTGATCGCCCATCAGCTTGATCAGGTCATCAGCGTATCGGGGAGCACCGACATCCGGCAGTGGGCTTACGGGGGCGCACACGCAGCACGTCAAGTGCGGCGTGTGCAGCGCGAGCAGGGCGAAGGCCGCCAGGCATGTGCGGCGCGAGCAGGCCGAAGGCCGCCAGGCATGTGCGGCGCGAGCAGGCCCAAGGCCGCCCGCCCAGAAGGGGATTGGGCGGATGGCCCCGGCCATCGGACCGCCCGGCCGGGCCTCGGTGTGAGACCCGGCCGGGACGTGTGATTGATCGGACTGCTGGAACTAGGCGGCCTCGCGGGCCTGTTCGCGGACCTTGTCGGCGATCTGCGGCGGCATCGGTTCGTGCCGTGCGTACCGGCGGCTGAACCGCGCGGTGCCGTGCGAGATCGAACGCAGGTCCACCGCGTAACGGTCGATCTCGATCTCGGGGACCTCGGCCCGTACGAGCGTGCGCCCGCCGGGCGCCTGCTCGGTGCCGACCACCCGGCCGCGCCGTCCCGACAGATCGCTCATCACCGGGCCGACGTAGTCGTCGCCGACGAGCACCTGGACCTCGGCGACCGGTTCCAGCAGATGGATCCGCACATCCGATGCCGCCTCCCGCAGTGCGAGGGCGCCCGCCGTCTGGAACGCGGCGTCGGAGGAATCCACCGAGTGCGCCTTGCCGTCGAGGAGCGTGACCCGGACGTCGATGAGCGGATAGCCGGCGGCGACCCCCTTGGCGGCCTGGGCGCGCACGCCCTTCTCGACCGACGGGATGAACTGCCGCGGCACCGCGCCGCCGACGACCTTGTCCACGAACTCGATGCCCGAGCCGCCCGGCAGCGGCTCCACCTCGATCTCGCAGATCGCGTACTGACCGTGACCGCCCGACTGCTTCACATGGCGGCCGCGTGCGGAGGCCTTGCTCCCGAACGTCTCCCGTAGGGAGACCCTGTGCGGTACGACGTCGACCTGCACGCCGTAGCGCCCGCGCAGCCGCTCCAGGACGACGTCCGCGTGCGCCTCGCCCAGGCACCACAGCACCACCTGGTGGGTGTCCTGGTTCTGCTCGAGGCGCAGCGTCGGGTCCTCCGCGACGAGCCGGGCGAGGCCCTGGGAGAGCTTGTCCTCGTCCGCCTTGCTGTGTGCCTGGATGGCCACCGGCAGCAGCGGATCGGGCATGTCCCACGGCTCCATCAGCAGGGGGTCGTCCTTGGCCGACAGGGTGTCGCCCGTCTCGGCACGGCCGAGCTTCGCGACGCACGCGAGATCGCCCGCGATGGCCTGCGAGAGGGTCCGCTGCTGCTTGCCGAACGGCGCCGACAGGGCGCCGATGCGTTCGTCGACGTCGTGATCCTCGTGCCCGCGGTCGGCGAGACCGTGCCCCGAGACGTGCACGGTCAGGTCGGGGTGCAGGGTGCCCGAGAAGATGCGTACCAGGGACACCCGGCCGACGTACGGATCGGATGCCGTCTTGACGACCTCCGCCACCAGCGGCCCGTCCGGATCACACGTGACCTCCGCCCGTGACTTGCCGTCCAGTGTCGTGACCGCCGGGCACTCGTGCTCCATCGGCGTCGGGAAACCGCGGGTGATCAGCTCCAGGAGCTCGACGGTGCCCAGGCCCTGCCGGGCGCCATCGGCGGCGGGCGCGGCGGCCAGCACGGGATGGAAGCTGCCGCGCGCGATGGCGCGCTCCAGGTCCTCGATCAGCGTCTTGACGTCGATCTCCTCGCCGCCGAGATAGCGGTCCATGAGGGTCTCGTCCTCGCTCTCGGCGATAACCCCCTCGATCAGCCGGTTGCGTGCCTCATCGATGAGCGGGAGCTGGTCGGGGCCCGGTTCGGACTCCTTGCGCTCGCCGGATGAGTAGTCGAACAGCCGCTGGGTCAGCAGGCCGATCAGGCCCGTCACGGGCGCGTGCCCGTCCGGTCCCGGCTCGCCGCGCAGCGGCAGGTACAGCGGCAGCACGGCGTCGGGGTCGTCCCCGCCGAACGTCTCAGCGCAGTTACGCGTCATCTCCTCGAAGTCGGCCCGCGCCGCCTCCAGGTGCGTGATCACGATCGCCCGCGGCATGCCGACCGCGGCGCACTCCTCCCACACCATGCGGGTCGAGCCGTCGACGCCGTCGGCCGCCGAGACGACGAAAAGGGCCGCGTCCGCCGCTCGCAGACCGGCCCTCAACTCCCCGACGAAATCGGCGTATCCCGGGGTGTCCAGGATGTTGATCTTGTATCCGTCCCATTCGACGGGAACCAGCGAGAGCTGCACCGAGCGCTGCTGGCGGTGCTCGATCTCGTCGTAGTCGGAGACGGTGCCGCCGTCCTCCACGCGGCCCGCCCGGTTCACCGCCCCCGCGGTCAGCGCGAGGGCCTCCACCAGAGTCGTCTTGCCCGATCCGCTGTGGCCGACCAGAACCACATTCCGTACGGACGAGGGGTGGTCGGCCGTCGCTGCCCTGCCGGCGGCTCCGGAGTGTGCATTCGCCTTGTCGCCCATTTTCCTGCCTCCCGGTTTCGTGCACGGTGAGGTCTGTCAGGGCGTGGACCTGCGGCTTTCCTTCCTCCAGCCATGGGCCGGGGGCACCCCAGCGGTGGCGGCTCCGGCGACGCCCCGATGTTTTCGAGCTTTGCACTCCCGTAACGGTGCGTCCATACGTCGTACGAGATCACCCGGCCTCGACGCTCGGCACTCGCGGCCACGCGCGCGTGGCTACGATGGGCCAGCCGGTGGTCAGCAGGGGCCACGCGGCGCACCGACCGTCTGGAAGGCCATGCTGAACAAGTACGCGCGTGCATTCTTCACGCGTGTCCTCACACCGTTCGCCGCGTTTCTCATCCGCCGAGGGGTGAGCCCCGACACGGTCACGCTCATCGGTACGGCCGGCGTGGTGGCGGGTGCGCTGGTCTTCTACCCCCGGGGCGAGTTCTTCTGGGGCACCGTCGTCATCACGCTGTTCGTCTTCTCGGACCTGGTCGACGGCAACATGGCGCGCCAGCTGGGCCGCTCCAGCCGCTGGGGAGCCTTCCTCGACTCGACCCTCGACCGCGTCGCCGACGGCGCCATCTTCGGTGGCTTCGCGCTCTGGTACGCGGGCACCGGCAACGACAACGTCCTCTGCGCCGTCGCCATCTTCTGCCTGGCCAGCGGCCAGGTCGTGTCGTACACCAAGGCACGTGGAGAATCGATCGGCCTGCCGGTCGCGGTCAACGGTCTCGTCGAGCGCGCCGAGCGGCTGGTGATCTCACTGGTCGCGGCCGGTCTCGCGGGCCTGCACACGTTCGGTGTGCCGGGTATCCAGGTGCTGCTGCCGATCGCCCTGTGGATCGTGGCCGTGGGCAGCCTCGTCACTCTCATCCAGCGCGTGGTGACCGTCCGCAGGGAGTCCGCGGAGGCCGAGGAATCCGCGTCGTCACAGGACTCGCAGGAGAGCGGGGCCGCCTCATGAGCCCTGTCCAGGAGCGGCTTACGGACGCCCTGTACGGACTGGGCTGGGCCACCGTCAAGCAACTCCCCGAGCCCGTCGCCGTGCGGCTCGGCCGGGCCATCGCAGACATCGCGTGGAAGCGCCGCGGCAAGGGCGTGCAGCGGCTCGAGGCCAACCTCGCGCGCGTGGTGCCCGACGCGGGACCCGAGCGCCTCGCCGAGCTCTCCAAGGCGGGCATGCGTTCCTACCTGCGCTACTGGATGGAGTCCTTCCGCCTCCCTGCCTGGAGCAAGGAGCGCGTGAGCGCCGCCTTCGACGCGAAGGACATCCACTACCTGACGGACGGCCTCGCCGAAGGCCGGGGCGTCATACTCGCCCTGCCCCACCTGGCCAACTGGGACCTCGCGGGCGCCTGGGTCACCACGCACCTCGGCGTCCCGTTCACGACCGTCGCGGAGCGGCTGAAGCCGGAGACGCTGTACGACCGGTTCGTCGCCTACCGCGAGAGCCTCGGCATGGAGGTGCTGCCCCACACCGGCGGCGCCGCCTTCGGCACGCTGGCGCGGCGGCTGCGCGCCGGCGGCCTGGTGTGCCTCGTCGCCGACCGGGACCTGTCGGCGTCGGGCGTCGAGGTCCGGTTCTTCGGCGACACCGCGCGGATGCCGGCGGGCCCGGCGATGCTCGCCCAGCAGACCGGTGCGCTGCTGCTGCCGGCCACCCTCTGGTACGACGACTCGACCGCCATGAAGGGATGCGTCCACCGGCCCATTACGGTGCCGGAAACAGGTACCCGGGCCGAGAAGACGTCTGTCATGACACAGGCGCTGGCAGACGCCTTCGCCACGGGGATCGCCGAGCATCCGGAGGACTGGCACATGCTGCAGCGTTTGTGGCTCGCGGACCTGGAGCCCGGGAAGGGGCCGAAGGCCGCGGATCCGGGGGCGCCGGCGTGAGGATCGGCATCGTCTGCCCGTACTCCTGGGACGTGCCGGGCGGCGTCCAGTTCCACATCCGCGACCTGGCCGAGCACCTCATCCGACTCGGGCACGAGGTGTCCGTCCTCGCCCCCGCGGACGACGACACCCCCCTCCCGGGGTACGTCGTGTCGGCGGGCCGGGCGGTCCCCGTGCCGTACAACGGCTCGGTCGCGCGGCTCAACTTCGGTTTTCTCTCCGCGGCGCGGGTGCGGCGCTGGCTGCACGACGGCACCTTCGACGTCATCCACATCCACGAGCCGACGTCGCCCTCGCTGGGGCTGCTCACCTGCTGGGCCGCGCAGGGGCCCATCGTCGCCACCTTCCACACGTCCAACCCGCGGTCCCGGGCGATGATCGCGGCGTATCCGATCCTGCAGCCGGCGCTGGAGAAGATCAGCGCGCGGATCGCGGTGAGCGAGTACGCCCGCCGGACCCTCGTCGAACACCTCGGCGGCGACGCGGTGGTCATCCCCAACGGCGTGGACGTCGACTTCTTCGCCGACGCGCAGCCCAAGGCCGAGTGGCAGGGGCAGACCATCGGCTTCATCGGCCGTATCGACGAGCCCCGGAAGGGGCTTCCGGTGCTGATGAAGGCCCTGCCGAAGATCCTCGCGGAGCGGCCGGAGACCCGGCTCCTCGTCGCCGGGCGCGGCGACGAGGAGGAGGCTGTCGAGACACTGCCCGCGCGGATGCGCGACCGCGTCGAGTTCCTCGGCATGGTCAGCGACGAGGACAAGGCCCGCCTGCTGCGCAGCGTCGACCTGTACGTCGCGCCCAACACCGGCGGTGAGAGCTTCGGGATCATCCTGGTCGAGGCGATGTCCGCGGGCGCGCCCGTCCTCGCCTCCGACCTCGACGCGTTCGCCCAGGTACTGGACCGTGGCAAGGCGGGCGAGCTCTTCACCAACGAGGACGCGGACGCGCTGGCGGCATCGGCCGTACGCCTCCTCGGCGACGCCGAACGCCGCGCAGAACTCCGGGAGCGCGGCAGCACGCACGTGCGCCGCTTCGACTGGTCGACGGTCGGCGCGGACATCCTCGCGGTCTACGAGACGGTCGCGGACGGCGCCGCCTCAGTGGCCGCCGACGAACGCACCGGGCTGCGGGCGCGGTTCGGGCTGGCGCGGGACTGAGCGGCGGGAGCACGGCGCGCACGCGCGCGTGCTTCCCGCTCCGCGGGTGCGGTGCGGTCGCGGTGAGCTGACGCGCAGACCCTTCACTGCCACTCACTGCCACGCCGCGTGTCGCACAGGTCGCCCCGGGCCCGGACGCCCGCGCCGATCGGCGTGCCACCGCCCCGGTAGCCTTGCCGCCCGTGACCTCCACTCTGATCTGGATCGTCGTCGCCCTCGTCGTGGTCGGCCTCTACCTGAGCTGGACCGCGGGCCGTCTCGACAGGCTGCACGCGCGAATCGACGCGGCGCGTGCCGCGCTCGACGCGCAGTTGCTGCGCCGTGCGTCGGTCGCGCAGGAGCTGGCCACCTCGGGCGTACTCGACCCGGCCGCCTCGATCGTGCTCTACGAGGCGGCGCACGCGGCCCGGCAGGCGGAGGAGGAGCAGCGCGAGGTGGCCGAGAGCGAGCTCAGCCAGGCGCTGCGGGCCATCTTCGGCGAGCCCGAGCAGGTCGAGGCGGTTCGGGAGGCGCCCGGTGGCGAGGAGGCCGCCCGAGAGCTGGCCCAGGCGGTACGCCGGGTCCCGATGGCCAGGCGCTTCCACAACGACTCCGTGCGGGCGGCTCGCGCACTGCGCCGGCACCGCAAGGTGAGATGGTTCCGGCTCGCGGGTCACGCGCCGTTCCCGATGGCCTTCGAGATGGACGACGAGCCACCGGTGGCACTGGCGGATCGCGCGGCTTCTTAGGGCGGCGCGGCTTCGGGCGGTACGCCTGCCCCACAGTGGTAAGGGAAAAATGAGCCACCGCGTCACCATTGGCCCTTGATGTGGCCTGCATCGCGACGGTTTCCTCGACGATGCAGAAACTCTCTTCATCGAGTGAGGTCACCCGTGTCCAGCACGCTCCCCAGCACCACCCAGCCCGGCTCCGACACCACCCCGGCGACCGGCACCGCGCGCGTGAAGCGCGGTATGGCCGAGCAGCTCAAGGGTGGCGTGATCATGGACGTCGTCACCCCGGAGCAGGCGAAGATCGCCGAGGACGCGGGCGCCGTCGCCGTCATGGCCCTGGAGCGGGTCCCGGCCGACATCCGCAAGGACGGCGGCGTGGCCCGCATGTCCGACCCGGACATGATCGAGGGCATCATCGACGCCGTCTCGATCCCGGTCATGGCGAAGTCCCGTATCGGCCACTTCGTGGAGGCCCAGGTCCTGCAGTCCCTCGGCGTGGACTACATCGACGAGTCCGAGGTCCTCACCCCGGCCGACGAGGTCAACCACTCCGACAAGTGGGCCTTCACCACCCCCTTCGTCTGCGGTGCCACCAACCTGGGCGAGGCCCTGCGCCGTATCGCCGAGGGCGCGGCCATGATCCGCTCCAAGGGCGAGGCCGGCACCGGCAACGTCGTCGAGGCCGTCCGCCACCTGCGCCAGATCAAGAACGAGATCGCCCGGCTCCGTGGCTACGACAACCACGAGCTGTACGCCGCCGCCAAGGAGCTGCGCGCCCCGTACGAGCTGGTCAAGGAGGTCGCCGAGCTCGGCAAGCTGCCGGTCGTGCTGTTCTCCGCCGGCGGTGTCGCCACCCCGGCCGACGCCGCGTTGATGCGCCAGCTCGGCGCCGAGGGCGTCTTCGTCGGCTCCGGCATCTTCAAGTCGGGCGACCCGGCCAAGCGGGCCGCCGCCATCGTGAAGGCCACCACCTTCTACGACGACCCGAAGATCATCGCGGACGCGTCCCGCAACCTGGGCGAGGCCATGGTCGGCATCAACTGCGACACCCTCCCCGAGGCCGAGCGCTACGCGAACCGCGGCTGGTAACCACATGAGCGGCACACCTGTCATCGGCGTCCTGGCGCTCCAGGGCGACGTACGGGAGCACCTGATCGCCCTGGCCGCGGCCGACGCCGTGGCCAGGCCGGTCCGGCGCCCCGAGGAGCTCGCCGAGATCGACGGCCTGGTCGTCCCCGGCGGCGAGTCCACCACCATCTCCAAGCTGGCCGTCCTGTTCGGCGTGATGGAGCCCCTCCGCGCGCGCGTGCAGGCCGGAATGCCCGTCTACGGCACCTGCGCCGGCATGATCATGCTCGCCGACAAGATCCTCGACCCGCGCTCGGGCCAGGAGACCGTCGGCGGCATCGACATGATCGTGCGCCGCAACGCCTTCGGCCGGCAGAACGAGTCCTTCGAGGCCGCGGTCGACATCGCGGGCATCGAGGGAGGCCCCGTGGAGGGCGTCTTCATCCGCGCCCCCTGGGTGGAGTCCGTCGGCGCCCGCGCCGAGGTGCTCGCCGAGCACGAGGGCCACATCGTCGCCGTACGCCAGGGCAACGCGCTCGCCACGTCCTTCCACCCGGAACTGACCGGCGACCACCGTGTGCACGCCCTGTTCGTGGACATGGTGCACGAGAATCGGAACCCCGGGGCCTTGTAGGATCTCTGGAGTTCGTTTTCAGAGATGGGTTACGCGAAGGAGACAGGCAGATGTCCGGCCACTCTAAATGGGCCACGACGAAGCACAAGAAAGCCGTGATCGACGCCAAGCGCGGCAAGCTCTTCGCGAAGCTCATCAAGAACATCGAGGTCGCGGCCCGCATGGGCGGCGTCGACCTGGAGGGCAACCCGACGCTCTTCGACGCCGTACAGAAGGCGAAGAAGCAGTCGGTTCCGAACAAGAACATCGACTCCGCGATCAAGCGCGGTGGCGGTCTCGAGGCCGGCGGCGCCGACTACGAGACGATCATGTACGAGGGCTACGGCCCGAACGGCGTCGCGGTGCTCATCGAGTGCCTCACCGACAACCGCAACCGCGCCGCATCGGACGTCCGCGTCGCCATGACCCGCAACGGCGGCTCCATGGCCGACCCGGGATCCGTCTCGTACCTGTTCAACCGCAAGGGCGTCGTGATCGTCCCCAAGGGCGACCTCACCGAGGACGACGTTCTGGGTGCCGTGCTCGACGCGGGCGCCGAGGAGGTCAACGACCTCGGCGAGTCCTTCGAGGTGATCAGCGAGGCGACCGACCTGGTCGCGGTCCGCACCGCCCTCCAGGACGCCGGGATCGACTACGACTCCGCCGACGCCAACTTCGTCCCGACCATGCAGGTCGAGCTGGACGAGGAGGGCGCCAAGAAGATCTTCAAGCTGATCGACACGCTCGAGGACAGCGACGACGTGCAGAACGTCTTCGCCAACTTCGACGTCTCCGACGACATCATGGAGAAGGTCGAGGCCTGACGGCCGGAAGGGCCGACGGGCGGCCGCAACTGCCGACGTGCACGGGCCGACGGGACACCACCCGTCGGCCCGTCGCGTTGTCAGTGCCACCCGCTAGCCTGCAACAACGCAGGCAGAGATGGCCGGCAGAGCCGACAGACGCGAGGGGGAGGGGCATACGCGATGCGCGTACTCGGCGTGGACCCGGGGCTGACCCGGTGCGGCGTGGGCGTCGTGGAAGGCGTCGCGGGCCGCCCGCTGACGATGCTGGGCGTCGGCGTGGTGCGTACGCCCGCGGACGCCGACATCGGCCACCGCCTGGTCGCCATCGAGCAGGGCATAGAGCAGTGGCTGGACGAGCACCAGCCCGAATGCGTCGCCGTGGAGCGCGTGTTCAGCCAGCACAACGTGCGTACGGTCATGGGCACCGCCCAGGCCAGCGCGGTCGCCATGCTCTGCGCGTCCCGCCGCGGACTGCCCGTCGCGCTGCACACGCCCAGCGAGGTGAAGGCCGCCGTCACCGGCACAGGCCGCGCCGACAAGGCGCAGGTCGGCGCCATGGTCACCCGCCTCCTGCGGCTCGCCGCACCCCCGAAGCCCGCCGACGCGGCGGACGCCCTCGCCCTCGCCATCTGCCACATCTGGCGCGCGCCCGCGATGAACCGCCTCCAGCAGGCGCACGCGGACGCCCGCCGGGCCCAGGCGCAGACACGGGCCCAGGCACAAGCACAGGCACAAGCACAGGCACAGACACTCGCACGGAAGGTCACCCGATGATCGCCTTCGTCAGCGGCCCGGTCGCCGCCCTCGCTCCGGACGCCGCGGTGGTCGAGGTCGGCGGCATCGGGATGGCCGTCCAGTGCACGCCGAACACCCTCTCCACCCTGCGCATCGGCCAGCAGACGAAGCTGGCCACCTCCCTCGTCGTCCGGGAGGACTCGCTCACGCTCTACGGCTTCGCGGACGACGACGAGCGTCAGACCTTCGAGCTCCTGCAGACGGCCAGCGGCGTGGGACCGCGTCTCGCGCAGGCCATGCTCGCCGTGCACAGCCCGGACGCGCTGCGCCGCGCCGTCGCGACCGGTGACGAGAAGGCCCTCACCGCCGTCCCGGGCATCGGCAAGAAGGGCGCCCAGAAGCTTCTCCTGGAGTTCAGGGATCGCCTCGGCGAGCCCATCGGCACGGGCACGGGGGTCGGCGCCCCCGTCACGTCCGGCTGGCGCGACCAGCTGCACGCGGCGCTGGTCGGTCTCGGCTACGCCACGCGTGAGGCCGACGAAGCGGTCACGGCCGTCACTCCGCAGGCCGAGGCGGCCGGGGGCAACCCGCAGGTGGGCATGTTGCTGAAGGCCGCGCTGCAGACACTGAACCGCACTCGATGAGCCGGGCAGACACCGTGGGCGGCCCGGTGGGCCCGCCGCTTCACCGGCGCCGAGCCACCACGGCGGCACACAAAACCGGCGGGGTGGCCGGCGCGGCGTCCGGCCCCCACCGCCCCGCAGCCACCCACATCCCGGGGCTGGACACCGCCGACGGGTCGTCCGGCCCCCACCGCTGCTCAGCCGCCGACGTCCCGGAGCCGTACACGCACCAACGGCACCGGCCGCATCCCAGCCCCCTGCCCGCGGCTGCGGACCCCAGCGCTTCCCCGCGCCGCCGCACCTCGTGCGTCCCCACCACCCGTACAACAGGCGGCATGCCCGCCACCAACCCGTGAGGCGATCACCCGTGAACTGGGACGACACGTCACCCGTCACCGACGACACCCAGGCCGGCCGACTGGTCGGAGCCGCGGCCGACGGTGAGGACCAGGCCGTCGAGGCGGCGCTGCGGCCGAAGTCGCTGGGCGAGTTCGTCGGCCAGGAACGGGTCCGGGAGCAGCTGGACCTCGTGCTGAAGGCGGCGCGGCAGCGTGGCGCCACAGCCGACCACGTCCTGCTCTCGGGCGCGCCGGGCCTCGGCAAGACCACGCTCTCCATGATCATCGCGGCGGAGATGGGCGCCCCGATCCGCATCACCAGCGGCCCGGCCATCCAGCACGCGGGCGACCTCGCGGCGATCCTCTCCTCCCTCCAGGAGGGAGAGGTCCTCTTCCTCGACGAGATCCACCGCATGTCGCGGCCCGCCGAGGAGATGCTCTACATGGCGATGGAGGACTTCCGCGTCGACGTCATCGTCGGCAAGGGCCCGGGCGCCACCGCCATCCCGCTCGAGCTGCCGCCCTTCACCCTGGTCGGCGCCACCACGCGCGCGGGCCTGCTGCCGCCCCCGTTGCGCGACCGCTTCGGCTTCACCGCGCACATGGAGTTCTACGAACCCGTCGAGCTGGAGCGCGTCATCCACCGCTCCGCGAGCCTGCTGAACGTCGAGATCGAGGCCGACGGGGCTTCCGAGATCGCGGGCCGCTCGCGTGGCACGCCCCGTATCGCCAACCGGCTGCTGCGCCGCGTCCGCGACTACGCCCAGGTCAAGGCCGACGGCGTGATCAGCCGCGACATCGCTGCCGCGGCCCTCGCCGTCTACGAGGTCGACGCCCGGGGCCTCGACCGCCTCGACCGCGCCGTTCTACAGGCTTTGCTCAAGCTTTTCGCCGGCGGACCGGTCGGCCTGTCCACCCTCGCGGTGGCCGTGGGGGAGGAGCGCGAGACAGTCGAAGAAGTGGCCGAACCATTCCTCGTTCGTGAGGGGCTGCTGGCCCGGACACCGCGCGGCCGGGTGGCGACGCCCGCGGCATGGGCCCATCTCGGCCTCACCCCGCCACGCCAGGCGACCGGCGGAAACGGACAACAGGACCTGTTCGGGGCGTGACGACGCGGGCACTGAGCCGGTCAGGAACTACGCTGCCATGCTGAGCGTTGTTCCATCCGTGCGGACTCGCCTAGACTCCGCCGATGCCGCCTCTGCGGGCGGCAGGCCCACCCCCATCCATCAGGCCGCCCCACCAGCGCGGTCGTGCGAAGGAAATTCCGTCCCGTGAATATCGTGACCCTCCTCCCGTTCATCGTGCTCATCGGGGCCATGTTCCTGATGACCCGCTCTGCCAAGAAGAAGCAGCAGCAGGCCGCCAACATGCGCGACCAGATGCAGCCCGGTACCGGCATCCGCACGATCGGCGGCATGTACGCCACGGTCAAGGAGGTCAACACCGACACCGTCCTCCTCGAGGCTGCCCCCGGTGTCCACCTCGTCTTCGCGAAGAACGCGATCGGCGCCGTCCTCGATGACGACGAGTACAACCGCATCGTCCACGGCACCGGCGACGACCTGAAGGTCGACACCCCCGTCGTCCCCGACGACGCTTCCTCCCTCACCGAGACCGACGAGCCCGCCGACGCTTCCGACGACTCGCGCATCGACCTCGGCAAGAAGGACGAGGCCGCCGAGGCCGACGACGCCGAGCCGAAGAAGACCGACGGCGAGTCCGACACGAAGTAGCCACGACCGGGGACCGCGGAGCGCCCGCCTGCGCACCGCGGTCCCCGGGGCGTGCGGATTCGGCACGTCTCGACACCATGTCATGGCCGTATGCGCGTAGATTCGCGCGCAGGACGGTTGGAGAGGAAGAACGAGAAGGTGGCAGCACCGAAGAAGGGCCGGAGAACGAGCGCCCAGAGCAGGCCGGGCCGCTCGCTGGTTCTCATCCTGATCGCCATCGCGGCGCTCACCGGGGGAATGTTCCTTTCCGGGCACACCACTCCGCGTCTCGGCATCGACCTCGCCGGCGGCACCAGCATCACGCTCAAGGCGAAGAGTGAGCCGGGTCAGGAGAACGCGGTCAACCAGACCAACATGAACACGGCCGTGGGCATCATCGAGCGCCGTGTCAACGGTCTCGGTGTCTCCGAGGCCGAGGTGCAGACCCAGGGCAACGACAACATCATCGTCAACATCCCCCGGGGCACCAACGAGAAGCAGGCGCGCGAGCAGGTCGGCACCACCGCCCAGCTCTACTTCCGCCCCGTTCTCGCGACCGAGGTCAGCGGCGCCGAAGCGTCGGCCAGCCCCTCGCCGAGCGCGTCCGGCAGCGCTTCCCCGTCGGCCGACCAGGACAAGGCGACCTCGTCCGACTCCTCCGCCAGCCCCTCGTCCTCCGCGACCCCCTCGGCCGCCGCCACCTCCCAGGGACGCCCGGTCACCGACGCGCTCAAGGCGGACTCCACCGCGTCGCCGAGCGCGAGCGGCTCGCCGTCCGGCAGCGCATCAGCCGCGGCAAGCGCCAGCGCCTCTCCGTCCGCGACCAGCACCTCGGACACCTCCAGCGACCTGCAGCAGCAGTACGCCAAGCTCGACTGCACCGACCCCGCGCAGCGCGCCAAGGCCGGTGACGGCGTCAAGCCGTCCGAGTCGACCGTGGCCTGCGGCACGAACTCGCAGGGCCAGTGGCAGAAGTACGTCCTCGGCCCCGCCGAGGTCGAGGGCACCGACGTGGACGACGCCAAGGCCGTCTACGACACGCAGAACGCCGCGGGCTGGAAAGTCACGATGGAGTTCACCGACGCGGGCGCCAAGAAGTTCGCGGCCATCACGGGCAAGCTCGCGCAGAACCAGTCCCCGCAGAACCAGTTCGCCATCGTGCTCGACGGCGAGGTCGTCTCCGACCCGTACGTCAGCCAGGCACTGACCGGCGGCAGCGCCGAGATCTCCGGCAACTTCAACCAGGAGTCCGCGGAGAGCCTGGCCAACGTGCTTTCCTACGGTGCCCTGCCGCTCTCCTTCGAGGAGCAGAGCGTCACCACCGTCACCGCCGCCCTCGGCGGCGAGCAGCTGCACGCGGGCCTGATCGCCGGTGCCATCGGCCTCGCGCTGGTCATCATCTACCTGGTGGTCTACTACCGCGGTCTGTCGCTCATCGCCATCGCGTCGCTGCTGGTCTCGGCCGCACTGACGTACACGCTCATGGCTCTGCTCGGCCCCACCATCGGCTTCGCGCTCAACCTGCCGGCGGTCTGCGGTGCCATCGTCGCGATCGGCATCACAGCGGACTCGTTCATCGTGTACTTCGAGCGCATCAGGGACGAGATCCGCGAGGGCCGCACGCTGCGACCCGCCGTCGAGCGGGCCTGGCCGCGCGCCCGGCGCACCATCCTGGTCTCCGACTTCGTGTCGTTCCTCGCCGCCGCGGTGCTCTTCATCGTCACCGTCGGCAAGGTGCAGGGCTTCGCGTTCACGCTCGGCCTGACCACCCTGCTCGACGTGGTCGTCGTCTTCCTCTTCACCAAGCCGCTGATGACGATCCTCGCCCGCAGCAAGTTCTTCGGCAGCGGCCACACGTGGTCCGGCCTGGACCCGAAGCGGCTCGGCGCCAAGCCCCCGCTGCGCCGCACCCGCCGCGTATCCGCCCCCGTCGACCCCAAGGAGGCCTGAGATGTCGCGACTCGGCACTCTCGGCGCCAGGCTCCACCGCGGCGAGGTCGGCTACGACTTCGTCGGCAAGCGCAAGATCTGGTACGGCATCTCGCTCCTGATCACCGTTGCGGCCATCCTCGGCCTCACGGTGAAGGGGCTCAACATGGGCATCGAGTTCCAGGGCGGCGCCGTCTTCACCACCCCGAAGACGAGCGTCTCCGCCTCCCAGGCCGAGCAGAAGGCGGAGGAGGCCGCCGGGCACGACGCCATCGTCCAGGAGCTCGGCACCGGCGGTCTGCGCATCCAGATCAGCGGCGTGGACACCGCCAAGTCCGACGCGATCAAGGCGGAGCTCGCCAAGGAGCTCGACCTCAAGTCGGACGACATCAACGCCGACCTCGTGGGCCCCAGTTGGGGTGAGCAGATCGCCAACAAGGCCTGGACCGGCCTCGGGATCTTCATGGTCCTCGTGGTGATCTATCTGGCGATCGCCTTCGAATGGCGCATGGCCGTGGCCGCACTGGTCGCGCTGATCCACGACATCACCATCACGGTCGGGATCTACGCCCTGGTCGGCTTCGAGGTGACCCCGGGCACCGTGATCGGTCTGCTGACGATCCTCGGTTACTCGCTCTACGACACGGTCGTCGTCTTCGACTCCCTGAAGGAGAGCTCGAAGGACATCACCAAGCAGACCCGCTGGACGTACAGCGAGGTCGCCAACCGCTCCATCAACGCCACGCTGGTGCGTTCCATCAACACCACGGTGGTCGCCCTGCTGCCCGTCGGGGGCCTGCTGTTCATCGGCGGCGGCGTCCTCGGCGCGGGCATGCTCAACGACATCTCGCTGTCGCTGTTCGTCGGCCTCGCCGCCGGTGCGTACTCGTCGATCTTCATCGCCACGCCGCTCGTCGCCGAGCTCAAGGAGCGCGAGCCGCAGATGAAGGCCCTGAAGAAGCGGGTGCTCGCCAAGCGCGAGGCGGCCGCCGAGAAGGGCGAGACGCCGGAAGCCGCGGCGCCCGGCGCCACGGAGCCCGGAGACGCCGAGCCGGAGGACGCGGCCCACGCGGTCGTCGGCCCCCGCACCCAGCCCGTCTCCCGCAGTCGCGGCCGCGGCCGACCCTCGGGGAAGCGCCGATGAGCGAGAACACCGCACTCAAGGAACTGCTGCTCAGTCGTATCCGGGACGTGGCGGACTACCCGAAGCCGGGCGTGATGTTCAAGGACATCACGCCGCTCCTGGCCGACCCGAAGGCGTTCACCGCGCTCACCGACACGCTGGCCGAGTTCTGCGTGGAGAACGGCGCCACGAAGGTGGTCGGTCTGGAGGCCCGCGGATTCATCCTGGCCGCCCCGGCAGCGGTCCGTGCCGGCATCGGCTTCATCCCCGTGCGCAAGGCAGGCAAGCTCCCCGGCGCGACGCTCCGCCAGGCGTACGACCTGGAGTACGGCTCGGCCGAGATCGAGGTGCACGCCGAGGACCTGGTCGCGGGCGACCGCGTCATGGTCATCGACGACGTGCTCGCCACCGGCGGCACCGCCGAGGCGTCGCTGCAGCTCATCCGTCGCGCCGGGGCCGAGGTCGCCGGCGTGATCATGCTGATGGAGCTGGGCTTCCTCGGCGGCCGCGCGCGCCTGGAGAGCGCCCTGGACGGTGCACCGCTGGAGTCGCTGCTCATCGTCTGAACACCTGGTCGACCTGGTCGTCGCAGGGAGGGGCGGGCCTCGGAGGAATCCGGGACCCGCCTCTCGCGTTTCACAGCTACGAGGCCGTCTCACCGGCCGAGGACGAACCGGAAGCCGGGGATCGATACCATGGGCTTCCGGGGCCTGACCGGGGGACCCGGAACGCGCACGAGGAGCCCTCTTGCCAGACGAGGCCCAGCCACTCTCCCCCAGTGCCGAACGCCTGGGGGCACCCCCAGCCGCCAAGGCCGACCAGACGCAGCCGGGCCAGGCCACGGCGGCCTCAGCCTTGCCCGCGAAGACCGGGAGCACCGCTCAGGACCGGGCGTCCGCAGAGCACGCGAAGCCGGCTGCCGCCCAGGGGCCTGGGGCCGCGCAGAGCGGCCGGGAGGCCGAATCGGCGCGACCCAAGCCCCCGGCGGAACAGCCGCGCCCCAAGCCGGCGGCTGAACGCCCCGCCCCCACCCCGCCGCCCGCGGCCCGGCCGGCCGGCCCGCCGGCTCGCTCCGGCTCCTCCAACCGCGTACGCGCCCGTCTCGCACGCCTCGGCGTCCAGCGGTCCAACCCCTACAACCCGGTCCTGGAGCCGCTGCTGCGTATAGTCCGCAGCAACGACCCCAAGATCGAGACGTCGACTCTCCGCCAGATCGAGCGCGCCTACCAGGTCGCCGAGCGCTGGCACCGCGGCCAGAAGCGCAAGAGCGGCGACCCGTACATCACGCACCCGCTCGCGGTGACGACGATCCTCGCCGAGCTCGGCATGGACCCGGCCACGCTGATGGCGGGCCTGCTGCACGACACGGTCGAGGACACCGAGTACGGCCTGGACGCGCTGCGCCGCGACTTCGGCGACCAGGTCGCCCTGCTCGTCGACGGCGTCACCAAGCTGGACAAGGTCAAGTTCGGCGAGGCCGCGCAGGCCGAGACCGTGCGCAAGATGGTCGTCGCCATGGCCAAGGACCCGCGAGTCCTGGTCATCAAGCTCGCCGACCGCCTGCACAACATGCGCACCATGCGCTACCTGAAGCGCGAGAAGCAGGAGAAGAAGGCCCGCGAGACCCTGGAGATCTACGCCCCGCTGGCGCACCGGCTGGGCATGAACACCATCAAGTGGGAGCTCGAGGACCTCGCCTTCGCGATCCTCTACCCGAAGATGTACGACGAGATCGTCCGTCTCGTCGCCGAGCGCGCCCCCAAGCGCGACGAGTACCTCGCCATAGTCACCGACGAGGTCCAGTCCGACCTGCGTGCCGCCCGAATCAAGGCCACCGTCACCGGTCGGCCGAAGCACTACTACAGCGTCTACCAGAAGATGATCGTCCGCGGCCGTGACTTCGCGGAGATCTACGACCTGGTGGGCATCCGTGTCCTGGTCGACACGGTCCGCGACTGCTACGCGGCGCTCGGCACCGTACATGCGCGATGGAACCCGGTCCCCGGCCGGTTCAAGGACTACATCGCGATGCCGAAGTTCAACATGTACCAGTCGCTGCACACGACGGTCATCGGCCCCAACGGCAAGCCGGTCGAACTCCAGATCCGTACGTTCGACATGCACCGCCGCGCCGAGTACGGCATCGCGGCGCACTGGAAGTACAAGCAGGAAGCCGTCGCGGGCGCCTCCAAGGTGCGCACCGACACCCCGAAGAGCGGTGCCGGCAGGTCCGGCAAGGACAGCGCAGCCGTCAACGACATGGCGTGGCTGCGCCAGCTGCTCGACTGGCAGAAGGAGACCGAGGACCCGAGCGAGTTCCTCGAGTCCCTGCGCTTCGACCTGTCGCGCAACGAGGTCTTCGTGTTCACGCCGAAGGGCGACGTCATAGCGCTCCCCGCGGGCGCGACCCCCGTCGACTTCGCGTACGCCGTGCACACCGAGGTCGGCCATCGCACCATCGGCGCCCGCGTCAACGGCCGCCTCGTACCGCTCGAGTCGACCCTGGACAACGGCGACCTGGTGGAGGTCTTCACCTCCAAGGCGGCCGGTGCCGGGCCGTCGCGCGACTGGCTGGGCTTCGTCAAGTCGCCGCGGGCCAGGAACAAGATCCGCGCCTGGTTCTCCAAGGAGCGCCGCGACGAGGCGATCGAGCAGGGCAAGGACGCCATCGCGCGCGCCATGCGCAAGCAGAACCTGCCGATCCAGCGCATCCTCACCGGCGACTCGCTGGTCACGCTCGCCCACGAGATGCGCTACCCGGACATCTCGTCCCTGTACGCGGCGATCGGCGAGGGCCATGTGGCCGCGCAGAACGTCGTGCAGAAGCTCGTCCAGGCGCTCGGCGGCGAGGAGGCCGCAACCGAGGACATCGCCGAGAGCGCACCGCCGACCCGCGGGCGCGGCCGCAAGCGCCGCTCCAGCGCGGACCCGGGCGTCGTGGTCAAGGGCGTCGACGACGTGTGGGTCAAGCTGGCCCGCTGCTGTACGCCGGTGCCGGGCGACCCGATCATCGGCTTCGTCACGCGCGGCAGCGGCGTATCGGTTCACCGCAGCGACTGCGTCAACATCGAGTCGCTGTCCAGGGAGCCCGAGCGGATCCTCGACGTCGAGTGGGCGCCCACCCAGTCGTCGGTGTTCCTGGTGGCCATTCAGGTCGAGGCGCTGGACCGCTCGCGGCTCCTCTCGGACGTCACGCGCGTCCTGTCCGACCAGCACGTGAACATCCTGTCGGCGGCCGTCCAGACCTCCCGCGACCGCGTCGCGACCTCCCGCTTCACCTTCGAGATGGGCGACCCCAAGCACCTCGGACACGTCCTGAAGGCGGTCAGGGGAGTGGAGGGCGTCTACGACGTGTACCGGGTGACGTCGGCGCGCAGGCCCTGACCGACCGGCACCACGCGGAAGGGGCTCCCGTACATCGCGTACGGGAGCCCCTTCGACGTATCCGGCGAGGGTGTCAGCCGCCGAACTCCTGCAGGCCCTTCAGCGCCTGGTCAAGCAGCGCCTGGCGGCCCTCGAGCTCCTTCTGGAGCTTGTCGGCCTTGGCGTCGTTGCCCGCCGCGCGCGCCGCGTCGATCTGGTCGCGCAGCTTGTCGACGGCCGCCTGGAGCTGGCCGGTGAGCCCCGCGGCACGCGCGCGTGCCTCCGGGTTCGTCCGCCGCCACTCGGCTTCCTCGGACTCCTGGATGGCCCGCTCCACCGCGTGCATCCGGCCCTCGACCCTCGGCCGGGCGTCGCGCGGCACGTGGCCGATGGCCTCCCAGCGCTCGTTGATGGACCGGAAGGCCGCACGGGCCGCCTTCAGATCCGTCACCGGCAGAAGCTTCTCGGCCTCCTCGGCCAGCTCCTCCTTGAGCTTGAGGTTCTCCGACTGCTCGGCGTCCCGCTCGGCGAAGACCGAGCTGCGGGCCGCGAAGAAGACGTCCTGGGCGCCGCGGAAGCGGTTCCACAGGTCGTCCTCGTGCTCGCGCTGCGCGCGGCCCGCGGCCTTCCACTCCGTCATCAGGTCGCGGTAGCGAGCGGCCGTCGGACCCCAGTCCGTCGACCCGGACAGCGCCTCGGCCTCCGCGACCAGCTTCTCCTTGGTCTTGCGGGCCTCCTCGCGCTGCGCGTCGAGCGCCGCGAAGTGCGCCTTGCGCCGCTTGGAGAACGCCGAGCGCGCGTGCGAGAAGCGGTGCCACAGCTCGTCGTCGGACTTCCGGTCGAGCCTGGGCAGGCCCTTCCAGGTGTCCACCAGGGCCCGCAGCCGCTCACCGGCCGCCCGCCACTGCTCACTCTGCGCCAGCTCCTCGGCCTCGACGACCAGCGACTCCTTGGCGTGCCGGGCCTCGTCGGACTGCTTGGCCTTCTGCGCCTTGCGCTCCTCACGGCGCGCGTCGACCGCCTCGACGAGCTTGTCCAGCCGGGCCCGCAGCGCGTCCAGATCGCCGACCGCGTGGTGCGCGTCCACCTGCTCGCGCAGATGGTCGATCGCGATCTGGGCGTCCTTCGCGGACAGGTCGGTGGTCCTCACCCGACGCTCGAGGAGGCCGATCTCGACAACCAGGCCCTCGTACTTGCGCTTGAAATAGGCCAGGGCCTCGTCGGGCGAACCGGCCTGCCAGGAGCCGACGACCTGCTCGCCATCGGCCGTACGCACGTACACGGTCCCCGTCTCGTCGACGCGGCCCCACGGGTCGCTGCTCACAGCGCCTCCTCCACATGATGCTCGCGGCGGGCTCCACGGCCCCCGGGCATCGTCCACAGTTTCGTCACGGCCAACATAGGCGACCGGCGGGGCGGCTGTCCGCATCCCGCGCGACCGAAATTAGGCAGTCGGGCCTCAGGATTTGCTGACGGTCGCCTTGTTGATCACGACTGTTGCGTTCGGGGTGCCGTCGCCCTGGCCGGTGTTCTCGCCGGCCGCCGCGATCTTCTTCAGCACCTTCATTCCCGAATCGGAAATGGTCCCGAACGGTGTGTAGTCGGGCGGAAGCTGACTGTCCTGGTACACGAGGAAGAACTGGCTGCCGCCGGTGTCGCGGCCCTCCTTCGTCGAGGAGTTGTACTGGTTGGCCATCGCGACCGTGCCCGCCGGGTACACGTTGCCCTTCAGGCTTTTGTCCTTCAGGTTCTCGTCCGGGATCGTGTAGCCGGGGCCGCCCATGCCGGTGCCCTGCGGGTCGCCGCACTGGAGCACGTAGATGCCCATGGTGGTGAGCCGGTGGCACTTGGTGTGGTCCAAGTAGCCCTTGTTCAGCAGGAAGTTGAAGGAGTTCACCGTGTGCGGGGCCGCGGCGGCCTTCAGCGCGATGTCGATGTCGCCGCAGGTCGTGTGCAGCGTCATCGTGTACTTGGCCGACGTGTCGATGGTCATCGCCGGCTCCTTCTTGTAGCTCAGCGACTTCACCTTGCCCGCGGCGGCCTTCTCGCACGGGTCCGGGGCCTTGCTGGCGGCGGAGGCGCTCGGGGTCGCCTCGGCGGCCGCCGTGTCCTTCGAGTCGTCGTTCTTGAACACGCCGGTCGCGTACGAGACGACGCTGCCCACCAGGATCACGCCGAGCACCGATGCGATCACCGCGTTACGCGCGCGGGCCTTGCGCCGTGTGGACCTGCGTCGCTCCTGCTGCCGCAAGAACTTCTCCCGGGCGAGCTGCCGCCGCCGCTGTTCCTGGCTGACCACCGGTGTTCTCTCCTCGTGCGTCTCATACGTCGGGGTGGGACGCCTGCGTCCTGTGGGGCGCCTGCGTCGTGAGTCAATGGCCTTTCGTTGTGTCCCGTACCGTATATGGGTTCGCTGTGGAATCGGCAGCGCCGGTAGGCTCTGATCTGCTGCATCCCCCGCCGGAGAGTTCCGGACCATCCGCCGGAGCCGTACGGGAGGGTGCGGCGGCCCTCCCGCCGGACGAGATGAACGAAGGACGATCGTGCTCATTGCCGGGTTTCCCGCCGGAGCCTGGGGCACCAACTGCTACCTGGTCGCCCCCGCCGCAGGCGAGGAGTGCGTGATCATCGACCCGGGCCATCAGGCCACGCAGGGAGTCGAGGACGCACTGAAGAAGCATCGGCTCAAGCCCGTGGCGGTCATCCTCACCCATGGCCATATCGACCATGTCGCCTCGGTCGTCCCGGTCTGCGGAGCGCATGACGTACCGGCCTGGATCCACCCCGGGGACCGGTACATGATGAGCGACCCGGGGAAGGCGCTCGGCCGTTCCATCGGGATGCCGCTCCTCGGCGAGCTGACCGTGGGGGAGCCCGACGACGTGCGGGAGCTGTCCGACGGCGCGGAGCTGACCCTGGCGGGCCTGGATTTCTCCGTCGCGCATGCGCCCGGCCATACCAAGGGGTCGGTGACCTTCCGGATGCCCGAGACCGCCGAGATCCCGTCGGTCTTCTTCTCGGGCGATCTGCTCTTCGCCGGCTCCATCGGACGCACCGACCTGCCCGGTGGCTCCATGGACGAGATGCTCGCGTCGCTGGCCCGTGTGTGCCTGCCGCTCGACGACTCGACCGTGGTGCTCTCCGGCCACGGCCCCCAGACCACCATCGGCCAGGAGCGCGCCACCAACCCGTATCTGCGGCAGGTGGCCGCCGGCCAGGGCGCCGCACCCGAGGCGGCACCCCGACGAGGAATGTGACGAGACTTTTTCTGTGAGCACCTTCAAGGCCCCCAAGGGCACGTACGACCTGATTCCGCCGGACAGCGCGACCTACCTCGCCGTGCGCGAGGCCATCGCGGCGCCCCTGAAGAACTCCGGCTACGGCTACATCGAGACGCCCGGCTTCGAGAACGTCGAGCTGTTCGCCCGCGGTGTCGGCGAGTCCACCGACATCGTGACCAAGGAGATGTACGCCTTCACGACCAAGGGCGGCGACGAGCTGGCGCTGCGCCCCGAGGGCACCGCGTCCGTGCTGCGCGCCGCGCTGGAGGCGAACCTGCACAAGGCGGGCAACCTCCCCGTCAAGCTCTGGTACTCCGGCTCGTACTACCGCTACGAGCGCCCGCAGAAGGGCCGCTACCGCCACTTCTCGCAGGTCGGCGCCGAGGCCATCGGAGCCGAGGACCCGGCGCTCGACGCGGAGCTGATCATCCTGGCCGACCAGGCGTACCGCTCGCTGGGTCTCAGCAACTTCCGCATCCTGCTGAACAGCCTCGGCGACAAGGAGTGCCGTCCCGTCTACCGGGCCGCGCTGCAGGAGTTCCTGCGCGGCCTCGACCTGGACGAGGACACCCGGCGCCGCATCGACATCAACCCGCTTCGGGTCCTCGACGACAAGCGCGACGAGGTGCAGAAGCAGCTCGTGGGCGCACCGCTCCTCGGTGACTACCTGTGCGACTCCTGCAAGGCGTACCACGCGGAGGTCCGCGAGCTGATCACGGCCGCGGGCGTCGCGTACGAGGACGACCCGAAGCTCGTGCGCGGCCTCGACTACTACACGCGCACCACCTTCGAGTTCGTGCACGACGGGCTCGGCTCGCAGTCCGCGGTGGGCGGCGGCGGGCGCTACGACGGCCTGTCCGAGATGATCGGCGGCCCCTCCCTGCCGTCGGTCGGCTGGGCGCTCGGCGTGGACCGCACCGTGCTGGCGCTGCAGGCGGAGGGCATCGAGCTCGACATCCCGGCCGGCACCAGCGTGTACGCGGTGCCGCTCGGCGAGGAGGCCAGGAGGGTCCTCTTCGGCGTGGTCACCGAGCTGCGCAAGGCCGGTGTCGCAGCCGACTTCGCGTACGGCGGCCGGGGCCTCAAGGGCGCGATGAAGTCGGCCAACCGGTCGGGCGCCCGGTACACGGTCGTCGCCGGTGAGCGCGACCTCGCCGAGGGCGTCGTCCAGCTCAAGGACATGGAGTCCGGGGAGCAGGACGCGGTCGCGCTCGACGCGATCGTCGAGAAGCTGACCTCGCGGCTCGCCTGACGCGCGACGGCGGTCGGGAGGCACGGCACTCCCGACCGCTCTGACCGGTCACTCGTGGGTCACGGGTCAGGGCTGGCCGGTAGGGGTCATGGCTCGAGCAACCCGTGCCGAAGTGCGCTGGTCACCGCCGCCGTGCGGTCGTCCACGCCGAGTTTGGCGAAGACGCGCAGCAGGTGCGTCTTCACGGTCGACTCGCCGATGTACAGGCGCCGGCCGATCTCCGCGTTGGTGCAGCCTTCCGCGACCAGACGCAGGACCGCCGTCTCGCGCTCCGACAGGCGCGGGCGCTCGGGCTTCGTGCGCAGCTGGTCGACCAGCCGGGCGGCGACCGACGGCGCCAGCACGGTCTCGCCGCGCGCCGCCGCGCGCACCGCGTCCGCCAGTTCCGCCCGCGCCAGGTCCTTGAGCAGATAGCCCGCGGCACCCGCCTCGACGGCTCTCAGGATGTCCCGGTCCGTCTCGTACGTCGTCAGTACGATCACCCGGCACGGCAGGCCCGCGGCGGCCATCCGTACGATCGCCTCCACGCCGTCGCCGCCGGGCATCCGCAGATCCATCAGGACGATGTCCGGCCGCACGTCGGCGGCCAGGGCCTCCGCCTGCGGCCCACTGGACGCCTCGGCCACGACGTCCAGGTCGGGCTCGGCGCTCAGCATGGCGCGCAGCCCTTCCCGTACGACGGGGTGGTCGTCGGCCAGCAGGATGCGGATCACGCGGATGTCCTCTCAAGTCCTTCGGGAACGGGAAGCCGGACGGTGACGGTGGTGCCCTCACCGGGGGCGCTGCGGACCTCGGCCGTGCCCCCGACTTCAGCGGCCCGGGCGCGCAGGCCGCGCAGCCCGTACCCCTGGTGAGGTACGCCGGCGTGGAAGCCGCGCCCCGTGTCGCACACCGTGACGGTGAGGGCGCCCGGCGCATAGCGGAGGCTGAGGTTCACGGCGGCCTCGAGCCCCGCGTGCTTGCGTACGTTGGCGAGGGCCTCTTGGCAGGAGCGCAGGGCCACGACCTCGATGCCCGGGGGCAGTGGCCCCGCGGTACCCGTGACCTCGACCGAAACGCCCGTTCCATGCCGGGTGGCCAGCCTGCGCACGGCGTCCGGCAGCGAACTCCCGTCCAGATCGGCGGGTGCTCCTCCGGCGACCAGGGCCCGCGCCTCCGCGAGGTTCTGCCGGGCTGTCTCCGCCATCAGCTCCAGGTGCCGGCGGGCCTGCGGTGCATCGCGTTCCAGTTCGGCGTCGACCGCCTGGATGAGCATGAGCAGGCTCGTGAATCCCTGCGCCAGGGTGTCGTGGATCTCGCGTGACATGCGCTCCCGCTCGGCCAGTGCCCCGCGTTCGGCGGACAGCCGGGCGACCTCCTCACGGCTGGCGTCCAACTCGGCGATGAGCGCGGCCCGTTCCGCGCTCTGCTCGATCACGCGGATGATCCAGGTGCCGAAGGCCGCGGAGAAGACCAGGGTGACCACCGCAAATACCGAGTTGAAGAAGACGTCGTGGGAATCGGGCCGCCACAGCACCGCCCACCCCACGACCGGCGCGATGTTGATCACGGCGACGGCCGTCAGCGCAGGGCGCATGCGCAGCGCCATGAAGCACTGCGGGACGAGAGCGAAGGTGATCAGCCGCGTCTCGCCGACCAGGATGCCGGGTGGCAGGAAGAGCAGGATCGTCCCGGCGACATAGGCGAGGCTCCGGCGTTCGTCCTCGCCCTCGCTCATGAGGATCGGGCGCCCCACCCCCACGTACCAGGGGATCAGCAGGACGAGCAGTCCGCCGGCGGCGGCGCGGACGGGCCACCCGGGGAAGTCCGTGCCGAGCACGAACACCAGGGTGGCCACCCACACGACCGCGAAGTAGGAGTCCCAGAGCCGGAAGGTGCGGTCCCAGACGTCGGAGTCGCGGGGGCCCGCCGGATCGGTCATCCGTCTCGCCGGTTCTTCCACCGGAAGGTCAGCAGACACAGCAGCAATCCTCCGACGCACCAGGCGCCGAGCACCAGCGCGATACGTCCGTACTCCCAACTCCCGGCCTGCTCCAGCACCTTGGCGGACTCGGGCAGGAACACACCCCGGAATCCCTGGCACATCCACTTCAGCGGGAAGAGTGCGCCGATGTTCAGCATCCAGTCGGGGAGGGTGTCGATAGAGATGTAGACCCCGGAGATGAACTGCAGCACCAGGAACGGCAGGACGACCACCGAGGAGGCGCTCCGGCCCGTCTTCGGGACGGAACTGATCGCGATGCCGAGCAGCGCGCAGCCGCTGAGGCCGAGGACGAAGATCCAGCCGAAGGTCAGCCACTTCCCGGCGCTCGACGGTAGATCGACGTCGAACAGCGTCGCGCCGACCAGCAGCAGCGCCGCCGTCTCCAGTAGGCCCGTGACCAGGACGAGCCACACCTTCCCGAGGAAGTACGAGGCCGGAGGCATCGGAGTGCCGCTCAGCCGGCGCAGCACCTTCTCGTCCCGCTCGATGGCGATCGAGATGCCGAGGGACTGGAAGCTGGTGGACATGACGCCCGCGGCGATCATCGCGGGCACGTACAGCTGCGAGGCGGAGATGCCCGCGCCCTCCACGTCGTCGCTGAAGATCGACGCGAACAGGCACAGGAAGACGATGGGGAACGCGAAGGTGAAGACCACCTGGTCGCGCTGGCGGAAGAACTGGCGCAGCTCCATCGCGCCCTGGTGGAGCCCCAGACCCCAGGCCCCGGGAAGCCGATGGGCGCCGCGGTTGTCGACGGAACGGGCTTCGGTCGCCGTGGCCGTGCTCATCGCCCGGTCTCCTCTCGGGTGGGCCGGCCCTGGTCGGGCTGGTCGGGCTGGTTCCTGGTGGGCTCGTCCTGGGTGAGCTGGCCGGTGAGCCGCAGATAGACGTCCTCCAGAGTGGGGCGGCTGACCCGGAGCCCGGGGATCTCGCCGTCGAAGCGGCGCATGAGCTCGGCGACGGTACGCGTCGGGGTCCCCGTGGTCTCGCTGCGCGGGGAACCGTCGGGCTCCGTCCAGGCGACGGTGGCCTCCGCCCCGTACTGCTCGCGCAGGGCCCCGGCCTCGCCCTCGGCGACGACCTTCCCGGCCGCGATCACCGCGAGCCGGTGCGCGAGCGCCTCGGCCTCCTCCAGGTAGTGCGTCGTGAGGACGATGGTGGTGCCCTCGTGGGCGAGCTGCCGGATGAGGTCCCAGAACTGGCGGCGGGCCGCCGGGTCGAAGCCTGTCGTCGGCTCGTCCAGGAGCAGCAGGTCGGGTCCGCCGATCACGCCGAGCGCCACATCCAGCCGGCGCCGCTGGCCGCCCGAGAGGGCCTTGATCCGGCTGCGGGCCTTCGCCTCCAGACCGACGAGGGCGATGACCTCGTCCGGGTCGCGCGGCTTCGGGTAGTACCGGGCGAAGTGCCGCACCGTCTCGCGGACCGTCAGCTCGGCCGGCGCCGATTCGTCCTGCCAGACGATGCCGACGCGGGAGCGCCACGCGCGCGTGGCGGATCCGGGGTCGGCGCCGAGTACGGAGACCTCGCCCCCGTCCCGGGTCCGGTTGCCCTGAAGGATCTCGACCGTGGTGCTCTTGCCCGCGCCATTGGGTCCGAGGATGCCGAAGACCTCCCCGTGGCGGATGGTGAGATCGATGCCGTCGACCGCGGTCACGTCGCCGTACTGCTTGCGCAGCCCCCGTACGTGCACCGCGATTTCGTTCGCGTGTGCAGTCATGCCGACGAGCGTCCCCCCGAACCGAACGTTCCGGGCCCCTCGGTCGTTCTCGATTGTGTCCATCGAACGGTGGATACACACGCGCGTGCGGCACAATGACGGTGCCCGCAGGCCCCCACTCGACCGACGGAACGGCGTGATGAGCAAGACGATGACAGCAAGGGACGGCGTCTCCTCCTCCGATTCCGCCGGCCAGAACCGGCCCGAGGGCCCGCGGACGGTCGGCGGGAGCCGCGCGTTCGCGCTGCTGCTGGTGATCACGGGCGCGGCGGGGCTCCTCGCGGCCTGGGTCATCACCATCGACAAGTTCAAGCTGCTCGAGGCCAAGGTCGAGGGGAAGACCTTCACGCCGGGCTGCAGCCTGAACCCAGTCGTCTCCTGCGGCAGCGTGATGGAGAGCAAGCAGGCCGCGGCCTTCGGGTTCCCCAACCCGATGCTGGGCCTCGTCGCGTACGGCATCGTGATCTGCGTCGGCATGAGCCTGCTGGGCCGGGCCCGCTTCCCGCGCTGGTACTGGCTCACGTTCAACGCCGGGACGCTCTTCGGCGTCGGCTTCTGCACCTGGCTGCAGTACCAGTCGCTGTACAACATCAACGCGCTCTGCCTGTGGTGCTCCCTCGCCTGGGTCGCCACGATCGTCATGTTCTGGTACGTGACGTCGTTCAACATCCGCAACGGCCTGCTGCCCGCACCGGGCTGGCTGCGCGGCTTCTTCGACGAGTTCACCTGGGTCGTGCCGGTGCTGCACATCGGGATCATCGGGATGCTGATCCTGACCCGCTGGTGGGACTTCTGGACCAGCTGACCTGAGGGCCCGCGAACCCTCCGTGGCCTTGCGGCGCAAGGCCGCGGAGGGACTGTCAGTGGCGTGACATAGGGTTCACTGCGTGGAGCCCGACCTGTTCACCGCCGCCGCAGAAGCCCGCCAGGAGAAGGACCCGGCAAGCAGCCCCCTGGCCGTGCGGATGCGTCCGCGCACGCTCGACGAAGTCGTGGGGCAGCGGCATCTGCTGAAGCCCGGATCGCCCCTGCGCCGACTCGTCGGCGAGGGCGGCGGAGGCCCCGCCGGACCCTCCTCGGTGATCCTCTGGGGCCCGCCTGGCACGGGCAAGACGACCCTCGCGTATGTCGTCTCCAAGGCCACGAACAAGCGTTTCGTCGAGCTTTCCGCGATCACCGCGGGAGTGAAGGAAGTGCGCGCGGTCATCGACGGCGCCCGTCGCGCCACGGGCGGTTTCGGCAAGGAGACCGTCCTCTTCCTCGACGAGATCCACCGCTTCAGCAAGGCCCAGCAGGACTCGCTGCTGCCCGCCGTGGAGAACCGCTGGGTGACCCTGATCGCGGCCACCACCGAGAACCCGTACTTCTCGGTGATCTCACCCCTGCTGTCCCGCTCCCTGCTCCTCACGCTCGAACCGCTCACGGACGACGACATCCGGGGCCTGCTACGCCGCGCGCTGGCCGACGAGCGTGGGCTCGGCGAAGCCGTGAGCCTGCCCGAGGACTCCGAGGCCCATCTGCTGCGCATCGCCGGCGGTGACGCGCGGCGTGCCCTCACCGCCCTGGAGGCGGGCGCCGGGTCAGCCCTCGCCAAGGGCGAGCAGGAGATCACGCTCCAGACCCTCGAGGACTCGGTCGACCGCGCGGCGGTGAGGTACGACCGCGACGGCGACCAGCACTACGACGTGGCGAGCGCCCTGATCAAGTCCATCCGCGGCTCCGACGTCGATGCGGCGCTGCACTACCTGGCGCGGATGATCGAGGCGGGGGAGGACCCCCGGTTCATCGCCCGTCGGCTGATGATCTCCGCCAGCGAGGACATCGGCCTCGCCGACCCGACCGCCCTGCCGACGGCGGTCGCCGCCGCCCAGGCGGTCGCCATGATCGGCTTCCCGGAGGCCGCGCTGACGCTGAGCCACGCGACCATCGCGCTCGCCCTCGCCCCCAAGTCGAACGCGGCGACCCTGGCGATAGGCGCGGCCATGGAAGACGTACGCAAGGGCCTCGCAGGGCCAGTCCCGCCGCACCTGCGCGACGGCCACTACAAGGGCGCGGCCAAGCTCGGCCACGCACAGGGCTATGTGTACCCGCACGACGTGCCGGGCGGCATCGCCCACCAGCAGTACGCCCCGGATGCCATCGACGGCAGGCAGTACTACAGGCCCACGCGGTACGGCGCGGAGGCGCGGTACGCGGACGTGGTCGAGCGGGTCCGCGAGCGCCTCAGGGGCGACCAGCAAAGCGCGGCACCCGGAGCGGGCAAAGAGGTGGGGGCAGCGGACGGCTGAGCGGTACGGCCGCGGTCCGCAGCACTCCCGGTGACCTAGTAGACTTCGCAGAAGCGCTGCGTCCCGTGTCCGGTTTCGGCTGGCACCACCAGAGCGGGACAGGCAGCCGGAGCCCCCAATGCCCTCGGGCGGGGATCTCCAGGAGCGTCGCGCACCGTCGAACGGTGTCGCGGGCAGCCCACCACCCCGGTAAAACGGCGGTCGGTGGGCCACTCGCGTGCTGCACGTATGTGCCCAGACCAGGGAGCGGCTGCCCGCCGAGTCCACCGGGATCACCACGATTCCCGGCAGGCCCCGACGGGTTTCCCCGGCTGCGGATGCGACCTCCCCTAACCCTGGTGAAGCCGATTTCACATAGATAGAGAGGTTTGGTTCGTGGCGAACCAGTCCCGCCCCAAGGTCAAGAAGTCGCGTGCACTCGGTATCGCGCTGACCCCGAAGGCCGTCAAGTACTTCGAGGCCCGCCCCTACCCGCCGGGTGAGCACGGCCGTGGCCGCAAGCAGAACTCGGACTACAAGGTCCGTCTGCTCGAGAAGCAGCGTCTGCGTGCGCAGTACGACGTTTCCGAGCGTCAGCTGGTCCGCGCCTACGAGCGTGCCAGCAAGGTCCAGGGCAAGACCGGTGAGGCCCTGATCATCGAGCTCGAGCGCCGTCTCGACGCCCTGGTGCTCCGCTCCGGCATCGCCCGCACCATCTACCAGGCCCGTCAGATGGTCGTCCACGGCCACATCGAGGTCAACGGCAAGAAGGTCGACAAGCCGTCCTTCCGCGTCCGCCCCGACGACGTCGTGATGGTCCGCGAGCGCTCCCGCGAGAAGCACCCCTTCCAGGTCGCCCGTGAGGGTGGCTACGCCCTCGACGGCGAGACCCCGCGCTACCTGCAGGTCAACCTGAAGGCTCTGGCGTTCCGCCTGGACCGGGACCCGAACCGCAAGGAGATCCCGGTGATCTGCGACGAGCAGCTCGTCGTCGAGTACTACGCCCGCTGATCAGCCCCGCCTGATCCGGTCGTAGACACCGCGATTCAGCCCGCCGCCTCTCCGCCCTGCTGGGTGGGGGAAGCGGCGGGCTTTCGCATGTCCGGGGCGTCACCGGAGGCGTCTTCGTCCGGCATCGGCTCACGCTGCTGTGGCAGCAGCCCGCGCAGGTCCGTGCGCTGCCCGCTCAGTACACGGGCCACCGCGGCATCCGCACCGAGCCGCGCCCCGGCGCCGAGGCACGCCTCGTACCGATCGGCACCGAGCTCCTCACGCACCAGCTCCTCGCACAGCTGGTGCGGCGCGTTGAAGTGGCTCGAGCCGAACAGCGGCAGCCCGACCGAAGGCCACATCCGGCCCGCAACCCCCTGCAGCACGGCGGCCTCGGCGGGATCCCCCTCCGCCACCGTGACCAGGGCGAGCAACTCGATCGTCAGCACCGTGCCCAGCAGATCCTGGAAGCCGTAGTGGATGGCGAGCGACTGTTCGAGCAGTTCCCGCGCCCGGTCCGGGCGCCCGTCCGCCCAGGCCGCGTACGCCAGTACGAACAGCGCATACGCCCGGGCCCAGCGTTCGCCATGGTCCTCGCACACCAGCCGCACGTCCTCGCACAGCTCGACGGCGGCCGGCAGATTCCCCTGGAAGGCCATCGCCATCGCCAGCTCGACCTGGCACATCAGCACATAGCTGTTGAGCTCGCCGATCTCGTGGTACCGGTCGAGGGCCTCGCGCAGCAGCTGCTCCGCGCGCGGCATGTCGTCCGTTACCAGCGCCAGGCAGCCGGTCCGGTGTATCGCACAGGCGGCAGCCGTCGCATGACCGCTGTACTCCGCCCCTTCCCGGCACTCGTGCAGCGCGGCCAGGGCGGGTGCCATGTCGCCCTGCAGGATCGCCACATAGGCGAGCACCCACAGGGCCTTCAGCCTCGACTCCGGGTGGCCGGCGCCCAGCTCGAGGCTCCGCTCCAGCCAGTGCCGGCCCTCGGCCAGCCGTCCGCAGCCCACCCAGCAGAACCACAGAGTGCCCGCCAGATACTGGCCGACATGCGCCCCGTCCGGCTCCGACAGGCAGTGGTCCAGCGCGATCCGCAGATTCGGCAGGTCCGCCTCGATGCGCGCCGCGACCTCCGGCTGCCGTGGTGAGAACCAGTCCAGCTCGCACCAGGTGGCCAGCCCCATGTACCAGTCGCGGTGACGGCGCCGAAGCCTGTCGGCGTCGCCCATCGCCTCCAGCCAGTCGGCGCCGTATGCCCTGACGGTGTCCAGCATCCGGTAGCGCACTCCGGCCGGTGTCTCCTCGCGGGCCACCAGGGACTGTGCGAGCAGCCTGCCCAGCACGTCGAGCACCGCGTCGTCGGACAGCCCGTGGCCACCGCAGACGTATTCGGCCGCCTCGAGATCGAAATGCCCGGAGAACACGGAGAGCCGCGCCCACAGCAGCCGCTCGTCCGGCGTGCACAGCTCATGGCTCCAGCCGATGGCGGTACGCATGGTCTGATGGCGCGGCAGAGCACCGCTCCCGCCACCGGTCAGCAGCCCGAACCGGTCGTCGAGGCGGGACAGCAACTGCGCCGGGGACAGGGCCCGCAGCCTGCCCACGGCCAGCTCGACGGCGAGTGGAATCCCGTCCAGGCGCCGGCACACTTCCAGGACGTCGGGGAGGCTGCCGGCGTCCAGCGCGAAATCCGGCAGCACGGTCGCAGCACGGTCCGCGAACAGCTCGGCGGCCTCGTCGTCCGCCATCGGGCACAGAGGAAACAGCCGTTCGCCCTCGACGCCCAGCGGCCTGCGTCCCGCGGCCAGCACCCGCAGTCCGGGCGCCCGGCCCAGCAGGTCCCGCACCAGAGACCCGCTCGCGTCGACGAGGTGCTCGAACCCGTCCAGTACGAGCAGGAGTTGGCGCTCCGCGAGATGGTCGAGGAGCACCTGGCGGGGTGGCCGGGACGTGTGGTCCGTCAGCTCCAGCGCCTCCGCGACCGCGTACTCGACGAGCTCGGCCTCCTGCAGCGAGGCCAGCTCCACCATCCAGACGCCGTCGCGCGGCTCGGCAAGCGCCGCGGCCCGCGCCGCCAGTCGGGACTTGCCGACTCCGCCCACCCCCGTCACGGTGACCAGCCGATCCGCCTCCAGCGCGCCCGTCAGCTCCTCGAGTTCGGCCGCGCGGCCCACGAACGTGCTGAGTTCGATGGCGAGATTGCCGGGTTTGGATGATCTTGGGCCGGAGTCGCCCGGACCGGGGCCGAAGCGCTCTAAGTGCCGCATGCGGACGCAGCGTACTCAGGCATGCGCGGTCCGTACAATCGCTTCACACAACTCCCGCCGGTCCTTCCGGACCCGGGGCGGCCGTGCCTTGGGCGGTAATGCGGTACGGAGCGGCACCACCGGCGCGATAGGCTCGGGGGACGACTTTTGGATGTTCACGCACGACGATCAGAGAGCGGTGCACAGTGTCCGGTGGAGAGGTTGCCGGGATCCTGGTGGCCGTCTTCTGGGCGATCCTGGTCTCCTTCCTCGCCGTGGCGCTGGCGAGGCTGGCCCAGACGCTCAGAGCGACCACCAAGCTCGTGGCGGATGTGACCGAGCAGGCCGTCCCGCTGCTGGCCGACGCCTCCGCGGCGGTGCACTCCGCACAGACCCAGATCGACCGGGTCGACGCCATCGCGTCGGACGTCCAGGAAGTCACGTCGAACGCGTCGGCGCTCTCCACCACCGTCGCGTCCACCTTCGGCGGCCCCCTGGTCAAGGTCGCGGCGTTCGGCTACGGCGTGCGCCGGGCCATCGGCCGCAGGACCGGCCCCGCCGAAACGCAGGTGACCCCCGGGCGCGCGCGGCGTACCGTGATCGTGGGCCGCACCCTCCCGTCCGCGCGACGGGGAAAGCGGAAGAAGGACTGACGCAGCGATGTTCCGCCGTACGTTCTGGTTCACCGCGGGCGCAGCCGCCGGTGTGTGGGCCACCACCAAGGTCAACCGCAAGCTGAGGCAGCTGACCCCCGAGAGCCTCGCGGCGCAGGCCGCGAACAAGGCGATCGAGGCGGGCCACCGGCTCAAGGACTTCGCCCTCGATGTCCGCGACGGAATGGCCCAGCGGGAAGCCGAACTCGACGAGGCGCTCGGGCTGAACGCCGAGACCGACTCCGGACTACCCTCCCCCAAGCTCTCGGCTTCGCTCGAGCAGGGGGTACCCCCATCCAGGCGCATCGCCGCCATCGAAAACCGCAACAACCCGAAGTACACCGACAGGACGGCGTACTCGTACAACCGGAATGAGGACCACTGATGGAGTCGGCTGAAATCCGCCGCCGCTGGTTGCGCTTCTTCGAAGAGCGCGGGCACACCGTCGTGCCGTCGGCGTCGCTGATCGCGGACGACCCGACCCTGCTGCTCGTCAACGCGGGCATGGTCCCCTTCAAGCCGTACTTCCTCGGTGAGGTCGCCCCGCCCGCCCCGCGCGCCACCAGCGTGCAGAAGTGCGTGCGCACGCCGGACATCGAAGAGGTCGGCAAGACCACCCGGCACGGCACGTTCTTCCAGATGTGCGGCAACTTCTCCTTCGGCGACTACTTCAAGGAAGGCGCCATCAAGTACGCCTGGGAGCTGCTCACCACGCCCCAGGACCAGGGCGGCTACGGCCTCGAGCCGGAGAAGCTCTGGATCACCGTCTACCTTGAGGACGACGAGGCCGAGCGCATCTGGCGCGACGTCGTCGGGGTTCCGGCCGAGCGCATCCAGCGCCTGGGCAAGAAGGACAACTACTGGTCCATGGGCGTCCCGGGCCCGTGCGGACCGTGCTCCGAGATCAACTACGACCGCGGCCCCGAGTTCGGCGTCGAGGGCGGCCCCGCCGTCAACGACGAGCGGTATGTGGAGATCTGGAACCTGGTCTTCATGCAGTACGAGCGCGGCGAGGGCACCTCCAAGGAGGACTTCGAGATCCTCGGCGACCTGCCGAGCAAGAACATCGACACCGGTCTCGGCATGGAACGCCTCGCCATGATCCTGCAGGGCGTGCAGAACATGTACGAGATCGACACCTCCCGTGTCGTGATCGACAAGGCCACCGAGCTCACCGGCGTCCGCTACGGCGAGGCCCACAGCAGCGACGTGTCGCTGCGCGTCGTCACCGACCACATCCGTACGTCGGTCATGCTCATCGGCGACGGCGTCACGCCCGGCAACGAGGGCCGCGGCTACGTCCTGCGCCGCATCATGCGCCGTGCCATCCGCAACATGCGCCTGCTCGGCGCCACCGGGCCGGTCGTCGGCGACCTCATCGACGTCGTCATCAACACGATGGGCCAGCAGTACCCGGAGCTCGTCCAGGACCGTAAGCGCATCGAGAGCGTCGCCCTCGCCGAGGAGGAGCGCTTCCTCAAGACACTCAAGGCCGGCACCAACGTCCTCGACACCGCCGTGACCGAGGCCAAGTCCGCCGGCTCCGCCGTGCTCGCCGGCGACAAGGCCTTCCTGCTCCACGACACCTGGGGCTTCCCGATCGACCTCACCCTCGAGATGGCCGCCGAGCAGGGCCTCTCCGTGGACGAGGACGGCTTCCGCCGCCTGATGAAGGAGCAGCGGGAGCGCGCCAAGGCCGACGCCCAGGCCAAGAAGACCGGCCACGCCGACCTCGGCGCCTACCGGGAGATCGCCGACGCCTCCGGCGAGACCGACTTCATCGGCTACTCGGACACCGAGGGCGAGTCCACCGTCGTCGGCATCCTCGTCGACGGCGTCTCCTCGCCCGCCGCCACCGAGGGCGACGAGGTCGAGATCGTCCTCGACCGCACCCCGTTCTACGCCGAGGGCGGCGGCCAGATCGGCGACACCGGCCGTATCAAGATCGACAACGGCGCCGTCATCGAGGTCCGCGACTGCCAGAAGCCGGTCCCCGGCGTGTACGTGCACAAGGGCGTCGTCCAGGTCGGCGAGGTGACCGTCGGCGCCTCCGCCCAGGCCATCATCGACGTTCGCCGCCGCAAGGCCATCGCCCGCGCCCACTCCGCCACGCACCTCACCCACCAGGCGCTGCGCGACGCCCTCGGCCCGACGGCCGCCCAGGCCGGTTCCGAGAACCAGCCCGGCCGCTTCCGCTTCGACTTCGGCTCCCCGTCCGCCGTACCGACGGCCGTGATGACCGACGTCGAGCAGAAGATCAACGAGGTGCTCGCCCGCGACCTGGACGTCCGGGCCGACGTGATGAGCATCGACGACGCCAAGAAGCAGGGCGCCATCGCCGAGTTCGGCGAGAAGTACGGCGAGCGGGTGCGGGTCGTCACCATCGGCGACTTCTCCAAGGAGCTCTGCGGCGGTACGCACGTCCACAACACCGCCCAGCTGGGCCTGGTGAAGCTGCTCGGCGAATCGTCGATCGGCTCGGGCGTGCGCCGTATCGAGGCCCTCGTCGGCGTGGACGCCTACAACTTCCTGGCCCGCGAGCACACGGTCGTCGCCCAGCTCCAGGAGCTGGTCAAGGGCCGCGCCGAGGAGCTGCCGGAGAAGATCGCCGCCATGCTCGGCAAGCTGAAGGACGCCGAGAAGGAGATCGAGAAGTTCCGCGCGGAGAAGGTCCTCCAGGCCGCCGCCGGTCTCGCCCAGGGCGCCCAGGACGTACGCGGTGTGGCTCTCGTGACCGGCCAGGTCCCCGACGGCACCACCGCCGACGACCTGCGCAAGCTGGTCCTCGACGTACGCGGCCGCATCCCCGGTGACCGCCCGGCCGTCGTGGCCCTGTTCACCACGGTGAACGGCAAGCCGCTGACGGTCATCGCCACCAACGAGGCCGCCCGCGAGCGCGGCCTCAAGGCCGGCGAGCTGGTCCGTACGGCCGCCAAGACCCTCGGCGGCGGTGGCGGCGGCAAGCCGGACGTCGCCCAGGGCGGCGGTCAGAACCCGGCCGCCATCGGCGAGGCCGTCGCCGCCGTCGAACGCCTCGTCGCCGAGACGGCGTGACGACGGACATGCGCCGCGGCCGTCGTCTCGCGATCGACGTCGGGGACGCCCGCATCGGGGTCGCCTCGTGCGACCCCGACGGGATCCTCGCGACGCCGGTGGAGACCGTGCCGGGACGCGACGTCCCGGCCGCCCACCGGCGGCTGCGCCAACTCGTCGAGGAGTACGAGCCGATCGAGGTCGTCGTGGGCCTTCCGCGCTCCCTCCGCGGCGGCGAGGGCCCGGCCGCGGCCAAGATCCGGGCCTTCGCCCAGGAGTTGGCCCGCGGGATCACGCCCGTCCCGGTCAGACTCGTGGATGAGAGGATGACCACAGTGACCGCCAGTCAGGGACTGCGCGCCTCGGGTGTGACATCCAAAAAGGGTCGCTCTGTCATCGACCAGGCGGCGGCGGTCATCATCCTCCAGAACGCACTGGAGACCGAACGGGCGTCAGGTAAAGCTCCGGGCGAGGGCGTCGAAGTGGTCATCTGATCGCGATACGGTAACGTTCCGCGCGATGCGTCAGCGTTCGAACAGCTGCCGCACAGCAGAGAGGCGGGACCGGAGCCGTGCCACAAGCGCCGAGCAGCCGTCGCCTCGCGGCTCTAGGGGATCGATGACTGAGTATGGCCGGGGCCCAGGCTCCGAACCGTGGCATCCGGAGGACCCGTTGTACGGGGACGGCGGATGGGGAGGACAGCAGGCAGACGCCGGCCAGTCCCCTTACGGCGGCCAGCCGGGGCATTATCCGCAGCAGCCGCAGCAGCACCAGCAGTACGGCGACTGGGGCACCGGCCAGCAGCCTGGCTACGGCGGGCCTCAGCAGCAGTCCGCCGGCTATGACCCCCGGCAGCAGCAGGGTGGCTACGGCGCGCAGCACCCCGGTGGCTACGACGGACAGCAGTACGGCGGTGGCTGGGACACGGGTCAGCACGGCCAAGTCCCGTACGCGGATCCGACCGACCCGTACGGTGGTCAGGGCGGGGCCTACGGCGGTGAGCAGCAGGACTACTACCGCACGTCCGACGCCTACCCTCCGCCCGAGCCGCCTGCCCGCCGGCGCCCCGCGGCCGAACCCGAGACCGACTGGGACCCGGGCCCGGACCAAGGTGAGCACGCCTTCTTCGCGGGCGGCGACGATGACGACGACCGGGATGACGACGCGCCCGGCCGCAGGGGACGCGGCGACCGGCGCGGCCGCGGTGGCGGGACGAAGAAACGGCGCAGTGGCTGCGCGTGCCTGGTCGTGGTGCTGGTATTCGGCGGCGGCATCGGCGGTGTCGGTTATTTCGGCTACCAGTTCTACCAGGACCGTTTCGGCCCGGCTCCGGACTACGCGGGTAACGGGACCGGCGACAAGGTGACGATCGAGATCCCCAAGGGCGCCGGTGGTTACGAGATCGGTCAGGCGCTGAAGAGGGCGGGCGTCGTCAAGAGCGTGGACGCCTTTGTGGCGGCCCAGGCCGAGAATACGAACGGGAACACCATCCAGGCGGGCGTCTACACGCTCAACAGCAAGATGTCGGCGGCGGCCGCGGTCGAGCTCATGCTGAGCCCGAAGAGCCGTAACAACCTGATCATTCCCGAGGGCCAGCGGAATTCCTGGGTCTATGCGCAGATCGACGAACGGCTGGAGCTCAAGAAGGGCACCACGGCGAGCGTCGCCAAGAAGGAATGGAAGAGCCTGGGACTTCCGGACTGGGCGAACGACAACAAGGACATCAAGGATCCCCTCGAGGGCTTCCTCTATCCGTCCGCCTATCCGGTCGCCAAGGGCATGAAGCCCGAAGTCGTACTGAAGGGCATGGTCAAGCAGGCCACGGAGAAGTACGAGGAACTCGGCCTCAAGGAGAAGGCCGACGACCTGAACCTCGACAACCCGCTCCAGGTCCTCACGGTGGCGAGCCTCGTCCAGGCCGAAGGAAAGTACAAGCACGACTTCGAAAAGGTCGCGACCGTCGTCTACAACCGCCTGAAGCCGAACAACACCGAGACATGGGGCCTGCTCGACTTCGACTCGACCGTGAACTACCTGCGGGGGCAGTCCAAGCTGGCCACGGGTTCGGTCAACGAGCTGCGGAAGATCGACGATCCGTACAACACCTACAAGATCAAGGGCCTGCCGCCCGGACCGATCGACAATCCGGGTGAAGTGGCACTGAAGGCCGCACTCGATCCCGCCAAGGGAAACTGGTACTACTTCGTCTCGATCAGCGAGGACGAAACGCTGTTCGCCGAGACGAACGAAGAGCAGAACCGCAACCGCCAGAAATACCTCGAGCAACAGCAGAAGAACGGGCAATGAGCGTCACCGAGAAAAAGTGCCGAGCCGCGGTGCTCGGCTCTCCCATCGCCCACTCCCTCTCGCCGGTGCTGCACCGCGCGGCGTACGAGGCGCTTCACCTGGGCGACTGGACGTACGACCGGTTCGAGGTCGACGAGGCGGCGCTGCCCGGATTCCTCGAGAAGCTCGGGCCGGAGTGGGCCGGGCTCTCGCTGACCATGCCGCTCAAGCGCGCGGTGATCCCGCTGCTCGACGAGATCAGCGACACCGCGGCATCCATCGAGGCGGTCAACACGGTCGTGTTCACCGAGGGCGGCCGGCGCCTCGGGGACAACACCGACATCCCCGGCATGGTCGAGGCCCTGCGCGAGCGCGGCATTGATCGCGTGGAGTCCGCGGCCATCCTCGGCGCGGGCGCCACCGCGTCGTCCGCGCTGGCCGCGCTCTCGCGGATCTGCGAGGGCGAGGTCGTCGCCTACGTCCGCAGCGAGGCGCGTGCCGCCGAGATGAGGGAGTGGGGCGAGCGTCTGGACGTAGAGGTGCGCACCCGGGACTGGGCCGACGCGGCAGAGGCCCTGCGCGCCCCGCTGGTGATCGCCACGACCCCGGCGGGCACCACGGACGCTCTCGCCTCTGCCGTCCCCGAGCGGCCGGCCACGCTCTTCGACGTGCTGTACGAGCCGTGGCCCACCAACCTCGCGGCCCGCTGGTCGGCGTACGGCGGAGCGGTCGTCAGCGGGCTCGACCTGCTCGTGCACCAGGCGGTGCTCCAAGTCGAGCAGATGACCGGGCACGTGCCGGCGCCGGTCGACGTCATGAGGAAGGCCGGCGAAGAGGCGATGGCGGCCCGCTAGAGGACACGGCCCGGCGGCCGCCTCAGGCCGCCGGGCCGTCCGTCTGATGGACCGAGGGCCGGGTCCGCCGCCCGACGTGGGAGGATCGGGGTGGCGGGCCAGGGCCGCGCACCCGGTCGCGCCGTCGCAGAACGCAGTTCCAGGCGCGAGTATGAGGAGCACCGTTGAGCAGGTTGCGCTGGCTGACCGCGGGGGAGTCGCACGGACCCGCACTCGTCGCGACGCTGGAGGGACTTCCCGCCGGCGTGCCGATCACCACGGAGATGGTGGCGGACCACCTGGCCCGGCGGCGCCTCGGCTATGGACGCGGCGCGCGGATGAAGTTCGAGCGTGACGAGGTCACCTTCCTCGGCGGCGTCCGCCACGGCCTCACCCTCGGCTCCCCGGTCGCGATCATGGTCGGCAACACCGAGTGGCCCAAGTGGGAGCAGGTCATGTCGGCCGACCCGGTCGACCCGGCCGAGCTCGCCGAGCTGGCCCGCAACGCGCCCCTGACCCGGCCGCGGCCGGGCCACGCGGACCTCGCGGGCATGCAGAAGTACGACTTCGACGAGGCCCGTCCGATCCTGGAGCGCGCCTCCGCACGCGAGACGGCGGCCCGCGTCGCGCTGGGCGCGGTCGCCCGCTCGTACCTGAAGGAGACGGCCGGCATCGAGATCGTCTCGCACGTCGTGGAGCTGGCCGCGGCCAAGGCTCCGTACGGCGTGTACCCCAAGCCGTCGGACGTCGAGAAGCTGGACGCGGACCCGGTGCGCTGCCTGGACGCGGACGCGTCGAAGGCGATGGTCGCCGAGATCGACCAGGCCCACAAGGACGGCGACACCCTCGGTGGTGTCGTGGAGGTCCTGGCGTACGGGGTGCCGGTGGGCCTCGGCTCGCACGTGCACTGGGACCGCCGTCTCGACGCGCGGCTTGCCGCCGCGCTCATGGGCATCCAGGCCATCAAGGGCGTCGAGGTGGGCGACGGCTTCGACCTGGCGCGGGTGCCGGGCTCGAAGGCGCACGACGAGATCGTGGCCACCGAGGACGGCATCAGGCGCGCGTCGGGCCGTTCCGGCGGCACCGAGGGCGGTCTGTCCACGGGCGAGCTGCTGCGTGTCCGCGCCGCGATGAAGCCGATCGCGACCGTGCCGCGGGCGCTGGCCACCATCGACGTGGTCACCGGCGAGGCCACCAAGGCGCACCACCAGCGCTCGGACGTGTGTGCAGTCCCGGCGGCCGGCATCGTGGCCGAGGCCATGGTCGCGCTGGTCCTGGCGGACGCGGTGGCGGAGAAGTTCGGTGGCGACAGCGTGGGCGAGACCCGCCGCAACGTCACCTCGTACCTCGAGAACCTGAAGATCCGGTGAGCGCGGTGAACGGGCGGCCGGTCATCGTCCTGGTCGGTCCCATGGGTGTCGGCAAGTCCACGGTCGGCCAGTTGCTGGCCGAGCGGCTGGGCTGCGGCTACCGGGACACCGACGACGACATCGTTGCCGCCGAGGGCAGGTCGATCGCCGACATCTTCGTGGACGAGGGCGAGCCCCACTTCCGCGCGATCGAGAAGCGCGCGGTGCACGCCGCGATCGGCGGACACGACGGTGTGCTGGCGCTCGGCGGCGGCGCGATCCTCGACCCCGACACTCGCGGGCTGCTCGCGCCGCACCGCGTCGTGTACCTGTCGATGGACGTCGAGGAGGCCGTCAAGCGCACCGGCCTGAACACCGCGCGCCCGCTGCTGGCGGTCAACCCGCGCCGCCAGTGGCGCGAGCTGATGGAGGCACGCCGCCATCTGTACACCGAAGTCGCCGACGCCGTCGTGCCCACCGACGGCCGTACCCCCGAAGAGGTCGCCCAGGCGGTCCTCGACGCACTGGAGTTGAAAGAAGCATGACGGACCAGGCAGTGACGCGCATCCAGGTCGGCGGCACGGCGGGCACCGAACCGTACGAGGTGCTCGTCGGGCGGCAGTTGCTGGGTGAGCTCGGCGGGCTCGTCGGCACGAAGGCGCAGCGCGTCGCGGTCATCCACCCCGAAGCACTCAGCGAGACCGGCGATGCGCTCCGCGCCGACCTGGCCGAGCAGGGCTTCGAGGCCGTCGCCATCCAGGTGCCGAACGCCGAGGAGGCCAAGACCGCCGAGGTCGCCGCGTACTGCTGGAAGGCGCTCGGGCAGTCCGGGTTCACGCGTACCGACGTCATCGTCGGTGTGGGTGGCGGCGCCACCACGGACCTGGCCGGGTTCGTGGCCGCGACCTGGCTGCGTGGGGTGCGCTGGATCGCCGTACCGACGACCGTGCTCGGCATGGTCGACGCCGCGGTCGGAGGCAAGACCGGCATCAACACCGCCGAGGGCAAGAACCTCGTCGGCGCCTTCCACCCGCCCGCGGGCGTGCTGTGCGATCTGGCCGCGCTGGACTCGCTGCCGGTCAACGACTTCGTGTCGGGCCTCGCCGAGATCATCAAGGCCGGCTTCATCGCCGACCCGGTGATCCTCGACCTCATCGAGGAAGACCCGGGGGCAGCCCGCACCCCGGCAGGACCGCACACCGCCGAGCTCATCGAACGCTCCATCAAGGTCAAGGCCGAGGTGGTCTCCGGCGACCTCAAGGAGTCGGGCCTGCGGGAGATCCTCAACTACGGGCACACGCTGGCGCACGCCATCGAGAAGAACGAGCGCTACAAGTGGCGGCACGGCGCGGCCGTCTCCGTCGGCATGCACTTCGCCGCCGAACTCGGCCGTCTGGCGGGCCGGTTGGACGACGCCACCGCCGACCGGCACCGCACCATCCTGGAATCGGTGGGGCTGCCGCTCAGCTACCGCTACGACCAGTGGCCCAAGCTTCTCGAGACGATGAAGGTCGACAAGAAGTCCCGCGGGAACGTGCTGCGCTTCATCGTCCTCGACGGCCTCGCCAAGCCCACTGTCCTGGAGGGGCCCGACCCGGCCGTGCTGCTCGCCGCGTACGGCGAAGTCGCGGGCTGAGCAAGCGAGTTGTCCGTCCAGTGGCGTATGGGTAGTACGCCCGGGCACTCCGTGTCGTCCCCGGCCGTTCACACAACGGCGGCCGGGGAAGGTACCGTTCGGTAGCGAGGGGGCCCGCAAGACCCCGCTCGCCCGCACCAGTTGCCTGTACGAGACGGAGTGGCACCGGATGCAGCATCCAGCGGGGGCTCCGCTGCCGCCGACCTACCGGCCGGGGCAGGGCCCCGCCGACGGCCGGCCGCCGGCAGCACAGCAGCCGGGGCCGCCTGCGGGCCCCGTCCCCGCGGGTCCACCGGCCACCCCGCCGGGCTTCGCCGCCGCGCCGATCGGTCCGGCGGCCCCGCAGCCGCCCCACGCCCGCCCGGTGGCCACACCGTCCCCGCCCGCACCGCAGGCCCGTGCACCTCAGGGACCGGCCGTACCGCCCCCGTCCGGGCGGGCCGCGCCGGGCGCCCCCGTGTCCCAGGGCCCGGTCGCGCATCCGCAGAGGCGTCCCGTGCCGGGGGCCCCGGGCCAACCACACGCCCCCGCACCGCATCACCATGCGGCCCCTCAGCGTGCCCCGGTGCCTCCCACGCCGGACACCACGGGACATGTCCAGCTGCCGCCCGGCGGACCCGTGGGCATGCCGAGCGCGCCGCCCGCCCAGGGCGCCGCCGACCCCACCTCCATCACGCTCGCGGTGCTGCTCATCGGCCCCGCCGGCGCGGGCAAGACGAGCGTCGCCCGCTACTGGGCGGACCAGCGCCGCGTCCCCACCGCGCACATCAGCCTCGACGACGTGCGCGAATGGGTCCGCTCCGGCTTCGCGAACCCCCAGTCCGGGTGGAACGACAACTCCGAGGCCCAGTACCGCCTGGCCCGCCGCACCTGCGGCTTCGCCGCACGCAACTACCTGGCCAACGGCATCTCGTGCATCCTCGACGACGCCGTCTTCCCCGACCGTCCGGTCGTCGGCCTCGGCGGGTGGAAGCGGCACGTCGGCCCCGGGCTGCTCCCGGTGGTGCTCCTGCCGGGCCTGGACGTCGTCCTGGAGCGCAACGCCGAGCGCACCGGCAATCGGCGCCTCACGGACGAGGAGGTGGCCCGCATCCACGGGCGGATGGCCGGCTGGTACGGGTCGGGGCTGCCGATCATCGACAACTCGCAGCTCGACGTGCCGGCGACGGCTCGCGTACTGGACGACGTCCTGGCCCGCTCGATAGCGAGCCCGCCGACGTGGTGAGCCGGCCCTAGCCTCGGGCGCCCCGGCCGGTGCCCGTTCCGTACCGGGGGTTGGACCACGGCTTCAGGGACCGTACGTCGTGGGTTGTGCCCACCCGTTCCGCCCTGCGGAACACCTGCCCACAACGGTAGGGACTGACCCGCAGCCGCCCTCCGGCCCAAGGGGGGCGCAGACCGAGGACGTACATCCCGGCGCGGCCCCGAGCCACCCACCGACAGGTGGCGCACCGGAGCTGACGCGCAGACGACCGCCCCGTCGACCCGGACGGCCGCGCACACCGGGCCGCCGCCCGCTCCCGCTCGTACGCTCGAGGTATGTCAGAGGTCTACGCGGCCCGCCGGGAGCGGCTACGGGAGTGGTGTGCTGCGGGGGGCAGCGCGGCCGCGCTCGTGTCGCGTCCCGCCAACGTCCGCTATCTCGCGGGCGCGGCGCCGCACGGCGCCGTGCTCCTGCTCGGCAGGGACGCGGACGTCCTGCTGTACGCCGGCCTGCCCCCCGGCCGTCCCGAGGACGAGCGGCCGGACGAGGCGCTGCCCACGCAGGTGCTGCCGGGCACGGACGGCGACCCGGCGGTGGCCGCCGCTGATCTCGCCGCGTCCCACGGTGTCGATTCCCTCGCCCTCGAGGAACACCATCTGACCGTCGCCCGGCACCGCGCGATCGGATCCGTCGCGCCCCGGCTGCGGCTCACGGACCTCGGCGGAGCGGTCGAGCAGCTGCGCCTGGTCAAGGACGAGGAGGAGATCGGCTGTCTGCGGATCGCCGCCGAGATCGCCGACCAGGCCCTGAGCGAGCTCCTCGAGTCCATCCTCGTCGGCCGTACGGAACGCCATCTCGCGCTCGAACTGGAGCGCCGCCTGGTCGACCACGGCGCCGACGGGCCGGCCTTCCCTACCTCCGTCGGCACCGGCCCGAACTCCGGCCGCGGCGGTCACCGGCCCACCGACCGGCGCGTCGAGGAGGGAGATTTCCTCTCCGTCTGCCTCGGCGCCGCCTACCGCGGCTACTGCTGCGAGATCGGCCGTACGTTCGTGATCGGCACCTCGCCGGCGGACTGGCAGATCGAGCTGTACGACCTGGTCTTCGCCGCTCAGCGGGCGGGCCGGGAGATGCTGGCACCGGGCGCGGCCTGCCGTGACGTGGACCGCGCGGTCCGCCAGGTGCTGGACTCCGCCGGCTACGCCGAGGGCCTCGCGCCCCTCACGGGGCACGGTGTGGGGCTCGAAAACGAAGAGGACCCGCAGCTGGCCCCCGCGGCCATGGGTAAACTGGACGCTTGCGTGCCGGTCACTGTCGAACCGGGGGTCCACCTCCCGGGCCGGGGTGGTGTCCGGATCGATGACACGCTCGTCGTCCGCCCTGAGGCGGATGGCGGACCCGAGCTACTCACCATCACGACCAAGGAGCTGCTCGCGCTTTAGCTGCGCGTGTCCCCTGGTCGTCACGTCAGTCCAGGAGATTCCGCAACCGTGGCTTCCACGAACGACCTCAAGAACGGCATGGTGCTCAAGCTCGAAGGCGGCCAGCTCTGGTCCGTCGTCGAGTTCCAGCACGTCAAGCCCGGCAAGGGCCCGGCCTTCGTGCGCACCAAGCTCAAGAACGTGCTTTCCGGCAAGGTCGTCGACAAGACGTTCAACGCCGGTGTCAAGGTCGAGACGGCCACCGTCGACAAGCGCGACATGCAGTTCTCGTACATGGACGGCGATTACTTCGTCTTCATGGACATGGAGACCTACGACCAGCTGCACGTCGACCGCAAGGCCGTCGGTGACGCCGCCAACTTCCTCATCGAGGGCTTCACGGCCACCGTCGCGCAGCACGAGGGCGAGGTTCTCTTCGTCGACCTGCCGGCTGCTGTCGAGCTGACCATCGCCGAGACCGAGCCGGGCGTCCAGGGCGACCGCTCCACCGGCGGCACCAAGCCCGCGACGCTGGAGACCGGCCACCAGATCCAGGTTCCGCTCTTCATCACAACCGGCGAGAAGATCAAGGTCGACACGCGCACGAGCGACTACCTCGGCCGGGTGAGCAGCTAACCGTGGCTGCCCGTAACACGGCCCGCAAGCGCGCCTTCCAGATCCTCTTCGAGGGCGACCAGCGCGACGCCGACGTCCTCACGGTCCTCGCGGACTGGATCCGGCACTCCCGGACCGACACCCGGCAGCCGCCGGTCAGCGAGTACACGATGGAGCTGGTCGAGGGGTACGCGAAGAAGGCGGCCCGCATCGACGAGCTGATCGCGCAGTACGCGGTGGGCTGGACGCTCGACCGGATGCCGGTCGTCGACCGCAACATCCTGCGGCTCGGCGCGTACGAGCTGATCTGGGTCGACGGGACGCCGGACGCCGTGGTGCTGGACGAGGCTGTGGAGCTCGCCAAGGAGTTCTCCACCGACGAGTCCCCGGCGTTCGTCAACGGTCTGCTCGGCCGGCTCAAGGACCTCAAGCCGACGCTGCGCAGGGCGGAGTAGCCGGAGCCGATCCGGCCACCCGTCCCTGCCGCGCCGCGCGGTCATATACCTTCAGGCCCGAAGCTGAATCTCCTTCAGCTTCGGGCCTGGTGCGTCCCCGGGGCGTGCTTTAGGTTCTGCACATGTCAGAGCACGGCCCCGGCCAGGGCCACTCCCTGCCTGCCCGGGTCCGCGTCGGCTACGGCCTCGGCTCCTTCGCCACCGGCACCTTCGGCACGGTGCCCGGACTACTGCTGCTCTACTACCTCACCGACATCCTCGGCGTCGCCGCGGGCCTCGCGGGACTCCTCGTCTTCTTGCCCAAGGCGTGGGACGTGCTGCTCAATCCCTGGATAGGCAGCCGCTCCGACCGCACCGAGCACCGCTGGGGCCCGCGCCGGCCCTGGATGCTGCTCGGCGCACTCGTCATGCCGCTGTGCTTCGCCGCCATGTTCGCCGCGCCCGGAGTCGAACGAGGCTGGGCCGCCCTCTACGTCGCCCTGCTGTTCCTGCTGACTGCGACGGCCTACGCGTGTTTCCAGGTCCCGTACGTCGCCCTGCCCGCCGAACTCACTGCGGACGCCGACGAACGCGCCCGGATCATGTCGTGGCGCGTCGCTTTCCTGGGCGCCGCGATTCTGCTCTCCGGCGCCACCGCGCCCCTGCTGGCCGGGGCGTCGGGCGACGACCACGGCACACCCCAGGGCTATCGGCTCATGGGCGTCGTGATCGGCGCGGTGCTGTGCGCCGGCATGCTCGCCGCCTTCGCCGCGACGGCCGGAGTGCGCAGCGCCGTGCACACCACCAGCGAGGCCGGCCTGTCCGCCCAGCTCCGCGCGGCCCGCGGCAACCGGCCCTTCGCCTGGCTGCTCGCCGCGTTCGTCGTGCAGGCCGCGGCGACCGGGCTGATGCTCGCGGGCACCCAGTACTTCGCGACGTACATCCTGGACCGGCCGAGCGCCACGACGATCCTCTTCGCCTGCCTGATCGTGCCCTCACTGGCCGCGATGCCGCTGTGGCTGGCCGCGGGCCGATGCCTCGGCAAGAAGCGCGCGGCGATCACCGCGTCGGCGTGCTTCCTGGCCGGCGCACTCGTGGTCGCCCTCGCACGGGCTCTGCCGCCGGCCACCGCGTACGGCGCCGTGGCACTCGCGGGCATCGGATACGCGGGCATGCAGATGCTGCCGCTGGCGATGCTCGGCGACACCATCGCCGCCGACGCCTTCACCTCAGGCCGCCGCCGGGCCGGAGTCTTCACCGGCCTGTGGACCGCGGGCGAGACCCTGGGCCTGGCGATCGGACCCGGCCTCTACGGGCTGGTGCTCGCCGTCGGCTCGTTCGTCTCGTCGGACGCGGACCACCGCGTCGATCAGCCGGACTCGGCGCTGACCGCGATCGTGGCCGGCTTCGGGGCACTTCCCGCCCTGCTGCTCCTGCTCAGCCTTCCGCTCCTCGCCCGGTACGACCTCACCGAGGAACGCCTGAACCGGCTGCGGGACGCGGCCGCCGCATCGCCCCTGGAGGCCAGGTGAACGACGACATCCTCAGCAGGCTCGACGCACTGCGCGCGGGCGACCTGCCCGTGCGGGGCGGGCGCACCATGGCCTACGTCTACGACTCCGGCCTGGACGGCATCGAGGAGCTGGCCGCCGCGGCAGGGGCCCGCTTCGCGGGCGTCAACGGGCTCGACATGACGGCGTTCCCCAGCGTCGTGGCCCTGGAGAACGACATCGTGGCGCGCGCGGCGCGGCTGCTCGGCGGGGACGCGCGGACCGCGGGCACCTTCACCAGCGGCGGCACGGAGAGCTGCCTGCTCGCGGTGCTGACGGCCCGGGAGTACGCCCGTCGCACCAGGGGCCTGACGGACGGCCTCGAGCTGGTGCTGCCCAGCACCGCGCACGCCGCCTTCCACAAGGCGGCCGCCCTGTTCGGGCTGCGGGTGGTGAGCGTCCCCGTGGACACGGAGACGTACCGGGTCCGCGCCAAGGACGTCGCGGCGGCCGTGACGGACCGCACCGCGCTCGTGGTCGTCTCCGCGCCCTCGTACGCACACGGAGTCATCGACCCGGTCGCCGAGGTGGCACAGGTGGCCGGCGACCGCGGGGTGCCGTGCCATGTGGATGCCTGCATCGGCGGCTGGTACCTGGGCCACCTCCGGCTGGCCGACGACGCCCTCGCGATCCCCGACTTCGACCTGTCGGTGCCCGGCGTCACATCGCTCTCCGTGGACCTGCACAAGTACGCGTACACGGCCAAGGGCGCCTCGGTGCTGCTGTTCCGGGACGCGGAGCTGCGGCGGCACGGCTGGTTCGCGCACGCGGGCTGGCCCGGCTACCCCGTCGTCAACGCGACGCTACAGGGCACCAAGTCGGCAGCACCGCTCGCCGCCGCCTGGGCGGTCATCGAACGCATCGGCACCAACGGCTACACCGAGCTGTCGCGGCGCGTGCACCGGGCGACGACCGGGGTGGTCGAGGGCATCGCGGCGATCGATGGGCTGCGCGTGCTCGGGCGGCCCGAGTCCTCGCTGATCGCGGTCGCCTCCGACGATCCGGACGTGGACCCTCTGGTGGTCTCCGACGAGATGCGGTTCCGGGGCTGGTTCCTCCAGCCGCAGCCCGCCTTCGCCGGCTCCCCGGCGAATCTGCATCTGACGGTCACAGCGGCGGTCGCGGACGACGAGACAGTACGTCTGCTGCTGACCGAGCTGGAGAAGGCCGTGGCCCGCGCCCGCGCCGTCGGCCCCACGTCGGTGGATCCGGAACTCGTGGCCCTGGCCGGACTCCTGGACCTCGATGCGCTGACGCCTGAGGAGGTGTCTGGAGCGCTGGCCCTGGCGGGAGTCGGCGACGACGGCGCGCTGCCCGAGCGCATGGCCCCGGTGCTCGCGGTGCTCCAGGCCCTGCCGACCGCGCTGAGCGAGAGACTGCTGCCGGAGGTGATCGGGCGGCTCTACCGGGCGGATGGGGTGTGCTGACCGTCCGACCGCAGGCAGATCGCGCCGGATGCACGTCCGCACGAGTGGAAAGGCGGCCATCGCGGCCGAGAACGCGGCGGCCGCCGGTGAGCCGAAACGCCGTCGGGGCGTCCAAGACCAGTCCATGGTCCCGGACGCCCCGACGGCACGTTTCTGCAGGGGGTCAGCTTTCCTCGTGGGCAACGGCGCGGCGCGCGTCCGCGTCGAGCACGCCCCAGCTGATCAGCTGCTCGGTGAGGACCGAGGGGGACTGGTCGTAGATGACGGCGAGGGTGCGCAGATCGTCCTGGCGGATCGACAGCACCTTGCCGTTGTAGTCGCCACGCTGTGACTGGATGGTGGCGGCATACCGCTGGAGGGGCCCTGCCTTCTCGGCCGGGACATGGGCGAGGCGCTCCAGGTCCAGGACGAGCTTCGGCGGGGGCTCGGCGGCACCGCCGGGGGTCGTGCCGGGCAGCAGCTCCTGCACCGGCACGCCGTAGAAGTCGGCCAGCTCGGCGAGGCGCTGCACGGTGACGGCGCGGTCGCCGCGCTCGTACGACCCGACCACGACCGCCTTCCAGCGTCCCTGGGACTTCTCCTCGACACCGTGGAGGGAAAGGCCCTGCTGGGTGCGGATGGCCCGGAGCTTGGCCCCGAGCTGCTTGGCGTATTCGCTGGACATATAGCTCCCCGGACGCAGACTGGTAACTCACTGTGAGGTTACGCAGCGTTACGGGCCTCCGTCAAGCCGAACGGTCCCGACCGACACTTCCGTGTGGCAGGTCATCAGGGGTTCGAGCCGGGGGTGGGGGTGTGATCAGCGACGTTGGGCGGCCTGGTACCGTTGATGGCGCAAATCCGACGTCCTTTAAGGTCCGTCCCGTGAGGCGGAGAAGGAGGTCCGTTTCGTATGGACGCAAAGACCCCCGACAGCGGCCCCGCTGTCGACTCCGATGCCGCGCGCCCCGTTCTGGAGGGTCCGGACATCGCGCGGGTGCTGACCCGCATCGCCCACGAGATCGTCGAACGCGCCAAGGGCGCCGACGACGTGGTGCTCCTCGGCATTCCGACCCGCGGCGTGTTCCTCGCCCAGCGGCTCGCCGCCAAGCTCGAGGAGATCACCGGCCGCAAGGTCCCGGTCGGCTCCCTGGACATCACGATGTACCGCGACGACCTGCGCCTGCAGCCGCCGCGGGCGCTGGCCCGTACGGAGATCCCGGGTGACGGCATCGACGGCCGCCTGGTGATCCTCCTCGACGACGTGCTCTTCTCGGGCCGCACCATCCGCGCCGCCCTCGACGCGCTGAACGACATCGGCCGTCCGCGCGCGGTCCAGCTCGCGGTCCTCGTCGACCGCGGCCACCGCGAACTCCCCATCCGCGCCGACTACGTCGGCAAGAACCTGCCCACGTCGCTGCGGGAGACCGTCAAGGTCCAGCTCGCCGAGGAGGACGGCCGCGACGCCGTGCTGCTCGGTGCCAAGCAGACCTCCCCGGCCGGCCGGCAGTAGCGGCACTCGGCTCTCCGCGCCGAGTGCGCTCCTGCGCGCCCGCATGCCCGCGTCCGGGGATACACCCCGGGCCCCGCTCTCCTGAACCGCCTTACGGAGCCTTCCCAAGATGAAGCGACACCTCATCTCGGCCGCCGATCTCACGCGCGACGACGCCGTACGCATCCTCGACACCGCCGAGGAGATGGCCCGCGTCGCCGACCGGCCGATCAAGAAGCTGCCGACGCTGCGCGGCCGCACCGTCGTCAACCTCTTCTTCGAGGACTCGACCCGCACCCGTATCTCCTTCGAGGCCGCCGAGAAGCGGCTCTCCGCCGACGTCATCAACTTCTCCGCCAAGGGGTCGAGCGTGTCCAAGGGCGAGTCCCTCAAGGACACCGCCCAGACCCTGGAGGCCATGGGTGTCGACGCCGTCGTCATCCGGCACAGCGCCTCCGGCGCCCCCTACCGGCTCGCCACCTCCGGCTGGATCGACGCCGCCGTGATCAACGCCGGTGACGGCACACACCAGCACCCCACGCAGGCGCTGCTCGACGCGTTCACCATGCGGCGCCGCCTCATCGGCCGCGACGCCGGCCTCGGCCAGGACCTGAGCGGCAAGCGCATCACGATCGTCGGCGACATCCTGCACAGCCGGGTCGCCCGCTCCAACGTCGACCTGCTGCACACCCTCGGCGCCGAGGTCACCCTGGTCGCCCCGCCCACGCTGCTGCCGGTCGGCGTCGACCACTGGCCGTGCGAGGTGGCGTACGACCTCGACAGCGTGCTGCCCAAGTCCGACGCGGTGATGATGCTGCGCGTGCAGCGCGAGCGCATGAACGCCGCCTTCTTCCCGACCGAGCGCGAGTACTCGCGGCGGTACGGGCTCGACGGCGAGCGCATGGCGAAGATGCCCGAGCACGCCATCGTGATGCACCCAGGACCGATGGTCCGCGGCATGGAGATCACCGCCGAGGTGGCCGACTCCGAGCGCTGCACCGTCGTCGAGCAGGTCGCCAACGGCGTCTCCATCCGCATGGCCGTCCTGTACCTGCTGCTCGGCGGCAACGAACCCGCCGTCACCCACACCCGCACCGAGGAGAAGTAAGAACGATGAGCAAGATCCTGATCCGTGGTGCGAAGGTGCTCGGCGGCGAGCCGCAGGACGTGCTGATCGACGGCGAGACGATCGCGGAGGTCGGCACCGGGCTCAGCGCCGAGGGCGCCGAGGTCGTCGAAGCTGACGGCCAGGTGCTGCTGCCGGGCCTCGTCGACCTGCACACCCATCTGCGCGAGCCCGGCCGCGAGGACTCCGAGACCGTCCTGACCGGCACGCGGGCCGCCGCGAGCGGCGGCTACACCGCGGTGTTCGCCATGGCCAACACCTTCCCCGTAGCCGACACCGCCGGTGTCGTCGAGCAGGTCTACCGGCTCGGCCAGGAGCACGGCTACTGCGACGTGCAGCCGATCGGCGCGGTCACCGTCGGCCTGGAGGGCCAGAAGCTCGCAGAGCTGGGCGCGATGCACGAGTCGGCCGCCGGCGTCACGGTCTTCTCGGACGACGGCAAGTGCGTCCACGACGCGGTGATCATGCGGCGGGCGCTGGAGTACGTGAAGGCGTTCGGCGGCGTGGTCGCGCAGCACGCGCAGGAGCCGCGGCTCACCGAGGGCGCCGAGATGAACGAAGGCGTCGTCTCCGCCGAGCTGGGCCTGGGTGGCTGGCCGGCCGTCGCCGAGGAGTCGATCATCGCGCGTGACGTCCTCCTCGCCGAGCACGTCGGCTCGCGCGTGCACATCTGCCACCTGTCGACCGCCGGCTCGGTCGAGATCGTCCGCTGGGCCAAGTCCCGCGGCATCGACGTGACCGCCGAGGTCACTCCGCACCACCTGCTCCTCACCGACGAGCTGGTGCGCACGTACAACCCGGTCTACAAGGTCAACCCGCCGCTGCGCACCGAGCGCGACGTGATGGCGCTGCGCGAGGCCCTGGCGGACGGCACGATCGACATCGTCGCCACCGACCACGCCCCGCACCCGCACGAGGACAAGGACTGCGAGTGGGCCGCGGCCGCCATGGGCATGGTCGGCCTGGAGACCGCGCTCTCCGTCGTCCAGCACACGATGGTCGAGACGGGCCTCCTCGACTGGGCCGGCGTCGCCGAGCGGATGTCCTTCAAGCCCGCGCGGATCGGTCGCGCCGAGAGCCATGGCCGGCCCGTCTCGGCTGGTGAGCCCGCCAACCTCACGCTGGTCGATACCGCATACCGTGGACCTGTGGACCCCGCGGGCTTCGCCTCCCGCAGCCGCAACACCCCCTACGAGGGCCGTGAGCTGCCGGGACGCGTCACCCACACGTGGCTGCGGGGCCGGGCCACGCTCGTCGACGGGAAGCTCGCGTGACAGCTCTGACAACTCTGACGCACGCCTCTGCGGCGTACACCGCCGCAGAGCAGAAGTCGGCGGAAGTGACCGACTGGGCCGCCCGCATCGGCTGGGTGGTCGGGCTGCTGCTCTTCATCGCCCTCGTCTACTGGCTGATGCGCGAGGGCTGGAAGTGGCGCGGCACGCTCCAGGGCGACCTGCCCGAGCTGCCCGGCGCGCCCGCCGAGCCCGGCCCGGCGAAACTGACGATGAGCGGCCGCTACCACGGCTCCACCACCGCCGGACAGTGGCTCGACCGCATCGTGGCGCACGGCCTGGGCACCCGCAGCCGGGTCGAGCTCACGCTGACGGACGCGGGACTGGACGTCGTACGCCCCGGAGCGACCGACTTCTTCGTCCCCGCCGCGCAGCTGCGCGAGGCCAGGCTCGACAAGGGCATCGCCGGCAAGGTCCTCACCGAGGGCGGACTGCTCGTCGTCACCTGGGCCCACGGCGACAAGCTGCTCGACTCCGGATTCCGCTCCGACCACGCTGCCGAGCACACCGAGTGGGTCGACACCCTGAACCAGATGATCAAGCAAACGGAAGGCGCACGATGACCACCTCCACAAGGGGAGCCTCGAAGGTTCCCGCCGTACTCGTCCTGGAGGACGGCCGGATCTTCCGCGGCCGTGCCTACGGGGCCGTGGGGGAGACCTTCGGCGAAGCGGTGTTCTCCACCGGCATGACCGGCTACCAGGAGACCCTCACCGACCCGTCGTACCACCGCCAGGTCGTCGTGATGACCGCCCCCCACGTCGGCAACACCGGCGTCAACGACGAGGACCCCGAGTCGAAGAAGATCTGGGTCTCCGGCTACGTCGTACGCGACCCCGCGCGGGTGCCGTCCAACTGGCGCGCCAAGCGCTCGCTGGACGAGGAGCTCGCCGCGCAGGGCGTCGTCGGGATCTCTGGCATCGACACCCGCGCGCTCACCCGCCACCTGCGCGAGCGCGGCGCCATGCGCGTCGGCATCTTCTCCGGTAATGCTCTGCCCGACGAGGGCACGATGCTCGCCGAGGTGCGCCAGGCCGCTGAGATGAAGGGCGCGAACCTTTCCGCCGAGGTCGCCACCAAGGAGCCGTACGTCGTCCCGGCCATCGGGGAGAAGCGATTCACCGTCGCCGCGGTCGACCTCGGCATCAAGGGCATGACCCCGCACCGCATGGCCGAGCGCGGCATCGAGGTGCATGTGCTGCCCGCCACGGCCACGCTTGACGACGTGTACGCGGTCAGCCCCGACGGCGTGTTCTTCTCCAACGGGCCGGGCGACCCGGCCACCGCCGACCACCCCGTCTCGGTCATGCAGGGCGTCCTGGAGCGCGGTACCCCGCTCTTCGGCATCTGCTTCGGCAACCAGATCCTGGGCCGCGCCCTCGGCTTCGGCACCTACAAGCTGAAGTACGGCCACCGCGGCATCAACCAGCCCGTGCAGGACCGTACGACCGGCAAGGTCGAGGTCACCGCGCACAACCACGGATTCGCCGTCGACGCCCCGCTCGACAAGGTCTCCGACACCCCCTACGGCCGGGCCGAGGTCTCCCACGTGTGCCTCAACGACAACGTGGTGGAGGGGCTGCAGCTCCTCGACCGCCCGGCGTTCAGCGTCCAGTACCACCCCGAAGCGGCAGCCGGTCCGCACGACGCCGCCTACCTGTTCGACCGCTTCGTATCCCTGATGGAGGGCCAGCGTGCCTAAGCGCACCGATATCCAGTCCGTCCTGGTCATCGGCTCCGGCCCGATCGTCATCGGCCAGGCCGCCGAGTTCGACTACTCCGGCACCCAGGCGTGCCGCATCCTGCGGGCCGAGGGCCTGCGGGTCATCCTCGTCAACTCCAACCCGGCGACGATCATGACCGACCCGGAGATCGCCGACGCCACGTACGTCGAGCCGATCACTCCCGAGTTCGTCGAGAAGATCATCGCCAAGGAGCGCCCCGACGCGCTTCTGCCGACGCTGGGCGGCCAGACGGCCCTCAACACGGCCATCTCCCTGCACGAGGCGGGCACGCTCGAGAAGTACGGCGTCGAGCTCATCGGCGCCAACGTCGAGGCGATCAACAAGGGCGAGGACCGCGAGCTCTTCAAGGAGGTCGTGGAGGCCGTCAACGCCAAGATCGGGCACGGCGAGTCCGCCCGTTCGGTCATCTGCCACTCGATGGACGACGTCCTCAAGGGCGTCGAGACGCTCGGCGGCTACCCCGTCGTCGTCCGCCCCTCCTTCACCATGGGCGGCGCTGGCTCCGGCTTCGCGCACGACGAGGAGGAGCTGCGCCGCATCGCGGGCCAGGGCCTCACGCTCTCCCCGACCACCGAGGTGCTCCTGGAGGAGTCCATCCTCGGCTGGAAGGAGTACGAGCTGGAGCTGATGCGCGACAAGAACGACAACGTCGTGGTCGTCTGCTCCATCGAGAACTTCGACCCGATGGGCGTGCACACCGGTGACTCGATCACCGTCGCGCCCGCGATGACGCTCACCGACCGCGAGTACCAGATCCTGCGCGACATCGGCATCGCCGTGATCCGCGAGGTCGGCGTCGACACCGGCGGCTGCAACATCCAGTTCGCGGTGAATCCCGAGGACGGTCGCGTGATCGTCATCGAGATGAACCCGCGCGTGTCCCGGTCCTCGGCTCTGGCGTCCAAGGCCACCGGCTTCCCGATCGCGAAGATCGCCGCCAAGCTGGCCGTCGGCTACACGCTCGACGAGATCCCCAACGACATCACCGAGCAGACCCCGGCCTCCTTCGAGCCGACGCTCGACTACGTCGTGGTGAAGGCCCCGCGATTCGCGTTCGAGAAGTTCCCGTCCGCCGACTCCACGCTGACCACGACCATGAAGTCGGTCGGTGAGGCCATGGCGATCGGCCGCAACTTCACCGAGGCGCTGCAGAAGGCGCTGCGCTCGCTGGAGAAGAAGGGCAGCCAGTTCACGTTCGTCGGCGAGCCCGGTGACAAGGCCGAGCTGCTGCGCGAGGCGGTCCGCCCGACCGACGGCCGCATCAACTGCGTCATGCAGGCCATCCGCGCCGGGGCGACCCCCGAGGAGGTCTTCGAGGCGACGAAGATCGACCCGTGGTTCGTCGACCAGCTCTTCCTGATCAAGGAGATCGCGGACGAACTGGCCGCCGCCGAGCGGCTCGACCCCGAGCTGCTCGCCGACGCCAAGCGCCACGGCTTCTCCGATGCCCAGATCGCCGAGATCCGCGGCCTGCGCGAGGACGTCGTCCGCGAGGTCCGGCACGCCCTGGGCGTCCGCCCGGTCTACAAGACGGTCGACACCTGCGCCGCCGAGTTCGCCGCGAAGACGCCGTACTTCTACTCCTCCTACGACGAGGAGTCCGAGGTCGCGCCCCGGACCAAGCCCGCGGTGATCATCCTGGGCTCCGGCCCGAACCGCATCGGCCAGGGCATCGAGTTCGACTACTCGTGCGTCCACGCCTCGTTCGCGCTGAGCGACGCGGGCTACGAGACCGTGATGGTCAACTGCAACCCCGAGACCGTCTCGACGGACTACGACACCTCCGACCGCCTGTACTTCGAGCCGCTGACGCTCGAGGACGTGCTGGAGATCGTCCACGCCGAGTCGCTCGCCGGCCCGGTCGCGGGCGTCGTCGTCCAGCTCGGCGGCCAGACCCCGCTGGGCCTGTCGCAGGCGCTCAAGGACAACGGCGTGCCGATCGTGGGCACCTCGCCGGAGGCCATCCACGCGGCCGAGGACCGCGGCGCCTTCGGCCGCGTGCTCGCGGAGGCGGGCCTCCCGGCGCCCAAGCACGGCACCGCCACCACCTTCGCCGAGGCCAAGGCCATCGCCGACGAGATCGGCTACCCCGTCCTCGTACGGCCCTCGTACGTGCTCGGCGGGCGCGGCATGGAGATCGTCTACGACGAGGCGCGGCTGTCCGCGTACATCGCCGAGTCGACCGAGATCAGCCCGACCCGGCCGGTCCTCGTCGACCGCTTCCTCGACGACGCCATCGAGATCGACGTGGACGCCCTGTACGACGGCGAGGAGCTGTACCTCGGCGGCGTCATGGAGCACATCGAGGAGGCCGGCATCCACTCCGGCGACTCGGCGTGCGCGCTGCCCCCGATCACGCTCGGCGGCTTCGACATCAAGCGGCTGCGCGCCTCCACGGAGGCCATCGCCCGCGGTGTCGGCGTGCGCGGACTGATCAACATCCAGTTCGCGCTGGCGGGCGACATCCTGTACGTCCTGGAGGCCAACCCGCGCGCCTCGCGCACCGTCCCCTTCACCTCGAAGGCGACCGCGGTGCCGCTGGCGAAGGCCGCCGCCCGTATCTCGCTGGGCGCGACCATCGCCGAGCTGCGGGCCGAGGGCCTGCTCCCGGCGAACGGCGACGGCGGCGAGCTCCCGCTCGACGCGCCGATCTCCGTCAAGGAGGCCGTCATGCCGTGGTCGCGCTTCCGCGACATCCACGGCCGCGGCGTCGACACCGTCCTCGGCCCGGAGATGCGCTCCACCGGCGAGGTCATGGGCATCGACTCCGTCTTCGGCACGGCCTACGCCAAGTCGCAGGCGGGCGCGTACGGGCCGCTGCCGACCAAGGGCCGGGCGTTCATCTCCGTCGCCAACCGTGACAAGCGCTCGATGATCTTCCCGGCGCGTGAACTCGTCGCCCACGGCTTCGAACTGCTCGCCACCTCCGGTACGGCCGAGGTCCTCAAGCGCAACGGCATCAACGCCACGATCGTGCGCAAGCAGAGCGAGGGCGAGGGCCCGAACGGCGAGAAGACCATCGTCCAGATGATCCACGACGGCGAGGTCGACCTGATCGTCAACACCCCGTACGGCACGGGAGGCCGCCTCGACGGCTACGACATCCGTACGGCCGCCGTGGCGCGGTCGGTCCCGTGCCTGACGACGGTCCAGGCGCTCGCCGCGGCCGTCCAGGGCATCGACGCACTCAACCACGGAGGCGTGGGAGTGCGCTCGCTCCAGGAACACGCGGAGCATCTGACCGCGGCCCGCGACTAGCAGCCCAGGAGGGGGACACCGGAAACGGTGTCCCCCTCTTCGTGAGGCCTCTTCACGAGGCTTCACGAGGCCCTTCATGAGGACATGACCATGTACAAGTTTTTCTTCCGGCTGGTCTTCCAGGGGATGGACGCCGAGAAGGCCCACCACCTGGCCTTCCGCTGGATTCGCCTCGCCGTCCGCATCCCGGTGCTGCGCACCTTCGTCGCAGCCGCGCTCGCGCCCCGCTACAAGGAGCTGCGCACCGAGGCCCTCGGGCTGCGGATGCACGGCCCGTTCGGGCTCGCCGCGGGCTTCGACAAGAACGCCGTCGCGATCGACGGCATGTCGATGCTCGGCTTCGACCACATCGAGATCGGCACCGTCACGGGCGAGCCGCAGCCGGGGAACCCGAAGAAGCGGCTGTTCCGGCTGGTGCCCGACCGCGCCCTGATCAACCGCATGGGCTTCAACAACGACGGCTCGGCCGCCGTCGCCGCGCGCCTCGCCTCCCGCGTGCCGGTCTTCAAGACCACCGTGGGCGTCAACATCGGCAAGACCAAGGTCGTGCCCGAGGCCGAGGCCGTCGGCGACTACGTGAAGTCGACCGAGCGGCTCGCCCGCCACGCCGACTACCTCGTGGTGAACGTGTCGTCGCCGAACACTCCCGGCCTGCGCAACCTCCAGGCCGTCGACCAGCTGCGGCCTCTGCTCAGCGCCGTACGCGAGGCCGCCGACCGCAGCGTGCCGGACCGCCGCGTACCCCTGCTCGTCAAGATCGCTCCCGACCTGGCCGACGACGACATCGACGCCGTCGCCGACCTCGCCGTCGAGCTCGGTCTGGACGGCATCATCGCGACGAACACGACCATCGCGCGCGACGGGCTCGGCCTGGCCTCCGACCCCACTCTGGTGAAGGAGACCGGCGGCCTGTCCGGCGCGCCCCTCAAGGAGCGCTCTCTGGAGGTCCTGGGGCGCCTCTACGCGCGCGTGGGGGACCGGATCACCCTCGTGGGCGTCGGCGGCATCGAGAACGCCGAGGACGCCTGGCAGCGGATCCTCGCGGGCGCGACGCTCGTACAGGGGTACAGCGCCTTCATCTACGAGGGCCCGTCCTGGGCGCGCGCCATCCACAAGGGCCTGGCCGCGCGGCTGCGCACCAGCCCGTACGCCACCCTCGCCGAGGCCGTCGGCGCCGACACCCGAAAGGCATCCGCATGAGCCCCCTGGAACCCTTCGGCGCGCGTCTGCGCCACGCCATGGACACCCGCGGGCCGCTGTGCGTCGGCATCGACCCGCACGCGTCGCTGCTCGCCGGCTGGGGCCTGAACGACGACATCCAGGGCCTGGAGACCTTCACCCGTACCGTGGTCGACGCCCTGGCGGACCAGGTCGCCGTCTTCAAGCCGCAGTCGGCCTTCTTCGAGCGCTTCGGCTCGCGCGGGATCGCCGTCCTGGAGAAGGCGGTGGCGGACCTGCGCGACGCGGGCGGCCTCGTCGTCATGGACGCCAAGCGCGGCGACATCGGCTCCACCATGGCCGCGTACGCGGAGACGTACCTCCGCAAGGACGCGCCGCTGTTCTCGGACGCGCTGACCGTCTCCCCGTACCTCGGATACGGATCGCTGAAGCCGGCCGTCGATCTCGCGCGGGAGAGCGGCGCCGGGCTCTTCGTCCTCGCTCTCACCTCCAACCCGGAGGGGGCCGAGGTCCAGCAAGCGGTGCGCGCGGACGGCCGCACCGTCGGCGCGACCATGCTCGCGCACCTCGCCGACGACAACGCGGGCGCCGAACCGCTCGGCTCCTTCGGCGCGGTCGTCGGCGCGACGCTGGGCGACCTCTCGTCGTACGATCTCGCCATCAACGGCCCGCTCCTGGCCCCCGGCATCGGCGCCCAGGGCGCGACCCCTGCCGACCTTCCGCGGGTCTTCGGCGAGTCCGTACGCAATGTCGTCCCGAACGTCAGCCGGGCCGTCCTGAAGGCCGGCCCCTCCGCGGCCGCTCTGCGCGACGCTGCGGCCCGTTTCGCGGACGAGGTACGCGAGGCGGTGGAGGGCGCGTAAGACGCCGGACGCACATGGCGGGGCGGTGACCTCCGAGTCCGTGGCCTGCACCTGCCCGTGGCCGTGGCCTGCTGCGGCCCGGTCGACGTGAGCAAGTCTCTCGTCGACCGGGCCGCGTTCCGTTTCCGCCCACACCTGCCGACCTGACGCTGGGAGCCGCGCTCCCCTCTCCGTTGGTTCCTTCGCCCGCCCCGACCGGTCCTGTTGTGCAATACAAAATTCTGTGTTGCATCCGTGGCGCGGCGCGACGGCCACCTTCTACCTTCCCCTTTCAACGGGTCCGGCCTCCATTCGTCCGGAACGCCCTGGAGTTCCCCTCATGCGCCGGTTCCTGTCCCGGAGTCGGGCACCCTTTCCCCCGAGGAGCTTCGATGAGCGCACGATTCAGACGTCGGATCGCGGCGGTCGCTGTGCTGAGCGCACTGGCCACCGCCACCGCATGCAACGTTCAGTCCAAGGACGATTCCAAGAGCGCCGGCGCCACCGCCGGCAGCAGCGCCGGATCGGTGAAGGACCTCAAAGTCGGCTGGTCCACGATCTATCTGACGCCGTCGTGGATGCAGCAGACGCTGAAAATGCTGGAGGACGACGTCTCCAAGCTGAAGTCCAAGGGCACGGTGGCCTCGTTCAAGACGTTCAACGCCAACGGCGACACATCGCAGCAGATTTCCCAGATCCGCGCGATGATCCAGCAGAAGTACGACGTCATACTCGTCGACGCCGGTTCGTCCACCGCTCTGAACCCGGCGCTGGAGCAGGCAGTCGCGGCCGGGATCACGGTGGTGTCGTTCGACTCGCTCGTGACGAGCAGCAAGGTCGTCAAGGTCGGTACGGACCAGAAGAAGTGGGGCGGGATGATGGCCCAGTGGCTCGCCGACAAGCTCGGCGGCAAGGGCAGCATCATCGCCATGAACGGCCCCGCGGGCGTGGCCGTCAGCGAGGACCGGTGGGCCGGAGCTGAGGCGGTCTTCAAGAAGTACCCCAAGATCAAGATCGTCAGCAATGTGCACAGTGAGTACAACCTCGCCCCCGCCGCGCAGGCGTTCGCCTCCGCCTACTCCGCGCACCCCGACATCGACGGCGTCTTCTCCCAGGGCGGCGCGTTGTCGGCGGCGGCCCTGCAGACGCTGGTCAAGCAGGACAAGAAGCTGATCCCGATCACCGGCGAGAACTACAACGGCTTCCTCAAGCTCTGGCAGTCCAAGCAGAAGGAAGGTTTCTCCTCTCTGGCCACGGCACAGCCCAACTACCTCTCGGTGATCGCCCTGGAGGCGGCCGTCGCCAAGCGGGAGGGCACGGACGTGCCGTCGGACATCACGGTCCCGCTGCCGGAGATCAACGACAGCAACCTCAGCCAGTACGTGAAGCCGGACCAGCCGGACGACTCGTACCCGATCACTGCACTGCCGCAGTCCGAGATCGACAAGCTCATCGGCAAGTAACCGGCCCCGAGGAGTGCAGCCGTGACAGTGCTGAACGTGGATCAGGTGTCGAAGTCGTTCGCCGGGAACCGCGTCCTCCGCGAGGTGAGCTTCGACGTCCGGCCGGGGGAGGTGCTGGCCCTGGTCGGGGAGAACGGGGCCGGCAAGAGCACCGTGCTCTCGCTCATCACGGGCCTGCTCTCTCCCGACTCGGGCCGGATCGTGTACGACGGCGAACCGGTCCGGGCGTGGTCGCCGCACCGCGCCCGGGCCGCCGGAATCAGCTCCGTGCACCAGGAGTTGAGTCTCAATCCGCACCAGACGGTCGCGGAGAACGTGTTCCTCGGCGCCTGGCCGAGCCGCCGGGGCCTGGTGCGGGCCCGGGACCTGGCGGCCCGCGCCCGGCCGCTCCTCGAGCGCGTGGGCCTGGACGTCGACCCTGGCACCAGGGTCGGGCGGCTCCCACTGGGCCGTCAGCAACTGGTCGAACTGGCCAAGGCGCTGGCGGGCGAGCCGCGGCTGCTGATCCTCGACGAGGCCACCTCGGCGCTCGACGAGGACCAGGTGCAGGCCGTCTTCCGGGTGGTGCGTGAACTACGTGACCAGGGCGGTTCCGTGGTCTTCGTCAGCCACCGGATGGCCGAGCTCTTCGCGGTGAGCGACCGGCTGACCGTCCTGAAGGACGGCGAGGTCATGGCCACGCGGAAGCGTGACCGCACGGACCACGACGACATCGTGCGGCTCATGGTGGGGCGCGAGCTGTCCGACCTCTTCCCCGGGAAGGCGGCCGCGACGAGGCCCGGGGATCCTCTCCTGCGGGTACGCGGGCTGAGCGTGCCCCGCGCCTGCTCGGACATCGACCTCGAACTCAGCCCCGGACGGATCCTCGGCCTCGGCGGTCTCCAGGGTCAGGGCCAACGCGAGGTGCTGCGCGCCCTGTTCGGTCTGGAACGCCATACCGGGCAGCTGGAAATCGACGGCCGGCCCTGCAGGATCGCCTCGCCGCGTGAGGCGATCCGCCACCGCATCGCGTACGTGCCCGAGGACCGCAAGACCGAGGGCCTGCACGTCGCGCAGAGCGTCCGGGCGAACCTAGCCCTCACCAACCTGCGCCAACTGGCCCCGGCGAGGCGACTGTCCACCGTCGTCCGCGGCGCGGAGGCCAGGCTGGTGGCCGAACTCATCGGCACCATGCGCATCAAGGCGTCATCGCCGGACCAGGAGGCCCGCCGCCTGTCCGGCGGCAACCAGCAGAAGGTCGCCCTGGCCAAGTGGCTGCCCACCGAGCCCCGGGTGTTGCTGCTTGCCGAACCGACGCGCGGCATCGACGTGGGCACCAAACGGGAGATCTACCACCTGCTGCGCCGCCTCGCCGACGACGGCGTGGCGGTGCTCGTGACCTCGGGAGACACCATGGAACTGGTCGGCCTCTGCGACGAGGTCGCGGTGATGTACGAGGGTTCGATCGTCGAGCGGCTCGCCGGCGGTGAGTTGACGGAGGAGAGCCTGGTTCGGGCGTCTGTCACGGGGGGCGCCGGCGCCGCGCAGGGGACTGGGGCGGATGCCCTGGACGGTGTGGAGGCCGCGGACGGCTCCTCGGGCGGCGCGGACGCTGTAGTCGCTCCCGAGGCCGTGGGCGACGCGGGTGGTGCCGGTGGTGCGGACGTCGTTGACGTCCTAGCGGCCTCGGACGGCGCGGATGGTGCCGATGGTGCGGACGCCGTCGACGCCCCAGGGGCCGCGGGTGGCGATGGTGGTGCCCGGGGTGCGGACGCCGTTGACGTCCTGCAGGCTGCGGGTCGCGCCGACGGTGCCGACGGGCCGGACGCCGTCGACGCTCCGGAGGCCGCGGACGTCCCCCATGCGGTGGCGCCCGCCGGCCCGCCCTCGGCCGGTGCCCCGGCCGGGGCCGCCGAGCGCACCACGGGCGCACCCGGGAGCGTGGCCAGTGCGTGACCGTATAGGTACCGTCGCCCGGGGCAACACGGACATCCTCGCGCTGGTCGGGCTGCTGCTCGTCCTGCTCGTCGCGTACCAGCGCTACGACAGCAGCCTGCTCACCCCCGCGTCCATCACCATCCTCTCGGCCCAGTTCCTGCCGCTCATCCTTGCCGCGGCGGGCCAGACCACAGTGATGCTCCTCGGCGGCATCGACCTTTCGCTGGGTGCGGTGCTCGGCATCGCCATGGCCGTGTTCGCCGTGTCCGACGCCCACAGCGCCGGAGCCGTCGCCACCGCCGCGGTCATCGCCCTGGGCGCGGCCGTCGTGGCGGGCGCGGTCAACGGCGTGCTGGTCGCGTACGCCGGACTACCGCCCATCATCGTCACCCTGGCGGCGTCGTTCCTCTGGGCCGGCGTGACCCTGGTGATCCTTCCGCAGCCCGGCGGCAGCGTGCCGTCGGGCCTGGTGGACGCCTACAACAACGGCTGGAACGGCATCGCGCTCCCCGCTGTCGCGATCGCCGTCGCCCTGGCGCTGTGGCGCCTCCTCCGTACGACCCGGCACGGCCTTGCCCTGTACGCCGTGGGCGGCAACGAGCACGGCGCGTACGCCAGCGGGATCCACACGCGAGGCGTGAGGATCGCCGGATACGCGCTGGGCGGTGCGTTCGCCGGGTTCGCCGGGATCGGCCTGGCCATCCAGACCGGCTCCGCCGACCCCACGATCGGGGCGCCGTACACGCTGAACTCCATCGCCGCGTCCGTGCTCGGCGGAATCGGCTTCTTCGGCGGCGTGGGCCGGATGCGCGGCACCGTACTCGGTGCCCTGGTGATCGGACTGCTCACCAACCTGCTGCTGTTCACCGGGCTCTCGCCCTTCTACCAGCTCATCCTCCAGGGCGTGGTCCTCATCGTGGCCCTGGCCCTGAAGACGCTTCTGACGAGGAACACAAGGGACAAGGAGGCCCTGGCATGAGCGCGTCGTCATCGCCCACGGGCATCACGGCACCACGCCTCCTCACGGCGCTGCGTGACTCCCGCGCGGGACTGGCCTTCGCCGTGCTCGCTCTCACCTGGATCGCGGCCGTCCTGTTCGCATCCGGTTTCGACACCGCCTCCAGCTTCCGCTTCCTCGTCCAGACGTCGTCCTTCCTCGGCATCGTGGCGGTCGGCCAGACACTCGTCGTCATGATGAGCGGAATCGACCTGTCCGTGTCGGGCGTGGTGGCCCTGTCGGCGGTCGTGTGCGCCAAGGTGGCCTCAGGCTCGGGACCGGGCGACGCGGCGGGCATCACGGCGGCCCTGGCCCTCAGCGCCCTCGTCGGTGCCGTGAACGCCGCCGGGGTGGTGTGGCTGCGGGTGCCGCCCATGGTGATGACGCTGGCGACGGGCACGATCATCTCGGGCGCACTTCTCGTCTACACCGACGGCTCGCCCAGCTCGGCGAAGGTCCCGCTGCTCGATTCGCTCGCCAACGGCAGGGTTCTCGGCGTGCCGCTGGCCTTCGTCCTGTGGCTGCTGATCACCTCCGTCGCCGGGTGGGTACTGCATCTGTCGCGTACGGGCCGGTACGTCTTCGCGCTCGGCACCAGCGAGCCGGCCTCCCGCGCCTCCGGCGTGCCGCTCGCTGCGACGACGTTCATCGCCTACCCGGCGTGCGCGCTCCTCGCCGGGGTGGCCGGCCTCGTGCTGCTCGGGTTCACCGGCACCAGCTCTCTCACCATGGGCAGCCCGTACCAACTGCTGTCCATCGCGTCGGTGGTGCTCGGCGGCACGTCCATCCTCGGCGGGCGCGGCCACGTCCTCGGCACCGTGGCGGGGGCGCTGCTGCTGACGCTCCTCACCGCGCTGCTGACCTCCTGGAACATGTCCGAGGGCCTCCGGCAGGTCGTCCTGGGGGTGCTGATCATCGCCTTGCTGCTGGTCTACGCGAGGGAGCGCAGGGCATGACGGCGCGGGGCTCGACGGCCACCGAGGAGGACGCCGAGGCGCTGCTTCGTGCCCTGGTGGCGATCCCCAGCGTGAACCCCCGGGACGGGCAGGAGGAGCGGGGCGGGACAGGGGACGGCGGGCCGGGCGTGCAGGGCGAGGGCGCGCCGGTCACTCAGGGGGTGGGTGGTGCGTCCGCCCAGGGCGAGGACGACGGGGCGGGAGCCCGCGACGAGGGTGGTGAGACGGCGGTCGCGCGGTTCGTCCGCGACTGGCTGGCCCGGCGGGGCGTACAGGCGACTCTGGAGGAGGTGCTGCCGGGCAGGTGCAACGTGGTCGCCGTCGTTCCGGGACGCGACGAACGTGCGGTCCTGCTCGAATCGCACCTGGACACGGTCGAGACCGACGGCATGACCGTCGAACCGTACGCCGGTGAGGTGCGCGACGGCCGCCTGTACGGGCGCGGCGCGTGTGACGCCAAGGGGCCGCTCGCCGCGCTGATGCTGGCCGCCGCCGAGCTCGCGCGCGGCGAGCCACCCGCGTACAGCGTGGTGCTCGCCGGGGTCTGCGACGAGGAGCACGCCTACCGCGGCGTCCTCGGCCTGCTGGAGCAGCTGGGCGGGCGGAAGGTCGTCGGCGCGATCGTGGGCGAGCCCACCGGGCTGGCCCCGGTGACCGCGCACAAGGGCGTCGTGCGCTACACCGTGCGTACGACGGGCCAGGCCGGCCACAGCTCCCGGCCCGAGGACGCCGCCAACGCGGTATCGCTGATGGCCCCGGTGATCGCCCACATCGACGCCACGGCCCCCGGCACGCCGCCGCATCGGATGCTGGGCGCGGCCACGCGGTGCGTGACCCGGATCCGCGGCGGCACCGGGCCGAACACCGTCCCGGGCATCTGCGAGGTCGACGTGGACCGGCGGACCCTGCCCGGCGAGGAGCCGATGGAGGTGTGGCGGCAGGACCGCGCGGAGCTGACGGCCCTCGGCGGCCCGCTCGAGGTGGATGCCCCGTTCACCGTCGACCACGCCCTCGACACCCCGCCCACCAGCCCGGTCGTCGCCGCGCTGTGCCGGGTCCTCGCCGACCACGGCCTGCCGCCCACCGCGACCGGCATGCCCTTCGGCACCGACGCCAGCAAGATCGCCCGCGCGGGCATACCGTCTGTGGTCTTCGGCCCGGGCTCGGTCACGGACGCCCACTCGGCCGCCGAATCCGTAGCCCTGGCCGACGTGACCCTCGCGTCCCACATCGTGGCAGCGACGGTACGACGCCTCGCCCCGACGCAGGAGCAGCCGGACGACGGCACGGCCGCGTTCACGGAGGCGGTCGCACGACCCCGCACTGAGCCGGATGACGCGGAACACTGGACCGCCCCAAGCGCTGGGCCGCAAGCCGGTCCGGCGCCCGATGCCGGCGCGACCCGGGGCCCGGCCGAGGGCGCCACGGGCCCTGCCCGGGCCCACGGCAGTACGGCCCCCGGTCCGACCTGCGGCGGCACCGTCCTGACGGCTGACGGCTGCAGGGTCCCTGGCCCAGCCAGCCGCGGCACGCCGCCTGCCACAGCAGACAGCGCCACCGGCCGTGCGCCGGCTGACGGCGGCATGGTCTCTCGCCCGGCCGGCAGCGCCATCGGCCGTGCGTCGGCCGATGGCAGCACGGGCGGTACGGCTGACGGCGGCATGGTTCCTCGCCCGGCCGGCAGCGCCATCGGCCGTGCGTCGGCCGATGGCAGCACGGGCGGTACGGCTGACGGCGGCATGGTTCCTCGCCCGGCCGACAGCGCCACCGACCCTGCGGCGCCCGCCAACGGTAGCCAGGGCGGTAGAGGCCCTCGCCCGGCCGGCAGCGGCGCCGCAGACGGCGATGCGGCCGGTGACTCGAGCGGCGGCGGCCCGGCACGTGGCGGTTCCCGCCACCCGGTGGGCCGCCGCCAAGCCCGGGGCGCCGTGCGGCTGAACGAGTACGTGACGCTGGTGGGCAGTGGGGCCGCCGGGTTCGATCTCACCGATCCGCTGGACTGCCACGTCTACCTCGTCCGCGGAGCGCAGCGCGCCGCCCTGATCGACGCGGGCGCCGGCCGCTCCGCCGACGGCATCCTCCGCAACGCGGCGGACGCCGGAGCTCCCGAGCCGGAGTACCTGCTGCTCACGCACGGCCACGCCGATCACGCCGGCGGCGCCGCGGCGCTGGCCGCACGGCTGCCCGCACTGCGCGTGCTGGCTGGGACGCCGGCCCATGCGTGGATCGCCGAGGGGGACGAGACACGACTCAGCCTCGACCGGGGCAAGGCGGCCGGCGTGTACCCGCCCGACTACACCTTCGCGCCCTGCCCGGTCGCCGCGCCGCTGGCGGACGGCGAGGAGATCGACCTCGGCGGCGACGTGGTGCTCCGCGCGCTGGCCACGCCAGGCCACGCCGACGGGCACCTGTGCTATCTGCTGACGGCACCCGGCCACCGGGCCCTGTTCTCCGGGGACTGCGTCTTCACCGGCGGCCGGATCTCCCTGCAGAACCTGCACGACTGCAGGGTCCCGGAGTACGCAGCCAGCCTCACGCGGCTCGCGACGCTCGACATCGACGCGCTCTTCCCCGGCCACCACGAGATCTCCCTGGCCCGTGCGGGGCGGCACCTCCAGGCTGCGGGGGCCACCGTGGCCCACGGCCTTCTGCCGAGGAGTACGACATGACCACCACACCGGCGGCTCCCCGCAACCAGTCCTCGTCGCTCCGCCGAGCGCTCACCCTCCTCGCGTACGTCCGCGACCACGCCGGATCCGGCCGGGGCATACCCCTGACCCGCATCGCAGAGGACCTCGGCATCAACAAGAGCACCGTGCTGCGCCTGGCCACGCCCCTCGTGGAGGCCGACCTCCTGGTCCGCGACCGGGACACCGGCTGGTTCCGGCTCGGCCATGGCACCCTGCGGCTGGGCCAGGCCTATCTGTCCTCCCTCGACCTGCGCACCGTCGCCGCCGAACCTCTCCGGCTGCTCCAGCAGGCCGTGGGCGAGACCTGCCATCTGGTCGTCTACGAGCCCCCGGACGTCGTCTACATCGACAAGGTCGAGAACGAGACCAACGTACGGATGGCCTCCCGCGTGGGCAGCCGGGTCCCTGCGTACCGCACGGCCGTGGGCAAGACGATCCTCGCGTGGCTGGACGAGGAGGCATTCCGCCTGGTGGTGGCGGCGGGCATGCCGTCCGTCACCGAGAACACCGTCACCGACCCGGTGCGGCTGCGAACCGAGCTGGAACGCATACGGCGGCAGGGCTACGCCATCGACGACCGCGAGAACGAACCCGAGGTACGGTGCGTCGCTGCGCCGATCTTCGACCACACCGACGGCGTGGCGGGCGCCCTGAGCGTCTCGGGACTGACCACCCGGATGACGCCGTCGCGAGTCCGGGAGGTCGCCCCCGTCGTGGCGAGGACCGGGCTCGAGATCTCTCACGCCCTCGGTTCCTCGCGGGGGCGGGACACACGCCACTGAACCGCTTTCCCCCTACGGGTGGGCGGTACGGGGACGAGCGCATCGCCCCGTGACCGCCTGCACTCCTCGAGTCAACGAGTCACCTCAGTGAGTCATCGAGTGCCCCGTTCTCGTCGCTTGGTCGATTCATCGATTTTTCGATGTCCAGAGTCATGGAGAAGTCACATGGAGTCATCCCTCTACGCATTCGTCGAGGATCTTCGGGGCGAGGGGCCGGAGAAGGTGCTGGACCGCGTACTCGGTGAGTACGGCTGTGACGGCCTGACCGTCGCCGCCGCCTACCACCGGGCACGTGACGTCACGCCGCACGGCTCGTCACGGGTGACTCTGCGCCGGGACGGGGTCCACTTCATCCCTCCCGCGGATCTCTTCGACGGGCTGCGGCTCCAGCCACCGGTCCAGGATGGCGCCGAGGAGGAGCCGCTGCGGGCGGTGCGCCGCCTCACCGCCGAGCGGGGCGCCGGGCTGTCCGGCTGGACGGTGTTCCTGCACAACACCACGCTCGGGCTCGCCCACCCGGAGACCACCCAGGAGAACTGTTTCGGCGACCGAGCGGCCCCAGCCGACCTGTGTCCCGCACACCCGGACGTACGGGCCTATGCCACGGCGCTCGCCCGCGCCGTCGCACGCACGGGCGTGGACGCGGTCGTCGCCGAGTCGCTCCACTTCGGCCTGTTCGGGCACGGCTACCACCACGAGCGCGACTTCGTCGGGCTCGGTCCGGTGGAGGACTTCCTGCTCGGCCTGTGCTTCTGCGTCCACTGCCGCCGGCGCACGGAGGCGGCGGACGCCGACGCCGGATCGGCCCGCGCCGAGGCCGCCCGCGCGGTGCAGCGGGTGCTTGACGGCGCGACCCCGCTGCCCGGGCCGCTCAGCCCGGAGGCGCTGGCCGAGCAGGTGGGACGCTCTGTGGCCGACTACGCGACAGGCCGCCGGGAAACGGTCAGCTCGCTCGTCGCGACGGTGGCGTCGGCCGTGGCGGACGAGGGCTCACGGCTGGTCTTCATCGACCTCACCGGGGCAGCCAAGGGATACGCGGACGGCCTGCCTGCCGACGGTCCCGCCGTGGACGACGCCTGGCGGTGCGGCGTGGACCCGGCGGCCGTGGCCGCCTCGGCCGCCGGTTACGCGGTGCTGGCATACGCCCGCGACCCGGCCAGGATCGCCCAGGACCTCACCGCCTACCGAGCCGCCGTCGGCGACGGCCCGGCGCTACGGGCGGTCCTGCGCCCAGGCCGTCCCGACACCTCGACGGACACCCACCTCGCCGAGAAGCTACAGGCGCTCGCCACGACCGCCGACGCCGTCGACTTCTACCACTACGGCCTGTATCCCCTCCCGGTACTGACCCGCATCGGCCACGCGCTGGCAGGCCGCTCGCGGAAATAAGCCGCGGCACCGGGCATCGCACGGCACCGGTCCATGGCTCCGGCGGCGGTGCGCTCCCGTGCTGCGCCTCGCTGACAGGCGCGCCGTGGGCCGGGCGCTTGCCGCTCGTCCCGCGACTGAGGCGCGGCACCGACGCCGGCCCCTCGCCCGTGACCCGCCGCCCGGTGGTGGCGCGATCTCCCACCCCGGCGGAAGGCCTCCGCCACCGTCCCGCCCCGTCCCACCCGCGACGCGCCGGGGCGGCGCGGAAGCGTTTCTTCTAGCTCCTCCACGGTCTTCCCATGCGCCGCGCAGGGTGCCCAAGCCCCTCGTCACAGGGCCTAGCCGCCCGCGCTCGAGGCGAATACACCCTCAAATCCGGGGCAATATGCCCGATATGTCGGGTTCAATGGAGGCTGACCAGGACTTTTCGTCTGTTCTCGCTGACTCCGGCGGACTTGGCCGCTAGTCTCCGTCGAGAGCGCACGGGCAAAGCGTTGCTCGTTGCTCCCCAGGTGTGGGGCGACTAGGTTCCTCACCGGTCCGTATCCGACAGTTCGACATCCGAGGTGACGTAGGCGTGGCTCTTCCGCCCCTTACCCCCGAACAGCGCGCAGCCGCGCTCGAAAAGGCCGCCGCGGCTCGCCGGGAGCGGGCCGAGGTCAAGAATCGACTCAAGCACTCCGGCGCCTCCCTTCACGAGGTCATCAAGCAGGGCCAGGAGAACGACGTCATCGGCAAGATGAAGGTCTCCGCTCTCCTCGAGTCCCTGCCGGGCGTGGGCAAGGTCCGCGCCAAGCAGATCATGGAGCGACTCGGGATCTCCGAGAGCCGTCGGGTGCGCGGCCTCGGCTCCAACCAGATCGCGTCGCTTGAACGCGAGTTCGGCGGCGGTGCCGCCTGACGTTCTCGGGCACCCCTGAGAACCTGGATAATCACTGCATGGCTGCAACAACCCGGGGGGCGACCCCCGTACCCCCGGACGTACGTCCGCGGCTGACCGTGCTCTCCGGCCCCTCCGGGGTCGGCAAGAGCACGGTCGTCGCTCATATGCGCGCAAAGCACCCCGAGGTGTGGCTCTCGGTGTCGGCGACGACCCGCAAGCCGCGCCCCGGCGAGCGGCACGGCGTCCACTACTTTTTCGTCACCGACGAGGAGTTCGACAAGCTGATCGCCAACGGCGAGCTGCTGGAGTGGGCCGAGTTCGCGGGCAACCGCTACGGCACCCCGCGCCGCGCCGTGCTCGAGAAGCTGGAGGCCGGCGAGCCCGTCCTCCTGGAGATCGACCTCCAGGGCGCGCGTCAGGTCAGGGAGTCCATGCCGGACGCCCTGCTGGTGTTCCTGGCTCCTCCCTCCTGGGAGGAGCTGGTACGCCGGCTGACCGGACGGGGCACCGAGCCGCCCGAGGTCATCGAGCGCCGTCTGGAAGCAGCCAAAGTCGAGCTGGCGGCCGAGTCCGAGTTCGACACCACCCTGGTCAACACCTCCGTCGAGGACGTGGCACGTGAGCTGCTAGCCTTGATGGCGGTGTCTTCTGGGGAATAGGGATCCACTCCCGGCGGGGAACGCCCCTCAGCGGGGCAACGAGCCCCGGCGGGGAACAACCCCGGATCCCGGGATCCCCGGACCCAGTGTTTGATCTTTCTCGTTTTTCCCATCCATCGGAAGGTAGAGCGTGTCCTCTTCCATCACCACGCCCGAGGGCATCATCAACCCGCCGATCGACGAGCTCCTCGAGGCCACCGACTCGAAGTACAGCCTCGTGATCTACGCGGCCAAGCGTGCTCGCCAGATCAATGCGTACTACTCGCAGCTCGGCGAGGGCCTCCTCGAGTACGTGGGTCCCCTCGTGGACACGCACGTGCACGAGAAGCCGCTCTCGATCGCCCTGCGCGAGATCAACGCGGGACTGCTGACCTCCGAGGCCGTCGAGGGCCCGGCGCAGTAAGGCGTTTTCCGAAGCGCCCAAGGGGGCGTTTCGCAGCACCACAGGCCCGGCAGCTCGACTGCCGGGCCTGTGGTGTGTCATGAGTGGGTACGCGTTCGTCACCGGGTCCGCAGGTCAGCCAGCAGGTCAGCGGGCCGGCAGCCGGCAGGGAGAAGAGCAGACGGTGGACAAGCCGAAGGTCGTTCTGGGCGTCAGTGGTGGCATCGCCGCCTACAAGGCATGCGAGCTGCTGCGGCAGCTGACCGAGTCGGGGCACGACGTACGCGTCGTGCCCACCGAGTCCGCGCTGCACTTCGTCGGCGCCGCCACGTGGTCGGCGCTCTCCGGCCATCCCGCGGCGACCGAGGTCTGGTCGGACGTGCAGGAGGTCCCGCACGTACGGATCGGGCAGACCGCCGACCTCGTCGTCGTCGCGCCCGCCACCGCGGACATCCTCGCCAAGGCCGCCCACGGCCTCGCCGACGACCTGCTCACGAACACGCTGCTCACGGCCCGCTGTCCGGTGATCTTCGCCCCGGCCATGCACACCGAGATGTGGGAGCACCCCGCCACCCAGGAGAACGTCGCGACGCTGCGGCGCCGCGGGGCCGTCGTCATCGAGCCCGCCGTCGGCCGCCTCACCGGCGTCGACACCGGCAAGGGCCGCTTCCCGGACCCCGTGGAGATCTTCGAGGTCTGCCGCCGGACACTGGCCCGCGGCACGCACGCGACGGACCTCGCCGGCCGCCACGTCGTCGTCAGCGCGGGCGGCACCCGCGAACCGCTCGACCCCGTCCGCTTCCTCGGAAACCGGTCCTCCGGCAAGCAGGGGTACGCCCTGGCCCGTACCGCGGCGGCGCGCGGGGCCCGCGTCACGCTCGTCGCCGCCAACACCACCGGGCTGCCCGACCCGGCGGGCGTGGAGGTCGTCCCCGTGGGGACTGCCGTCCAGCTCCGCGAGGCCGTGATCAAGGCCGCGGCCCATGCCGACGCGGTCGTGATGGCCGCCGCCGTGGCCGACTTCCGCCCGGCGGCGTACGCCACCGGCAAGATCAAGAAGAAGGACGGCGAGGACCCGGAGCCCATCGCTCTGGTCCGCAACCCGGACATCCTCGCCGAGATCTCCGCCGACCGGCCCCGCCCCGGCCAGGTGATCGTCGGGTTCGCCGCCGAGACCGACGACGTACTGGCGAACGGCCGCACCAAGCTGCAGCGCAAGGGCTGCGACCTCCTCGTCGTGAACGAGGTCGGGGAGCGCAAGACCTTCGGCTCCGAGGAGAACGAAGCCGTGGTGCTCAGCGCCGACGGCAGCGAGACCCCCGTGCCGTACGGTCCCAAGGAGGCGCTCGCGGACACGGTGTGGGACCTCGTCGCAGACCGCCTCGCCTGACCGGGCGGCACCTGCCCTGGGCGGTCGCCGTGCGGTGACGCGACACGCCGAAAGGCCGACGGCCGACCGTGTCATCGTTCACTCGAACGGCGACCCGAGTTGCGGTTCAGGTGAACAGCGCTACTGTTCCACCGCACGTCGCGGACCCCGTGATTTCGGGGTCCGCAGCCCTGGTGCGGGCCGATCGCCGCACCGCAGAATGCCAGTGCCCCAGGTCACAGGGCTTCCATGTGTCGAGACACGTGGTCCGGCGGCCGGGCACGACCGATAAACTGGTCTCGGACGACGCCGGGCGCAGCCTCCGGCCGGTCCGTCAATGATCAGCCAGCAGCCGCTGCAACCACAGGGAGCGTTGTGTCCCGTCGCCTGTTCACCTCGGAGTCTGTCACCGAGGGTCACCCCGACAAGATCGCTGACCAGATCAGCGACACCATTCTCGACGCGCTTCTCCGCGAGGACCCGACCTCCCGGGTCGCCGTGGAGACGCTGATCACCACCGGCCTGGTGCACGTGGCCGGCGAGGTCACCACCAAGGCGTACGCGGACATCGCGACGCTGGTGCGCAACAAGATCCTCGAGATCGGGTACGACTCCTCGAAGAAGGGCTTCGACGGCGCCTCCTGTGGTGTCTCCGTCTCCATCGGCTCGCAGTCGCCGGACATCGCACAGGGCGTCGACACGGCGTACGAGACCCGTGTCGAGGGTGACGACGACGAGCTGGACAAGCAGGGCGCGGGCGACCAGGGCCTGATGTTCGGCTACGCCTGCGACGAGACGCCCGAGCTGATGCCCCTCCCGATCTACCTCGCCCACCGGCTCTCACGTCGGCTGACCGAGGTGCGCAAGAACGGGACCATCCCCTACCTGCGCCCCGACGGCAAGACCCAGGTCACCATCGAGTACGACGGTGACAAGGCGGTCCGTCTGGACACCGTGGTCGTCTCCTCGCAGCACGCGAGCGACATCGACCTGGACTCGCTCCTCGCCCCCGACATCCGCGAGTTCGTGGTCGAGCCGGAGCTGAAGGCCCTGGTCGACGACGGCATCAAGCTGGAGACCGAGGGCTACCGCCTGCTGGTCAACCCGACCGGCCGCTTCGAGATCGGCGGCCCGATGGGTGACGCCGGCCTGACCGGCCGCAAGATCATCATCGACACGTACGGCGGCATGGCCCGCCACGGCGGCGGTGCCTTCTCCGGCAAGGACCCGTCCAAGGTCGACCGCTCCGCCGCGTACGCGATGCGGTGGGTCGCCAAGAACGTCGTCGCAGCGGGCCTCGCGGCCCGCTGCGAGGTGCAGGTCGCCTACGCGATCGGCAAGGCCGAGCCCGTGGGCCTCTTCGTGGAGACCTTCGGCACCAACACCGTGGACCAGGACAAGATCGAGTCGGCCATCAGCGCCGTGTTCGACCTCCGGCCGGCCGCGATCATCCGCGACCTGGACCTGCTGCGTCCGATCTACGCCCAGACCGCGGCGTACGGCCACTTCGGCCGTGCCCTGCCGGACTTCACCTGGGAGCGGACGGACCGCGTGGACGCGCTGCGCAAGGCGGCGGGGCTGTAAGGCCCACCAGACCCGCAAGACCGAGTACGCCGCGAGGCCCGGACCCCCAGCAGGGGGCCGGGCCTCGCGCCGTTTCCGGCGGCGGCCGGCTCATCCTCCGGCCGGGAGCTCGGCCCGGGCCGGTTGTCGGTGGGGTCTGGTAGGAATGCTGCTGTGAGCAGCGACAACGGGCAGGGTGCGGGCGCGGGGGGCGTGCCGCCGGAGCAGCTCGCGCTGATTCGCGAGAGTGTGCGCAAGGCCAAGGCGCCGCGAGCCAAGCCGCGGACCTGGCGGGGGGCCGCGCTGGCCAAGGAGCGGCCGGTGGCGCGGGTGCTCGTCGACAAGGGCGTGCTGCACCTCGACCGGTACTTCGACTATGCGGTGCCGGAGGAGCTGGACGAGCAGGCGCAGCCGGGGGTGCGGGTCCGGGTGCGGTTCGGGGCCGGGCGGCATCGTGTGCGTGAGGGGCGGCGCGAGGGCGGCGGACTCGTCGACGGGTTCCTCGTCGAACGGGTCGCCGAGTCGGACTACTCCGGGCCGCTGGCCGCACTTGCCCAGGTCGTGTCCACCGAGCCGGTGCTGAGCGAGGAACTGCTCGGGCTCACGCGGGCCGTCGCCGACCGGTACGCGGGGAGCGTCGCCGATGTGCTGCAGCTAGCCGTACCGCCGCGCAACGCACGGGCGGAGGCCAAGCCCTCGCCGGAGCCGCTGCCGCCGCCATCGGCGCCCGAGCCCGGATCGTGGGAGCGGTACGCGCAGGGTCCGGGGTTTGTGGACGCGCTCGCCAAGGGGGCCTCTCCGCGGGCTGTGTGGAACGCCCTGCCGGGGCAGGAGTGGGCCGACGAGCTGGCGCGGGCCGTCGCCGCCACGCTCGCCTCGGGACGCGGAGCCCTGGTTGTGGTACCGGACGGCCGGGCGGTCGCCCGGGTCGACGCCGCGCTGACCGCGCTGCTCGGCACGGGACGGCACGCGGTCCTCACCGCCGATGCCGGGCCCGAGAAGCGGTACCGGCAGTGGCTCGCGGTTCGGCGCGGGTCCGTGCGGGCCGTCGTAGGGACGCGCGCGGCGATGTTCGCTCCCGTCCGCGATCTGGGGCTCGTCGCGATCTGGGACGACGGGGACAGCAGCCACAGCGAGCCCCATGCGCCACAGCCCCATGCACGCGAGGTGCTGCTGCTGCGCGCCGCGCACACCAAGTGCGCGTTCCTGCTCGGCGGTTGGAGCTCCACCGTCGAGGCCGCGCAGCTGGTGAACAGCGGGTGGGCACTGCCCCTCGTCGCTGACCGCGAGCAGATACGGCGCGCGGCTCCGCTCGTACGCACGGTGGGGGACGCCGACCTCGCGCGGGACGAGGCGGCGCGGACTGCCCGTCTGCCCACGCTCGCCTGGCAGGTCGTCAGGGACGCGCTGGGGCGCGGGCCCGTGCTCGTGCAGGTGCCGCGGCGCGGCTATGTGCCGAGGCTGTCGTGCACGCAGTGCAGGGCGCCTGCCCGCTGCCGGCACTGCGCCGGGCCGCTGGAGGCCAAGGACGCCGGGCCGCTGCGGTGCGCGTGGTGCTGGCGGGACGAGACCGCCTGGCACTGCCCCGAGTGCGGGGGGTTCGGGCTCCGGGCCCGGATAGTCGGCGCCCGGCGCACCGCGGAGGAGCTGGGACGCGCGTTTCCCGCCGTGCCGGTGCGCACGTCCGGGCGCGAACACGTGCTGGACACGGTGCCGGCGGCCCCTGCCCTGGTGGTGAGTACGCCGGGCGCAGAGCCCGTCGCCGAAGGCGGCTACGCGGCGGCGCTGCTGCTCGACGGCTGGGCGATGCTGGGGCGGCCCGACCTGCGGGCCGGCGAGGAGGCGCTGCGCCGGTGGATCGGGGCTGCAGCGCTCGTACGTGACCAGGGCGCGGGCGGGACGGTCGTGGTCGTCGCCGAGCCGACGCTGCGGCCCGTCCAGGCGCTGGTGCGGTGGGACCCCGTCGGACATGCGGCGCGCGAGCTCGCCGAGCGGGCGGAGCTGGGCTTTCCTCCGGTGTCCCGGATGGCATCGGTGTCGGGGACGCCGGACGCCCTGGCGTCCTTCCTCGCCGGGGCCGAACTGCCTGCTGCGGCCGAGGTGTTGGGTCCCGTGCCGCTGCCGGTGACGGGCCCCGGTCCTTCGCGCCGCCCGGGCGCGCCACCGCCCGGCGAGCACTGGGAGCGCGCGCTTGTCCGCGTGCCGCCCGGCCGCGGAGCGGCACTGGCGTCCGCACTGAAGAATGCCCAGGCTGCGCGCATGGCGCGCGGCGGTGGGGAACCGGTGCGGATTCGGATCGATCCGCCGGATATCGGGTGAAGTCTTGGGCGGGAGGGTGCGCATCCGGAGGGAGGAGCGCGCCGTGGCGGTCCGGGATGGATGCGGCAGCCTGGCGCTGCGGAGGCGCTGTGTCCACCTTCCGCCAAGCGCTCGGCTGCCCTTGAGCCGGCCCCCCGTCGCCCGGGGGTACCTCCCAGGCCCTCCAGGCACTGGGGGAGGAACGACTGCCCACAGCGAGCGGCGGCGTGCGCGCTATGTGGTCCGCGAGCACGCAGGCGGGCGTGCGCGACATGCGTCTGCCTCCCGCCCCGCGCGCGGTCGGCGCGCTTGGCCGGGAGGCAGACGCCGGAGTCAGCCGTTGCGCGGGCCGGGGAAGGCCCCAGGACGCGCTTCGTCGCGGAGTCCGAGGCTGCCCGCCGTCGGCTGGGTGGGCATGGATCGTGCGGCCGGGACGGCCGGGACGGCGGGGACGGTCGGGAGCGCCGTGCCCAGGGGCACGGCCCGGGCGCTCGACGGCTCCGCCGCGCGCTCGGCGTTGGCCGCCGCCTGGGCCGCGGCCCGCCGGGCGCCGTACCGCCGGTGCACAGCCTGCTTCGTCACTCCGAGCGCCGAGCCCACCGCGTCCCACGAGAAGCCCAGTGAGCGGTCGAAGTCCACAGCGGCCGTGACCAGGGTCTCGACGCTGTCCCGCAGCTCCTGGGCGAGACGGACCGTCGGCGCGGGTGCCCGTCCGTAGACGACGAAGCCCGTGGAGGGGCCGGAGCGGCGCGGGCGGTAGACGTTGCCCAACTGGGCGGTGAGGGTGCGCAATGCGTCCACCTGCCGGCGGACCCGCTCGATGTCCCGCACCAGCAGGTGCAGGCTGGCCCGAGCCTGGGCGTCGTGGGTTGCATGGTCGGCCATGAACAAGCCTCTCGAACCGGCGTTGAAAGGGATCGGGCCGTGTCGGCGGCCCATGTGGTCAACTCTCTCTTGACCAACGCGCCGAACGGTGTGTGGTCACGCTGAAAGGGCGTAAGGGCATATGCGCAGGGCGCACATCTGCGCGTACGCCCCCGCGGTTCCTGCCCGACGTCGGAGCGTGCCTGCCCGGCGTCACCGACCGGGCCACGCGCCGGCCCGCCCGCGGACCATAGACTGGTGCGCTGCCGTCACAGACCCCGGCCCCCGGCCGGAAACCTGTGGGCCTGCACGAGAGATGCGAGGTATTTCCGAGTGAAGCTGGTCTTCGCGGGCACCCCCGAGGTCGCCGTTCCCGCTCTGGACGCCCTGATCGCCTCCGGACGGCACGAGGTGGCCGCCGTCGTCACCCGGCCGGACGCACCCGCCGGGCGCGGCCGCCACCTGGTCGCCAGCCCGGTCGCCGTACGCGCCGAGGAGGCCGGCATCGAGGTGCTCAAGCCCGCGAAGCCGCGCGACGAGGACTTCCTGGCGCGGCTGCGGGAGATCGCGCCCGACTGCTGCCCGGTCGTCGCATACGGGGCGCTGCTGCCCAAGGCCGCGCTCGACATCCCGGTCCACGGCTGGGTCAACCTGCACTTCTCGCTGCTGCCCGCCTGGCGCGGCGCCGCCCCCGTGCAGCACGCCCTCATGGCGGGCGACGAGATCACCGGCGCGTCCACCTTCCTCATCGAGGAGGGCCTCGACTCTGGGCCCGTCTACGGCACCGTGACGGAGCAGGTGCGCCCCACCGACACCAGCGGCGATCTGCTCACCCGGCTCGCCTTCGCGGGTGCCGGGCTGCTCGCCGCGACGATGGACGGCATCGAGGACGGCACCCTGAAGGCCGTTCCGCAGCCCACCGAGGGCGTCACAATCGCGCCGAAGATCACCGTCGAGGACGCACAGATCGACTGGGCGGCGCCCGCTCTGCGCGTGGACCGCGTGGTGCGCGGCTGCACGCCGGCCCCCGGCGCGTGGACCGTCTTCCGAGGCGAGCGGCTCAAGCTCGTCCAGGTCGCGCTCACCCCCGACCGGCAGGACCTCGCGCCGGGGGAGCTGTCCGCCGGCAAGAACAACGTGTACGTCGGAACCGGGTCGCACGCCGTGGAACTGCTGTGGGTGCAGGCCCAGGGCAAGAAGCCGATGAAGGCCGCGGACTGGGCCCGCGGGGTCCGAATCCCCGCCGGCGAGCTGCTCGGGGGACACGGACAGCGGTAGCTCTCGCGGTACCGCGAGGGGGCAGTCCCGGCCCGCGATCCAGGACGCGGGGCACGTACCCTTGACAGGTACGTCATCCAGGATCCGGAGCACCTTTTTCGTGAGCGAGTCACCTCGTCGTCCCCGTCCGGGGGCCAAGCCGTACCGCCGTCCCAAGAAGGACCCCGTCCGCATGCTCGCCTTCGAGGCGCTGCGCGCCGTCGACGAGCGCGATGCGTACGCCAACCTCGTCCTGCCCCCGCTGCTGCGGAAGGCCCGCGAGAAGGACGGCTTCGACGGGCGGGACGCGGCGCTCGCCACCGAGCTGGTGTACGGGACGCTGCGCCGGCAGGGGACGTACGACGCGATCATCGCGGCCTGCATCGACCGGCCGCTGCGCGAGGTGGACCCGCCGGTCCTGGACGTGCTCAGCCTCGGCGCGCACCAGCTGCTCGGCACGCGTATCCCGTCGCACGCGGCGGTCTCCGCGACCGTGGAACTGGCGCGCGTCGTCCTCGGCGACGGGCGCGCCAAGTTCGTCAACGCCGTGCTGCGCAAGGTCGCGCAGACCGATCTGGACGGCTGGCTGGAGCGGGTCGCGCCGCCCTACGACGAGGACCCCGAGGACCATCTGGCCGTCGTGCACTCGCATCCGCGGTGGATCGTCTCGGCGCTCTGGGACGCGCTGGGCGGGGGACGGGCCGGGATCGAGGACCTGCTGGAGGCCGACAACGAGCGGCCCGAGGTCACGCTCGTCGCGCGGCCGGGCCGCTCGACCGCCGAGGACCTGCTCGGCGGCCTGGGCGAGGAGGCGGCCCTGCCGGGACGCTGGTCCCCCTACGCGGTACGGCTCACCGAGGGCGGCGATCCCGGCTCGCTGGACGCCGTCCGCGAGGGGCGTGCGGGCGTCCAGGACGAGGGCAGCCAGCTCGTCGCGCTCGCCCTCGCGAACGCGCCCCTCGACGGGCCCGACCGGGCATGGCTCGACGGGTGCGCGGGCCCCGGCGGCAAGGCCGCGATGCTCGCTGGTCTCGCCGCGCAGCGCGGCGCCGTGCTCCTCGCCTCCGAGAAGCAGCCGCACCGCGCCGGACTCGTCGCCAAGGCGCTCGCGGGCAACCCCGGCCCGTACCAGGTCATCGCCGCGGACGGCACGCGCCCGCCGTGGCTCCCGGGCACCTTCGACCGCGTCCTGATGGACGTGCCCTGCACCGGGCTCGGTGCCCTGCGCCGCCGCCCGGAGGCCCGGTGGCGGCGCCGCCCGGACGACCTGGACGGCTTCGCACCCCTGCAGCGCGCACTGCTGCGCACCGCGCTCGCCTCGGTCCGCGTCGGCGGTGTCGTCGGCTACGCGACCTGCTCGCCGCACCTCGCCGAGACCCGCGCGGTGGTCGACGACGTGCTCAAGCACGACGGCGGCGCAGAGCTGATCGACGCACGCCCGCTGCTGCCGGGCGTACCGGCGCTGGGCGAGGGACCGGACGTACAGCTGTGGCCGCATCTGCACGGCACGGACGCGATGTACCTGGCGCTGCTGCGGCGCACGGCCTGACGGCGGGCGATCCTCGCCACGGCCGCCGCGAGCGCCCCGTCCGTCGCAGTCGGCCGCCCTCGGCCGGTCCCGGTCGTACTCAGGTACGGACCGAGGAGAGCAACCGGCGCAGGACATGGCAGGCTTGGGGCATGGCCGTGCAGATCAACCCCAGCATCCTGTCCGCAGACTTCGCCCGCCTCGCCGACGAGGCGCGTGCGGTCGAAGGCGCCGACTGGCTCCACGTCGACGTGATGGACAACCACTTCGTCCCGAACCTCACCCTCGGGGTGCCGATCGTGGAGTCCCTGAGCCGTGCCACGGACACCCCGCTGGACTGCCATTTGATGATCGAGGATCCCGACCGCTGGGCTCCGCAGTACGTCGAAGCGGGTGCCGGCTCGGTCACCTTCCACGTCGAGGCGGCGGCCGCACCCGTGCGCCTGGCCCGCGAGATCCGCGCGAAGGGCGCCCGGGCCGCCATGGCCCTCAAGCCGGCCACGCCCATCGAGCCGTACGAGGACCTGCTCCCCGAGCTGGACATGCTGCTGGTCATGACCGTCGAGCCGGGCTTCGGCGGGCAGGCGTTCCTCGACATCATGCTGCCGAAGATCCGCCGCACCCGTGAGCTGATCGGCAAGCACGGCCTGGAGCTGTGGCTGCAGGTCGACGGAGGTGTCTCGGCCTCCACCATCGAGCGTTGCGCCGAGGCCGGCGCGGACGTCTTCGTCGCCGGTTCCGCGGTGTACGGAGCCGACGACCCGGCCGAGGCGGTACGTGCACTACGCACCCAGGCGGAGGCGGCGACCGCCACCGCCGGTTGGGCGTGCAACCACTGACCGACGAGTACGTGAACGCCGCCCATCAGGGCTGATCAAGCACGCCGGATCTGCAAGGATGAACGGCGAATCCAGAGTGTGAACAGCAGTGAGGAGAGCGCCGTGACTGGCATGTCGGCGGGACGGCCAGCCCTGCGGATGGGACCCGCTGAGCTGGTGCAGGCGGCGGCCATGGCCCGTCGCTTCTACCTCGAGGGCAAGTCCAAGATCCAGATCGCCGAGGAGTTCGGCGTCAGCCGGTTCAAGGTGGCCCGGGTTCTGGAGACGGCGCTCGAGCGCGACCTCGTACGGATCGAGATCCGGGTGCCGGCCGAGCTGGACGCCGAGCGTTCCGACGCGCTGCGCTCCCGGTACGGCCTGCGGCACGCCGTGGTCGTCGAGTCCCCGGCGGAGGCCGAAGAGTCGCCCGACCCCGAGAACCTCGGCGAGGTCGCGGCGGACCTACTCGGCGAGCTCGTCCACGAGGGCGATGTCCTCGGCCTCGCCTGGGGCCGCTCGACGATCCACATGGCGGCGGCCCTCGACCGGCTGCCGCCCTGCACCGTCGTGCAGCTCACGGGCGTGTACGACGCCGGGACCGCCGAGCGCGGCTCGGTGGAGGCAGTCCGGCGGGCCGCGCAGGTGTCCGGCGGGGACGCGCACCCGATCTACGCGCCGATGCTGCTGCCCGACGAGGCCACGGCCGCGGCGCTGCGCAACCAGACCGGCATCGCCCGCGCCTTCGAGTACTTCGACAAGGTCACCGTGGCCTGCGTGTCCATCGGCTCCTGGGAGGCGGGCATCTCCACGGTCCACGACATGCTCAGCGACGAGGAGCGCGCCCACTACGCGTCGCTGGGGGTCGCCGCCGAGATGTCGGCGCACCTCTTCGATGCCGAGGGGCGGCGGGTCGGCCGGGATCTGGGCGAGCGGTGCATCACCGTCGAGGCCGACCGGTTGCGGCGGATCCCCGAGGTGGTCGCCATCGCGGGTGGTCAGCGAAAGGCGCCGGCGATCGACGCGGTGTTGCGGTCGGGGCTGGTCACCAGTCTCGTTACGGACACCGCGGCTGCGGACTATCTGATGGCGGCGGGGTCCACGCCGCGGCCGGCCCTGGATCGGGCGGATCCGGACGGGCCGTGACCTTGGGCCTGTTCCCCCACCCCACCAGTTCCCGTAGCCAGGGGGCCAGCCCCCTGGACCCCCGGTCCTCGATCGCCGGACGGGCTGAGATTCTCGGGACGGTGCTGAGATGACCGAGCACGACTGGGCCACCGTCCTCCTCGACCTCACCGGGGTCGAGGAGAAGGCGGAGTTCATGGACCGGTGCGCGCGGGCGCTGGAGCTGCCGGAGTGGTTCGGGCGGAACTGGGACGCGCTCGCCGACAGCCTCACCGACGTCACCGTATGGCCGTCCGCCGCCGAACGCGGCCTGCGGGTCGTCGTCACGGGCTGGCAGGGGTACGCCACGGCACGGCCGGGGGAGTGGGCCATCGCGCAGGAGGTCTTCGCGGAGGCCGTGGACCATATGCGGGAGCGGGGTCCGGCCCTCTCGGTGGTGCTGGCGCTCGGAGGATCCGACCAGCCCTCCACCGACATGACTGGATGATTGTCCCGCCCGCTGTGCAGCCCTCCCATGGGACAATGAAGTACGTGCTTCTTCCCCTCGGCTGACCTGCCCGGGGGCCACTCTGATCGACTGGGATGTGCAGCACGTGCGTTTCCTCAACGACATCCAGCCCCCGTACGACCTGACGTACGACGACGTCTTCATGGTGCCCAGCCGCTCCGCGGTCGGCTCGCGGCAGGACGTCGACCTCGCATCGCTGGACGGCTCGGGCACGACGATCCCACTGGTCGTCGCCAACATGACCGCGATCGCGGGCCGCCGGATGGCCGAGACCGTGGCCCGTCGCGGCGGACTCGTCGTCATCCCCCAGGACATCCCGATCGAGGTCGTCACCGAGGTCGTCTCCTGGGTCAAGCAGCGCCATCTCGTGCTGGACACCCCGATCGTGCTGGCCCCGCACCAGACCGTCGCCGACGCGCTGGCGCTGCTGCACAAGCGGGCGCACGACGCCGGTGTCGTGGTGGACGACGGCCACAAGCCCATCGGCGTGGTCACCGATGCCGACCTGAGCGGCGTCGACCGCTTCACGCAGCTCACCGAGGTCATGTCGAAGGACCTGTTCCTCCTCGACGCCGACATCGAGCCGCGCCAGGCCTTCACCACGCTGGACGGCGCCAACCGCCGCTACGCCCCTGCCGTGGACGGCGACGGCCGTCTCGCCGGCATCCTGACCCGCAAGGGCGCCCTCCGCGCGACCCTCTACAAGCCCGCCGTGGACACGCAGGGCAGGCTGCGCATCGCCGCCGCCGTCGGCATCAACGGCGATGTGGCGGGCAAGGCGAAGCAGCTGCTCGACGCGGGCGTCGACACACTCATCGTCGACACCGCGCACGGCCACCAGGAGTCGATGATCACCGCGCTCAAGGCCGTGCGGGCGCTCGACCCGCAGGTGCCGGTCGTCGCGGGCAACGTCGTCGCGGCCGAGGGCGTCAGGGACCTGATCGAGGCCGGTGCGGACATCGTCAAGGTGGGTGTGGGCCCGGGCGCCATGTGCACCACCCGCATGATGACCGGTGTCGGCCGCCCCCAGTTCTCCGCCGTTCTCGAGTGCGCCGCGGAGGCCAGGAAGTACGGCAAGCACGTGTGGGCCGACGGCGGTGTGCGGCACCCGCGCGACGTCGCGATGGCGCTGGCCGCCGGCGCGTCGAACGTGATGGTCGGCTCGTGGTTCGCGGGCACGTACGAGTCGCCCGGGGACCTGCAGCAGGACGCCGACGGGCGGCTCTACAAGGAGTCCTTCGGCATGGCGTCCGCGCGTGCCGTCCGCAACCGTACGAGCGAGGAGTCCGCGTACGACCGCGCCCGCAAGGCGCTCTTCGAGGAGGGCATCTCGACGTCCCGCATGTTCCTGGACCCGGTCCGCCCGGGCGTCGAGGACCTGATCGACTCGATCATCGCGGGCGTCCGCTCCTCCTGCACCTACGCGGGCGCGAACTCGCTCGAGGAGTTCGCCGAGAAGGCCATCGTCGGCATCCAGAGCGCCGCGGGCTACGCGGAGGGCAAGCCGCTGCACGCCAGCTGGAACTGAGCCGCGGCGCGCCCCGACGGCTCTCCACGGCGCATGCCGCGACGGCCCCACGGCCCGACCGTGGGGCCGTCGGCCCGTGTTCTACTTGAGCTCCTGTACGTACGGTCCCTCCGCTTCCGTCTCGCGACCGACCCGGCCGCCGGACCGACCTCTCCCGGAAAAGTGATCCACCCGCAGTGCTGAACGATCTCGACGAACGCATCGTGCACGCCCTCGCCGAGGACGCCCGCCGCTCCTACGCCGACATCGGGCAGCTGGTCGGTCTGTCCGCGCCCGCGGTGAAGCGGCGCGTGGACCGGCTGCGTGCCATCGGCGCCATCACCGGCTTCACGGTGCGCGTCGACCCGGCCGCCCTCGGCTGGGAGACCGAGGGGTTCGTCGAGCTCTACTGCCGGCGCAACACCTCGCCCGAGACCATCCAGCGCGGTCTCGAGCGCTATCAGGAGGTCGTGGCCGCCTCCACCGTCACGGGTGAGGCGGACGCCGTCGTGCAGGTGTTCGCCTCCGACATGCGGCACTTCGAGCGGGTCCTGGAAAGGATCGCGGGCGAGCCGTTCGTCGAGCGCACCAAGTCCGTGCTGGTGCTGTCGCCGCTGGTGCGCCGGTTCTCGTCGGGTTCGCCGGCGTAGGAGCCAGAGGCTCCGCAGGGCGCCGTCTGGGCCGGACGGGCGAGCCCGTCTAGCATCGGTCCCATGACCTGGCGACATTGATCCACCAGCCGTGCCTCCCGAGGGCCGCCTCGGACTCCGTACCTCCGGCGTCCGAAACGTCCCTGCGGGAAGGCCTCATGACTCTTTCACCTGCGCGTGTGTCCGGCACCGGTGTCCGGCGGCTGACGGCCACGCTGTACGGCTACGCGTTCCTCGACGACTTCGTCCTGCTCTACCCGGTGTACGCGCTGCTGTTCCACGACACCGGTCTGACGGTCTGGCAGATCTCCTCACTGTTCGCCCTGTGGTCGCTGACCGGTGTCCTGCTGGAGGTCCCCTCCGGTGCCTGGGCCGACGCCGTGTCGCGGCGCGTATTGCTGTGGCTCGGGCCGCTGCTCACCGCCGCCGGCTTCGCCCTGTGGGTGCTCACACCGTCGTACTGGGCGTTCGCCCTGGGCTTCATGCTCTGGGGCGCCAAGGGAGCGCTGAGCTCCGGCGCGCTGGAGGCGCTGGTGTACGAGGAACTCGACCGGCTCGGCGCGGCCGACCGGTACGCGCGCGTCATGGGCCGGGCCCGGGCGGCTGGGCTGGTGGCCGTGATGGCGGCGATGGGGCTGGCAGGGCCGGTGTTCGCGGCCGGCGGCTATCCCGCGGTGGGGCTCGCGAGCCTGCTGGCCTGTCTGCTGGCCGCGTTCGCCGCGTACCTGTTCCCGGAGCACCGGGCCCCGACAGCCTCGACCGCCGTGCACGAGGCCGCGGACGGCGAGTCCGCGGAGGGCGGGCCCGCGGACGGCGAGCCCGGCGACGGCTGGGTCCGGACCCTGCGGGCCGGTCTTGCCGAGGTCCGCGGCGACCGGTCCGTACGCGGTGCCTTGCTGCTCGTCCCAGCCGTCACCGCCGTGTGGGGCGCGCTCGACGAGTACACGCCGCTGCTCGTGCGCGACACCGGCGTATCCGAAGACGCAGTACCGCAGTTGCTGCTGCTGATCTATGCCGGGGCAACGGTCGGCGGTCTGCTGGCCGGCGTGGGACGGCGGCTGGGCACCGGCGGACTCGCCGGGCTGCTCGCCGGCTCCGCGCTGGTGCTGGCCGCGGGTGCGGTGGCGCGGACCCCGTCCGGCATCGCGCTGGTGGCCCTCGCCTTCGGCGGTTTCCAATTGGTGAGCGTCCTGGCCGACGCCCGGCTCCAGCAGCGCATCGAGGGGGCCGGCCGGGCCACCCTGACCTCGGTGGCCGGGGTGGGCACGGACCTGACCACGGTCGCCGTGTACGGCGCGTACGCGGTGATCGGATCGACGGCCGCGCACGGCACCGTCTTCGCGGTGTTCGCGGTGCCGTACCTGGTCACGGCGCTGCTGCTGGCGGCCCGAGCACGTCCGTGACCTGCGGCTCCTGCTAGCGCAACGAATCGCCGCCGGACCCGTGCACGACGCAACGATTCGTTCACCGGTGCGCAACGGCTCCTGCTTGTCCGGCCCGGTCCGCCGCCCGTACCGTCTATCCGGCCCCCCAATCCCCGTCCCACGGTGAGGAATCACGCATGCGCACCGCCCTGCTCCAGAGCTCCGGCCGGCCCGGTTCGGTCGTCGAGAACCTCAAGGTCCTCGACGAGGCCGCGGGCCGGGCGGCGGCCGCGGGAGCAGGGCTGCTGGTGGCGCCGGAGATGTTCCTGACCGGGTACGCGATCGGCGACGACATCGGCCGGCTCGCCGAGCCCGCCGACGGCGACTCCGCCGACGCGGTCGCGGAGGTCGCCGGACGGCACGGCCTCGCGATCGCCTACGGCTACCCCGAGCGGTCAGGGGACCAGGTCTTCAACTCCGCCCAGCTCATCGCCGCCGACGGAACGCGCCTGGCCGACTACCGCAAGACCCACCTCTTCGGCTGCTTCGAGCGCGACCATTTCACGCCGGGGGAGCAGCCGGTGGTGCAGGCGGAGCTGAACGGCCTCCGCGTCGGCCTGATGATCTGCTACGACGTGGAGTTCCCGGAGAACGTCCGTGCCCACGCGCTCGCGGGCACGGACCTGCTCGTGGTGCCGACGGCCCAGATGCACCCGTTCCAGTTCGTTGCCGAGTGCGTGGTCCCGGTGCGGGCCTTCGAGAACCAGATGTACGTCGCGTACGTCAACCGGGTCGGCCCGGAAGGGGAGTTCGACTTCGTCGGGCTCTCCACGCTGGCCGGGCCCGACGGGGTCGCCCGCACCCGCGCCGGACGCGGTGAGGAACTCGTCTTCGCCGACGCCGACCCCGCCTTCCTCGCGGCCTCACGCGAAGCCAACCCGTATCTGAAGGACCGGCGCCCCGGCCTCTACGGGTCCCTCGTCTGAGCGCCCAAGCCTTCCCCCGAGTTCTTTTCACGCAAGGAGTCCGTACCCCATGACGTCCACGGTGCCCAACGCCGTCCAGCACACCGACGGCGCGCAGCCGCCGATCACCATGTTCGGGCCGGACTTCCCGTACGCGTACGACGACTTCCTCGCGCACCCCGCGGGCCTGGGCCAGATACCGGCGACCGAGCACGGCACCGAGGTCGCCGTCGTCGGCGGCGGGCTGTCCGGCATCGTGGCGGCGTACGAGCTGATGAAAATGGGCCTCAAGCCCGTCGTCTACGAGGCCGACCGGATCGGCGGGCGGCTGCGGACCGTGGGCTTCGACGGCTGCGACCTCTCGCTCACCGCCGAGATGGGAGCCATGCGCTTCCCGCCGTCCTCGACGGCGCTGCAGCACTACATCGACCTGGTGGGCCTGGAGACCCAGCCCTTCCCGAACCCGCTGGCGGAGGCCACCCCGTCCACGGTCGTCGACCTCAAGGGCGAGTCGCACTACGCCGAGACCCTCGACGATCTGCCGCAGGTCTACCGTGACGTGGCGAACGCGTGGAACGCCTGTCTGGAGGAGGGCGCCGACTTCTCCGACATGAACCGGGCCCTGCGTGAGCGCGACGTCCCGCACATCCGTGAGATCTGGTCCCGGCTCGTCGAGAAGCTCGACAACCAGACCTTCTACGGCTTCCTCTGCGACTCGGAGGCCTTCAAGTCGTTCCGGCACCGCGAGATCTTCGGCCAGGTCGGCTTCGGCACCGGCGGCTGGGACACCGACTTCCCCAACTCCATCCTGGAGATCCTGCGCGTCGTCTACACCGAGGCCGACGACCACCACCGCGGCATCGTCGGCGGCAGCCAGCAGCTTCCGCTGCGGCTGTGGGAGCGCGAGCCCGAGAAGATCGTGCACTGGCCCTACGGCACCTCGCTGAAGTCCCTGCACGTCAACGGCGAGCCCCGTCCGGCCGTGACCCGGCTGCACCGCACCGCCGGCAACCGCATCACCGTCACGGACGCCTCCGGCGACATCCGCTCCTACCGAGCCGTGATCTTCACCGCCCAGTCCTGGATGCTCCTTTCCAAGATCGCGTGCGACGACGAGCTGTTCCCGATCGACCACTGGACGGCGATCGAGCGCACCCACTACATGGAGTCCAGCAAGCTCTTCGTGCCCGTCGACCGGCCCTTCTGGCTGGACAAGGACGAGGAGACCGGGCGGGACGTCATGTCGATGACGCTCACCGACCGTATGACGCGCGGGACGTACCTGCTCGACAACGGTCCCGACAAGCCCGCCGTGATCTGCCTCTCCTACACCTGGTGCGACGACAGCCTGAAGTGGCTGCCGCTGTCGGCGAACGAGCGTATGGAGGTCATGCTCAAGTCGCTCGGCGAGATCTATCCGAAGGTCGACATCAGGAAGCACATCATCGGCAACCCGGTGACCGTGTCCTGGGAGAACGAGCCGTACTTCATGGGCGCGTTCAAGGCCAACCTGCCCGGCCACTACCGCTACCAGCGGCGCCTGTTCACCCACTTCATGCAGGACCGCCTCCCCGAGGGCAAGCGCGGCATCTTCCTCGCCGGTGACGACATCTCCTGGACGGCGGGCTGGGCCGAGGGCGCCGTCCAGACCGCGCTCAACGCCGTGTGGGGCGTCATGCACCAGCTGGGCGGGGCGACCGATCCCACGAACCCCGGGCCGGGCGACGTGTACGACGAGATCGCGCCGGTCGAACTGCCGGAGGACTGACGGGCAGCAGGGGCGGGAACCGCGGAACCCGCGGAGCCTGTGGCATCTGTGGATCCCACCCCGGTCACCTGCCGGAGTGTCCCCAGCAGGGTCATCTGCCGGGCCCTCCTTGAACCGGGGTGTCCCGACAGGCCTGGCCCCGCGACTCAGACCCCGGCCGCCCGCGCCGCCTCGTACACCTCCGCCGCCACGTCCTTGAGCTCCTCCGCGTCCCGGGCGGAGCCACCGAGGTCGACGAAGATCTCGTCGAGACCGACCTCGGCGTGCGCCGCGAGATCCTCGACGATCTGCTCGACGTTGCCCTGGAAGGGCGCGCGGTCCTCGCCTTCGTACGCCTTGGCCGAGTACCGGGCGTTCACCCGGAGGGCGCTCTGAATCGGCTCCGTGCGGCCCTTCTCCACTGCCAGGTCCTGCACCTGACGCCACTGCTCGGCGAGCTGGCCGGCGCCCATGCCGACCGGCATCCAGCCGTCGGCGCGTTCCACGAGCCGGCGCAGCGCGCGCGGACTGTTCGCCGGGAGCAGGACCGGAATCGGCCGGGCCGGCTTGGGCCCCACCTCCGACGGCGCGATACGCGTCAGTGCTCCCTCGTACGACACGGGGTCCGGGCCCCAGACCGCGCGGCACACGTCGAGGAGTTCGTCGAGGACCTTGCCGCGCTGCTCGAACGGGGCCACCGACGCGGCCGCGTACTCGTCGCGTGACCAGCCCGTGCCGAGCCCGGCCACCACCCGACCGCCGCTCGCGGCGTCCAGCGTGGCGAGGGAGCGCGCCAGCTGGAAGGGCACGTGCAGCGGTGCGATCAGCACGCTGGTGCCCAGCCGCGCGCGCTCGGTGACGGCCGCGGCGAGCGTCAGCGTCACCAGGGGGTCGGCCACCGAGCGGTACTGGTCGGGCCAGGGCAGGCCCGGAATCCCGTAGAGGCCCTGCGTCGCGGGCTCGGGGAACAGGATCCGCTCGAACACCCACAGGCTCTCGTATCCGGTGTCCTCGGCGGCCTTCGCCACCGCGGGCACGTCGCGTCCGACGTCGTACTGCTTCATCTGCGGGAGTGCCAGTCCGAGTGGAATCGCCATGCCTGCGCTCCTTCGCATCGATGTCCGGCTGGTCAACGTACAGCGGACACACAGGAATTCCTGGCGTTGACGATCCGTCATGGCCGGATCTGTACGTACGTCACAGCCGGATCGGTGCGGTGGCGGCCCGCCGGGATACCCCGTCAGCTGGGCAGTGGAGTGAGCAGCATGCGGCCCACCAGCCCCACGCCCGCGTCGAGCCGCTGTGTGAACTCCTCGACGACTTCCGGGAGTCCGCGCAGTGCCCACAGCGCCCGGGCCGCCGCCCATGCGCCGTCCCGCGCGCGTTCCAGACTCCAGGAGCCGAGGAGATGCGTCAGCGGATCGGCGATCTGCAGAAGATCGGGGCCGGGCATCAGATCTTCGCGGATGCGCTCCTCCAGCGACACGAGGAGGTCGCCCACGCGGTCGAACTCGTCCTCCAGCTCGGCCGGTTCGCAGCCGAGCGTACGACAGGTGTCCACGACGGCGAGCGCCAGGTCGTGCCCGATGTGCGCATTGATGCCCGCGAGTGCAAACTGCATCGGACGTACTCCGGGATGGCGCCGGTACTCGAACAGTGGCCGCCAGCACGACGGTGGGCGGCGTTCTTCGGCCACCGACTCGACCGCCGCCAGATAGCGCTCGGCGAACCGAACGTCCAGCGTGGCGGCGGCACGCGGGTCCGGGAACCCACCTGAGTCGATGCGCCGGTCGACCTCCTCCGTGACGGCCAGGTAGACGCGGTTGAAGACCGCTACGCCGTCATGGGCCGGCCAGACCGCGCCGAACGCGCGCATCCGCGCCACCACCGCGTCGACCCCGTGCGGTGGCGAATGTGTGAACTGCTCCAACTGCGCCATGGGGGCAGGGTCCCAGCCATAGGCTGGCGCGGGTGTCGCCGGGCCGCGGGCTTCCCCAGAACGGGGGAACGCCACCGGCACCGGCAGACACGACCGACCACGGCGCAGGGGACCGCCGGACCAAGCCGTGGCGCAGGGGAGCGCCACGGAGAAGGGGGAACAGCACGTGTCAGGCCCACGCGCGCAGCGCCTGGCGGAACGCAGGAGGCGGCGCGGGCGCACCGGCCGCGGTGCCATGGCCACGGCGGCATCGGTCGTGGTCGCCGTCGGAACCGTCACGGGCTTGGTCAACGCCCTTGACCAGGGCGGCGGAACGGACGAGGCGCGGCCGAGGGTGACCACGTCACCGAGTCTGCAGCCGCTGCCCGCGGTGCCCAGCGCGTCCCCGTCCACCACCTCGGCCTCGCCGTCGCCCTCCAAGTCCTCGGCCAAGCCGTCGCCCAAGGCCAAGGCCACCACCAAGGCGCCGACGACGTCCGCTGCGGCCGCGCCCGCCGTGTCGACCCGGCTGTACCGGCACAACGACTCGCAGGTGCTCGAGTGGGTCCGGGCCAACCGCAGCGATCCGCGGCGCCCGCTCATCGAGTCCCGCATCGCCGACCAGCCTGCCGCGGTGTGGTTCGCCGACTACACGCCGGCGACGATCACTTCACGCGTGCGTGCCGTCACTTCGAGAGCCGCCGGGAGCGGACAGGTGCCCGTCGTCGTGCCGTACGCGATTCCGCAGCGCGACTGCGGGGGCGCGTCTCAGGGCGGGGCGCCCGACTTCGACGCGTACGACGCATGGATCGACAAGTTCGCCGCCGGGCTCGGCGCCGGCGAGGTCATCGTGATCCTGGAACCCGACTCTCTCGCGCAGATCGACTGCCTTTCGGCGGGTGACAAGGCAAGGCGGTACGCCTCGCTGGCGCGCGCGGGCCGCGTCCTCAAGGCGGCGGACTCGCGGGTCAGGGTCTACTACGACGCGGGCCACTCCGACTGGAACCCGGCCGCCACGCAGGCGGCCAGGCTGCGGCAGGCGGGCGCGGCGTCGGCCGCCTCGTCCGACGGCATCTTCACCAACGTCTCGAACTTCCACCGAACCACCCAGGAAGCGGCCTACGCCCGCCAGGTCCTGTCGGCGCTGGGCGGCCCCTCGAGCCTGGGCGCCGTCATCGACACCAGCCGGAACGGCAACGGCGCCCCGGCCGACGGCGAGTGGTGCGACCCGGCGGGCCGCAAGCTCGGCCAGGCGCCGACGTTACGCACCGGACAGGCCCGCATCGACGCCTACCTCTGGGTCAAACTCCCCGGGGAGTCCGACGGCTGTAAGGGCGCGCCGGGCACCTTCACCCCGGACTACGCCTACGACCTGGTGACGGGCGGCTGACCCTTCGACGCTTCATCGCCCGCCTCCTGACCAGCCGATTCCTGGCCGGTGGCTTCCTGCTCCGCGTCCTTGTCGTACGTGGAGGTGCCGGCGTCGAGCAGCGGCTCCTGCACCTTGAGGTGGGCGGGGGCCATGGCGCGCAGCGCGTGGTAGCCGGTGATCACGACGAGCGTGCCGAGGGCGATGCCGCTCAGCGAGAAGGTGTCGGTGAACTTCAGCGAGACGCCGCCGACGCCGATGATGATGCCCGCTGCCGCGGGGACGAGGTTCAGCGGATTGCGCAGATCCACCTTGGCGTTGATCCAGATCTGGGCGCCGAGCAGGCCGATCATGCCGTAGAGGATGACCGTGATGCCGCCGAGGACGCCGCCCGGGATGGCGGCCACGACCGCGCCGAACTTCGGGCAGAGACCGAAGAGGAGGGCGAAGCCCGCGGCGGCCCAGTACGCGGCCGTCGAGTAGACGCGCGTTGCGGCCATGACGCCGATGTTCTCGGAGTACGTGGTGTTGGGCGGGCCGCCGACCGCGGTGGAGAGTATCGACGCGGCGCCGTCGGCGGCGATCGCGGTGCCGAGCTTGTCGTCCAGCGGGTCGCCGGTCATCTCGCCGACGGCCTTGACGTGGCCCGCGTTCTCCGCGATCAGGGCGATCACGACGGGCAGCGCGACGAGGATCGCCGACCACTCGAAGCTCGGCGCGTGGAAGGACGGCAGCCCGATCCAGTCGGCCTTGCCGACGCCCGAGAGGTCCAGTCGCCAGTGGTCGACGGCCTCGGCGCCGCCGTTCACCGAGTGGATCTTGCCGAAGACGCGGTCGAACACCCACGAGATGCCGTATCCGAAGATCAGCCCCAGGAAGATCGCGATGCGCGACCAGAAACCGCGCAGGCAGACCACGGCCAAACCGGTGAACAGCATCACCAGCAGCGCCGTCCACTGGTCCTGCGGCCAGTACGTCGCGGCGGTCACCGGCGCCAGGTTGAAGCCGATCAGCATGACCACCGCGCCGGTGACGATCGGCGGCATGGTGGCGTGGATGATCCGCGCCCCGAACCGCTGCACCGCGAGACCGGCGAGGAACAGCACGATGCCGACCACGAAGACCGCACCCGTCACCACGGCGCTCGTACCGCCCTGCGCCCTGATCACCGCCGCCACGCCCACGAAGGACAGCGAACAGCCCAGGTAGCTGGGCACCCGGCCGCGCGTGGCCAGCAGGAAGATGACCGTCGCGACGCCCGACATCATGATCGCGAGGTTCGGGTCGAGACCCATCAGGACGGGCGCCACGAACGACGCGCCGAACATGGCGACCACGTGCTGGGCGCCGAGCCCGACCGTGCGCGGCCAGGACAGCCGCTCGTCGGGTCGGACGACGGCTCCGGGAGCGGGGGTCCGCCCGTCGCCGTGCAGCCTCCAGCGCACGCCGAGATCCATGGTGAGTTTTCGCTTTCTGTACGCCGAGACAAACAGTGCAATGCTAATGCGGCATGCGTAGTGCTTCTCCCCGCGGCGGGGGAGAGCCGTCTCAGCGCGCGGGGAGCGGGGACTCCCGCAGTGGCGGGGCGCCGTCTCCGCGAGGCGCCCGCCGGGTCCGGGTCCGCTCAGGGCCGCGGATCAGGTGCCGTCGTACTCGTCGGTGCACCTGCCCGCGTACTCTCCCTGCCTCCCGTACGCAGCACGCCCGCGAACGCGACCAGACCGAGCGCCAGCACCGTCACCAGCCCGAAGGACACCACGAGGCTGGTCGCCTGGGCGAGCGAACCGATCGCCGACGGCGCGATCAGGCCCGACGTGTACGTGATGGTGGCGACGCCCGCGATGGCCTGGCTGGGGCTGGGGCCGCTGCGCCCGGCCGCGGCGAAGGCCAGCGGTACGACGACCGCGATGCCGAGGCCCAGCAGCCCGAACCCGGCCATCGCCACCGCCGGATGCGAGGCCATGACGACCAGCAGACCGCCGAGCGTGGCCAGCACCCCGCCGACGCGCACGGTGCGTACCGCGCCGAACCGGTTCACCACCCCGTCGCCCGCGATCCGGGCGAGCGCCATGGTGAGCGTGAAGCCCGTGGTGGACGCGGCCGCCAGACCCGCCGACGTGTCGAGCACGTCGCGCAGATAGACCGCGGACCAGTCGAGGCTCGCGCCCTCCGCGAACACCGCGCAGAACCCCACCGCGCCGATCAGCAGCGCCGACTTCGGCGGCAGCGTGAACCGCGGCGGCGGCTCCTCGTCCTCCGCGGGCCGCAGATCCAGTACGCCCTGGCAGGCGATCAGCCCGACCGCCGTCAGGACCGCCGCGGCCAGCAGGTGGTGGACGCGGGCGTCGGATCCCAGGTGCGCGGCGAGCGTGCCCGCCGCGGAGCCGATCAGGGCGCCCGCGCTCCACATGCCGTGGAGCCCCGACATGATCGACTTGCCGAGCCGGTTCTCGATCTCGACGCCCAGCGCGTTCATCGCCACGTCGGCCATGCCCGCCGTGGCGCCGTACACGAAGAGGGCCACGCACAGCGTGAGCAGGTTGGGAGCGAGCGAGGGCAGCACGAGCGCGAGCGTCCAGAGCGTGAGCAGGGCGCGCAGGGCGGTACGGGCGCCGAAGCGGTGGCTCACCCAGCCGGCCACGGGCATCGCCACGGCCGCGCCGAACGCCGGGAAGGCGAGGGCCACACCGAGCTGGCCCGCGCTCACCGACGCATGGTCCTGGATCCACGGCACACGGGTCGCGAAGGAGCCCGTGACCGCGCCGTGCACGGCGAAGACGGCCGCCACTGCGTACCGGGCGCGACTCACTTCGCGCTTTTCGTAGAGCACTTCACTCATGCGGTCGTTCCTCCCCGGTTCCCGATTCCCCGTTTACCCGCTCGCGGCTCGATGCCTGGCGCGCGCAGTAAGCTAACAGAACTATCAGGGACCCTGCCTGATAATTAAGGGCAAGGGAAGCCCCGCGCACGGCGGCAAGGCAACAGTGATCTGGAAGGATCCCGGCATGCCCGCATCACCGAGCACCGCCCGGGCCATCAACGACCGGCTCGCGCTCCGCCTGCTGCAGCAGCAAGGCCCGCTCACGGCAGGTCAGTTGAAACAGTTGACCGGCCTGTCCAGGCCCACGGTCGCCGACCTCGTCGAGCGGCTGCAGAGCGCCGCGCTGATCACGGTGGTCGGCGAGGCGGGCGCGGAGCGCCGGGGGCCGAACGCACGGCTCTACGGCATCGTCGCCGACCGCGCGCATCTCGCGGCCCTCGACGTACGCACCGACGGACTCACCGTCGTCGTGGCCGACCTGCTCGGCACCGTGCTGGCCGAGGCGTCCGTACCGATCGGCGGGGATACCGGCACCGGGCCCGCCGTCGAGCAGGCCGTCGCCCTCGTCGAGCGCACCGCCAAGGAGGCCGGCGCGGAGCGGCTGCACAGCATCGGCGTCGGCGCGCCCGGCCTGATCGACCCGGCGACCGGCGAACTCCGCGACTCCTCCGGGCTGCCCGCCTGGCACCGCCGACTCGCCGGCGCCCTCCATGAACGGCTCGCGGCGCGCGTCCTCGTGGAGAACGAGACCAACCTCGCCGCCCTGGCCGAACAGCGCGACGGCGCCGCCGCCGACCGCGACACCTTCGTCCTGCTCTGGCTCGGCCATGGCGTCGGTGCCGCCGTCGTGCTCGACGGGGCCCTGCGCCGCGGCGCCTCGGGCGGCACCGGCGAGATCGGCTTCCTGCCGGTACCCGGCACGGCCGGTCTGCCGTCCGCGACCGCCTGCGACGGCGGTTTCCACTCGCTGGCCGGGGCGGCGGCCATCGCGGAACTGGCCTTGTCACATGGTCTGTTGACGCCCCAGGTGTCGCACGAGCCACCCGCCGCGGCACTTGTACGGCAGGCGGCCTCGGCGGCGGCGGGCGGCCGGGAGCATGCGTTCCTCGACGCTCTCGCCGACCGGCTCGCCATCGGCGTGGCCTCGGTGACGGCCGTCCTCGACCCCGGCTGCGTCGTCCTTGGCGGCGAGGTCGGGCACGGGGGCGGCGAAGTCCTGGCCGCCCGGGTCGCGGACCGGCTCGCCTCGATGTCGCCCCTGCCCACGGAGGTGCGGGCAAGCACGCTCGGCGGCGCGGCGGTGCTGCGGGGCGCCCTCCTCAAGGCCCGGGAGGCGGCCCAGGATGAGCTGTTCCCGGGGTGACCGTTGTGGGCAGACGTTCCGCATCACCGTTGTGGGCAGGCGTTCCGTAGGGCTAGGGCACCTCCCAGCGGTAGCTGGGGGAGGGTGGGCACAACCCACGACGGCGGGTTCCCTTGGGCCGTACGGCCGCCCCGCGTCGGGGTTGCCGACGGTGAGAGGCGTTGCCCGCCGTCGGGGTGCCGCTGTGCCCACCCGTGCCGCCCCAGCGGCACGACTGTCCATAGCGGCGCCGCTGTGAGCCAGTCCACAGCGAACCGATCGCATGAGCGACGATCAGCCGTGGCACACTGTCCGTGTACCAGAAGCAGCGCACTCCGGGGTCGGTGAAAGTCCGAACCGGCGGTTAAAGTCCGCGACCCGGCCGCATCCAGTGGCCGGTTGACCAGGTGAAATTCCTGGACCGACGGTTAAAGTCCGGATGGGAGGCAGTGCGCGGCGGGCGAACACATCCACGTGTACGCCGCCGACGGTCCGTCCACCGAGACGGCCGCGTCCGGCGATCCCGTGGAGTCACGCTCGTACATTCTGTCGTCATCGACAGCCCCGGAGTCCGTGCCCGAAGAGGCAGGAGGACCCGGTGGCCCCCACCGCAGCCGAAGCAGCAGCGATGCATCGCGCCATCGCGCTCGCCGCGCGCGGACTCGGCTCCACCAGCCCCAACCCCGTCGTGGGCTCCGTCATCCTCGACGCCTCGGGCGACATCGTCGGCGAGGGCTTCCACCAGCGGGCCGGCGGCCCGCACGCCGAGATCCACGCCCTGCGCGCGGCCGGTGACAGGGCCCGCGGTGGCACCGCCGTCGTCACCCTTGAACCCTGCAACCACACGGGCCGTACGGGCCCCTGCGCCCAGGCCCTCATCGACGCGGGGATCGCCCGCGTCGTCTACGCGGTCGGCGACCCCAACCCCTCGGCGACGGGCGGCGCGGAGACCCTGCGCCGCGCCGGCATCGACGTCGAAGGCGGCCTCCTCGCCGACGAGGCGGAGGCGGGCAACATCGCCTGGCTCACCTCCGTACGCCTCGGCCGCCCCCACGTCACCTGGAAGTACGCGGCCACGCTCGACGGCCGGATCGCCGCCGCCGACGGCACCAGCCGCTGGATCACCTCCGCGGAGTCCCGCGCCGACGTGCACCGGCTGCGCGCCGAGTGCGACGCGGTCGTCGTCGGCTCGGGGACCTCCCGCGCCGACGACCCGCACCTCGCGGTGCGCGGCATCGACGGGGTCGTACAGCCGCTGCGCGTCGTCCTCGACACCCACGCCACGATCCTGCCGACCGCCCGCGTCCTCGATGACGCGGCACCCACGCTGGTCGTCGTCGCCGAGGACGCCGACACGCGCCATCTGCCAGGCGTCGAACTGCTCCGGCTGCCCCTGCACGACGGGCGCCTCGGCGTGCACGACCTGCTCACGAACCTGCACCTGCGCGGCGTCCGGTCCGTGCTCCTCGAAGGCGGCCCGACGCTCGCCGGAGCCTTCGTCGCGGCGGGCGCCGTCGACCGGATCGTCGGCTACCTCGCGCCCGTACTTCTCGGCGAGGGCAGCGCGGCCCTCGCCGCCGCCGGAATCACCACCATCACCGACGCGTTGCGGCTCGACATGACCGAGACCGTGCGCATCGGGCCCGATCTGCGCATCACCGCCACCCTCGCAACGAAGGAGCACTGAACGTGTTCACCGGAATCGTCGAAGAGCTGGGAGAGGTCACCGCCGTCGAGAATCTCGGCGACGCCTCCCGCTTCCGGCTGCGCGGCCCCGTCGTCACCGAAGGCGCCAACCACGGCGACTCCATCGCCGTCAACGGCGTCTGTCTGACGGTCGTGGAGCACGAGGGCGACGCGTTCACCGCGGACGTGATGGCGGAGACGCTGAACCGGTCGAGCCTCGGCGCCCTCGCCGTCGGCTCCCGGGTCAACCTGGAGCGGCCCACCGCGGTCGGCGCGCGCCTCGGCGGGCACATCGTGCAGGGCCACGTCGACGGCACCGGGCAGATCCTCGAGCGCAAGCCCTCCGAGAACTGGGAGATCATCAAGATCTCGCTGCCCGCGGACCTCTCCCGGTACGTCGTCGAGAAGGGCTCCATCACCGTCGACGGCGTGAGCCTCACCGTCGTCGACGCCGGCCCCGACTACTTCACCATCAGCCTGATCCCCACCACGCTCGCCCTGACGACGCTCGGCATCAAGCAGCCCGGCGACCCGGTCAACCTCGAGGTGGACGTCATCGCCAAGTACGTCGAGCGGCTGCTGGCCGCCAAGGACACCACGGACGCCACGGACTCAGAGAACGGCGAGAACGCCGAGAGCAAGGAGCGCGCTCAGTGAACTGGCTGAACTCCGAGGCGTTCACCGTGCTCGGCCAGCACATCAAGTGGTCCGACATGATCGGCAACACGGTCGGCCTCATCGCCCTGGCGCTCGGCTGGCGCCGCTCCATATGGACCTGGCCCGCCCAACTCCTGTCCGGCGTCATCCTCCTCGCGGCCTTCGCCTCCGCCCACCTCTCGGGAAGCGCCGGCAAGCAGCTGGTCGTCATCGTGGTGGCCGTGTTCGGTTGGCTGCAGTGGAGCCGCGGCAAGCAGCAGGCGCAGGACGGCTCGATCGCCGTGCGGTTCGCCACCTGGCGTGAGCGCGGATATCTGGCCGGCGGCGCCGCGCTCGGCACCCTGGCGGTCGGCGGCCTCTTCACCGCCTTCCCTGCGCTGTCGTGGGACCCGTGGCCCGACGCGTACATCTTCGTCGGCACGATCGTCGCCATGTACGCCCAGGCGCGCGGCATGGTCGAGTTCTGGTTCGCCTGGCTGCTCGTCGACGTCGTGGGCGTCCCGCTCAACTTCGCCAACGGCTTCGCCTTCTCCGGCTTCGTCTACATCGTCTACGGCGCACTCGTCCTGTGGGGCATGCGCGACTGGTGGCTGCGCTCCCGTCAGGCCGGCCGGCCCATCCCGGAAGGAGCTCCGGCATGACATCGACTCTCTGGTACAGCACGGACAATGTCGAGGACTTCGCGCTCGACCCCGTCGAGAAGGCCATCGCCGACATCGCGGCAGGCCGCCCGGTCGTCGTCGTCGACGACGAGGACCGGGAGAACGAGGGCGACCTCGTGATCGCCGCCGAGAAGGCCACGCCCGAGATCGTCGCGTTCATGATGAGCGAGTGCCGCGGCCTGATCTGCGCCCCCATGGAGGGCGACGAGCTGGACCGCCTCGAGCTGCCGCAGATGGTCGAGCACAACACCGAGTCGATGCGGACGGCCTTCACGGTCTCCGTCGACGCGTCTGCCGCGCACGGGGTCTCGACCGGCATCTCTGCGGCGGACCGCGCCACCACCCTCCAGCTGCTGGCGGGCGGCGTGGCCGGCCCGGCCGACTTCGTGCGCCCCGGGCACATCTTCCCGCTGCGCGCCAAGCCGGGCGGCGTCCTCGTCCGCAACGGCCACACCGAGGCCGCCGTCGACCTCGCACGCCTCGCCGGACTGCGCCCCGCCGGAGCGATCGTCGAGATCGCCGGCGAGGACGGCACCATGCTGCGCCTGCCCGAACTGATCCCGTTCGCCCGCAAGCACGGCCTGTCGATCATCTCCATCGAGGACCTGATCGCCTACCGCCGCAGCTCCGAGCCGACGGTCCGCCGCGAGGCGGAGGTCCAGCTCCCCACCGCCTTCGGCGACTTCACGGCGTACGGCTACCGCTCCACGGTCGACGGAGTCGAGCACATCGCGCTCGTCCACGGCGACATCGGCGACGGCGAGGACGTCCTGGTCCGCGTCCACTCCGAGTGCCTCACGGGCGACGTCTTCCACTCGCTGCGCTGCGACTGCGGCCCCCAGCTTCAGTCCTCCATGCAGCGCATCACAGCCGAGGGCCGCGGTGTCGTGGTCTATCTGCGCGGGCACGAGGGCCGCGGCATCGGCCTGATGTCCAAGCTGCGCGCCTACGAGCTCCAGGAGCGCGGCAGCGACACGCTCGACGCCAACCTGGAACTCGGCCTCCCCGCGGACGCCCGCGACTACGGCGCAAGCGCGCAGATCCTCCAGGACCTCGGCGTACGGGGCCTGCGGCTGATGACCAACAACCCCGACAAGACCGACGCGCTCGTCCGCCACGGGCTCAAGGTCACCGGCCGCGAGCCGATGCCCGTCCAGGCCGGCGAGCACAACCTCCGCTATCTGCGCACCAAGCGCGACCGCATGGGCCACGACCTGCCCTGGCTCGACACCGCCACGGCGTCGTCGCCCTGCGGCAGCCAGTGATCCCGCACCACCCAGTCACACCCACATCGACACTTACGACACCTACGAGGAGCAGCGCGTGAGCGGCAAGGGCGCACCAGAACTGAGCGTGAAGAACTGCAGCGACCTGCGGGTCGCGGTCATCGCCGCCCAGTGGCACGAGAAGGTCATGGACGGGCTCGTCGACGGCGCCCTGCGCGCCCTGCACGAGCTCGGCATCGACGAGCCCACCCTGCTGCGCGTGCCGGGCAGTTTCGAGCTTCCGGTCGTCGCCAAGGTCCTCGCCTCGCGCGGCTACGACGCCGTCGTCGCGCTCGGCGTGGTCATCCGCGGCGGTACCCCGCACTTCGAGTACGTGTGCCAGGGCGTCACCCAGGGCCTCACACAGGTGTCGATCGACACCGGCGTGCCCGTCGGCTTCGGCGTGCTGACCTGCGACACCGAGGAGCAGGCGCTCGACCGTGCGGGCGTCGAGGGCTCCAACGAGGACAAGGGCCACGAGGCGGTCACCGCTGCCGTCGCCACGGCGATGACGCTGCGTACCGTCTCCGAGCCCTGGCGCTAGGGCGAGCGCGCGGCCGCGTAGAGTAGGCACCACCATGTCCAAGAAGACGTTCGAGGAGCTCTTCACCGAGCTCCAGCACAAGGCCGCCAACGGCGATCCCGCCACCTCCCGCACCGCCGAGCTGGTCGGCAAGGGTGTCCATGCCATCGGCAAGAAGGTCGTCGAGGAGGCGGCCGAAGTGTGGATGGCCGCCGAGTACGAGGGCAAGGAGGCGGCCGCCGAGGAGATCTCGCAGCTCCTGTACCACGTGCAGGTGATGATGGTCGCCCGCGGTATCTCCCTCGACGACGTCTACGCCTACCTGTAGCCCGCAGACACCCAGCACCAGCAGACCCGCACCCCAGCTCCGTACCGAACGCCCCTTCGCACCAAAGGAATCCGACCTCATGCTGCGCATCGCCGTCCCCAACAAGGGTTCACTGTCCGGCCCTGCGGCGGAGATGCTGCATGAGGCCGGATACCAGCAGCGCAGGGACTCCAAGGAGCTGGTGATCGTCGACCCGGACAACGAGGTCGAGTTCTTCTATCTGCGCCCGCGCGACATCGCGATCTACGTGTCGTCCGGCCGCCTCGACATCGGCATCACCGGCCGTGATCTGCTGATCGACTCCGGCGCCAGCGCCGAGGAGATCCTGCCGCTCGGCTTCGCCCGCTCCACCTTCCGCTACGCCACCAAGCCGGGCACGGCGAAGGGCGTCGAGGACCTGGGCGACATGACGATCGCCACCTCGTACGAGGGAATCGTCGCCAAGCACCTCGCGGACAACGGCGTCGACGCATCGGTGGTCCACCTGGACGGCGCCGTCGAGACCGCCATCGAGCTCGGCGTCGCACAGGTCATCGCCGACGTCGTGGAGACCGGGACGTCGCTGCGCAACGCCGGTCTCACCGTCATCGGTGAGCCGATCATGAAGTCGGAGGCCGTCGTCATCCGCCGCACCGGCGCGGACGCCGACGAGCCGAAGGTCCAGCAGTTCCTGCGCCGCCTCCAGGGCGTCCTCGTCGCACGGACGTACGTGATGATGGACTACGACTGCCGCGCCGAGCACCTGGAGAAGGCCGTCGCCCTCACCCCCGGCCTCGAATCGCCGACCATCTCCCCGCTGCACAACGAGGGCTGGGTCGCTGTCCGCGCCATGGTCCCCGCCAAGGAGGCGCAGCGGATCATGGACGACCTGTACGCACTCGGGGCGCGGGCGATCCTCACGACGGCCATCCACGCCTGCCGCCTCTGAAGGACCCGACAGCCATGACAGAGATGCGGGATGTGCCGGCCACGCCGGATGCGCCTGCCGGGCCCGCCGTGCCCGCGCTGCCCGTCACCTTCCGGCCGTCCCGCACCCGGGCCGTCCTGCTGACCGCAGCGCTCGCGATCTTCGTGGTCCTCACGGTGATCGCGCTGATGCTGCCGAAGCTCGGCCCGGGGGAGCGGCTCAGCTTCGTCCTCACCGCCGCGCTGCTCTCGGGTGTCCTGGTCCTGCTCAGCAGGCCCAAGGTCGTCGCCGACGAGTCCGGCGTCACCGTCGTCAACATCGTCACCCGGCGGCGCCTCGACTGGGCCGAGATCCTGCACGTCAACCTCCGGGTTGGCGACCCCTGGGTGTTCATCGACCTCAGCGACGGCACCAGCCTGCCGGCCCTCGGCATCCAGCCGGGCATCGCCAGGGAGCACGCGATCCGCGACGCCCGCGCCCTGCGGGCACTCGTCGAGACGCGGGCTGTCGGCGACTCGCAGCAGTAGCGACAATTCGGACAAAGCGCCCAAAATGACGCCCTGGTGGGCGTCGGGAACACGTGGCGTGAGGAACATCAGTGCCGACTCGGGGGGTTCACCCTGACGTACCGGGGCGTGTCTTGATTAATCTGTTGACGGGGTGTGCTGCATGCCGCCCTGCCCCTCCGCCGGCCGCCCGGCCCGCGTGGGGGCTCCTGCTATCCGAGGAGTGACCCTCTCCGGCGATGGACGGTTCGTCCTGTAGTACCTGCGCCGCCCCCTCCCGACCCCCCGCGGACCCCGTCCGCGTCGGTCCGGAGGCGGTGGCATGACCATCCCCCTGCTGCTCCTTGCGGCGGCCTTCCTCCTGATTCTCGCCAACGGATTCTTCGTCGCGGCCGAGTTCGGCCTCGTCACCGTGGAGCGGCCGGACGCCGAGCAGGCAGCGGCCGCCGGCGACCGACGGGCCCACAGCGTCGTGAACGCCCTCCGGGAGCTCTCCTTCCAGCTCTCCGGCACCCAGCTCGGCATCACCATCACCTCACTGGTGGTCGGCATGCTCGCCGAACCGGCCCTGGCGGAGCTCCTCTCCGGACCGTTCACGGCCCTCGGCGTGCCCGAGAGTGCCGTCTCCGGCGTTTCCGTGGTCGTCGGCATGCTGCTGGCCTCCGCCGTGCAGATGGTGATCGGCGAACTCGTACCGAAGAACTGGGCGGTTTCACGGCCCCTGCAGGTCGCGCGGTTCGTCGCCGGCCCGCAGCACGTCTTCTCGCGGCTGTTCAGGCCGGTCATCGCCGGGCTGAACGCGGTGGCCAACCGGCTCGTGCGCGCCCTGGGCGTCGAGCCCGCCGACGAACTGGCCTCCGCCCGCACCCCCGACGAACTGGTCTCCCTCGCCCGGCACTCCGCACAGGCAGGCGCGCTCGAACAGGACACCGCCGACCTCTTCGTACGCACGCTCTCCCTCGCCGACCTGACCGCCCAGCACGTGATGACGCCCCGCGTGAAGGTCAGCGCGCTGCAGTCCTCCGCGACCGCCGAGGATGTGGTCAACCTCACCCGTGCCACGGGCCTGTCCCGCTTCCCGGTCTACCGCGAGCGGATCGACGAGATCATCGGCATGGTGCACCTCAAGGACGCCCTCGCCGTGCCGTCCGCCGACCGGCGGCGCACGCCCGTGGTCAGCATCGCGCAGGCACCGCTGCTCGTCCCCGAGACCCTGCCCGTGCAGCCCCTCCTGGAGCGGCTGCGCAGCGAGCAGCCGATAGCCATAGTGGTCGACGAGTACGGCGGCACGGCCGGCGTCGTCACGCTCGAGGACATCATCGAGGAGCTCGTCGGCGAGGTGCGCGACGAGCACGACGGACACGACCTGCCCGAACTCGCCGCGGCCCCGCCCGAGGACGGCCGCCCCGCCTGGGACGCCGACGGCAGCTGCCGCGTCGACACCCTGCAGCGCATAGGACTCGACGTCCCCGAGGGCCCGTACGAGACCGTCGCCGGACTCGTCGCCGATCTGCTCGGCCGGATCCCCGTACCCGGTGACCGCACCGAGCTCCCCGGCTGGCGGCTGTCGGTGCGGCAGGTCGGCCACTACCGCGCCGAGCGCGTCCGCATCGTCAGGACCGGGGACCCCGAGTCCGTCGCGGACGCCGAGTCCGTCGCGGCCGCGGGGGCGGAGGCCGCCCGATGAGCCTGCTCCAACTCCTGTTCGCCCTCCTGCTCGTGCTCGCCAACGGCTTCTTCGTAGGCGCCGAGTTCGCGCTGGTCTCCGTACGCCGGAGCCAGATCGAGCCCCTGGAGTCCACACGGGCCCGCCAGGTCCTCTACGGCCTGGAGAATCTGCCGCAGATGATGGCGGCCGCCCAGTTCGGCATCACCATCTGCTCGCTGACGCTGGGCGCGGTCGCCGAGCCGACCGTGGCACATCTGCTCGAACCGGCCTTCGAGACGATCCATCTGCCAGAGGGCATGATCCACCCCCTCGGCTACGTCATCGCGCTCGCCGTGGTCGTCTTCCTGCACCTCGTCATCGGCGAGATGGTCCCGAAGAACCTCGCCATGGCGGCCCCCGAGAAGACCGCGCTGTGGCTGAGCCCCGGCCTGGTCGCCTTCGCTCGGCTGTGCGGGCCGGTCACCGTGGGCCTCGGCGCCTGCGCCCGGCTCGTCCTCAAGCTCTTCCGGGTCGAGCCCAGGGACGAGGTCGAGGCCGTTTTCACCAGCGTGCAGCTGGGCCGGCTCGTGGAGGACGCCGGCCAGGCGGGCCTGCTCGACCCCGAGGAGCAGGAGCGCCTGGAGGACGCCCTGGAGCTGGGCTCTCGCCCGGTGACGGACGTTCTGCTGGACCGCGCCTCGCTGGTGACCGTGGGCCCGTCGGTCACCCCCGGCCAGGTCGTCGCACTCACCGCCTCCACCGGCTACTCCCGTTTCCCGGTGGTCGCGGAGGGGGGCGCCTTCATGGGCTACCTCCATGTGAAGGACGTACTCGATCTGGAGGACAGCGACCGGGCCGTGCCGCAGCAGATCTGGCGGCCCATGACGACACTCCGTGCGGAGCTGCCGCTCGACGACGCCCTGACCGTGATGCGGCGCGCCGCGACGCATCTGGCGCAGGTCGCCGACGCGTCGGGGCGTGTGCTGGGGCTTGTGGCGCTCGAGGACGTACTGGAGTTGCTCGTCGGCGAGGTGCGGGATCCGGCGCACAGAGCGGTCGCCGAGGCGGCGCCCGCGCCCCGGGTCACGGAGCCGCGGACGGGGGCTCCGGAGGGGGCGCTGGCGGGCTGACGTAGGCCGTCGGTCGGTTTGTGGGCAGGCGTTCCGGTGGGAGTCCCCCCAGGCCTTTAAGGCACTGGGGGAGGAACGGGTGGGCACAGACCGACCGATGGCCCGCAGACTCACACCCCTGTCGGGCCGCCCGGACCGCGGCCCGACAGAACCTCCCCGTACGCCTGCATAAGATCCGGCAGCCGCAGCGTCGCCAGGTCGTCGCGGGTAGGCGTCGCCGCGTACCCCGACAGCCGCAGATCCCGGTACGCGCAGCTCTTCTCGTAGAGCGTGCGCAGAAAGCGGCCGTTGCCGAGCTCGTCGATCCAGCCCTGATCGACGACGTGTCCGCTGATGGAGCGCAGCTCCTCCAGCGCCTCCTCGTCCCACACGTCGCCGTTCTCGGCAGCAAGGACCTCACCGATGGAGGTCAGTTCGAGCGGGCGGTACGACGGGAAGTCGACGCGGGTGGTGAAGCGGGAGCTCAGCCCTGGGTTGGCGGCGAGCAGGCGGTCCATGCCCTCGGGGTAGCCCGCGAGTATGACGACGAGATGGTCGCGGTTGTCCTCGGCCCGCTTGAGGAGCACCTGCAGGGCCTCGTCGCCGTACGCGTCGCCCTTGCCGTAGCCCGAGTTGGACAGGGCGTACGCCTCGTCGACGAAGAGGACGCCGCCGATCGCCGAGTCGATCAGCTCGTTGGCCTTCACGGCGGTCTGGCCCAGGTACTCGCCGACCAGATCGGCGCGTTGGGCCTCGACCAGATGGTCACCGCCGAGCAGCCCGAGCGCGTAGAAGACCCTGCCTAAGATGCGGGCCACCGTGGTCTTGCCGGTGCCCGAGGGGCCCGAGAAGACGAAGTGCCGTTTCGGAGGCTGGACCGGCAAGCCCTTACCGGCACGCAGCCGCGCCATGTTCAACTGGGCCGACAACGCCTTCACCTGGCGCTTCACCGGCTCGAGACCCACCATGCGCTCCAGCTCGGCGAGCGCTTCCTCGAGCAGCGCGGAGTCGGCGGGTCCGGTCGGCAGCTGCGGTGGCCCGGGCTGCACCGGCACCACCGCCTTCTCGCGCACCGCGTCGGTGTCCTGCACCGTGGACGGGGCCGACGGCACCGCCCCGGCTGGCGGCGGCAGATCGGGTTCGCTCACCTTGAGGTCGCGGCCCTCCCCACCGATGAACGAATCGGTGCCTTCGGGTCCGTCCACGGTGTCCTGTCCGAGGCCGGTCAGGGTGATCGACGCGAGGTCGGCGGCCTCGTCGTAGCCGTCCCCCTCCGCGATGGCCGCGAGCCGCGCCGAGGTGTCCATGAAGGCGGGGTCGACCCGGTGCACCGCCCGGTACAGCGGGAGCGCCGCCGCGCTGCGCCCCGTGCCCTCGTGCGCCCGCGCCAGCCAGTAGCGCAGCTCCTTGCGCTGCGGCTGCTCGCTGCGGCAGCGCATCAGCGCGGAGGACAGCAGCGGTTCGGCCTGGGCGTACGTCTCGAGCCGGACCCGCGCCATGCCCGCGAACAGGCCCGCCTCGATGCCCAGGATGGGGTCGTCGATCAGCGGGTCGGTGTGCCGGACCAGTTGCTCCCAGTCCTTGACCAGATAGGCGCGGCACGCGTGCAGGAAGCGCACCTGCGGATCGGCGTCGACCGGCGGCAGCCCGGCCAGGGCCCGGTCCAGTTCGGGCACATGGCGGCCGTCCAGCCAGTGCGAGGCGTGCGCCAGCAGCAGGTCGCGCGGCGACTCCAGGACGGGCTGCACCCACCAGCCCAGCCAGTACCAGGAGTTCAGTGCCCGGCGGTGCCTGGCGCGCTGTTCGCCGAAGCGGTCGCGGTGCCGGAACATCCGCAGCAGCGCCGTCGTCGTGTCGATGCGCAGCGCGTGCAGTCCGAGCCAGCTGTCGGCCATGCCCGGGTCCATCCGTACGGCGTCCCGGAACTCCTCCTCCGCCTGCGGATACGCGCCCATCGTGTAGGCATCGACCCCGCGCAGCCAGGCGAGGTCCGCCGGGCCCGGTGACCCCTGCGTACCGAAGTCCATCACGTCCCCCACATACCGTGCCCCCGTGGTGCCGCCGGGCCGTTGCCCGCCGACAGCCCTCGTCGAACCGCATTGCCGTGGACGGGAGTTGACCCGGTGCGATGAGCAGCCGTCCGAAGGTCGCACCGAGAGGCATCGTACCTGCGGGGGATCGCGGGCCGAAGGGTGGCGCAACGGAGGATCGGGCAGGTGGGAGCAGAGAGGGCGCACACCAGAACGGTGACCGAGGGTGATCGAATCACGGCTCGGCGCAGGCGCCGAAGGGTGAAGAGGGCAGAACGAAGCCCCCGATCACGGGGGAACAACCGGGGGCTTCGCGTCTGTGGGGCGGCCTCGGAAGGCCGCACATTGAGAACGTAAGTCCTGTACGACGTGTCGGTCAAGCCGAGTTGAGGACACTCTCGGAAACTCGTGGAAGCGGCTTTCGGCGGCTTCAGCGCACCGCAGACGGGCCATCACGAAGCGTTACGGCGCGGGTGGATTCCGCGGTCGCAGCAGGTCCCGGCAGCACCTTGTATCCCTCAGGGCACTGTCGTACCAGAAGGTCGGCGAAGGGCCGGGACGGGTCCTCGGCGAAGTGCTTCCGCTCGGCGGCGACCCATCCTGCCCAGAACTCACTCTGCTCCGGACCGTCCCGGCGGCGGCCCCTGTCCCATGACTCGTCCGCCGGGTGCTCCATCCACAGCAGAAGTGCCAGCATCGGCCGCAGCGCCCGGCGGCCCACGCCGACGCCCTCGACCAGGACCACCGGAGCGGGCTCCAGGGGGAGTGCGGCTCCGAAGCGGCGGGCGTGCCAGTCGTAGGGGAGGTAGCGCGCGGTCTCGCCCCTCGACAGCGGCTCGATCACCTGCTCGCCGAGCCGCTCCGTCCAGCTGAACAGCTCCTCGTGCGTCGCGATGTCGTCGAGACGGAGCACCGGGGCTCCGCCCAGCGCCTGGGACAGCCGCACGGCGAACGTGGACTTGCCGGACCCCGCGTGCCCGTCCACCCCGACCAGCCGGACCGGACCACACGAAGGGGGTAGCCCCTGAAGGGTCCGGGCGAGTCGGAGAAGCGGCGTTTGCATGGTCATCGCCTCAAGCGTCTCTGATTGGCTTAGTGATCCCCAGTGTTGCTCAGAGATGTGAGCCAATCGCCTTCGTGCCCTGGTACTGAACGGCAGGAGCCGTCAGCCCGCGTGGCACGTCCCTCCGGACGCTGGTCGGCCAAGCCGCATGACCCGACCGAGGAGGGCGCCCGACGTCGCCTGGGCGCCGGGCGTGCGAGTGACACTCTGCCATGGGATTGCTACGGATAGCCAATCCGATTGGTGAGCTACTGGCCGCCCCGCGCCGGAATGTTCAGAGGTCAAGGCCAATATTGGTGGGCGTGGCGGCCTCCGATGTGCTGGCAGAACACGCTTGGCACCGGCCATAGTTGGGCCACTGTCGTGAACCTGACCTACCTCTTCCGGATCCGACGCCACTGGGGGAATCCCGTCCATGACCAGATCCCACCCGATGTCCCGCAGGACCGTGCTCACCGCCGCGATCGCCGCCGCGGCGGCCGGCGGCACCGGCAGTGCGTCCGCCGCCACCGCCGACGTGTCCGCCTTCGCCGGGGGCACCCAGGCCACCGCCGCCACGTCCCTGGTCGACAACCGCGCCTGGACCTCGTACACGGACTGGCGCAGCGGCACATCCGCAGGCAGTCGAGTGGTCGCCGGGGCACGCCCCGGCGTGGTGATCGGCCGGCCCGCGGGCACCATCGACTACACCGACCCCCACACCGGGCAGACCGCGACCTGGGAGTACGCCGAGTGGACCTCGCCCGTCCACCGTCTCTCCGTGCCCTCGACCGAGGCCATCGCCTCCTGGAACGCGCACACGCCCGCCGGCACCTGGCTCCAGGTCGAACTGAAGGGCACCTACACCGACGGCACGGACACCCCCTGGTACGTGATGGGGCGCTGGGCCTCCGGTGACCAGGACATCAAGCGCACCTCGGTCGACGACCAGGGCGACGGCAAGAGCAGCATCTGGACGGACACCTTCGCGATCGACGACCCGGCGTCCGGGCTCCGCCTCGTCTCGTACCGGCTGCGCCTCACGCTCTACCGCACGCCCGGCAGCAAGGCCACGCCCACGGTGTGGCGACTTGGCGCGATGGGCTCCGACATCCCGGACCGCTTCACCGTCCCCGCCTCGACGCCCGGGTCGGCCAGGGAGCTGATCGTTCCGCGGTACTCGCAGAGCATTCACGCCGGTCAGTACCCCGAGTACGACAACGGCGGCGAGGCCTGGTGCAGCCCCACCTCCTCGCAGATGATCATCGAATACTGGGGCCGGAAGCCGACGGCCGAGGACCTCGCCTGGGTCGACCCCTCCTACGCCGACCCGCAGGTGTGCCACGCGGCGCGATTCACGTACGACTACCAGTACGAGGGCTGCGGCAACTGGCCGTTCAACGCGGCCTACGCGGCGACGTACAAGGACCTGCAGGGCGTCGTCACCCGGCTCGGCTCGCTGACCGACCTGGAGACGCTGATCGGCGCGGGGATCCCGGCGATCACCTCGCAGTCGTTCCTGAAGGAGGAGCTCACGGGGGCCGGTTACGGCACGTCGGGGCATCTGATGACGGTGATCGGCTTCACCGCCGACGGCGACGTGATCGCCAACGATCCGGCGTCGCCGAGCGACGAGGCGGTACGGCGCGTCTACGACAGGCGCGAGTGGGAAAATATCTGGCTGAGGGCGAAGCGGTACAACTCCACCGGCAAGGTGGTCTCCGGTACCGGCGGCGTCTGCTACCTGTACTTCCCGGCCCGGCCGACCCCGCAGCAGGTGAGGGCGCTGGCCGCGGTGGGCGTGCGCTGAGCCCTCCGTGGTGCGTGCCCTGGCGCGTGACCGATGTCTCGCCCGTAAGGCGCCCTGAGGAGGACTTTTCGGTGGCAAGGTGGACAGATCACCGGGGGGATGTCCACTGCCGTACGACGTCAAGCGAGCTGCCATGACCTCGACCTCCGCCACCGCCGGCCGCACCCGTACCCGCACCCGCACGGGCGGTCCCGACGACGGACCCGGCATCCTGGAGCACATCCTGGGCTGGGTCCTGGTCGTGGTCCTCGCGATGTTCGTCACGCAGGCCGGACTCCTGTGATCGGACTCATGTGACCGGGCTGCTGTGACCGGGCTCAAGTGACCGCACTCGTGTGGTCGGGCCCCTGCGGCGACCGGAGCGTCGCGTCACTGGTTCGGACCAATTCGAGGTCCTCCGAGCGAGATCCACTCACCCCGTGACGCGTTGCCTCCGATCGGGCATACTCAACGCGCCGCAGCCGCTGATCAGCCCGTTCCGCGACCCGGGAGGGCAGCATCGGCTGAGGCGTGCTGAGTTTTCCGGGGCTGGTGACCCGCGGCTGCCGCCGATGGGCCCGGACCCCGTCGGCGGCGCCGCCACACCCCGTGCGCGCGTCCGCCGCAGTGCCCGACAGGGAGGAGAGCGTCGCCATGAACGACCGCGCCCCGCAGCCGGTGGACCGTCAACTGCCCACGGACGAGGCCCGGGACCTGTTCTCGCTCGTACGTGATCTCGTACAGCGCGAGATCGCCCCGAAGGCGGCCGAGGAGGAGGACGCCGGGCGCTTTCCGCGCGAGGTCTTCACCCTCCTCTCCGAAACCGGACTGCTCGGACTGCCCTACGACTCCGAGTACGGCGGCGGTGACCAGCCGTACGAGGTCTATCTCCAGGTCCTCGAGGAGTTCGCCGCCGCGCGCCTGACCGTCGGCCTCGGCGTCAGCGTCCACTCCCTCTCCTGCCACGCGCTCGCGGGCTACGGCTCCAAGGAGCAGCAGGCCGAGCACCTGCCCGCCATGCTCGGCGGCGGCCTGCTCGGCGCGTACTGCCTGTCCGAGCCCGCCTCCGGTTCCGATGCGGCGTCCCTGCGTACGAAGGCCGTGCGGGACGGTGGCAACTGGGTGCTCACCGGTACGAAGGCCTGGACCACCCATGGTGGTGTCGCCGACTTCTACACGGTGTTCGCCCGCACCGGCGGCGAGGGCAGGCACGGCATCACGGCGTTCCTGGTGCCCGGGGACGCCGAGGGCCTGAGCGCCGCGGCACCCGAGAAGAAGATGGGCATGAAGGGCTCGCCCACCGCTCAGCTGCACTTCGACGGCGTACGTGTGCCGGACACCCGCCGCATCGGTGAGGAGAACCAGGGCTTCGCGATCGCCCTGTCCGCACTCGACTCCGGGCGGCTCGGCATCGCGGCCTGTGCGATCGGCGTGGCCCAGGCGGCGCTGGACGCGGCCCTGGCGTACGCCACCGAGCGCCGGCAGTTCGGCCGGCCGATCGCCGACTTCCAGGGGCTGCGGTTCATGCTGGCCGACATGGCCACGCAGATCGAGGCCGGCCGGGCCCTCTACCTCGCGGCGGCCCGCCTGCGCGATTCGGGCAAGCCGTTCTCCAAGCAGGCCGCGATGGCGAAGCTGCTGTGCACCGACACCGCGATGAAGGTCACCACCGATGCCGTCCAGGTGCTCGGAGGCTATGGCTACACCGCTGACTTCCCCGTCGAGCGCTACATGCGTGAGGCGAAGGTGCTGCAGATCGTGGAGGGCACCAACCAGATCCAGCGGATGGTCATCGCCCGTCACCTCGCGGGACCCGAGTCCCGCTGAACTGTCCCGCCCTGACCAGGGGCGCCGCGAGCCGTACCCACTCCGGGTCGTGGCGCCCCGGCAGCGTCTTGCCGCGGTTGGCCCACGAGGTCATCAAGGCGCGGTAGATCGGCGGGTCCGGAAGCTGGGGCGGACGGGGAACCGATTCTGCTGGAACAGGGAGAGCGGGGACCAGGAGGCGGCGACGGCGGCCTGTCGCATGCGGAGGGGTCATGCCTGGTGCAACGCCCGGGAGGGGGGACAGGTCACCGGTACGAGGAATCGACTCTGCGTTCAGGTCATGCCCGCGATGCCGGGCCTCCCGGTCCGGCTGGCGGCCTCCGCTCGCGCGGCTCCGGACGCACTGATCCTGCACCACGGCAGTGTCTTCGCGATGGTGCAGGACAGCTACTGGGGCCGATCGGCTACACAGACTGATCAGATCAGCTATTGGGGCGGATCGGGGGGCGACCGGGGTTACCGGACCGCGGGGTGGCGGCTACGCAGCAGAGCGGCGGATCGCCGGGATCCGGATCGGGCGCGAGCCCGGGCCGCCAACGTGCGAGAACGGCTGCTTTCGCCAGTCCAGCCCCTGAGGGAGCGTCAGCAGCAAGCCGGTGTCCTGCTCCTGGGCCTCCAGCGACTCGTCCGCGGGCCGTGCGTCGGACGCCCAGCGGCCCGTGCCGGGGCAGACCGTGAGCCCGAACGGGTTCCACGGAGACGCGCACAGTGCATGCTCGGGCAGGACGTCCTCGTCCGCCAGGAGGGCGATCGGCTGGGCGCAGTCCGGGCAGATCACCCGGTACATCTCCAGAGTGTCGTAGGTGTCGAGATCGTCCTCGACCGGTTCGACGCCCTCCGGTGCGGGCTCGATGACCGGCTGCTGCCTGCCGCGGGCAGGGCGACCGGGACGCTTAAGACTCTGCATGAACTCCCCCTCGGGTGGGCCGACAAGGCGCTGCGGCCTGGACCACAGCAAGCACTTCCCGCCTGGTCGTACGGGTAATCACGCCCAACCCGCAGACACGGTCGCAGTCCTGTGGTGTTCGTCACATGCCAGTTGCAGATGCCGAAACCTCGAACGCCGAGGGGGGCATTGGTGGCCGGAAGACCGGAAACCGGGGGAAAACGGGGGATGGTCCAGTGGCCGGGCCATCCTCCACATAGCCGCGCATGTATCCCGGAGGATCATGCGCACTGTAGCTTTTGCGCCATGGAGGAGCTGGACCGTCAGATTGTGCAGCTGCTCGTCAAGGACGGGCGGATGAGCTACACCGACCTGGGCAAGGCCACGGGTCTGTCCACGTCGGCCGTGCACCAGCGGGTGCGCCGGCTGGAGCAGCGTGGCGTCATCCGCGGCTATGCCGCGGTCGTCGACCCCGAGGCCGTCGGGCTGCCGCTCACGGCCTTCATCTCGGTGAAGCCGTTCGACCCCAGTGCGCCGGACGACATCGCGGACCGGCTCGCCGGCGTCTCGGAGATCGAGGCCTGCCACAGCGTCGCCGGCGACGAGAACTACATCCTCAAGGTGCGGGTAGCCACCCCGCTCGAACTGGAAAACCTCCTCACCCGCATCCGCTCCCTAGCCGGCGTCTCAACCCGCACGACGGTGGTCCTCTCCACCCCGTACGAGGCAAGACCCCCCAAGGTCTGACCGGCGAGCGCGCCACCGTTGTGGGCAATCGTTCCGCAGGGCGGGGGGCACCTCCCAGCGGTAGCTGGGGGAGGGTGGGCGCAACCCACGACGTACGGCGCCCCGACGTGCAACCCGAGTAAGGCGGCAGGGGCCCAGGGGGAGAAACTGTCCCCATGAGTGAAAGCCCCCTCAGTCGCAGAGACCATCGCACCGTGCTGCTGCGCCGCGGCGACATCCACACCCCCGCCGACCCCTTCGCCACCGCGATGGTCGTCGAACGCGGACACGTCGCCTGGGTCGGCTCCGAGGGGGCCGCCGACGCCTTCGCGGACGGCGTCGACGAGGTGATCGACCTCGACGGCGCCCTGGTCACCCCGGCGTTCACCGACGCCCACGTCCACACGACGGCGACCGGGCTCACCCTCACCGGCCTGGACTTGACCGGCGCCCGGAGCCTCGACGAGGCCCTCGCACTCGTACGCGGGCATGCCGCCGCACGTCCCCACGACCGGGTCCTCCTCGGCCACGGCTGGGACGCCGCCCGCTGGCCGGGCGGGCGCGCACCGTCCCGCGTCGAGCTCGACGAGGCGACCGGTGGCCGCCCGCTCTACCTCTCCCGTATCGACGTCCACTCCGCGGTCGTCAGCACGGCGCTGCTCGACCTCGTGCCAGGCATCGCTGAGCGCGCCGGATACCAGACCGACGGGCCGCTCACCCGCGACGCCCACCACGCCGTGCGCGCCGCCGCCCAGGCCGCCGTCACCCCCGAGCAGCGCACGGAGGCCCAGCGCGCCACCCTGCGGCACGCCGCCTCGCTCGGCATCGGCTCCGTGCACGAGTGCGCGGGTCCCGACATCTCCAGTGAGGACGACTTCACCGGGCTGCTGCGGTTGGCCGCGGAGGAGCTCGGGCCGCGCGTCGTGGGCTACTGGGGCGAGCAGATCGCGGACGCCCGGGGCGCCGAGAAGATCAGGGATCTGGGCGCGATCGGCGCCGCGGGCGACCTGTTCGTCGACGGTGCCCTCGGCTCGCACACCGCGTGCCTGCACGACCAGTACGCCGACGCCACGCACACCGGGGCCGCGTACCTGGACACCGCGGCGGTCGCCGACCATGTCATCGCCTGTACCGAGGCGGGACTGCAGGCGGGCTTCCACGCCATCGGCGACGCCGCCGTCACCGCGGTCGTCGAGGGCGTGCGCGCCGCCGCCGACAAGGTCGGCCTCGACCGTATTCGCGCCGCCCGGCACCGCGTGGAGCACGCCGAGATGCTGACCCCGGAGACCATCGCGGCCTTCGCCGAACTCGGCCTCACCGCCTCTGTCCAGCCGGCCTTCGACGCGTTGTGGGGCGGCGAGGACGGGATGTACGCCCAGCGCCTCGGCGCCGCACGCGCGCGTACCCTCAATCCGTTCGCGGCCCTGCTGCGTGCCGGCGTCCCGCTGGCCTTCGGCTCCGACAGCCCCGTCACGCCACTCGACCCGTGGGGCACGGTCCGCGCCGCGGCCTTCCACCGCACGCCCGAGCACCGCGTCTCGGTGCGCGCCGCGTTCACCGCTCATACGCGCGGCGGCTGGCGAGCCATCGGCCGGGACGACGCGGGGATCCTGGTGCCCGGCGCGCCCGCGGACTACGCCGTGTGGCGCACCGGCGACCTCGTCGTACAGGCGCCCGACGACCGCGTCGCACGCTGGTCCACCGACCCCCGCTCCGGCACCCCTGGCCTGCCGGATCTCTCCCCGGACGCCGAACTGCCCGTCTGCCTGCGCACAGTGGTGTTCGGGCAGACGGTCTTCGTACGGCCGGACGAGTGATGTACCGGGGAGGCGCGCAGTCGATCTTGGCCCGCGATTCCGTTGCGCTACCTGCGTATCCTCGGCACTGACCTGCCGATTCGGGGAATCCTCGCAGGTCGAACGGCTGTTGACAGAGAGCCGCGGTCGGCCGGTAGGTTCGGCCGGGTCCACCACTGGACGTCCGACGGGGAACCTCCACGCAGTCGTCGATCGCGGCTGGGTCATGGGGTGGTGTGCCGCACCGGCGCACCACCACTGGGAGCCAGTCCCAGCACCCGCGCCTCGGGGGCGAGGGAACGTTCCTGCCGGATGGGGGTCCCTCCCTGCTCCCCAAGAGCCTGGGGGACGGTGCGACCCGGGTGGGGCCCGGATGCTCAGTAGACAACGGCTTTCGGTAGATCCGCAGCCAGCGGGTCCCAGGTCGGCCCGAAGGGCGCCGGGCCCCGATCCGCAGCGGTCCCTGCCGACCGCGCGGACACCCGCTCGGCCTCCCGCTTCGTCTTGCCGTTCTCTTGCCTGATTCTTGTCGTATCGACACCCCCACAAGGGCCTGCTGGCCACGACGGCGCAGGCAGCGGCCACTATGGTGGTGCCCTGCGCACGGACGTGAAGGGGCAGCAGTGAACGACGGTGATGAGAGCGTACGGGCGGCAGCCCGGGGGCGGCAGTTCGGTCCGCTCGGCACGGCCTTGGTGATCATCCCGACGTACAACGAGGCCGAGAACATCAAGTCGATCGTCGACCGTGTGCGGGCCGCCGTGCCCGACGCGCACATCCTCGTCGCCGATGACAACAGCCCCGACGGAACCGGCGAACTCGCCGACGAGATCGCAGCCGGTGACGACCACGTCCAGGTGCTGCACCGCAGGGGCAAGGAAGGCCTCGGCGCGGCCTACCTCGCGGGCTTCCGCTGGGGTCTCGAGCACGGCTACGGCGTACTGATCGAGATGGACGCCGACGGCTCGCACCAGCCCGAGGAACTGCCCCGGCTGCTCACCGCGCTCAAGGGCGCCGACCTGGTGCTCGGTTCCCGCTGGGTGCCCGGCGGCCGCGTCGTGAACTGGCCTCGCTCCCGCGAGATGCTCTCCCGCGGCGGCAGCACCTACTCGCGGCTGCTGCTCGGCGTCCCGATCCGGGACGTCACCGGCGGCTATCGCGCCTTCCGCCGCGAGACCCTCGAGGGCCTCGGTCTTCGCGAGGTCGCCTCACAGGGCTACTGCTTCCAGGTCGACCTGGCACGCCGTGCGGTCAAGGCGGGTTACCACGTCGTCGAGGTGCCCATCACCTTCGTCGAGCGCGAGCACGGGGACTCCAAGATGAGCCGGGACATCGTCGCCGAGGCGCTGTGGCGGGTCACGGCGTGGGGCGTGGAGGAGCGGGTCGGCCGCCTGCTGGGCCGAAAGCGCGCCTGAGTCCCCACCATGCCCCGATGCCGGGGCTGTCGTTCCGGCTGGCCGGCCGCTTACGCGGGTCTGAGCCCGGCACCGGCACACTGGGGGAATGATGACTGGCACGACGCCTCCCACGAACCCCGCCCGGCCCCGGCGCTCCCGGCCGCGTTCCTATCTGCCGCTCGCCATCGCCGCGTGGCTGGTACTGGAGATCTGGCTGCTGACCGTCGTGGCGGACGCGGCAGGCGGGTTCACCGTCTTCCTGCTGCTGATCGCCGGGATCGTGCTGGGCTCCGTGCTCATCAAGCGAGCCGGGCGCCGGGCCTTCCGGCGTCTGAGCGAGGCGCTGCAGCAACAGCAGACGGCCGCGGTCCCGGCAGGGGACCGGCGCGGCAGCGGCAATGCGCTGACGATGCTCGGCGGGCTGCTGCTGATCATGCCGGGTCTGATCTCCGACGCCCTGGGTCTGCTCTGCCTGCTGCCGCCGGTCCAGAAGGTGCTGAGCCGGTACGCGGAGCGGACGTTCGAGCGGCGGCTGCAGGCTGCCACTCCCGGCAGTCTGGGAGACGCCTTCCAGCAGGCTCGTATACGCCGGCCCGACGGCAAGGTCGTCCAGGGCGAGGTCATCCGCGACGACGCACCGCCCGCCTCGCACCCGGACGCGGGCCCGCGTCCGCCCCTGACGCCCTGACCGCGGATGTAACTGCAGCCCGGCCCGACGGCAGGGCTCCCAGCGGTGGGCCTCACGGCCCGGCAGATCAGACGGTGGGCCCCGCGGCCAGGCTGTCGGCCCCACAGCCGGGCAGACCAGGCGGTCTCCCCACGGCCGGGCAGACCAGGCGGTCAGCCCCGCGGCCAGGCAGGCCAGACGGTCGTTCCCACAGCCGGGGCAGGTCAGGCGGTCGTTCCCACGGCCGGGCAGGCCAGGTGGTCTCCCCGCAGCCGGGCAGACCAGGCGGTCGGCCCCACGGCCAGGTAGCAGGCAGTAAGCAGCCGCGGCTGCCACACCGACGTGTGGCAGCCGCGGCTGTGTGCCTTCGGCGGTCGCCCGACCCTCGGGTCAGGCGGACTTGCGGCTGTCCCGCGGGTGCACGGCGATGTTCATGGCGCCGGAGCGAAGAACGGCCAGCCGCTCCTCGAGAACCTCTTCCAGCTCCTCGCGAGTGCGCCGCTCCATCAGCATGTCCCAGTGCGTACGCGCAGGCTTCGCCTTCTTCTCCTCAGGGCCGTCGCCATCCACCAGGAGTGCCGGGGTCCCACAGACCTTGCACTCCCACTCCGGCGGGATCTCCGCCTCAACCGAGAAGGGCATCTCGAAGCGGTGCCCCTTCTCGCATGCGTACTCCACGGCCTGGCGCGGGGCCAGGTCGATGCCGCGGTCCGTCTCGTAGCTGGTCACCACGAGGCGCGTGCCGCGAAGAGCTCGCTCACTCATGAATCGTGCCTCCCGGGCTTGTCGCCCACAGGACAGGTGTCGCTGTCGTCGTCATCCGGTCAACGTCCGGTCGGCGGTAAAGATTCCCGTTCTGGGTCATGCGTCGCCGTCGTAGCCGCCCCTTTTTGTACCCACCGACGCCCGGTTTGTCACATCTGACAGCAGATGTCACCCAGCGCTTATAGAGCTTTGGCGCGCAGTAACGGTCCGCCAGGCAGGCCAAACGCGTACACTACCGCCCTTTGCCCTCCGGTGTTAAATCCGTTCGGGAACGGGATTGCCCGCATCTTGGATGGCGCGCCGCACGGGAACCCGTGCGAGCAGCACGAAACCGAGCACGAAGAAGAGCACCAGCGAGATGATCGCGGACCGATAACTCCCGGTCAGCTGGTATGTGAGCCCGAAGAGCAGAGGGCCGAGCCACGACATCCCGCGGTCGCTCATCTCGTACGCGGAGAAGTACTCGGCTTCCTTTCCGCTCGGCACCAGATGTGAGAAAAGCGACCGTGACAGCGCCTGGCTGCCGCCCAGCACCAGCCCGATGCCCGCGGCGAGCACGAAGAACCACGCGGGCGTGCGCGCGGGCAGGAAGTACCCGGCCCCGATGGTGAGCGTCCAGGCGATCAGCGAACCGAGGATCGTCCGCTTGGCGCCGTACCGCTGGGCTAGCCGGCCCATCCCGAGCGCGCCCGCCACGGCCAGCACCTGCACCAGCAGCACCGCGACGATCAGGGTCGACTGACCGAGCCGGAGCTCCTCGGAGCCGTAGACCGACGCCTGCGAGATCACGGTCTGGATGCCGTCGTTGTAGACGAGATAGGCCAGAAGGAAGGCGAGCGTGTGGGGATGGCGGCGCATGTGGCGTACGGTCGCGGCCAGCTGGCGCCAGCCGTGGGCGGAAGCCTCGGCGGCCGGCGTCCGGCGGTCGCGCAGCCGCCGCAGCGGGACCAGCGTGAAGGCGCCCCACCACACGCCCGCCGAGGCAAGACAGATGCGTACCGCGGTTCCCTCGGACACCCCGAAGCTGTCGTGGGCCGTGAAGAGCACCAGATTGGCGACCAGGACGAGGGCACCCGAGGCGTAGCCGAAGGCCCAGCCGCGCGATGACACGGCGTCGCGCTCCTCGGGGGCGGCGATCTGCGGCAGATACGAGTTGTAGAGCACCATCGAGACCGCCAGCGACGCGTTGGCGACGATCAGCAGCACACCGCCGAGCAGATAGCGGTCGCCGGACAGGAAGAACATGCCCGCTGTCGCTGCCGCGCCCAGGTAGGCGGCGGCCGCGAGCAGTGGCTTCTTGCGGCCCGTACGGTCGGCTGCCGCACCCGCCAGCGGCATCAGGAGGATCGACAGGATCACGGACGCGGACACGGAGTACGCGAAGAAGGATCCGGCGCGGACCGGGATGCCCAGCGGGTACACGAAACCGTCCGCGTCCGCGGCGGACTTGGCGACCTCGGTGAGATAGGGGCCGAGGAACACCGTCAGCACGCTCGTCGAGTAGACGGAGCACGCCCAGTCGTAGACGTACCAGCCGCGCTGTTCGCGCCGCCGGGCGGCCTTCTCGTCGCCGCCGTCGGCCGCCGTCCGCACGGCGCCGGTTCCCGGTCCTGTCCCCACCCGCGGCCTCGCTTCGCCCTCGGTCTCCCCTACGCGGACGCGCGCGGCGTGCCGTCAGACCCAGATCCCGCGGTCCTTCATCACGTCGCGCAGCGTCTCGATGTGATCGGTCATGATGCCATCCACACTCAGGTCGAGGAGCGCGTGCATCCGCTCGGCCTCGTTGACCGTCCAGACGTGGACCTGCAGCCCACGCGCGTGGCACTCGCGCACGAAGCGGTGGTCGACGACGCGGACGCCGGACTGGGTCTCGGGAACCTGGGCGCACACCCCGGAGCGGCGCACCGCGGCCGGGACGCCGATCGACCGCAGGCGCAGCCCCAGCACACCCCGAGTGCCGTACGACGTCGCGAGGCGCGGGCCCGCGAGGCGCTGCGCCCGGGCCACCCGCGCCTCGGAGAACGAGCCGACGCAGATGCGGTCCCACGCGCGCGTGCGCTCGATCAGGTCCATCAGCGGGAGCAGCGCGGGCTCCGCCTTCATGTCGACGTTCCAGCGCACGTCGGGGAAGGTCTCGAGGAGTTCCTCGAAGAGGGGAACGGGTTCGGTGCCCGCCACGCGCGCGTGCTGCACCTCGCTCCACGGAAGGTCCGCGATACGGCCGGCCGCATCCGTCACCCGGTCCAGCGTGGCGTCGTGGAAGGCCACGAGCCTGCCGTCGGAGCTCGCGTGGACATCGGTCTCGATGTAGCGGTAGCCCAACTCGACCGCGTGCCGGAAGGCGGCCGCGGTGTTCTCCAGGCCGCCGGCCGCTCCGCCGCGGTGGGCGAAGGCTATGGGCCCCGGATGGTCGAGGTAGGGGTGGCGTATGGCGGTGGTCACGGATGGAGTATCGCTCCATTCGGTGGCGAACCGGCAACGACTGTGCTGCCCGCGGATGCCGTGGGGACGGCGAAGACGCGCAGGAACACCTGGGCTAGAGGGCCGATCGCGAGCGCGTACAGCACCGTTCCTATGCCGACCGTGCCGCCGAGGACGAAGCCGGTCGCCACGACCGCCACCTCGATGGCCGTGCGGACCAGGCGGATCGACCGGCCGGTACGCCGGTGCAGGCCCGTCATCAGGCCGTCCCGCGGGCCCGGGCCGAACTTCGCCGCGATGTAGAGGCCGGTCGCGACTCCGTTGAGCACGATCCCGCCCACGAGCAGCGGGATCCGTACCGCCAGGCTGTGTGCGTCGGGGACCAGCGCGAGGGTGCCGTCCATCGCGATGCCGATCACGAACACGTTCGACACGGTGCCGAGGCCCGGGCGCTGCCGCAGCGGAATCCAGAGCAGCAGCACCGCTGCGCCCACGATGATCGACACGACGCCGATCGTCAGCCCCGTCAGCTCGGCGAGGCCCTGGTGCAGCACGCCCCATGGTTCCAGTCCCAGACCCGACTCCACGAGGAGCGCTGAACTCACGCCGTACAGCGCGAGACCGACGTAGAGCTGGAGCAGCCTTCGTGTGAGGTGCCTCTTCGGCGCGAGATGCGCTGTCGGCGCGGGGCCGGTCGGCCCGGGCCTTTCGGGCGTATCGGAGCTCTCGGAGCTCGCGCGTACGGACGGCGTGGACAAGAGATGCCCCCCTGGTGGTAGTAGTGGACTGGTTCGTGACACTCTGTGGCTTGGTAACGCACGCCCTCCATGGCCAATTCGGGGAAGGTGGACTGGAAAGCATGGCGCACTGGACTTCGGCGGTGGGCTCGGTGCAGCTCGCCCGGCTGATCACTTCCCAGCAGGCCCGGCCCGCGGGCCCCGGCACCCGCCGGCCGCCGGCCTATCGTGCGCTCGCCGACGGCATCCGGGTGCTCGTCCTCGAAGGGCGCGTACCGGTCGCCGCGCGCCTGCCTGCGGAGCGCGAGCTGGCCCTGGCGCTGTCACTCAGCCGCACCACGGTGGCCGCGGCCTATGAGGAGCTGCGCAATGAAGGGTTCCTCGAGTCCCGCAGGGGAGCGGGCAGCTGGACCGCCGTACCCGCCGGAAACCCGCTGCCCGCGCGGGGGCTCGAGCCTCTGCCGCCCGAGGCCCTCGGCTCCATGATCGACCTCGGCTGTGCGGCGCTGCCCGCCCCCGAACCCTGGCTCACCCGCGCGGTCCACGGCGCGCTGGAGGAGCTGCCGCCGTACGCGCACACGCACGGCGACTACCCGGCGGGTCTGCCCGCCCTGCGCGAGATGCTCGCCGAGCGGTACACCGCGCGCGGCATCCCGACCATGCCCGAACAGATCATGGTCACCACCGGTGCGATGGGCGCGATGGACGCGATCTGCCACCTCTTCGCCGGCCGCGGCGAGCGCATCGCCGTGGAGTCGCCCAGCTACGCCAACATCCTCCAGCTCATGCGGGAGGCCGGCGCCCGGCTCGTCCCGGTCGCCATGGCCGAAGGGCTCGCCGGCTGGGACATGGACCGCTGGCGCCAGGTGTTCCGCGATGCCGGGCCCCGGCTCGCCTACGTCGTCGCCGACTTCCACAACCCGACGGGCGCCCTGGCAGACGAGGACCAACGCCGCCGGCTCGTCGACGCCGCCCGCTCGGCGGGCACCGTGCTCGTCGCCGACGAGACCATGAGCGAACTCCACCTCGATCCCGGTGTGGAGATGCCGCGTCCCGTCTGTGCGTTCGACCCCGCGGGCTCGACGGTGATCACGGTCGGCTCGGCCAGCAAGGCGTTCTGGGCCGGCATGCGCATCGGCTGGGTGCGCGCCGCGCCCGACGTGATCCGCAGTCTGGTGTCGGCCCGCGCCTACGCGGACCTGGGCACCCCCGTCCTTGAGCAGCTTGCCGTCAACTGGCTGCTGACCACAGGCGGGTGGCAGGAGGCCGTCGACCTCCGCCGCGGCCAGGCCCGGGACAACCGCGACGCCCTGGTCGCCGCCGTGCGGCGCGAACTGCCCGACTGGGAGTTCGAGATCCCGTCCGGCGGACTCACGCTGTGGGTGCGTGCGGGCGGCCTGTCCGGGTCGCGCCTTGCCGAAGTGGGCGAGCGGGTGGGGGTACGCGTGCCCTCCGGCCCCCGCTTCGGGGTCGACGGTGCCTTCGAGGGGTACGTACGGCTGCCGTTCACCGTCGGCGGTGCCGTGGCCGATGAGGCCGCCACGCGACTCGCGGCCGCGGCGCGCCTGGTGGAGAGCGGCGCGACGACGGGGACGGAGGCGCCGCGGACGTTCGTGGCCTGAGCCTGAGCGCTGGGTTCCTCAGCGCTCGGCCCCGGCGGTGTACCTCAGCGCTCGGCCCCCGCGGCCTCTGCGACGGGTGCCGCGGCGACCCCCGAATCGGCGACCGCGGATTCGGTGACAACCGGTTCGGCGACCGCGGACTCGCTCGCGCTTTCGGGGGATGGAGGCTGGGAGACCTGGGATCCGGACACGGGCGGGCCGGTCAGCGATGACCCCGATGACACCGGTGACCCCGTGCGTGATCCGGCCACAGGCGATCCGGCCGGTGACCCGGCTGCCGGCGATGCGGCGACCCTTGACCGATGCGCCTCCGGGCCGCCGGCGGCCGCTCCCTCCCGCGCGGTCGCCGTCGCCACGGCCACGGCTTCCTCGGCTGCCCTCTCTGCAGCCTCGGTTCCGGTGGCAGAGGCGGCAGCAGCGACCTGCACGGGCGCCTCGACCGTCGCCTCGCGCATGTGCGTGGCAGTGGCGGCTGCCCCGACGGGCACGCCGTCGCCCGTACGCTCTCCGGCAGCCGTCTCCACGAGGGGCGACGGGAGTGCCTCCGTCACGGCGGCCCCCACTGCGACGGGCTCCGGCTCGCCGGCAGCCGCGTCGGGGACAGCCTTGTCCGCCCGGTCCTCGGCCGCTCCCACGCGCTCCGGCAGCAGGCTCGTCACCGCCGTGCGGTGGGACTCGCTGGTCGCGTCGTCGTACGGGTCGGGTGTGGCCGGGACCTGCAGCCGGTGCACCGGGCCCGCGCCCAGCCGGGCGTAGCCCCGGCCGGGGGCCATGTCCGTCGTGGGGGTGGTGTGCGGAGGCACTCCGAGTACGCCCTCGATCTGCTCCGGTGTGGCGGGGCCGAGGACGACACGCGCGCGTGTGTGCTGGCGTACCGCGTCGCTGAGGGCGTCGAGACTGTCGAACTGATCCGCAACGACCACCGTCACGTTGGCCGCCCGACCGTGCCGCAGAGGCACCTGGAGCAGGCTCTGCGGATCCCTGCGGCCGTCCGCGGCCGCGAGGTGGCCGAGGATGCTCGGGCGGTCGAGGAGGACCCACAGCGGGCGCTTCGTGTCGGCCGGAGCCGGCTGACCCGCCTGGCGCGCCCGATTCGCCGCGATCAGGCGCCGCTCCGTCTCGTGTGCCGCCCATTCCAGGCTCGCCGACGCCCCGGCGAGCCCGCACTCGACGGCCAGGACGCCGTGCCGTCCCGTCAGACAGGCGTACTCGCCCGTGCCGCTGCCCTCCACGATCAGCACGTCGCCGTGTTGCAGGGCCTGCAACGTGATCGAGCGCAGCAGGGTCGTCGTGCCGCTGCCGGGCTGGCCGACGGCCAGCAGATGCGGCTCGGTGGAGCGGATGCCGGTGCGCCAGACGACCGGCGGCACGTCGCGCCGTCCGCCGCCGTCCGCCACGGGAAGCGTCCGCGGCACCCCCGACGGGTCGGTGAAGCCGAGAACCGTCTCACCCGGCGTCGTGACGAAGCGCTGGGCCGCGATGTGCGTGGGCAGCGGGGGCAGCACCGAAACGGTCAGCTGGTTGCCCTCCTCGTCCCAGTCGAAGCGGTACTCGCGACCGCGGCCCGACTTGGCGTGCACCAGGTGCTCGATCCGCGCGCGGGACTCGGCCTCGCCGTCCGTGAAGTACGCGGGGTAGCGGATCTCGAGGCGCGAGATGCGGCCTGCCTCGTCGAACTCGTAGGAAGCGAAGGCCTTGTTCCACTCGCCGCCGTGCGCGAAGAGCGGGCTCGGGTCCTCGGGGACCGAGAAGTACGGGACGAGCGCTTCGTAGAGCGAGGTGAGCCGCCGCAGCTGCGCTGCGCCCGGGGCGCTCGCGGACGACCGGGACGCGCGGTCCCGGCCCGTCCAGGCAGCGGCCGCCAGCAGGACGACGCCCGTCAGCAGCGGACCGTAGGGGATCAGTACGACGACGAGCAGGAGGGAGCTCACCAGGAACAGCAGCGGCCCGCGCCGGTCCTTCGGCGTCGCGGCCCACTTGCGCCGCCCGGCGGCGGCCAGCCGGCGCAGCCCACGGGTGATCGTGAGCAGCGGGTGGAGCACGTCGCCGGCCGCGTGGGCCGCCGACCGCGCCAGCTCCCGGCCTCGGGCGAACTGTGCGCTGCCGTTGCTCATGCGGGGGAGTACGCGCCGGGACACGTCGGTCTCCTGAGGGTGCGTTCGAGAGGGTGCGTACCGGGCGGGAGCGTCAGAACTTGATCCCGCCCAGCAGGCTCGCCAGGCTCGCACCACCGGCCTTGATGCTGGGGGCGATGGCCGTGCTGGCGAGGTAGAAGCCGAAGAGCCCGCAGACGACCGCGTGCGTGCCCTTGAGCCCGTCCTTGCGGCAGAAGAGGACGACGATGACGCCGAGCAGTACGACGCCCGAGATGGAGAGAATCATGAGAGGTCTCCTGGTCAGTGGGGACAGTCAGGACAGTCACCATGAGTACTTCCAGGCTCACAGCATGTATCCATACGATAAAAGGTGCAACTGGGTGAAATTCCGCTGATTTCCATCGACTGGCAGGGTCCGGCTCCGCCACCCGGGCGGCCCTCGGGATGCGCGCGTCATCGTGATGATCTTTGCCTCTGCCGGGGCCCGACATGTGCCCGCACGGGCAGTACGCTGGCGATTCATCCGTACGGGTGCTCGGCCGTGCATCACCGCGCACCGGAGACCCGCAGTCGAAAGGTGGTCCGAGCCTATGACCGAAGCCCCCGACCCGGAGGTCGTGGAGCTGGCGACCAGGATCTTCGACATGGCGCGCCAGGGCCGGACCGAGGCGCTCGCCGCATACGTCGACGCGGGCGTCCCGGCCAACCTCACCAACGACAAGGGCGACTCGCTCGTGATGCTCGCCGCCTACCACGGCCACGCGGACGCGGTCCGCGCCCTGCTCGAGCGCGGCGCCGAGCCGAACCAGGCCAACGACCGCGGGCAGACGCCGCTCGCGGGCGCCGTCTTCAAGGGCGAGGAGGCGGTGATCCGGGCACTGCTCGACGGCGGCGCGGACCCTGCCGCGGGCACGCCGTCGGCCGTCGACACGGCCCGGATGTTCGGCAAGGCCGACCTGCTGGAACTGTTCGGGGCGCATTGAGGCGCCCGATCGGAGCGTTCGGGGCGCTCTGAATCGCCGGAAATTGCCGATCGGACTGATCAGAGCGCGCTGAGCCGTCGGAAATGTGGTCGCGACGGACAGAACCGCTGGGTCATCATGACGTCGTGGTTCACGGACGCGACGACTGGGCAGGTGTTGCCGCACCGCGCGGATCGTGAGCGGCCCGCTCCCGGCGGGCCACCGACGAGAGGCAGAGGAAGATGGTCTACAGCAAGCAAGAGACGGCGGGCGCCCCGACGTGTTGTCGCGCGGCCAGGTAGTGCGGTATCCCCGGTTGCGTCGACGCTTGATGTGAGGCTGTTTCCATGTTCGATCCGGTCATAGCGCCCAGCGGTACGCTGCTCGGCCTGCTCCAGCGGGGCCGCGGCGACGGCACACTGCACGCGCTCACCGCACCGCGCGCCGAGGCGCTCGCGGCGCTGAACCACTGTGTGCTGCACGACCCCCGCCACGACTGGCAGGTGGAGAACCGCTCCCTCTACTACGCGCGCCTCTTCCTCGACCTCCGCGGCGAGCTCGACGAGATCGAGCGGCACCTCTTCGCCCCGGACGACGTCCTCGAGACGGACGAGTCACGCACCGGGCTGGCACTCACGGTGCTCGGCCACCTCGCCTCCTACGGCAGGCGCGACGCGCTCGAACTGCTGCGGCGGTACGCGGCCTACGGCACCAACTGGGCCTGGGCGCTGGACGAGCTCGCGCTGCGCGACGACGACGCCGGGCTGCGCGGCCTGGCCGTGGCCGTCCTCGCCCGCTTCCCGTCGACCCCAGAAGGCGATGCCGAACTGGCCGCCGCGGTCCGGGACGCCTTCGAACCGAGGCCGTGGCGGCTGTGGGCCGACGACCCGCGGGAAGCGATCGCCTCCCGGGTGCGGGCGGCGGGGGAGAGGGGCTCGTTCGACCGCTGGCAGCGGCAGCTCACCCCGACCGGGCCGCGCCCCGGCTGGAGCGTCCAGGCGGTCTTCGACTGGGCCCAGCAGGGCATCGAGCGCGGCGCGCTCCTCCACGTCCCGGCCGCGCGCTGCCTCACCGCCGTCGCAGGCCCTGACGACCGGCCGGCGATCGTCGAGGCCGCGCGCAGCGGCAACGACGGGGCACGCTGCACGGCCCTGCGCTACCTGGCCGCGGCCCAGGATCCCGCGGCGCTCGACCTGATCGAGGCCGCTGTGGACAGCCCGTCGCGGCTCGTCGTGGACGCGGCCGTCGACGCCTTCGAACGGATGTGCAGCGTCGCCGCGGTGGAGCGGGCCAGGCGCTGGGCCGGCCGCCCCGACGTCCTCGGCGCGGCCGCCGGGCGAATGCTCGCCTGCCGGGGCGGTACGGAGGACAGCCACCTCGTACTCGCCGCGCTGCGGGAGACGGTGCGCGGCGACGGCCCGGACGCCCCGACGCTGGGCACCCTGGTCGACGGGACCGGACGGCTCGGCATCGTCTGCGCCGCCCCCGTGCTGCGGCACCTCTACCGCGAAACCGCCTCATCCCATCTCCGCGGCCGCGCCGCACGCGCCCTGGCGGCCACCGATCCGTCCTTCGCCGCGGGCTTCGCCGTCGAGTGCCTGTGGGACTGCGAGGAATCCACCCGCGAAGTCGCCGCGCGACATGCCGAGACCGGCGACGTGCGCGTCGTGGAGCAGCTGAGAAGGCTCGCCTCCGATCCGGCCGAGGAGGCCGAGGTACAGACCGCCGTGCGCAGCAGGATCGGGCCCGACGCTTCGGCTGTGTAGCGGCCACGCATCGGCCGTGTAGCGCACCGGCCGTGCGGCGCCCGGCGCGAAAATTGAGCCCGTCCGGCGATTGAGGACGAGGCGGCGGAGCCGCCGATCAAAGGGGAGCCGAGCCGCCAGGCATTCCCGCAGCTGCGCAGGGGAACGCTCATTCGACGTTCCCCGGCAGGAAAGATCCACGTTGACGTGGCCACGCCCGGCGCGTGGACAACACGGGTATGCGTGCCGTCATCGTCACTGAGTCCTTCCCGCCCGACATCAACGGCGTGTCCCACTGCGCCCTGCAGACCGCCCGGCATCTCGCCGCGCGCGGTCACGACCCGATCGTCGTCGCCCCCGCCACCGGTGCCGGCACGGGGGCCGACGCCTCCGCGCCGTGCCCCGTCATCCGGGTCCCGTCCCTGCCGCTTCCCGGATATCCCCAGGTCAGGGTGGCACTGCCGAGCCGCCGGGTGGCCGCGGCACTCATCTCGCACCGGGCCGACGTCGTCCACCTGGCCAGCCCCTTCGTGCTGGGCGTGCGCGGCATGGCCGCCGCGGCGCGGCTGGGGATCCCCGCCGTCGCCGTCTACCAGACGGATCTGGCCGGATACGCGCGCACCTACATGGGAGCAGGCGAGGCCGCCGCCTGGCGGCGCATACGCAGCGTCCACGCCGCGGCCGACCGCACCCTCGCCCCCTCCACGGCCGCCCTCCGCGACCTGGAGGAGCACGGAATCCCTCGGGTGCGACTGTGGGCCCGCGGCGTGGACACCGACCGCTTCCGGCCGTCGCTGCGCGACGAGGCGCTGCGCCGGGAACTGGCCCCCGGCGGCGAACTGATCGTCGGATACGTGGGACGGCTCGCCCCCGAGAAGCAGGTCGAACTGCTCGCCGGAGCCGCCCGCCTCAATGGTGTGCGGGTGGTCGTCGTCGGTGACGGCCCCAGCGAGAGCACGCTGCGCGAGGCCATGCCCGAGGCCGTCTTCCTCGGGCGCCGCACGGGCGACGAACTGGCGCGGATCTTCGCCTCGCTGGACGTGTTCGTGCACACGGGACCGTATGAAACGTTCTGCCAGACCGTGCAGGAGGCCATGGCGAGCGGTGTCCCGGTCGTCGCCCCCGCGGCGGGCGGGCCGCTCGACCTCGTCGACCACGGGCGGACGGGGGTGCTCGTGCCCCCGCGGGACGAGGACGCCGTGCGGGACGCGGTGTGGTCCCTGGCCGCCGACCCCGCGCGGCGGGCGTCGTACGGGGCCGCGGGCCGGGCGACGGTCGAGGGCCGCACCTGGGCGGCTGTCGGCGACCAGCTCATCGACCACTACACCGAGGTGCTCCGGGCGCGGACGGCGGTGGCGGCATGACAGCCTCGGCATCGCCCCTGCGCATCGTGCGCCTGGCGAACTTCGTCGCGCCCTCGTCGGGCGGGCTGCGGACGGCCCTGCGGGAGCTGGGGACCGGCTACCGGGCGGCCGGCCACGAGCCCGTGCTGATCGTGCCCGGCGACCGGACCGACGACCGCGACACCGACCAGGGCCGCGTCATCACCGTTCCGGGGCCCCTGCTGCCCGGCACCGGCGGCTACCGGGTGATCACCGACCGCCGACGGCTCACCAGGCTCCTCGAGCAGCTCGCCCCGGACCGGCTCGAGGTCTCCGACCGTACGACCCTGCGGTGGACGGGGGAGTGGGCGCGCCGCGCCCGCGTACCCGCAGTGATGGTCTCCCACGAGACGGCGCACGGCGTCCTGCGCACCTGGGGCCTGTCGGAGGGAGCGGCTCGGCGGGCCGCCGACGCCCTCAACCTCCGCACCGCGCGCGCGTACACGCGTGTCGTGTGCACCACGGAGTGGGCGGAGCGCGAGTTCGTACGCATCGGTGCGCGCAACGTCGTACGGGCGCCGCTCGGCGTGGATCTGGAACGCTGTGATCCCGGGCTGCGGGACCCGCAGTTGCGCGACCAGCACGCGCGCGTGGGTGAGGCGCTGCTCGTGATGTGCTCGCGGCTGTCCGTGGAGAAGCGGCCGGGCACGGCGCTGGACGCGCTGGAGGTGCTGCTCGCCAGGGGGCAGCGGGCGGTGCTCGTGGTGGCGGGCGAAGGTCCGCTGCGCGCCCGGCTCGAACAGCGCGCCCGTGAGCGCCGGTTGCCGGTGACCTTCCTGGGCCACGTCGGGGACCGCACGGCTCTCGGGGCACTCCAGGCCTCCGCCGACGTGTGCCTGGCACCCGGTCCCGCCGAGACGTTCGGGCTCGCGGCACTGGAGGCGATGGCCTGCGGCACCCCGGTCGTGGCCAGCGCGACGTCCGCGCTCCCGGAGATCGTCGGCGCGGCCGGCGCCACGGCGACGGACACGGGAGCGTCCTTCGCGGACGCCGTGCAGGGCCTCCTGGAGCGTCCTGAGACAGAGCGCCGCGAGGCTGCACGCGCGCGTGCCGAGTGCTTCGGATGGGACATCGCGGTCCGGGCGTTCCTCACGGCGCACGACGCACCCGTGCGGGTGCCGCGGGCCGGTGAGCGCGTGGGAGGCATGGCATGAGTGCGGTCCGCTTCGCCGCGCTCGGGGACTCGCTCACCGAAGGAGTGGGCGACCGGGTGGGAGACGGGTGGCGCGGCTGGGCCGCACTCCTCGCCGACGGCCTCGCCCCCGACGGAGCCCCGCTGGAGTTCCGGAACTTCGCAGTCAGCGGCGCCCAGACCCTGGACGTCCTCGAGCGCCAGACCCCGGCCGCACTCGCCTTCCGGCCGGACATCGTGTCCGTCATAGTCGGCGTCAACGACACGCTCCGCTGCACCTTCGACATCCACGCCGTCGCCGCGCGCCTCGACCAGGTCTACGCGGCCTTCGCGGCGCAGAAAGCGGTGCTGCTCACCGCCTGCCTGCCGGACCCCGGGGCGATGCTCGGCCTGCCCGGCGTGCTGGCCCGTCCGCTCGCCCGCCGCCAGCGGGCCGTGAACACTGTCGTACACGCGTTGTCGGAGCGGTACGGCGCCGTCCATCTGCACGCCGCCGAAGGAGACTGGATCACCGACCGCGCGATGTGGAGCGCGGACCGGCTGCATCCCGGCGAGCGCGGTCACCGGATGCTCGCCGCGCACTTCCACGCGACGCTTGCCGCGGGCGGGATCACCGTCGGCCGTCAGCCCTCGGTCGAGCCCCAGCTCCCGCCGCCCACACGGTCCGCCAGCCTGCTCTGGCTGGCCACCGCGGGTACCGGCTGGGTGGCGCGCCGATGCACCGATCTGCTGCCGCAGCTCCTCAGGCTGGCCGCGGACGAGGTGCGGCACCGGGCGCGGGGCACCAGTGCGCGGCTGGATCTGGGCGCCTCGCATGCGGTGGCGGCCGCGCTGGCGGCGCTCTCGGGCGCGGAGGCGGCGGACGCCGCGTGAGTATCTTCGGCGCGGGCCGGGATGAGTTGGCCGTGGGGGAACGATTACCCACGGCGGGACGAGCGCGGGAGGCTCAGCGCCTCCGGACCGCCACGAACCGTACCGGTGTCCCGGGCGTAGCCTGGGCCGCGGCCGCGAGGTCCGGTTCCCGTACCACCGCGATCACCGGGTAACCGCCCGTGGTCGGGTGGTCGGCGAGGAAGACCACCGGCCGGCCGTCCGGGGGCACCTGTACCGCGCCCAGCACCATGCCCTCGCTGGGCAGTTCACCGTCCACCGCCCGCTGAAGAGGGGGCCCCTCGGTGCGCAGTCCGATGCGGTTGCTGGCCGAGGACACCCGGTACGCGCGCGTGGTGAGCGTCCGCAGGGCCGCGTCGGTGAACCAGTCGTGGCGGGGGCCGAGTGTCACCCGCAGCACCAGTTCGCGCGGGGGCCCCGGCTGGGGACCGACCTCCGCACGCGCGTGTGCCGCAGTCACGTGGCCCAGGGGCAACACGGTTCCGTCGGCGAGCGGCGCGGGCCCGAGGCCCGACAGCAGATCCGTCGACCGGCTCCCCAGGACCGGCTCCACGGCCACTCCGCCCGCGAACGCCACGTAGCTGCGTACGCCGGAGACCGCCGTCCCGACCTCGAGCACCGCCCCGGCGGGAACGCGGACCGGCGCACTCCATGGCACCGGCCGACCGTCGACGGTCACGGGGCAGGGGGCGCCGCCCACCGCCACGTCGACGTCGCAACGGGGCCGTACCGCACAGCCGTTGAGGGTCGTCTCCAGGACCGCCGCGTCCGGCGGATTGCCCACGAGCCGGTTGACGAGGGCCGCGGCGGGTAGGTCCAGCGCACCCGAGCGGGGCACGCCGAGGTGCGCGTGGCCGTGGCGGCCCCGGTCCTGGACGGTGGTCAGCGCACCGGCCCGGACGACGGCGACGGCACGGTCGGTCACTGCGGCCCCTCCGGTACGAAGCGCACCCGTGCACCGGGCGCGAGCAGCGCGGCAGGCACGCGCGCGTGGTCCCACAGTACGGCGTCCGTCGTGCCGATCAGCTGCCAGCCGCCCGGCGACGAGCGCGGGTACACGCCCGTGTACGGGCCTGCGAGCGCGACGGCACCGGCCGGAACCGCCGTACGGGGCGTGGCCCTGCGAGGGATGTCGTAGCGCTCGGGCAGTCCCGTCAGATAACCGAAGCCGGGCGCGAACCCGCAGAAGGCGACGCGGAATTCGGCCGCCGAATGAATACTTCCGACGTCCTGTTCGTCGACGCCCCACAGTTCCGCCACGTCCGCGAGGTCGGGGCCGTCGTAGCGCACCGGCAGTTCGATCACGTCCTCCGTGCGCGCGGAGAGGGGCGGGATGTCCCAGGCCGTGAGCTGTGCGGCCAGCCGGCTCGGATCGTCGAGCCCGTCGAGCAGCACGGTGCGGGCCGCGGGCACGATCTCCCGAACGGACAACGAGCCCGCCGCGCGGCGCCGCAGCAGCTCCGCGTGGAGCGCCTGTGCCTCGGCGCCGCTGCCCAGCTCGACGAGCAGGGCACGGTCGCCGACCGGCAGCGCCCTCATGCGAAGGCCTCCACGCGGACGCCGGCCGACTCCAGCTCGGCCCGCACGCGCCGCGCGAGACCCACCGCTCCGGGGGTGTCCCCGTGCAGGCACAGCGACCGCGCGCGTACCGCGATCTCCTCGCCCGTATGGGAGATGACGGTTCCGGACCGTGCCAGGCTCACCGAGCGCTCGACGACGGACTCCGGGTCCGTGACCACGGCACCGTCCTGACCGCGCGGCACCAGCGTGCCCTGGGAGGTGTACGCGCGGTCCGCGAACGCCTCGGTGACGACCGGCAGTCCGGCCTTCTCCGCCGTCTCGAGGAGGCGCGATCCTGGCAGGCCGAGCACGGGCAGGCTGCCGTCGGCGAGCAGCACACCGTCGACCACGGCCCGCGCCTGGTCCTCGTCGTGCACGACCCGGTTGTAGAGCGCGCCGTGCGGCTTCACATACGACACGCGCGTGCCCGCCGCGCGCGTGAAGACCTCCAAGGCGCCGATCTGGTACGCCACTTCGGCGGCCAGCTCGTCGGGCGGCACGTCCATCGCGCGCCGCCCGAAGCCCGCCAGGTCGCGGTAGGAGACCTGGGCGCCGATCCGTACGCCGCGTTCGGCCGCCATCGCGCACACGCGCCGCATGGTGGCCGCGTCCCCGGCGTGGAAGCCGCACGCGACGTTCGCGCTGGTGACGACGGACAGGAGCTGTTCGTCGTCGGTCAGCTGCCAGCGCCCGAAACCCTCTCCGAGGTCGGCGTTCAGATCGATCGAGACCGAGGCCATGTGTCTCTTCTCTCCTGTTTCCTCTGATTGTTCGAGTGAGCTGGTTCAGAGCACCCGGTACTGCTCGTCGCGGGCGTCCGTGATGAACATCTGACCAGGTGCGTGCGTGATGGCGAACGGCGGGCGCGAGGCCATCACGGCCGCCTGCGGCGTCACCCCGCACGCCCAGAACACCGGGATGTCGCCCGGCTCGATGTCCACCGGATCGCCGAAGTCGGGCCGCGCCAGGTCCTGGATGCCGAGCACGTCCGCCTCGCCGCAGTGCACCGGGCTGCCGTGCACCGCGGGCATCAGCGAACTCTCCCGGATCGCCGCCGCCACATGCTCCGGTGGGACGGGACGCATCGACACCACCATGGGACCGTGCAACCGGCCCGCGGGGCGGCATTGGCGGCCCGTGACGTACATGGGGACGTTGCGGCCCTGTTCGACATGGCGCATCGGCACCCCCGCCTCGGACAGCGCCCACTCGAAGGTGAAGCTGCAGCCGATCAGGAACGACACCAGGTCGCCGCGCCAGTGCCCGACGACATCGGTGGGCTCGTCGACGAGTTCGCCGTTCTCCCACACGCGGTACCGCGGCAGATCAGTGCGCAGATCGGCGCCCGGCGCGAGCGGTGTGCTCCAGGAACCGGCGTCGGTGACGTCCAGCACGGGACAGGGCTTCGGATTGCGCTGGCAGAACAGCAGCATGTCGTACGCCCAGTCGGCAGGCACCGAGATCAGATTGGCCTGCGTGTGGCCGGCGGACCAGCCGGCGGTCGGCCCTGTGGCGCCCGCACGGAAGTGGGCCCGGGCCTTTTTGGGGCCCCACGCGCGCGTGCGCGCGACGACGTGCTCCGTGGAACGGTCCTGCGTACGGCTTACGGCGCGGTCCTGCGTACGGTTCACTGCAGCTCCCGTCCACGGGTCTCGGGCAGGCCGAACAGTGCCAGGACGGCGAGGCCGTACCCCACCGCTCCGAAGGTGAGCGCACCGCCCACGCCCCAGCTGTCGGCGAGGAATCCGACGAGCGTGGGGAAGACGGCGCCCACCGCGCGGCCGGTGTTGTACGTGAAGCCCTGGCCCGTGCCGCGCACCGCCGCCGGGTAGAGCTCGCTGAGGAACGAGCCGAAGCCGCTGAAGATGGCCGACATGCAGAACCCGAGCGGGAAACCGAGGACGAGGACCAGAGTGTTCGCGCCGCTGGGGATGTTGGTGTAGGCGAGGATCGCGGCCGCCGAGAGGAACGCGAAGAGCGTGATGTTCCGCTTGCGGCCCAGTTTGTCGGTGAGGTAGCCGCCGGTGAGGTAGCCGAGGAAGGCGCCGGAGATGAGGAATGTCAGGTAGCCGCCGGTGCCGACGACCGACAGTTCGCGCTCCGTCTTGAGGTAGGTGGGCACCCAGGTGGCCAGCGTGTAGTAGCCGCCCTGGACGCCGGTGGAGAGCAGCACGGCGAAGAACGTGGTGCGCAGCAGGCCCGGTTCGGTCGCCGTGCCCCGCTTGAAGATCGCGGTGAACGAGCCCTTCTCGGTGCTCTTCTGCCGGCGCTCGGCGGCCTCGGGGGCGTCGTGCACACTGCGCCGTACGTATACGACGAGCAGGGCGGGCAGGGCCCCGGTCCAGAACATCACGCGCCATGCCACGTCGTCGTCGAGGAACTGGAACACCAGCGTGTAGACGACCACGGCGAGCCCCCAGCCGACGGCCCAGGAGCTCTGGATGGCGCCGAGCGTGCGGCCGCGGTGCTTGGCGCTCGCGTACTCGGCGACCAGGATCGCGCCGACCGCCCACTCGCCGCCGAAGCCGAGACCCTGGAGGGCGCGGAAGACCAGCAGCGTCTCGTAGTTGGGCGCGAAGCCGCAGGCCACGGTGAACACGGCGTAGGTGATCACCGTGATCATCAGGGCCTTGACCCGGCCGATCCGGTCGGCGACCACACCGGCGACGGCGCCGCCGACCGCCGAGACGACCAGCGTGACGGTGGTGAACAGCCCCGTCTGGCCGCTGTTGAGCCCGAAGTACGCCGCGAGCGCCACCATGCTCAGCGGCAGCGTGAAGTAGTCGTAGGAGTCCAGCGCATAGCCGCCGAACGCGCCCGCGAAAGCGCGGCGGCCACGCGGCCCGAGGGCACGCAGCCACGCGAACGCGCCGCTGTCACCGGAGAGTTCGTCCGTGCCGGACCGCTGGTCCTCGGTCGTCAGGGCCTGTGTCGGAGGGGTCGTGCTCATGGGCACCTCGCAGAAAGGGACAAAGGGTGCATGCGAACGGGAATGTGCCGTGCGGGAGATGAGCCGAGCGGGGTGTTGTGCCGTGCGGGAGACGAGCCGAATCGGGTGTTGTGCCGTGCGGGAACTGGGCCGAGCCGGGGTGCTGCGCCGTTCCGGGCGTGCGAAGGGACGACGGGCGCCGGAGCGGTGCGGTCGGCGCCCTGCTCGCCAAGGTAGAGGATTGTTGAACGATCCCTCAATACCCACGTTGTTTCGTTCTTGTATCTGAGGTTGAATTCCGGCATGGGTGCTGTGTCTTCGCGGGGTGCGAGCCCCGAACCGTCGGTCGGAGAGCCCGCAGGGCTGGCCGACGACCGTGTGCTGCTGGGCCGTACGAGCACGGCCGAGCGAGTGGCGGACATCCTCAGGAGCCGTATCGCCGACGGCTACTTCCGGCCCGGCACACGGTTGTCCGAGGACAGCATCGGCGGGGCGCTCGGAGTCTCGCGCAACACGCTGCGCGAGGCCTTCCGGCTGCTCACCCACGAACGGCTGCTCGTCCACCAGCTGAACCGCGGCGTCTTCGTGCGGGTCCTCACCGTCGAGGACGTCGAGGACATCTACCGCACCCGGCGTCTCGTGGAGTGCGCGGTCGTGAGAGGCCTGGGCAAGCCGCCGTACGAGCTGGACGCGGTCGCCGAGGCCGTCGCCGACGGGCGGCGGGCGGCGCGTGAACGCGACTGGAAGGGCCTCGGGACGGCCAACATCCACTTCCACCGGGAACTGGTCGCCCTCGCCGGCAGCGAACGCACGGACGAGGTGATGCGCAGCGTCTTCGCCGAACTGCGCCTGGCCTTCCATGTGGTGGACGACCCGCGCCGACTGCACGAGCCGTACCTCGCACGCAACCGCCAGATCCTGGAGACGCTCCAGGCGGGCGACCGCGACAAGGCAGAGCGTCTGCTCGCCGAGTACCTCGACGACTCGCGCCGGGGGCTGGTCGAGGTGTACGGGCAGCGGGTGGGCGCGGGGGATGACGAGGGCACGCGGAAGGACGAGTGAGCGGGGCGCCGCACCGGCGCCTCGGTCAAGGCCAGTCCCTGAACGCCGCGGTCAAGGCTGGTCTCTGTACCCCTAAATCGAGTGAGTTGCGGTTCTTGTTGCTACTGGCGCGGTTTGTGGGGGTTTGGCAGCTTTGGTACACGGGCCCGTTGTGCGGCTTGGACGGAGCCCCGGCCGGGACCTGCCTCGCGTGACCTGGGTGGTATCTGCGCCGTTTGGGCCGTTGTCAGACCGAGGACCTAGTCTGTGCACCGTGACTTTGCCAGCATCGACGGACTTCGCTTCGCCCCAGCTCAGCGCGGGGCCGCGGCCCGCGCCGGGCCCGGCCGCCGACGAGGGCCTGGCACGGCGGCTGCGCGCGCTCGCCTGCACCGCGCCGCTGCACGACCTCGACGCGCGCAAGGCCAACCTGGCGGGTGAGTACTCGGTGTACGGCATGGCGGAGGTGGCCCTTGCCGCCATCGACCTCGTCACACTGAACATGGACTTCGACACGGGCGCCGACCACGAGCAGATAGTGGCCCGGCTCATTCCGCGCATCGCCGCCCAGGCCCCGCAGCGCCCCACCGCAGAGCACGAGCGCGTCGCCCGCTGGGTCCTGGAGAACCTGATCAACGTCGGCAGCGTCGACCGCGGCTTCCGCGCCGTGTACGGCACGTTCGCGCCCGACGGCAGCTATGTCCGCCGGGACTACGACTTCAAGCTGATCGAGGAGGTCCCGGGGTACGGCGGCGCCGTGTACCTCCGTACGACGGACGAGGCCGTCAACGTCCTCGTCGGCGCTCTCGACACCGATGTGACCAGCGCCCAGATCGCCGCCGAGGTGAAGCTGGAGGTGCTGATCAACCGCGGCCGGCTCGCCGACGCCCAGCTCGCCGCCGAACAGGCCCGGTACCGCACCGTGCAGTACTCGGAAACGCTCCGCAGGGCGCTCGAGGCCACCCGGCGCAACGTACGCGCGGTGGACTGGCTCAACACCGTCCCCGACATGATCGCCGAGGCCCTCGACCACGTCGCCGACCGCTATCGCCACGAGAACGCGATCCTCACGAACATCCGCAGGGCACGCGACGAGTCCGAGGACCCCGAGCACAAGCGCCGCGCCGCCGAGCTCGTCGACATCGTCAAGGACTGCATCCGCCGCCACACCCAGCTGCAGTCCCGTCTTCTGGAGGCGGGACCGCTGTTCCGCGCCGAACAGGACCGGCAGGCCTTCGCCGCCCCCGCCGCGCGCGCGGGGCTTGATCTCTACGGCCAGCTCGTCGCACCAGTGCTGCCGCTCCCCCTCGAGCAGGCCCTCCGCGTGACCGACGCCTACTTCGCCCGCGGGACCGGCCTGCGTACGCCCGTGTCGGTACGGGTCGCGGACCTCGTCGGCATACTGCTCACGCCGCCGTTGGAGCGGGAGCACCTGGGTGCGGAGATGCCCGAGCCCGATCTGATCGCGACGCCCGACGACAGCCGGTTCAGCGACGAGCAGCTGGCGAGCGCCATGGAGCTGCTCGACCTCCCCTCCGACGCGCCGCGCCGGCTCTCCGGCCTGCTCGCCGAGGCGCGCAGGCGCGATCCCGGCCTGCCCTATCTCGTCGCCCTGCTCGCCGTGCACGCGGCCAGCCCCCCGGTCGGCACCGCCTACCGCCAGGGCGAGGAGAAACTGCTGTTCGCTGTGGACGACGGCACCGAACTCGACGACCCGGAGTTCGGCGGCGCCGACCTCATAGTCGGGACGGCCCTCCTCGACGCAGCGGGCATGGCCGCCGACCGGACGGAGGCGGCGTAGTGCCCCCAGTGCCGAGCGCACCGCCGCGAACCGGCCCGGGCACCGGCGTCCGGCCGCCGCCGGCCCTCGTCGCCGCAGAAACCGCCGGAGGCAAGAGGGCGGCCCGTGGCGCCGCACACGCATGCGTCGCGAGCCACCCCCGCGGGGTGCCACTCTCCCGGGCCACCGGTCACGTCCGCTTCGCGGAGGCTGCCCACTCCGGACAGCTGAGCTGCAGGACCACCAGCCGGGTAACCACCAGCTGGACACACGCCTGCGCCGAGGGGCGCGGCCGTGCGCTCGCGGCCGGCACCCCTCGCCCCTCCGGGCACCCACTTCTCGTACGACCTCACCACCCCAGCAAGGAGCACCAGCCGTGACCGACGACCACGCAGACGGGACCGCGTGGGGCGAGCCGGGTTCCGGGGCGGCGGCCCCGGCGGGGGCCAAGGCGCCCGTGACCCCTGCCGACGCAGCGGACGCGGCGCGCCTCGTCGCCTTCGGGCTGCAGCCCAAGCTGCAGCCCGCGCGCGACCAGGAGTACGCGGAGCTGCTGCGCCGTTACCGCGACGACCCGCCGTTCGCGCGGCTCGCGGACGCCGTCGCCGCCGGTCTCGGTCTGGTCGTCCTCGAGGTGTCCCCGCGCGCGGGCATGGCCGTGACGGCCGCCGAGGACTCCGTTTTCGCCGTCCGCATGGGCGACTACGCCCGCCGCGCATCGTCCGACGCCGGCGACCGCTTCCTGCACGGCCTGGCCCACCTGGCCGTCGCAGCCATGGCGTTCCCGCGCCCCGAGGACCTCGCCGACGACGGCTACATCGGCCGCGTGACCGTCAACGGCGTCGACGCGTTCGTACGGCAGGCCTGCCGCCGCCTGGAGGATCGGGCCGCCGAGCAGGGCGAGAACACCGACCCGGCCAGCGACGCGCCCGGGCTCGAGGCCTCCTGGCGGATCTGGGCGCGGCGCAGCGCCACCGGCGCCACCAAGGACGCCCGCCGGCTCGCCGGTTCGACCACCGGCATCGTCGGCAAAGCGGTCGCCTTCCTCACCGATTCGGGGTTCCTGCAGCGCACCGGGGACGACTCAGGAGGGACGTACCGCACGACCGCCCGCTACCAGCTGCAGGTGAGAGACATGGCCGGCGGCGCCGCCATGGCCGAGCTGCTGGAGCTCGGCATCGTGCCGGTGAGCGACGGGACGGCGAGCCTGCTGCCGCCCCAGGACACCGACGACCTGGAGCTGGTGGCCGACGCCGGGCTGCCGTTCCACTCCTGAGTTCCTTCACCACCTGTTTCACGACTACGAGAGTCCGCCGCAATGTACGAGTTGTCCCGGGTCCGCCTCTACTCCATCGGGCCTGCCGGTGCGCGCTACGCCGACACCGTGCTGGACCTGCGGGGTGTCGGCGAGCCCGTGCCGCACCCCGCACCCACCCAGGCGGAGTTCTTCGAGGAGGAGCCCGTCGGGCCGCCGCGTCGGCCGGCACCCGCCGGTGTGCTCTTCCTGGAGAACGGGGGCGGCAAGTCCGTACTGCTGAAGCTGATCTTCTCGGTGATGCTTCCGGGCCACCGGAACACGCTCGGCGGCGCTAGCTCCGGCGTGCTGCGCAAGTTCCTGCTCGCGGACGACTGCGGCCATGTCGCGCTGGAGTGGCAGCACACGCTGACCGGTGAGTGCGTCGTCGTCGGCAAGGTCAGCGAGTGGCGCGGGCGGCAGGTGTCCAACGATCCGCGGAAGTTCGCCGAGGCCTGGTACTCGTTCCGGCCCGGACCCGGGCTGAGCCTGGACAACCTGCCGGTCGCCGAGTCCACGGCGGTGCGGCCGCCCGTCGAGGGAGCGTCCGGCGCGCAGGGGCGGCGCCGCACCATGAAGGGGTTCCGGGACGCGCTGACCGAGGCGGGCAAGGCGTACCCGCACCTGGAGGTGCACTGGGAGGAGATCCATGAGCGCTGGACCGAGCACCTCGGCGAGCTGGGCCTCGACCCCGAACTCTTCCGCTACCAGCGGGAGATGAACGCCGACGAGGGCGAGGCGGCCGGCCTGTTCGCGGTGAAGAAGGACTCCGACTTCACCGACCTGCTGCTGCGCGCCGTCACCGACACCCGTGACACCGATGGGCTCGCCGACCTGGTCAGCGGCTTCGGCAACAAACTGGGACGGCGCGGCGAACTCATCGCCGAACGGGACTTCACCGCGGGCTCCGTCGACCTCCTCGGCAGGATCGTCGACGCCGCCGACGCGCGGGCACGCGCGCGTGACATCCACGCGGGCGCGGAGCGGCGTACCCGCACCCTCGCCCGTCGTCTATCGGCATGCGCCGCCCAGGAGCGCGGCCGCGCCGCCGACCTCGCCCAGCAGGTCACCGCCGCCGCGCACACCGTCACCGAGGCCGAACAGGCGCGCGGCCGAAGGGCGCTGATCGCCGCCGAACTGGCCTACCGTCACGCGTCGTTGGCGCTCGCGGGCGCCGAGAAGGCCGCCGCCGCGCAGAAGCGCGAGCTCGCCGACGCGCGCACCCTTCACTCCGCCTGGCAGGCCGCGGAGGCCGTGCTGCGGCACCGCGCGGCCGCCGACCGCTCCGCGCGCGTGGCCGCCGCCATCCGCGAGGCCGAGCGGGACGCGGCCCCCGCCCTGGCCGCGCGAGCCAAGGCAGCCGCCGACCTCGTTCGAGCTCTGCACGGCGCCGCCGAGGACGCGGAGCGGCTGGCGAACGAGGGGGAGGAGCGGTCCGCGGCCCTTCAGGAGGCCGGCGAGGCCGCGCATCGTGACGCGACGGCCGCCGCGACGGAGGCGCAGCGCGCCCGCAGCGAGGCCGGCCATCTGCGCCAGCGGCTCGCGGAGGTCGAGCAGGAGACCGCCGAGGCCGTACGGGCCGGGTGGCTCGACGACACCGCGCCGGACGCCGACCCGGCGCGCGCGGCGCTCGCCGCCAGCGACGCCGAGAAGACCGCCGTGGCCGCCTGGGACACCGCGCGCGAGGCATCCCGGCGCGCAGCCGACCATGCCCGGGAGGCCGCGTCCGCGGAGTCGCGCGCCGAACTGACCGCGGCGCGCGCAGCGGACGCCGCGACGGCGGCCGAGCGCGCGTACGAGGCGGAGCGGCGCACCGCCGAGTCCCTCGCGGGCGAGGAACGGCTGGCGGAACTGCTGAGCCTGCCGGGCGGGGCGCGCCCCGCCGTGGTGCCGCATCCCCGGCGGGAACCGGGAACGGGGAGCGCCGACGGCTCCTCGGGTGCGGGCGAAGACGGCTCGGTAGCCGAGCCCGATGAGGGTGTCCCTGGCGCTGCCGCAGTTCACAGCGTCGAGCGTGGCGCTCCCGGAGCGGGAGAAGCCCATGGCGCGGCCGAAGGCCCGCTGACCGCCGAGGAGCTCGACCGCTACGCCGACGAGCTGCGCGGGCTGCTCGACGACGCGGTCGGCTCCGCCGAGCGGCAGCTCTTCGAGCTGCGAACCGCGGCCGCCGACGACGCGCGGATTCTCGGCGCGCTCGGTGACGGCGGGCTGCTGCCGCCCGGGCCGGACGTACTCGCCACGGTCGAGTTCCTCGGCGAGCACGGCATCCCGGCACTGCCCGGCTGGCGCTACCTCGCCCAGGCCGTCGACCCCGCCGACCACGCGCGCGTGCTGGCCGCCCGGCCCGAACTCGTCGACGGCGTCGTCATCACGGACCCCGACACCCACGCGCGGGCCCGCGAGACGCTGAGCAACGCCGCGCTGCTGCCCCGCTCCGCCGTCGCCGTGGGCACCGCCGCCGCCCTCCTCGCCCCCACCCCGGCGCCCGGCTCGGGCGACAGCGACGTGTTCCTCGTGCCGCCGAACCCGGCCATGCACGACGAGCAGGCCGCCGACGAGGAGCGGGAGGCCCTGCGTGCCCGCGCCGGCCGACGGGACGAGGACATCCGGGAGCTCGCCGCCCGCCTCGCCAAGGACCGGGAGCTCGCCGCGCGCCTCGCCTCCTGGCGGGCCGGCTGCCCTGCGGGCCGGCTCGCCGAACTCGGCGTCGCCGCCCGCGACGCACACGCGTTCGCCGAGGAGGCCGAGGCCGAGCTCACCGAGGCGCGCACCGTAAGGGCCGAGGCCGACGAGGCGGCGGCCGAGGCGGCACGCGTACGGGACGAGCGGCAGGACGCCGCACAGCGCGCCCGCCGCGCTGCCGATGCGCTCGCCGGGCTTGCGTTCCGGCTGCGCGAGCGTGCGGGATGGCAGGTCAGACTGCGTGAACTCGCCGACGAGGCCGTCGAGTCGGAGGCCCGCGCCCAGGCCTGTCTCGAGCGTGCCCGAGCCGCCGACGAGGACCGTCGCGGGGCTCAGCGCGCCGCCGACGACGCCCGTCGCACCGCCCGCGCCCTCCGCGCGGAGCGCGCCGACATCGCCGGCGCACCTGACGACGTACCGGAAGACGACACCCCGGGTGGCGAGTCCGGAAGCGGCGAGTCCGCAGGCAGCGGGGGCCGGAACGGCAAGGTGCCCAAGGCGTCGCTGCCCGCGCTGCGCGAGGCGTACCGCGCGGCCTCCCAGGTCTACGAGAAGGTCGGCGTCGGTGCCGACCTGCGCGCCGAGCAGGCCCGCGCCGAGAGCGACGAGAGCGCGGCCCTCACCGAACTCGACCGGCTCAGCAACAAGGTGCGCACCCGGGCCGCCCAGCTCCTCGAGTCGCCCGACGGCGCTGACGGGCCGTCCCGGCAGGCCGCCGCCGCCCGCGCCGAGGAGCTCGTCCAGCTTCTCGAGACCCGCGCCTCCGCGGCCAGCGAGCAGCTCGGCAGGCTCCGTGCCGAGGCCGAGCGGCACGCGCCCGAAGACGGCGAGGCACACACCGACCTGCCCGACGACCTGGTCCCCGCCGACACCGAACACGCCCAGGCCCTGCTGCGCACCGCCACCGCCGAACTCGCCTCGCGCACAGCGGCGTTGAGCGAGGCCAGGGACACCCACACCGAACTGCTCGTCGCCCATCGCGCCGCCGAGGACGCCGCCGGAGGATTCGACGAGACGGCCGCCCAGCTGCGCGACCTTCTCCGCGAGCCCTCCGGCGACGACCCGGAGGAGCCGGAGCCCTACCCCGGCAGCCTGCAGGAGGCCCGGCACGCCGCGGCCGAGGCCCGCCGCTCTCTACGCGGTTGCGCCGCCGATCTGTCCACCGCGGAAGCAGCCGTACGCGAGGCGAGCGACGTCCTCGTACGTCACGCCAACTCCACGCGGTACGAACAGGTCCGCACCCCCGCACGCCAGCAGATCCGCGAACTGCCCGCCTCCGCCCTGCCGGAGCACGCGCAGAAATGGGCCGAGGCCTTCGCGCCCCGCCTCCGCGTCCTCACCGACGAGCTGGAGCAGCTGGAGCGCAACCGCGACTCGATCGTGGACCGCCTCCGGGGCCTCGTCGAGTCCGCCCTCGCCACCCTCCGCTCGGCTCAGCGGCTTTCCCGCCTCCCGGAGGGTCTCGGCGAATGGTCGGGCCAGGAGTTCCTGCGCATCCGTTTCGACGAGCCCGACCAGGCCACGCTCACCGAGCGGCTGGGCGAGGTCATCGACGAGGCCACCCGCGCCGCGGTGAGGAAGAACTCCGATATGCGCCGTGACGGCATGTCGCTGCTGCTGCGCGGTGTCGGCGCGGCCCTCCAGCCGAAGGATGTCGCCGTCGAGATCCTCAAGCCGGACGCCGTGCTGCGCGCCGAGCGCGTCCCCGTCGGGCAGATGGGCGACGTGTTCTCTGGCGGCCAGCTGCTCACCGCCGCCATCGCCTTGTACTGCACGATGGCCGCGCTGCGCTCGAACGACCGGGGCCGCGACAAGCACCGGCACGCGGGCACGCTGTTCCTCGACAACCCGATCGGCCGTGCCAACGCGACGTATCTGCTGGAGCTCCAGCGGGCCGTGTCGGACGCGCTCGGTGTGCAGCTGCTCTACACCACGGGTCTGTTCGACACCACGGCGCTCGCCGAGTTCCCGCTGGTGATCCGACTGCGCAACGATGCGGACCTGCGGGCCGGGCTGAAGTACATCAGCGTGGAGGAGCACCTCCGGCCGGGACTGCCGCAGCAGGAACCCGCGGGGGAGACGGTGCACGGCGAGATCACGGCGACGCGGATGTTCAAGCGCCCCGCACCCGCCCAGGGGTGACCGGCCCGCGCGCACACGGCACTCGCCGAGGGGACCGGCCCGCACATCGGTCGGTCGCCGACAACCGGCGTGCGTGCCCCTGACTACGTGTGCGACAACTGCCGCCGGCTGCCCCGCCTGCGTATCCGCTCCTGCTCCCGGTCCAACGCCCGGGCCTGCCTGTGGGCGCGGCGGCGCTCACGACGCAGCCGGCGGGCCGTGCTGCTCGGCGTCGACACGACGCCGTGCCGCTGGTTCCAGACCTGACGTGTGACCCACACGTCCAGCACGCCCCAGGTCGCCACGACCGTGCTGGCCACGCTGGAGAGCACCATGGGGAAGGCCAGCCAGGAACCGGTGAGCGTGCACAGGAACGCGACCATCGCCTGCATGAGCGTCAGGGCCACTATCAGCACGGCCCGCACGGCTGCCGTACGCACCGGGTCGGGCATGCGCGGGTGCCGAGCCGGTTCCTCCACCCAGAGCGGTTTCCCGCGCGCGGCGTCGGCCGTCAGGCTTCCGAGCCCCACTCCGAGTTCTGCCATCAATTCCCCGGATCCCCGCGCGGATCCGGCCGCGGCGCTGTTCTCGGACGCCGTGCGCCGCTCTGCCGTGCCCATCAACTCGTCACTCCCCTCGGCCCCGCATGCCCCTGGCCCCGCATGCCCCTCGGTCGTGTGCCGGTCCGATCCGACCCCTCATTGGCTGCCCGGTTTGCATTGCTTTACGCCGCCGGATGCGCCCGGCGCCACATGTGGCCCGTTCCACCCTCGGTTCCCGTACGTAAGGACGAACGAGGACAGGAGAAGATTCCCAAGTGGCCTGGAGATCCAGCCGACTGACCGTCTGTCGCAGCCCATGAGATCTGTCGTCGCCCTGTCTGGCGACATTGCGTGCAATGCCCTGACCTGCAGGACGCGGTGTCCTCTCCTGCCAGGGCCAGTCAGGACACCCGGCGTCAGCGATCCGCAGGGGTCGTGTGAAAGTATCCGGACAGGTCTTCGAGTTGTTCACGTGTCAGTAGTAGGCTCGCGCCGTTTGTTGACGTACATGTGCACCCCCGGGGCAGGGGGTTGATCTGGGGGAGGCCATGCGCTTTCGCGGGAAGTCCATCCGCAGGAAGATCGTGGCGCTGCTCGTCGTCCCGCTGGTGTCCCTGACGTCCATCTGGGGCTTCGCGACGGTACTCACCGGACGCGAGGCCAGTGATCTGCTCACGGTCGGCACCGTCGTCGAGAAGATCGGCTATCCGGTCGAGGACGCCGTGCGCGTCATCCAGCAGGAGCGCCGGCAGGCCCTGGTCTACCTGGCAGACCCCCGTGACTCCGCCACCGTCACCGCCCTGCGCCGCACCCGCGTGGAGACGGACATGGCCGTGGAGAAGATCCGCAAGAACGCAGCGGATCCCGGACTGCGGGGCGAACTCTCGCAGGGAAACAGCAGACGACTCACGTCCGTCCTGGACGCGCTCGATGGAATCGACTCCCTGCGCCGCAGCGTCGCCAGGGGCGACATGGCCCGCTCCGAGGTGCTCGACCGCTACAACCGCCTGATCGACCCCTGCTACACGCTCCTGGCGACCCTGCACGGCATCGACAACGTAGAGCTGGACAAGCAGGCCCGCGCACTGGTCAACCTGGCACGCGCGCGTGAGCTGCTGTCACGCGAGGACGCCCTGCTCGGCTCCGCCCTGGCCGCACAGCGCATGACCCGCGCCGAGGTCCGCGAAATCTCCGACCTCGTGGCGCAGCGCACCCTGCTGTACGACATCAATCTGCCGCTGCTGCCCGACGAGGACCGCGACCGCTACCAGCGTTTCTGGAACGGCGCCGCCTCGGCTCCGCTCCGCGTGGCCGAGCGGTCCGTCATCACCTCCACGCCCGGCATGCCCCGCGGCGTCACCCTCGCCACCTGGAACAGCGCAGCCGGCCACGCACTCACCGATCTCGCCGAGATCAACACCACGGCCGACGAGCGCTACCAGGACCGCGTCAAGCCCGCCGCCGTCGGCGTCCTCGTCAAGGCCGGTATCGCCGGGGTGCTCGGCGCGCTCGCCCTGCTGGTCTCGCTGTTCCTCTCCGTACGCATCGGCCGGAGCCTCGTCCGCGATCTGCGCCGGCTGAGCCTCGAGGCCCACGAGTCGTCCGGGGTCCGGCTGCCCAGCGTGATGCGCCGCCTCGCCGCGGGCGAGCAGGTCGACGTGGAGACCGAGGCGCCCCGGCTCGAGTACGAGAAGCACGAGATCGGCCAGGTCGGCCAGGCGCTCAACACGCTTCAGCGGGCAGCCGTCGAGGCGGCCGTGAAACAGGCCGAACTGCGCCAGGGCGTCTCCGAAGTGTTCGTGAACCTCGCCCGCCGCAGCCAGGTGCTCCTGCACAAGCAGCTCACACTGCTCGACGCCATGGAGCGCCGCACCGAGGACGCCGAGGAACTCGCCGACCTCTTCCGCCTCGACCACCTGACCACCCGCATGCGGCGGCACGCCGAGGGCCTGGTGATCCTCTCGGGCGCCGCCCCCTCCCGCCAGTGGCGCAAGCCGGTCCAGCTCATGGACGTGGTCCGCGCGGCCGTCGCCGAAGTCGAGGACTACGAGCGCATCGAGGTACGCCGCCTGCCGCGCGTCGCCGTCACCGGCCCCGCCGTCGCCGACCTCACACATCTGACGGCCGAACTCCTCGAGAACGCCACCGTGTTCTCACCGCCGCACACCGCCGTGCAGGTCCTCGGCCAGCGCGTCGCCAACGGCTTCACGCTGGAGATCCACGACCGGGGCCTGGGCATAGCCGCCGATGCGCTCCTCGACGCCAATCTGCGGCTCGCCGAGAGCCAGGAGTTCGAGCTGTCCGACACCGACCGGCTCGGCCTCTTCGTGGTCAGCCGGCTCGCCCAGCGACAGAACGTGCGCGTCTCGCTGCAGCCGTCCCCGTACGGCGGTACCACCGCGGTCGTCTTCATCCCGGACGCCCTGCTCACCGACGACGTGCCCGACACCAACGGCGTCGGCTTCCGCCTCGACCGCCCGCAGGCGAAGGGGCTGGCCCCCCGCGACGCACACGGCGACCGCGCGGAGCGCACCGCGGGGCTCACCGCTCTGCCCGTACCGCTGCCGGAGCTGTCACCCGCCGTCCTGGACGGCCCGGTGGAGCTGGAGGCGCCGGTCGGGACGGAGGGCCTGGACGACTTCCCGGGCGCGCTCGGCGACGACGACAGCGAGCGGGGCGGCATCTTCCGGCCGCGTCGCTCCATCGCCGCGCCCCCGAGCGAACAGCACCAGCAGGCCGGCCACGAGCACGAGGCCCGGTTCGGCTCCGCCCGCCCCGGCGACGAGGACCACCCCGGCGCTCCCGTGCCGCTGCCACGGCGCAGGACACCCAAGCTGGTGAGCTCGCACGGCCGCCCGGTGGGGCAGCCGTGGCAGCGCGACACGGAACCCCCGGCGGACCGCCCCGCGCAGTCATCCACGCCCGGACTGGCGCAGCCACTGCTGCCCGGGAGCTCCGACGGCACGCCCGAGCTCCCCCGGCGCCGGAAGCGGACCGAGGCAGCGGCCACCCGGCCCGAGACCGGATCGAGCGGGAACATCGACAAGTCGACGGCGGACGACGACGGGCCGACGCGGAACGGCGCCGGACCGAGGGGAAGCGGCACCGGACCGAGCGAGGCGGCACCGGGCGGAACCGGCGACGGTGCGCTGCCCCGCCGCGTACGCCAGGCCAGCCTCGCCCCCCAGCTCAAGACCGGACCCGAGCGCCGCACCGAGCGAGAAGCCGCTCGCGACGCCTCCGGGACCGAGACACGCGACGCCGAAGAGGTACGCAGCCGTATGGCCTCGCTCCAGCGGGGCTGGCAGCGCGGCCGTGAGGAAAACGCCGCGGGCGACAACGCCCCCGACAGCACAGCACAGGGAACGACATCTGAGGGGGACGGTCGATGACCGCACCGAAGGCCACCAGCCACACCGCGACGCCCGGAGTCTCGGGAGAGCTGAACTGGCTACTCGACGAACTGGTCCAGCGCGTCGCCAGCATCCGCAAGGCGATCGTGCTCTCCGGCGACGGTCTCGCCACCGGCGTCTCGGCGGACCTGACCCGCGAGGACGCCGAGCACCTGGCCGCTGTCGCCTCGGGCTTCCACAGCCTCGCCAAGGGCGTCGGCCGCCACTTCGAGGCGGGCAGCGTCCGGCAGACCGTGGTCGAGCTCGACGAGGCCTTCCTCTTCGTCACCGCCGCCGGCGACGGCAGCTGCCTCGCCGTGCTGTCCGACAGCGACTCCGACATCGGCCAGATCGCGTACGAGATGACGCTGCTGGTCAAGAGGGTCGGCGTGCATCTGGGCACGGCACCGCGTACGGATCTGCACCCCGGCGGGTAGTGGGATGGCATGAGCGCAGACGGTCAGGGCACGCAGGACAAGGCCCACTGGTTCGACGACGACGCCGGACCGGTGGTGCGTCCGTACGCCATGACGCGCGGCCGCACCAGGAGCGCCGAGCAGCACCGCCTCGACCTCATCGCCCTCGTCGTCGCCGAGGACCCGACGCACGACCCGGAGCCGGACCAGGCGCTGTCTCCGGAGCACGTCGACATCGTCGCCCGCTGCCGTGAGGCGCCCCAGTCGGTCGCCGAACTCGCAGCCGAGCTGAACCTGCCCATCGGCGTCGTACGGGTGCTCATCGGCGATCTCGCCGACGAGGGCCTGGTACACGTGTCGCGTCCCGTGCCCCCCGCGGAGCTGCCGGACGAGAGTATTCTGCGGGACGTGATCAACGGTCTCCGGGCGCTCTGAGCAGGGCGGAAGCGGGTGGGCACGTGACAGGCTGGCAGTTCTGGGTCGATCGCGGCGGCACCTTCACCGATGTCGTCGCGCAGTCCCCGGACGGCCGCCTGCTGACCCACAAGCTCCTGTCGGACAACCCGCGCTACGCCGACGCCGCGGTCGCGGGCATCCGCGAAATCCTCAGAGCGGCCGACGAGTCCGCTCAGGACGGCCCCGAACAGCAGCGCGACGTCCCGAACGCGACGATCGACGCCGTCCGCATGGGCACCACGGTCGCCACCAACGCCCTCCTGGAACGCAAGGGCGAGCGCACCCTCCTCGTGATCACCCGCGGCTTCCGCGATGCCCTGCGCATCGCCTACCAGAACCGTCCCCGCATCTTCGCCCGCGAGATCGTGCTCCCCGAGCTGCTGTACGAGCGGGTCGTCGAGGCCGACGAGCGCATCACCGCCGACGGCGAGGTCCTGCGCGCCCCGGATCTGGACAGCCTCGCCGGCCCGCTGCAGGAGGCCTACGACGACGGGATCCGCTCCGTCGCCGTGGTCTGCATGCACAGCCATCTCCACCCCGCACACGAGCGCGCCATCGGCGAACTCGCCGCGCGCACCGGCTTCCCGCAGATCTCACTCTCCAGCGAGGTCAGCCCACTGATGAAGCTGGTACCGCGCGGGGACACGGCCGTCGTCGACGCCTATCTGTCGCCCGTGCTGCGCCGGTATGTGCGGCACGTCGCCGACCAGCTCGAAGGCGTACGGCTGATGTTCATGCAGTCCAACGGCGGGCTCACCGAAGCCGGCCAGTTCCGCGGCAAGGACGCCATCCTGTCCGGGCCCGCGGGCGGCATCGTCGGCATGGCCCGTATGTCGCAGCTCGCCGGATTCCACCGCGTCATCGGCTTCGACATGGGCGGCACCTCCACGGATGTCTCGCACTTCGCCGGCGAGTACGAACGGGTCTTCACGACGCAGATCGCCGGGGTGCGGCTGCGTGCGCCCATGCTGGACATCCACACCGTCGCCGCGGGCGGCGGCTCCGTGCTCCACTTCGACGGCAGCCGCTATCGCGTGGGCCCCGACTCGGCGGGCGCCGACCCCGGACCCGCCTGCTACCGGAACGGCGGGCCGCTCACCGTCACCGACGCCAACGTCGCCCTCGGACGCATCCACCCCGGCCACTTCCCGCGCGTGTTCGGCCCCGACGGTGACCAGCCCCTCGACGCCGAGCTGGTCAGCGAACGCTTCTCCGCCCTGGCACACGACATCAGGGAGCAGACCGGCGACGACCGCACCCCCGAACAGGTCGCCGAGGGCTATCTGCAGATCGCCGTGGCCAACATCGCCAACGCCGTGAAGCGGATTTCGGTCCAGAAGGGCCACGACATCACCCGCTATGCCCTCACCACCTTCGGGGGCGCGGGCGGTCAGCACGCCTGCAAGGTCGCCGACTCGCTCGGCATCCGCACCGTCCTGGTCCCGCCCATGGCCGGCGTACTCTCCGCGCTCGGCATCGGCCTCGCCGACACGACCGCCATGCGCGAGCAGTCCGTCGAGGCCCGCCTCGAACCCTCCGCGATGTCCGCCATCCGCAAGAGCGCCGACGACCTGGAGAGCGCGGCGCACGCCGAACTGCGCGCCGAGGACGTGCCCGACGACCGCATCCGCGTCACCCGCCGAGCCCAGCTGCGCTATGACGGCACGGACACCACGCTCACCGTCGAACTCTCCGACCCCGACGCCATGACGCGCGCCTTCGAGGACCGTCATCGCGCCACCTACTCCTTCACCCTCGACCGTCCGGTCGTCGTCGAAGCCCTCTCCGTGGAAGCCACCGGTCTCACCGAACCCCCCGATCTGTCCGCATTCGCCGAGCGGACCCCCTCCGCCGGCACCCCCGAGACCGTCAGGCTGCACACGGGCGGCGTCTGGCGCGACGTACCCCTGCACCGGCGCGAGGAACTGCCTCCCGGGCACCCCGTCACCGGGCCGGCGATCATCACCGAGTCCGGCGCCACGACGGTCGTGGACGACGGCTGGCAGGCGGCGATGAACCCCGACGGTCACCTGGTCATGGAACGGGCGGCGGTCACGGAGAGTTCCCACGTCGGCACAGAAGCCGATCCGGTGCTCCTCGAGGTCTTCAACAACCTCTTCATGTCGATCGCCGAACAGATGGGCGCCCGCCTGGAGTCGACGGCCCAGTCCGTCAACATCAAGGAGCGCCTCGACTTCTCCTGCGCCCTCTTCGACCCGGACGGCAACCTCGTCGCCAACGCCCCGCACATCCCGGTCCACCTCGGCTCGATGGGCACCAGCGTCAAGGAGGTCATCCGGCGGCGCCGCGACAGCATGCGTCCCGGCGACAGCTACGCGATCAACGACCCGTACCACGGCGGCACCCACCTCCCCGACGTCACCGTGATCACCCCGGTGTTCGACACGGCGGGGGAGCGGATTCTCTTCTACGTCGCCTCGCGCGGCCACCACGCCGAGATCGGCGGCATCGCACCCGGCTCCATGCCCGCGAACAGCCGCACCATCGAGGAGGAAGGCGTCCTCTTCGACAACTGGCTGCTCGTCGAAGGCGGCCGCTTCCGCGAGGAGGAGACGCGCCGCCTGCTCACCGAGGCGCACTACCCCTCCCGCAACTCGAAGACCAACCTCGCCGACCTGCGCGCCCAGATCGCCGCCAACCAGAAGGGCGTCGACGAAGTCGCCCGCATGATGGAGGACTTCGGCCTCGATGTCGTCCAGGCGTACATGAGGCACGTCCAGGACAACGCCGAAGAAGCGGTACGCCGCGTCATCGACGCCCTCGAGGACGGTGAGTACGCCTACGAGACCGACTCCGGTGCCGTCATCCGTGTTCGCATCCGCGTGGACCGCGACCAACGGGCCGCCACCATCGACTTCACCGGTACGTCGCCCCAGCTCGACACCAACTTCAACGCACCGTTCTCCGTGGTCAACGCGGCCGTCCTGTACGTCTTCCGCACCCTGGTGGCCGCCGACATCCCGCTCAACGACGGCTGTCTGCGGCCGCTGCGCATCATCGTCCCGCCGGGGTCCATGCTGGCACCGCAGCCCCCGGCCGCCGTCGTCGCCGGAAACGTGGAGACCTCGCAGGCCATCACCGGCGCCCTCTACGCCGCCCTGGGCGTCCAGGCCGAGGGCTCCGGCACCATGAACAACGTCACCTTCGGCAACGAGCGGTACCAGTACTACGAGACCGTGGCCTCGGGATCGGGTGCCGGGGACGGGTTCCCCGGCGCGCCCGTCGTCCAGACCCATATGACCAACTCCCGCCTCACCGACCCCGAGGTGCTGGAGTGGCGACTGCCCGTCCTCCTCGACGAGTTCGCGGTACGGCGCGGCAGCGGCGGAGGGGGTAGGTGGCGCGGCGGGGACGGCGCCGTACGCCGGATCCGCTTCCGCGAACCCATGACGGTGTCCACGCTGTCCCAGCACCGCAGGATGCCGCCGTACGGCATGGCGGGCGGAGAGCCAGGAGCCCTCGGCTCCAACCGCGTCGAACGCGCCGACGGCACGGTCACCCGGCTGCGGGGCAGCGACTCCGCCGAGGTGCGGCCCGGTGACGTACTCGTGATCGAAACCCCGGGTGGCGGCGGGTACGGTCTCCCAGCACACGACCCCAGCGAACAGTGAGTCAGGAGAACAGACCGATGATCCTCGGGCGCTCCGCGCGCGGCAAGGCCCCCGTCGAGCCCGTCACGCTCAAGATCCTCGTGGCCGGCGGTTTCGGGGTGGGCAAGACGACCCTCGTCGGCGCGATCAGCGAGATCAGGCCGCTGCGGACCGAGGAGATGCTCACCGAGGCCGGCCGGCCGGTCGACGACACCAATGGGGTCGAGGGCAAGCACACCACCACGGTCGCCATGGACTTCGGGCGCATCACGCTCCGCGACGACCTGGTGCTGTATCTCTTCGGCACCCCCGGGCAGGACCGTTTCTGGTTCCTGTGGGACGAACTCGCCACCGGCGCCCTCGGGGCCGTCGTGCTGGCCGACACCCGGCGACTGGAGGACTGCTTCGCCGCCGTCGACTACTTCGAGCGGCGCTCCATCCCCTTCATCGTCGCCGTCAACTGCTTCGAAGGAGCCGAACGTCACCCGGCGGACGCGGTCCAGCAGGCTCTCGACCTCGACCCCGGAGTGCCCGTCGTGCTGTGCGACGCACGCGACCTGCAGTCCGTCAAGGAAGTGCTGATCGAGGTCGTCGAGCACGCCATGGCGGTCGCCGCGGATCACCGCCAGACCGTCACCACCTGAGACGGCGTCACCATGTGAGGCGGCCCGTACCCCCACCGACCGGGGTACGGGCCGCGGTCCACGCGCGCGTGCCGCGCGATTCAGCGGGAGACGGTCACCCCGCGCTGTCCTCGTGCCAGCCGAGGCTCTTCTCGACCGCTTTGCGCCAGTTGTCGTACTCGCGGTCCCGCACCTGCGTCTCCATACCGGGCGTCCACTCGGCGTCCTTCTGCCAGTGCGTCTTGAGCTCGTCCAGGTCGTTCCACACACCGGTCGCCAGACCGGCGGCGTAGGCCGCACCCAGGCACGTGGTCTCCGAGACCCTGGGCCGGATCACCGGCACGCCCAGCACATCCGCCTGGTGCTGCATCAGCAGATTGTTCTTGGTCATGCCGCCGTCGACCTTGAGGGTGGTGATCTGCACCCCCGAGTCCTGGTACATCGCGTCGACGACTTCCCGCGTCTGCCAGCTCGTCGCCTCCAGCACCGCACGCGCCAGATGGCCCTTGGTCACATACCGGGTAAGCCCCGTGATGACACCCCGCGCGTCCGCGCGCCAGTACGGCGCGAACAGACCCGAGAACGCGGGCACGATGTACGCACCGCCGTTGTCGTCCACGCTCGACGCAAGCTGCTCGATCTCGTCGGCCGTGCGGATGATCCCGAGCTGGTCGCGGAACCACTGAACCAGCGCACCGGTGATCGCTATGGCCCCTTCGAGGCAGTAGACGGGCGCCTCGCTGCCGATCTTGTAGCCCATCGTCGTCAGCAGGCCGTTCTTCGAGGGCACCGGCCGGTTCCCGGTGTTGAGCAGCAGGAAGCTGCCCGTGCCGTAGGTGTTCTTGGCCGTCCCCGTGTCGTAGCAGGCCTGGCCGAACACGGCGGCCTGCTGGTCGCCCAGCGCCGACGCGACCGGAACCCCCTCGAGCTGGCCCACGGCCGTGCCGTACACCTCGGCCGAGGACCTGATCTCCGGCAGGACCGCCTCGGGAACGTTCATCGCCGACAGGATGGACTGGTCCCACTGCAGCGTCTGGAGGTTCATCAGCATGGTGCGGCCGGCGTTCGTCACGTCCGTGACGTGCACCCCGCCGTCCACACCGCCCGTGAGGTTCCAGATCAGCCAGGAGTCGATCGTGCCGAAGGCGATCTCGCCGCGCTCGGCACGTGCCCGCAGGCCCGGCACGTTGTCCAGCAGCCAGGCCGCCTTGGGCCCGGAGAAGTAGCTGGCGAGGGGTAGGCCGGTCTGCTCGCGGAAACGGTCCTGCCCGTCCGAGCCGCCCAGTTCGGTGCAGAGCGCGGACGTACGCGTGTCCTGCCACACGATGGCGTTGTGCACGGGCTTGCCCGTGGCGCGGTCCCACAGCACCGTCGTTTCGCGCTGGTTGGTGATACCGAGCGCGCTGAGCTGGTCGGCGCGCAGCCCGGCCTTGGCGATCGCCCCCGCGACGACGGCCTGCACCTTGGACCAGATCTCGGTGGCGTCGTGCTCCACCCAGCCGGGCTTGGGGAAGATCTGGCGGTGTTCGCGCTGGTCGACGGCGACGATCGCGCCGTCCTGGTTGAAGATGATGCAGCGGCTGGAGGTAGTGCCCTGGTCGATTGCGGCGACGAACTTGTCCGTCATGACGTCCCCTTCGTCAGAAGGCTGCGTTGTAGATCAGTCCCGACAGGGCTCCGCCGATGAGCGGCCCGACCACCGGAATCCAGGCGTAACTCCAGTTGGACGTGCCCTTGTTCGGTATCGGCAGGAACGAGTGCACGATGCGCGGGCCCAGGTCACGGGCCGGGTTGATGGCATAGCCCGTGGGCCCGCCGAGGGAGAGACCGATGCCGACGACCAGCAGGGAGACGATCAGCACGAGGGTGCCGGACTCGCCGAGCCCCTTCGTCAGCCCGAAGGCGAGGATCGGCAGCACCAGGCCGATCGTCGCGATGATCTCGGTGATGAGGTTGGCGACCGGGTTCCTGATCTCCGGGATGGTGGAGAAGATGCCCAGCGTCGGTGTCGGCTCGACCGCCGTCCCCTCTGTCGTGCCCTCCTTGCGGACGTTGGCCTGGAACTGCGCCAGGTACACGAGGTAGGCGAGTACGGCCCCCAGCATGGCGCCGACCATCTGGCCGAGCAGATAGACCCAGACCTTGTCCCACTTGCCGGTGTCGACGGCGATGCCGATCGTGACGGCCGGATTGAGCTGGCCGCCGGAGAGCGGGGCGGCGGTGTACGCGCCCGCCAGTACGCCGAAGCCCCACCCGAAGGCGATGACGGTCCACCCCGACGCCTTCGCCTTCGAGTGGTTGAGGGTGACGGCGGCGCACACGCCGGCGCCGAAGAGAATCAGGATCGCGGTGCCGATCAATTCACCTAAGAAGATGTCTCCGTTGCTCATGGCGGCTCCTAGGCCTGGCCCGCGGCGGGTTCTCCGCCCCGGTGCTCCGTGCAGGGTGCGTTTCCCGTGCCTGTGTGAGCCCTGGGCAGGGAGTCCCGTGCCCCGCCCGGCCTCGGTGATGAGCGTGCCCTCGCAGCCGAATCGCCCGTAGCGCCAGTGGAGATGGCCGGGACCTGCGGCAATGGGATAGCCGAGGCCTGGCGGAGCCATGGGTGGCCGGGCAGCCGATGTGCGGCGATGCCGACTGACACCCGGAAGTGTTCACCGGTGGTGTGGGGGCGTCAAGGTCGTGGACGCGAACCATTGGCCGGTGGCGCGGATGCGGCGCAACCGGTGGCCGAGCCTCCAGTACGGCCGGAGGACGGCTGCCGCGTCACCCGGTGCGGGCGTCTCCCGGACGGCGAGACGCCGGCCTCACCGCACCGCGATCACCGAGGACCCGTGCCCGAACAGCCCCTGGTTCGCGGTCACCCCCACACGCGCGTCCGCCACCTGCCGCTCACCCGCCGCACCCCGCAGCTGCCAGGTCAGTTCACACACCTGGGCGATGGCCTGCGCCGGCACGGCTTCCCCGAACGATGCGAGCCCTCCGCTCGGATTGACGGGTATACGACCGCCGGGACCGGTGGCACCCTCGCGCAGCAGTTTCGCCGCCTCGCCCTCCCCGCAGAGGCCCAGATCCTCGTACCACTGCAGCTCCAGTGCAGTTGAGAGGTCGTACACCTCGGCCAGCGAGAGATCCTCCGGACCTATGCCCGCCTCCTCGTACGCCGCCCGCGCGATGGACACCCGGAACGGCTCGGCGGGCGGGTCCACCGCGGCCGCGGAGTCCGTGGCGATGTCGGGAAGATCGAGCACGGTGTTCGGAAACCTCGGCGTGACCGTGGACACCGCACGTATCCGCACCGGGTCCGGCGCGCCGTGCCTCCGTGCGAACTCCATGGTGGACAGCACCAGTGCTGCACCTCCGTCCGAGGTCGCACAGATGTCGAGCAGCCGCAGTGGATCGGCGACGACCGCGGACGCGGCGACTTCCTCGGCGGTCACCCGCTTGCGGTACCGGGCCAGCGGATTGAGCGCTCCCGCCGTGGAGTTCTTCACCTTGACCTGGGCGAAGTCCTCCGGAGTGTCTCCGTGCACGGCCATCCGGCGGCGCGCGTACAGGCCGAAGTACGCCGGGTTGGTCGCGCCGAGCACCCGGAACCGCAGCCAGTCCGGATCGTCAGGGCGATCTCCGCCCGCCGGGCGGAAGAAGCCCTTCGGCGCGGCATCGGCCCCGACGACCAGGACGACGTCCGCCAGGCCGGAGAGGATCTGCGCCCGTGCCGTGCTGATCGCCTGCGCGCCCGATGCGCACGCCGCGTAGACGCTCGCCACGCGCGCGCCCTGCCAGCCCAGCGCCTTCGCGAACGTCGCCCCCGCCACGTATCCCGGATATCCACCGCGGACCGTGTCCGCGCCGACGATCGAGCCTATGTCGCGCCAGTCGATCCCGGCGTCCGCAAGCGCCGCGCGTGCCGCCGCCGTGCCGTACTCGATGAAGCTGCGGCTCCACTTGCCCCACGGGTGCATGCCCGCGCCGAGCACCGCCACGTCCGCCGTCATGCCACCACCCCCGTCGTCCCCTTGGTGTGCCCCTCCGCTTCAGCCGGCCTCCTTGACCCGGTCGGACGCCAGTGCCACGTCGTCCAGGTCGTCTCCTCGTCCTCGTTGAGGACACCCGGGACGGCCTCCACCTCCATCCCGACGGCCAGATCGGCGAGGGAGACGCCCGGAGCCCCCTGCCCGAGCACCACCATGCGCTCGGCCTCCAGCTCCACAGCGATCAACGTGCAGGGCTGCCACTCGAGTTCCGGATTCGAGACATACGGCGCGGGCGGCCGGTAACGGGAGTCCGTGTACGACCAGATGCGGCCCCGCCGGGAGAGCGGCACCTCGGTCAGCTCACCGCCGGGGCAGCCGGGGTTGCGGCAGAGGACGTCCTCCCGGGGGAAGAAGACCGAAGCGCACGCGGAACACCGCGTACCCAGCAGCCGGAAGCCGCCCTCCCCTTCTCCGTCGGCCCCATCCTCCGTGAACCAACTCGCCACCACAGGCGTGCGTTTGCGCGACAAGGCCCCTCCCGGCAGTGAATGTGACGGGCTTCCGCAGTCGAATCTGACGGTACGTCAGGAGTCTGCCATGCCTGGCGGAGTTCCGGCAGGGGTCGCGAACGGCCGCCGACTGTATGCGATCGTCTTCCCGCCGGAACGTCGCCCTGGTACGGATGGGGCATGAGAGCACTGTCTTCCGCACTGCGCGGCCTGGTCACCGCGACCGCCGCCCTGCTCGCCGTGGCCCTCACCTCCGCCCCCGCCCACGCGAGCACCGAACCCAAGGCCCCCGAGGAGTTCGTCGCGCTGAGGGACGTCGACAAGTCGATCCTCCAGGAGATCAGGTACTTCACCCCGCACAACTTCGTGGGCGAGCGCGTGGACGGCTACGAACAGCCGATGTGCATCCTCACCCGCCCGGCAGCCGAAGCCCTGCACAAGGCCCAGGTCCAGCTGGTGAGCAAGGGGTATTCGCTCAAGGTCTACGACTGCTACCGGCCGCAGCGAGCCGTCGACCACTTCGTCCGCTGGGCGAAGGACCTCGACGACCAGAGCATGAAGGCCGAGTTCTACCCGAACGTCGACAAGACACGTCTGTTCGCGGACGGTTACATCGCGGAGAAGTCGGGGCACAGCCGGGGCTCGACGCTCGACCTGACGATCGTGAAGCTGCCCGCGCTGCCCACCAGGCCGTATCACCCCGGTGAGCCCCTTGTGCCCTGTTACGCGCCGCAGGACGAGCGCTTCCCCGACAACTCGGTCGACATGGGCACCGGATTCGACTGTTTCGACACCCTGTCCCACACCGACGACCCGCGCATCCAGGGAGTGCAGCGCGCCAACCGCGATCTGCTGAGGAGCACGCTTGCGGCTCAGGGCTTCGTGAACCTCCCGGAGGAGTGGTGGCACTTCACGTACAAGCCTGAGCTGTTCCCCGACACGTATTTCGACTTCCCCGTGTCACGGAAGTCGCTCACCGCTCACGACTGACGGCCGGCCGTCCCGGGGTCCGCCTCGCCGTTCCATGCGAGCTCGGGCCGCGCTCGGGGAGCCCGCGCTCCCCGAACGCTCGCCCGGCATCTCAGCGTCTATCAGGGACGGGAACCGGACAGAATGCGGCGCCAGGCGATCGGATACAGTCCGCGGCGTGTCCGAAACCCAGCACTCTTCCTTCAACACCAAGCCGGACTCACACTGTTCGAGCTGCGGCACGCCCTACGGGGACGCGGCGTCCGGCTGGCCCCGCACCTGCTCTGCCTGCGGTGCCGTTGCCTATCGCAGCCCGCTGCCGGTGGCGGTCGCGCTTCAGCCCGCGTACGACTCGTCCGGCACGGGCCTGGTCGTCATCACACGGACCATCGCGCCCGCACGTGGAGGTATCGCTCTGCCCGGTGGCTTCCTCGACCACCGGGAGGACTGGCGGCACGCCGTCGTCCGCGAGCTCAAGGAGGAGACGGGCATCGACGCGGCGAGCCGCGACGTGCGTCTGGCCGACGCGATGAGCTCTCCCGGCGGACACCTGCTGCTGTTCGGTCTGCTGCCCGAGCGCCCGGCCCAGGAGCTGCCCCCGTCCGTGCCGACGGACGAGACTGAGGGCTGGCACCTGCTGCGCAGACCCGTCGAACTCGCCTTCCCCCTGCACACCTTGGCCGTCCGCGCGTGGTTCGAGGGCCGCTACGTCTGACGAGGCCCGGCTCCCGAGTACCTCTCGAGGGGTCCGCTCATCTGCTCGTACCGTCCCGGCTGCTCACCTCGGTCCCAGCCCTCGCACCCGCACCGGGTACGAGGGCTCGCTCCTGCCGGCCTCCCATTCCCGCTCCACCACCACACGGTCGCGCTCCCAGCGGGCCGTGAACCGCTCGGTCTCCGGCTCCTCCCAGCCGTCGCCCGCATCGGACACCACGAGGCCCCCTCCGGTACGCCCGCGGGCGGGGGCCCAGACCTCCAGTTCGAGCCCACCGTCGGCACCGCGGACCGGCAGCACCGCACCCGCCCGCGCAAGCACCGGAATACGCGACAGCGGCGCCTTCAGCAGCACCTGCCCGGGACCCTCGTACGCCTCCTCGGTGACCGTGTCGTACCACCGGCCGGCCGGAAGCCGCACCGCCCGCCGCTCTGTTCCCCGGTCAAGGACCGGCGCCACCAGAAGACAGTCACCCAGCAGGAACGCATCCTCACAGTCGCGCAGGTCCCTGTCCTCGGGCGCCCCCCACCACACGGGCCGCACATAGGGCGCACCAGTGCGACGTGCCAGATGCGCCAGCGTGACGAAGTACGGCAGCAGCCGCCGACGCTCCGCGAGCGCCACGCGTGCGTGCTCCAGCACCTCGGCACCGAACTCCCAGGGCTCCCTGCGCCCGGCCCGCAGCGCCGCATGAGTGCGGAACAGCGGCAGATGCGCGGCCAGCTGGAACCACCGCAGATACAGCTCGGGTGACGGACTGCCGTCGAACCCGCCCACGTCCGGCCCCGAGTACGGCACCCCGCACAGCCCGAGCCCCAGCACCAGCGACAACGAGGCCCGCAACCCCGGCCAGCCCGTGGCCACGTCCCCGGACCAGGTACCGCCGTACCGCTGCATCCCAGCCCACCCCGAACGCGAGAACAGGAAAGGCCGCTCCTCGGGGCGCAGTTCGCGCAGCCCCTCGTATCCCGCGCGGGCCATGCACAACCCGTACACGTTGTGGGCCTCCCGATGGTCCCCGCCGCGGCCCTCCAGCGCATGCCGTGCCGAGCGCGGCAGGGTCGCCTCCCCGAAGGCGGCGAACGACACCGGCTCGTTCATGTCGTTCCAGAACCCCGCGAACCCCTGCCGCAGCCGCTCCTCGTACAGCCCGCCCCACCACGCGCGGACCTGCGGATCCGTGAAGTCCGGATACACCGCGTCCCCGGGCCATACGACGCCCAGCACGGGCCGCTTGGATGCGTCTCGCACGAACGCGTCCGCAGCCGTCCCGGCGTCGTACACGGCGTTGCCGGGTTCGGCCTTCACTGCCGGGTCGACGATGGACACGAGCCGGACGCCGTCCCTGCGCAGCTCCTCGGCGAGCACCGGGAGCTTCGGGAACCGCTCTCGGTCGACGGTGAACACGCGGTGCCCGTCGTAGTGGTCGATGTCCAGATGGACCGCGTCGAGCGGCAGCCCCCGTTCCCGGTAGCCGGCGACGATCCGCCGCACCTCCTGCTCGCTGCCGAAGCCCCACCGCGCGTGATGGTGCCCGAGCGCCCACGCGGGCGGCACCGCGGGCGCACCCGTGAGCTGCGTCCACACGTGCAGCACGCGCGCGGGGGCGCCCACGACGACCCAGCACCGCAGCGGACCGCCGTCCATCCGCAGCTCGCATGAACCGGGACGGTCGTGTCCGGATCCGGCGCCCTCCTCGCCCTCGTGCAGCACCACCGTGCCGTCCCATGTGGAGTCGTGGAAGGCCAGGTGCGTGCCGGCGTCGGCCACCACCATCTGCACCGGCATGGTGATGTACAGCGGGTCCTCGGCGGGCCCGAACGCCCGGCCGGGGTCGGTGTTCCACAGCCGGTACGTCCCGTTCCGCAGCCGCGGCCCCGAAGCGCGCCCGCCGAGCCCGAAGAACCGTGCGTCCGCCGCCACTTCCGACCGCTGCACCCAGCGGGCGACGCCTCCCTCGCGGGGCTCCCACCAGCGGGGCGGCAGGTCCCGGCGCAGTAAGACCCCGCCGGGGGTCCGCACCTCGACGGCGCCGTGCCGCGAGACGGCCACCGTGACCCGCTCGGCCACCACCCGCCAGCCGCCGTCCTTGTCCGGCTCCAGGACGGCCCGCGGATCCGGCTCCGGACAAGGCCCCGCCAGCGCGTACGAGGGCTCGGGGCCGGCTCCGTCCCAGCCCCAGAACACCGCACCGGCCACCGTGACCATGACCCGCAGCTCGGAGCGCTCGAAGCGGATCACCCCGCCGCCCGGCCCCGGATCGGCCCCCGTCACGGGCCCGGGGACGCGGGCCCGCTCGGCCCCCCGCGCCGGCAGTCCTGCCGCGTCGATACGCCGCCTGCGCCACGCCGCCCGCACCGCGCGCACCCCCTGCGCCGCCCCCACCACACCGACCGCCTTCACCGCACGCACGAGGCCACGACCGTCCATAGTGATCACCCTGCCACTGCGGCCCACGCGCGCGTGAGGCGTTCAACTCCCGTTCACCTGTGGTAACGGCACATCTTCACGATCACGACTATGTGGGACGAGCCCTGGTGTGGAAGTCGATCACATGGCATCGTCCGTAGCAGCCGCCTTACGCGCACACACGCCCGTGTACGACAGACGCACACGACGCGCACAGCTTGGGAGCCGCCCCATGTCCTCAGCGAACCCCACACCACTCTGGCAGCCCGACCAGGAGTTCATCGCCTCCGCGCAGATCACCCGGTTCCAGGCCTGGGCGGCCGAGCACCACGGAGCACCCGCCGAGGGCGGCTACGCCGCGCTGCACCGCTGGTCCGTCGACGAGCTGGAGACGTTCTGGAAGGCCGTCACCGAGTGGTTCGACATCCGCTTCTCGACCCCCTACGCGCGCGTGCTGGGCGACCGCTCGATGCCCGGGGCCGAATGGTTCCCCGGAGCCACCCTCAACTACGCCGAGCACGCCCTGCGGGCCGCCGACACCCGCCCGGACGCGCCGGCCATCCTCGCCGTGGACGAGACCAACGAACCGCGCTCGGTGAGCTGGGCGGACCTGCGCCGCCAGGTCGGCTCCCTGGCCGCCGAGCTCCGCGCCCTCGGCGTACGCCCGGGCGACCGCGTCAGCGCCTACCTGCCCAACATCCCGGAGGCCGCCGTCGCCCTCCTCGCCACCGCGGCCGTCGGCGCCGTGTGGACCTCCTGCGCCCCCGACTTCGGCGCCCGCAGCGTCCTCGACCGCTTCCAGCAGGTCGAGCCCGTGGTCCTCTTCACGGTCGACGGCTACCGCTACGGCGGCAAGGAGCACGACCGCCGCGACACGGTCGCCGAGCTGCGCCGCGAGCTGCCAACTCTTCGCGCTGTAGTCCACATCCCGCTGCTGGGCACCGAGGCCCCCGAAGGCGCCCTCGAATGGTCGGCGCTCACCAGCGCGGACGTGACACCCGAGTACGAACAGGTGAGGTTCGACCACCCCCTGTGGGTCCTGTACTCGTCCGGCACCACGGGCCTGCCCAAGGCCATCGTCCAGTCCCAGGGCGGCATCCTCGTGGAGCACTACAAGCAGCTCGGCCTGCACTGCGACCTGGGCCCCGACGACGGCTTCTTCTGGTACACCTCCACGGGCTGGATGATGTGGAACTTCCTCGTCTCCGGCCTCCTCACGGGCACCACGATCGTCCTGTACGACGGCAGCCCGGGCCACCCCGACACCGGCGCCCAGTGGCGAGTCGCCGAACGCACCGGAGCCACGCTCTTCGGCACCTCCGCCGCGTACGTCATGGCCTGCCGCAAGGCCGGCGTCCACCCCTCACGCGACTTCGACCTCTCCCGCATCTCCTGCGTCGCCACCACTGGATCCCCGCTGCCGCCCGACGGCTTCCGCTGGCTGCACGACGAGGTGCGCGACGACCTGTGGATCGCCTCCGTCAGCGGCGGCACGGACGTCTGCTCCTGTTTCGCCGGAGCGGTCCCCACGCTGCCCGTGTACATCGGCGAACTTCAGGCACCCTGCCTCGGCACCGACCTTCAGGCCTGGGACCCCAATGGCAAACCGCTCACCGACGAAGTCGGTGAGCTCGTGGTCACCAACCCGATGCCGTCCATGCCGATCCGCTTCTGGAACGACCCCGACGGCAGCCGCTACCACGACAGCTACTTCGACACCTACCCGGGCGTCTGGCGCCACGGCGACTGGACCACGCTCACCAGCCGCGGCTCGCTGATCATCCACGGGCGCTCCGACTCGACCCTCAACCGCCAGGGCGTACGTATGGGTTCGGCCGACATCTACGAAGTCGTCGAGCGCCTCCCCGAGATCCGCGAGTCCCTCGTCATCGGCATCGAACAGCCGGACGGCGGCTACTGGATGCCCCTCTTCGTCCACCTGGCGCCCGGATCAACCCTGGACGACGACCTCAGGGCGCGCATCAAGCAGACCATCCGTGAGCAGCTCTCCCCGCGCCACATTCCCGACGAGATCATCGAGGTCCCCGGGGTCCCCCACACCCTCACCGGCAAGCGCATCGAGGTCCCCGTCAAGCGCCTCCTCCAGGGCACGCCCCTGGACAAGGCCGTCAACCCGGGCTCGGTGGACAGCATCGACCTGCTCCGCTTCTACGAGGACCTGGCACACAAGCGCGGCTGAGCGTTGTCAGTGCCGCCCGTTACGGTGAGTGAGCATTGATTCACCGCACACAGGGGGAACCATGGGGCGCACCCGGCACGGCACCACGACGCACGTTCTGCACCGCGAAGTCGCCGGCACCATCGGCCTGCTCGCCGACGAGCACGACTTCACGGCGATGCGGCGCTACCGCACCTTCACCTTCGACGACCACGAGACCTACCTCCAGCAGGTAGAGGCCCTCCTGAGAACGCTGGCAGACCAGGGCCGGCACACCTCCGTCGCCCTCTTCGACCCCGAGGAGTACGAGGGCTTCTGCGCCGAGACGGGCCTGGAACCCGACACACCCGCAAGCCGCACCCGCTTCACCGCAGAACTCGCGGCCACCGGCGCGACCGTCCCTTACGAGGGCCAGCTTCTCGCCGACCTGGTGCCGGACCTTGTCGACGAGGCCCTTCGACACACCACCTGGGAGTACGCGACGACGCTGCTGGCCGTCATCGGCGCCTGCGCCTCCTGCGGAGACGACATCGGGCGGGCCGCCTTCGTCCGCGCCTCGGAGCTGCTTGTCCGGGTCCTCGAGACGGCGGCGCCCGGCCACCGGCACCTCGTGTGCAGCGTCGCCACCGACACGGAACCGCTCCTCGCCGTGCTGAGCACCGAAGGGGACACAGACGGCACCACGCGGCTGGACGAGACCGGGGCCCTGGAATTCACCACGGTCCTCGCCGCCGGCATCGCCACGGACAGCCCCGGGGGACTCGTCATGCGTACGAGCGGTAACGGCACCGGCGACAAGGTCTACGGCTGGCGCCTGCACGGAGGAGGCCTGCAGCCCCTCACTGCGGCAGAAGTCTTCGACGCCTACTGCACCGACATCGAATCCGGAGACCTCGTCGGCCCCGAATCAGGCGTCGACTACTGCGCACCTCCGGACCTCGGCGAGGACCATTCCGGAAGCGCCCACCGGCACTGAACGGCGAGGGGCGCCCCACCCGCAGGATCGCAGGTGGAGCGCCCTCGCAACGGCCCTCCGAAGGCTCGGACCGACTACTGATCCGATGCCCTGGACCGACTATTCCGGACTATTCGCCGGACAGCACGGCCTGAGCCGCCGTCCGCGCCTCTTCCGCGCTGTCCGCAGCACGCGCGGCCGCCGCGGCCCGCTCGCACTGGGCCAGCGTGTACTTGGCAAGCGTCGCGCGCACATAGGGAATGGACGCCGCACCCATCGAAAGAGAGGTGACCCCCAGACCGGTCAGCACACAGGCGAGCAGCGGGTCCGACGCCGCCTCACCGCAGACACCACAGCTCTTGCCCTCGGCCTTCGCAGCCTCGGCCGCCAGCGCGACCAGGTCGAGGAGCGCGGGCTGCCACGGATCCTGCAGACGCGACACCGCACCCACCTGACGGTCCGCGGCGAAGGTGTACTGCGCAAGGTCATTGGTGCCCAGCGACAGGAACTCGACCTCTTGGAGAATCGACCGGGCGCGGAGAGCGGCCGAGGGAATCTCGACCATCGCGCCGAACTTCGCCTGCAGCCCCGCCTCCCGGCACGCGTCCGCGAACGCCTTGGCATCGGCGCGGTCCGCGACCATCGGCGCCATGACCTCGAGATACACCGGCAGCCCCTCCGCGGCCTTGGCCAGCGCGGTCAGCTGCGTACGCAGCACCTCGGGGTGGTCGAGCAGCGTACGCAGACCGCGCACGCCCAGCGCCGGGTTCGGCTCGTCGGCCGGCGTCAGGAAGTCCAGCGGCTTGTCGGCGCCGGCATCCAGCACGCGCACCACGACACGGCCCTCGGGGAACGCCTCGAGCACCTGGCGGTAGGCCTCGATCTGCTTCTCCTCGGACGGCGCCTTCTTGCTGTCATCAAGGAAGAGGAACTCGGTACGGAACAGACCGACACCCTCGGCACCGGCCTCCACGGCGGCCGGGACATCCGCGGGACCGCCGACGTTGGCCAGCAGCGGAACCTTGTGCCCGTCGGAGGTCGCCCCCGGGCCGCTCGACGCGGCGAGCGCCGCCTTCCGCTCAGCGGCCGCAGCCTCCAGCGCCGCCCGCTTCTCCGCACTCGGCTCGACGAATATCTCGCCGGTGCTGCCGTCCACGGCGATCAGCGTGCCCTCGGCCAGCTCACCCGCGCCCGGAAGAGCAACGACAGCCGGAACACCGAGCGCCCGCGCAAGAATGGCACTGTGGCTGGTCGGCCCGCCCTCCTCGGTCACAAAACCGAGGACCAGCGTCGGGTCGAGCAGCGCCGTGTCAGCCGGGGCGAGATCCCGGGCTATCAGCACATACGGCTCGTCACTGTCCGGCACACCCGGCATCGGCACACCGAGCAACCGCGCGACGATACGATTCCGCACATCGTCGAGGTCCGCCACACGCCCGGCCAGATACTCACCAGCACCCGCCAGCAGCGCCCGATAAGCGGCAAACGCGTCATAGACCGCACGCTCGGCCGTACTGCCGACCGCGATGCGCCTCTCCACGTCCGCCATGAGCTCCGGGTCCTGGGCCATCATCGCCTGCGCCTCGAGGACCGCCTGAGCCTCGCCGCCGGCCAGATTGCCGCGAGCGATGAGGTCGGCCGCCACCGCTTCCACAGCCTGACGGGCACGCCCCTGCTCGCGCTCCGCCTCCTCCGCGGGAATCTGCTTGGCGGGCGGCTCGAGCACCGCCGTCCCCATGTGCCGAACCTCGCCGACAGCTACACCGTGGCTGACGCCGACGCCGCGCAGCGTTGTCTCCATGTCACCGTCTCCGATAGAGCGGCGGACCCTGCCCCGCCGCGGTGGTTGTTGTATCTGGCGCCTACGGGGGCGCAGACGTCGCTCCGAGCTGGAGCGGACGTCACTTCCAGCCGAAGAGGGGCTGGCCGGCCTTTACGTCGCCGTCCTCTACTACGTCGGAGAGAGACTCTGCCGTAGCCTCGAGCGCTACGACGGGGGACACCGGGGACTTGCCGGCAGCCTCAACCGCAGCCGGGTTCCATCGGACCATGGACTGACCGCGCTGCACAGTGTCGCCCTTGCTGACGAGCAGCTCGAAGCCCTCGCCATTGAGCTGAACAGTGTCGATACCGAGGTGGGTCAGTACGCCGTGCCCCTCCTCGTCGACCACGACGAACGCATGGGGGTGCAGCGACACGACGATGCCGTCCACAGGCGCGACGGCCTCGGAGGGCTCGCGCACAGGATCGATGGCCGTGCCCGGGCCCACCATCGCCCCGGAGAACACGGGATCCGGTACTGCCGAGAGTCCTATGACGCGACCGGCAAGAGGGGACGTCACGCTGGTCATGGGGAAGCCTCCCAGGGGTGGAGAGTCGACCGCGCCGCCACTGGGTTGTCCCGGGCGGCACACTGTTCAGCAGGGTAGGTCATAAGAAGTGCCGGTTCCGCACGAGAGGCCTTGCTTGCCGGGCCTGGGCGGACTCCCCAATCGGTTTGCATGTGCTCCGCACACGGATGTAGAGTCGTAGATCCGCCGGGGCGAGAGGACGTGCCAACGTCGAAGCCCGGGGACATCTACAGCGTCAGATCCTGAAAATTGGATCCGATTCTGCATGTCCGCAGGTGACTGTGGTCAGAGAGTCGAAAAAGACCTGCTAGAGTTTGAAACCGCCGGAAAGGGAAACGCGAAAGCGAGAACCTGGAAAGCACCGAGGAAATCGGATCGGAAAGATCTGATAGAGTCGGAAACGCAAGACCGAA